>NZ_JBIRHH010000005.1:44888-718651 GCF_044328425.1 Streptomyces sp. NPDC017943 | reverse complement strand
CGGTTACATTCCGAACCCGGAAGCTAAGCCTTACAGCGCCGATGGTACTGCAGGGGGGACCCTGTGGGAGAGTAGGACGCCGCCGAACAATTCTTACAAGGGTTGGACCCCGGACTTCGGTTCGGGGTCCAACCCTTTTTTGTTGTCCGTCACTTGACGTTCACGTTGCGCAACGAGCATGCACAGCATGGGTACTGCCGCACTGCTCAAGGCCGCCGGCGTCGGACTCGGTGACGAGGTCGTCGTCCCGGCCTTCGGGAACGTCGAGATCGCCGAGTCCGTCGCCATGGCCGGAGCCATGCCCGTGTTCGCCGACATAGATCCCTCCACGTACTGCCTCGACGCCGATGCCGTGGAGGCCGCCCTGACGCCCCGGACCGCAGCCATGGTGGTGGTGCACCGGTTCGGCCGGCTCGCCGACCTCGCGCGGCTGCACCGGGTGGGACAGCGGCACGGACTGCTCGTCCTGGAACAGGGGGAGTCCGAGGCGCCGTACGACGAGATAGCGAGGCGCAGGGAGCGGGCGGCCTATCTGCACGCCAAGTTGAGGGGCGTGCGGACACCGGACGACGGCGACGGGCACTCCTACCAGCAGTACGTCGTGCGCGTACCGGGGAACGGGCGGCCCGACCGGGACGCCTTCGCACGGGCCCTGCGCAACAAGGGAGTTGACTGCCGGGTGCCGGTGAAGACACCCGTGCACCGGCTGCCCGAATTCCGGCGGTGCGTGTCACTGCCGGAGACCGAGCGAGCCGCCGACGAGACGCTGGCACTGCCGGTGGACGCCACCCTCACCAAGCGGGACATGCAGCGGATCGTCTCCGCCTGCAATGCCCTGGGCGGCCTGCTGCAGCCGGCCTTCTGACGTGGTTGGGAGCACGCTTCTGTTCGGGGTATGATCTATTCCGTTGCCGCGGGGCGAACCCCCGAAGCGACAGGCCCCTATAGCTCAGTCGGTAGAGCGTCTCCATGGTAAGGAGAAGGTCAACGGTTCGATTCCGTTTGGGGGCTCCGGCAAAGAAGGCCCCACCCTCACGGGTGGGGCCTTCTTTCTTGTCCTAGTCCTGGTGGAGGCCCGGGACGCGCATGGCCAGGATCGCCATGTCGTCGGACGGGGCGTCCGAGGCGAAGCGTTCCACCGCCCGCATGATGCGCGCCGCGACCGCTCCGGCCGTCAGGCCCGTGCAGGTGGTCAGCACGTCGGCGAGACCGTCGTCACCGAGCATGCGGGTGCCCTCGCGGCGTTCGGTGACGCCGTCCGTGACGCACAGCAGGACATCGCCCGGGCCGAGCGTGACCGTCTCCTCGTACAGCTCCAGGTCCTCGATCACGCCGAGGAGGGGCTGGGGTTCGGCGGCCGGCTCGACCGTGCCGTCCTGGCGCAGGCGCAGCGGCAGGGGGTGGCCGGCGCAGACGACCTTCAGCTCGGCGCTGCCGTCCTCCTGGGGGCGCATCTCGCCGTACAGCAGGGTGAGGAAGCGGCTGCGGGCGCCCTCGTCGAGGATGGCGGAGTTGAGCCGCTCCAGTACCGCCGGGCCGCTGAGGCCCTCGCGGGCGAGGAGGCGCAGGGCGTGGCGGGCCAGGCCCGTGACGGCTGCGGCGTTCGGGCCGGTGCCGCACACGTCACCGATGGCGAAGCCGTAGGCGCCGTCGCGGATGGGGAAGACGTCGTAGAAGTCGCCGCCGACCTCGTTGCCCTCGCCGGCCGCGCGGTAGATGACCTCGACCTCGACGCCGTCGATGGACGGCAGCTCGGGCGGCAGGAGGCTGCGCTGGAGGGCCTGGCTGATCGCCGTGCGCTCCGAGTAGAGGCGGGCGTTGTCCAGGGCCAGGGCGGCCCGGCGGGAGAGGTCCTCGGCGAGTTCCAGGATCTCCTGGCGGAAGTGCTCGTCGGCCGGCTTGCCCAGGGTGAGCATGCCGATGACGCGGTTGCGGGCGACCAAGGGCAGGACGACCGTCTCGCCGCCGACCGCGGAGGCCGTGGCGAGGGTGGGGCCGATGCCGGGGGTGACCTGGGTGCCCGTTCCGCCGCTGAGGCCGAGGCTGCGCATCGAGCTGCGCAGGGCGGCCTTGTGGGCGTTCTCGCCGGGGGCCGGCCATACGCGGGCGCCGGGCGTGGGGACCGGGTCGGGCGGCGGGATCTTCGACAGCAAGGACTTGATGCCGTCGATGAGTTCCTCGTCCTCGTGCAGCACGTAGGACAGGTCGGGTTCGGAGGACTGGTCGGCGATCGTGTAGACGGCGCACCAGGTGGCGAGGGTCGGGACCGTCATCTGGGCCATCAGCGCGAGGGTCTGGTCGCGGTCCAGGGTGCCGGCGAGCAGGTCGGAGGCCTCGACCAGGAAGCTGAGGGAGCCGCGGCGCAGCCGCTCCAGCTCGCCCAGGCGCGCCGATTCGACGGCGAGGGCGATGCGGTCGGCGGCGAATTGCAGGCGCAGGGCCTCTTCGTTGGAGTATCTGGCGGGGGCCTCCGCTGCGACGCCGAGGGAGCCGGTGAGACGGCCCTCGACCTTGAGCGGGACCGTGACGACCGAGCGCATGCCGGTGCCGTTCAGCAGGGGGACGGCGCCGGGGACGGCCGCGAGGTCGTCGTGGACGGCGGGCATGCGGGCCGAGCCGTAGCGGCCGGGGCCCGCCTCGACGGGGACGCGGGCGAAGCGCTGACGCGCGGAGGGCAGGCCGGTGGAGGCGCGGACCTCCAGTTCCGTCTCGTCGTCAGTGGCGAGCAGGAGGAAGGCGGAGTCGCCGTCGAGCATGTCGCGGGCGCGTTCCACCGTGCGCTGGAGGAGGCCGTCCAAATCGTCCGGGGCGGGGGAGCCGATGAACACCTCGAAGGGGTCGCTGCTCTGGCCCTCGGTGCTGCTGGAGGTGTCGGAGGCCGGGACGCGCAGGGGCGTCTGGAGCACGGCCCGTTCGTGGTCGCGCACCAGCAGGCACACGGTGGACGGCTCGCCGCCGGTGTCGCGTACGCGCAGGTGGGAGGCGTAGACGGGGACGACCCGGCCGTCGGCGTCGCGGATGCCGTAGCTGCCCTCCCAGCGGGACAGGCGCAGGGCCTCGGCGATGCCGGTGCTGGTGCCCGGGGTGTGCGGCCAGGCGGCGAAGTCGGTGAGGGGCTTGCCGGTGACCTGGTCGGCGGGGTAGCCGAAGAGGTCCTCGGCGTCCTCGTTCCAGGCGGTGATGTGGCCGGTGCGGTCGATCTGGACGACGGCCACGCGGACCCGGCCGTCGGCCAGGGGGAGCAGCTCGGAGGGGAGGGCGGGGCCGGCGGCGCGGGTGCCGACCGCGCGTGCGGGCAGGTCGAGCCGGAACCAGACGGTCTTGTGGGTGGGGGTGTACTCGACGCCCCAGCGGCCGGCGAGGGCCGCGCACAGCTGCAGGCCGCGGCCGCCCTCGCGGTCGGGGCTGCCCATGGTGACGGCGCTGCCCTGGAGGGGAACCTCGCGCTCCGGGTACCGGTCGGCGACCTCGATGCGCGCGCCCTCGTCGCTGCGCAGGCACAGCACGTCGGCGGAGGTGCCGGCGTGGACGACGGCGTTGGTCACCAGTTCGCTGGTGAGAACGACGGCGTCGTCGACGATGTCGGCGAACCCCCAGCCCTGGAGGGTGTCCCGGACGAACGAGCGGGCGCTCGCGACCGAGCGCCCGACGGGCTCGAAACTGGCGGCCGCGCGCGCGGTGATCACAGAACTCCTCGACCGGTTCTCGTCGTGCTGGGCTGCGGGGCCGTCCGGTTCGTGCCGCTGGTGCGGCAGTCCGCCCGTCGGCCGGGGGTCCGAGGGTTGTTCCCCCGGGATCAGTCCGGTGGTCATGTGTCTGCGGCCGCCCCTCCGATGCCCGCTCGTCTTCGTGCCACCGCCCAGGCCGGACGGACCGGCGTGGCTGGACAGCCGGATGCAAGGTTACTTACCTTCGCGGTCCGAGCGGGTGCCGGTCTGCAGTGTTTCCGTCCGGAGGGTGTGCGGACGATGTGCGAAGCTGCCGAACTGTTATGGCCTGGTTCGGCCGGGGTGAAACACTGGGCACGCTTCTTGTACGGGTCCGGGCAGGCTGAGTGCCGGAGGCGTACGGCGGGCAGCAGCCCCTGGGACCGCCTCGGTGCGCAGGGCGGAGAATACGCAGTAGTAACCGGTACGCCGAGAGTGGAACCCGAGCACAGCAGTGACGGTCGACCCTTGCGGGAGGGACACAGTGGAGTCTGGCGCAGCGACGCGTGGCAGCAGGACGCGCGCGAAAGGCGGACAGTCCCCGAGCAACCAGGGCACAGCGCGCAACGGCACGACCGAGGTGGACACGGCGGCGCTGAACAGACTGCTGTCGGCTCTGGTGTCCATGCGGGACGGCAACTTCCGCAAGCGGCTCACGGTGTCCGGCGACGGCGTGATGTCGGAGATCGCCGCGGTCTTCAACGAGGTGGCCGACCGGAACCTGCACCTGACGGGTGAGCTGTCGCGGGTGCGGCGGATGGTGGGCCGCGAGGGCAAGCTGACCGAGCGGCTGGAGACGGGCGTCTGCGAGGGCTCGTGGGCGACCGCGATCGACAACTCGAACGCGCTGGTGGACGACCTGGTGCGGCCGGTCTCCGAGGTCAGCCGGGTGCTGTCGGCGGTGGCCGACGGTGATCTGTCGCCGCGCATGGAGCTGCGCACGCACGTGCCGGAGGGCAGCGGGCAGCCGCTGCGGGGCGAGTTCCTCAAGGTCGGCCGGACGGTGAACAACCTGGTCGACCAGCTGTCGACGTTCACCGACGAGGTCACGCGGGTGGCCAGTGAGGTGGGCACCGAGGGCAAGCTGGGCGGTCAGGCGAGGCTGCGGGGCATGTCGGGGTCGTGGAAGGACCTCACCGACTCCGTCAACACGATGGCGCACCGGCTGACGGCCCAGGTGCGGGACATCGCGCTGGTGACGACGGCGGTGGCCCGGGGCGATCTGTCGCGCAAGGTCACGGTGCACGTGGCCGGGGAGATGCTGGAGCTGAAGAACACCGTCAACACGATGGTGGACCAGCTGTCGGCGTTCTCCTCCGAGGTGACGCGGGTGGCCCGGGAGGTGGGCACCGAGGGCGCGCTGGGCGGTCAGGCGCAGGTGCCCGGCGTGGACGGGGTGTGGAAGGAGCTCACCGACTCCGTGAACACCATGGCCGGGAACCTCACGGCCCAGGTGCGCGGGATCGCCGAGGTGACGACCGCGGTGGCCAACGGTGACCTGTCGCGGAAGGTGACGGTGCCGGCGCGCGGTGAGGTCGCCCAGCTCGCCGAGACGATCAACCAGATGACCGAGACGCTGCGGATCTTCGCGGACGAGGTCACGCGGGTGGCCAACGAGGTCGGTGCCGAGGGCAGGCTCGGCGGTCAGGCGAACGTGCCGGGTGCGGCGGGGACGTGGAAGGACCTCACCGATTCGGTGAACACGGTCTTCCGGAACCTGACCACGCAGGTGCGGGACATCGCGGCCGTGACGACGGCGGTGGCGAACGGCGATCTGTCGCAGAAGGTCACGGTCGACGTGGCCGGCGAGATGCTGGAGCTGAAGAACACCGTCAACACGATGGTGGACCAGCTGTCCGCCTTCGGTGCCGAGGTGACGCGGGTGGCCCGCGAGGTCGGTGTCGAGGGTGAGCTGGGCGGTCAGGCGCAGGTGCCCGGGGCGGCCGGGACGTGGAAGGACCTGACGGACTCCGTCAACACCGCGTTCCGCAACCTCACCGGGCAGGTGCGGAACATCGCCCAGGTGACGACGGCGGTGGCGAACGGCGACCTGTCGCAGAAGGTCACGGTCGACGTCTCCGGCGAGATGCTCGCGCTGAAGAACACCGTGAACACGATGGTCGACCAGCTGTCGAGCTTCGCGGACCAGGTGACCCGGATGGCGCGGGACGTGGGCACGGAGGGTCGTCTCGGCGGTCAGGCCCGGGTCGACGGCGTGTCGGGCACGTGGAAGGAACTGACCGACTCCGTCAACTCGATGGCCGGCAACCTCACCTCCCAGGTGCGCAACATCGCCCAGGTGACGACGGCGGTGGCCCGGGGCGACCTGTCGCAGAAGATCGACGTGGACGCGCGGGGCGAGATCCTGGAGCTGAAGAACACCATCAACACGATGGTGGACCAGCTGTCGGCCTTCGCCGACCAGGTGACCCGGGTCGCTCGGGAGGTGGGTACGGACGGCCGGCTGGGCGGTCAGGCGCAGGTGCCGGGCGTGGCCGGTGTGTGGCGCGACCTGACGGACTCCGTGAACGGCATGGCGTCCAATCTGACCGGCCAGGTGCGCAACATCGCCCAGGTGGCCACGGCGGTGGCGCGCGGCGACCTGTCCCAGAAGATCACCGTGGACGCCCGCGGGGAGATCCTGGAGCTGAAGAACACCCTGAACACGATGGTGGACCAGCTGTCGTCGTTCGCCGAGGAGGTCACGCGGGTCGCCCGCGAGGTGGGTACGGAGGGCATCCTGGGCGGCCAGGCCGAGGTGCAGGGCGTCTCCGGCACCTGGAAGGACCTCACCCAGTCCGTGAACGGCATGGCGAACAACCTGACCATCCAGGTGCGCAACATCGCCGAGGTCACGACCGCGGTCGCCCGGGGCGACCTGTCGAAGAAGATCACCGTCGACGCCAAGGGCGAGATCCTCGAGCTGGTGACGACCGTCAACACGATGGTCGACCAACTGTCCTCGTTCGCCGAGCAGGTGACCCGGGTGGCCCGTGAGGTGGGCACCGAGGGCATCCTGGGCGGCCAGGCGCATGTGCCGGGCGTCACGGGCATCTGGAAGGACCTGAGCGACAACGTCAACCTGATGGCGAAGAACCTGACCACGCAGGTGCGCAACATCTCCCAGGTCTCGGCGGCGGTCGCCAACGGTGACCTGACGCGGCAGGTGACCATCGAGGCGCGCGGTGAGGTCGCGCAGCTCGCCGACACCATCAACACGATGGTGAAGACGCTGAGTTCGTTCGCCGAGCAGGTCACGAAGGTGGCTCGTGAGGTGGGCACGGACGGCATTCTCGGCGGCCAGGCGCACGTGCCGGGTGTGGCCGGTACGTGGAAGGACCTCACCGAGTCGGTGAACCAGATGGCGTCCAACCTGACGGGCCAGGTGCGCAACATCGCGATGGTGACCACGGCCATCGCCAAGGGCGATCTGACCAAGAAGATCGACATCGACGCGCGGGGCGAGATCCTGGAGCTGAAGACGACCATCAACACGATGGTCGACCAGCTGTCGTCGTTCGCCGAGGAGGTCACGCGCGTGGCCCGCGAGGTGGGCACCGAGGGGCAGCTCGGCGGGCAGGCACGCGTGCGGGACGTCGACGGCACCTGGCGGGACCTGACGGAGTCGGTGAACGAGATGGCCGGGAACCTGACCCGGCAGGTGCGTGCCATCGCGCGCGTGGCCACCGCGGTGACCCGCGGCGATCTCAACCTGAAGATCGACGTGGACGCGTCCGGGGAGATCCAGGAACTCCAGGACTACATCAACAAGATGATCGCCAACCTGCGCGACACCACCATCGCCAACAAGGAGCAGGACTGGCTCAAGGGCAACCTCGCCCGGATCTCGGGGCTGATGCAGGGCCGCCGGGACCTGGAGGACGTGGCCTCGCTGATCATGAGCGAGCTGACCCCGGTGGTCTCGGCGCAGCACGGCGCGTTCTTCCTGGCCATGCCGCTGGTCGACGGCGAGGACATCAACGTCGCGGCCGACGACCAGTACGAGCTGCGGATGGTCGGTTCGTACGGCTACTCGATGGGCTCCATGCCGACGTCGTTCGAGCCCGGTGAGGCGCTGATCGGGACGGCCGCCACGGAGAAGCGCACGATCCTGGTGGAGAACGCGCCCAGCGGCTACCTGAGGATCTCGTCGGGGCTCGGCGAGGCGCCGCCCGCGCAGGTGATCGTGCTGCCGGTGCTGTTCGAGGGGAAGGTCCTCGGGGTCATCGAGCTGGCGTCCTTCACGCCGTTCACGCAGATCCAGAAGGACTTCCTGAACCAGATCGCGGAGATGATCGCCACCAGCGTCAACACCATCTCCGTCAACACCAAGACCGAGTCGCTGCTGGCGCAGTCGCAGGAGTTGACCGAGCAACTGCGCGAGCGTTCCGCCGAGTTGGAGCAGCGGCAGAAGGCCCTTCAGGCGTCCAACGCCGAACTGGAGGAGAAGGCCGAGCTGCTGGCGCAGCAGAACCGCGACATCGAGGTGAAGAACACCGAGATCGAGGAGGCGCGCCAGGTCCTGGAGGAGCGCGCCGAGCAGCTCGCGGTGTCGATGCGCTACAAGAGCGAGTTCCTGGCGAACATGTCGCACGAGCTGCGTACGCCGCTGAACTCGCTGCTGATCCTCGCCAAGCTGCTCGCGGACAACGCCGAGGGGAACCTCTCCCCGAAGCAGGTGGAGTTCGCCGAGACGATCCACGGGGCCGGCTCCGACCTGCTCCAGCTCATCAACGACATCCTGGACCTGTCGAAGGTCGAGGCGGGCAAGATGGACGTCTCCCCGACGCGGATCGCGCTCGTGCAGCTGGTGGACTACGTGGAGGCCACCTTCCGCCCGCTGACCGCCGAGAAGGGCCTGGACCTGTCGGTGCGGGTCTCGCCGGAGCTGCCCGCCACCCTGCACACCGACGAGCAGCGCCTGTTGCAGGTGCTGCGCAACCTGCTGTCGAACGCGGTCAAGTTCACCGACTCGGGTTCCGTGGAGCTGGTGATCAGGCCGGCGCGGGAGGACGTGCCGCAGAAGATCCGGGAGCAGTTGCTGGAGACCGGGTCGCTGACCGATCCGGACGCCGAGCTGATCGCGTTCTCCGTGACGGACACCGGTATCGGCATCGCCTCCAGCAAGATGCGGGTGATCTTCGAGGCGTTCAAGCAGGCCGACGGCACCACCAGCCGCAAGTACGGCGGCACGGGCCTGGGGTTGTCCATCTCGCGGGAGATCGCGCAGCTGCTGGGCGGTGAGATCCACGCGCAGAGCGAGCCGGGACGCGGCTCGACCTTCACGCTGTACCTGCCGCTGCACCCCAGTGAGCTGCCGCCGCAGGGCTACCAGCAGCAGCTGCCCGCCCTGGAGGCGGCCGAGGCGGTGTCCGCGGGCGAGGTCTCGGAGCCGTCGGCCGCGGAGGCCGAGACGCCGGCGGAGGTGACGTCGTACCGCGAGACGCAGAACGGGCCGGCCGCGCTGTTCCGGCGGCGGCGCAGGGCGCCCGAGCTGCCGGCGCGGCCCTCCCAGCCCGAGCAGTGGGTCCCCGCCGAGCAGGAGCCGGCGCCGAAGCCGCAGCGGGGCATCCGGTTCGGCGGCCAGAAGGTCCTGATCGTCGACGACGACATCCGCAACGTGTTCGCCCTGACCAGCGTCCTGGAGCAGCACGGCCTGTCGGTGCTGTACGCCGAGAACGGCCGCGAGGGCATCGAGGTCCTGGAGCAGCACGACGACGTGGCGGTCGTGCTGATGGACATCATGATGCCCGAGATGGACGGGTACGCGACGACGACGGCGATCCGCAGGATGCCGCAGTTCGCGGGGCTGCCGATCATCGCGCTGACCGCGAAGGCGATGAAGGGCGACCGGGAGAAGGCGATCGAGTCGGGCGCCTCCGACTACGTGACGAAGCCGGTCGACCCCGATCACCTGCTGACGGTCATGCAGCAGTGGATGCGAGGGGAGTGAGGCAGGGCCCGCCGGGTGTCCGGCGGGCTGTGAAGGCCGGGCCCGGTGTGGACGCCGGGCTGTGAAGGCCGGGCCCGGTGTGGACGCCGGGCCGGGCCGAACTCGGTGGGCGCGCAGCCGTGTAGAACGGGAAGATCCGGGGAACCTTCTGGTCTCCCGCTGCGTTTCCGCTCTGTGCACAGTGACAACACGGTGACAGGGTGTGGCGACGGGCGGGGTGCGGCTACGATGACCGGCACAAGGACGGACGGCGCAAGGGAGTCGTCCCCTGGGGCGGCACCCACCGACGCTTCCCCAGGTCCTGCGGACAGGGGAGGCCCCACGCCGGGGCGAGGAGGGCGGGCCATGGTGCAGAAGGCCAAGATCCTCCTGGTCGATGACCGGCCGGAGAATCTGCTGGCGCTGGAGGCGATCCTCTCGGCGCTCGATCAGACGCTGGTGCGGGCATCGTCCGGGGAGGAAGCGCTCAAGGCGCTGCTCACGGACGACTTCGCGGTCATCCTGCTGGACGTGCAGATGCCGGGCATGGACGGCTTCGAGACCGCCGCGCACATCAAGCGGCGCGAGCGGACCCGGGACATCCCGATCATCTTCCTCACGGCGATCAACCACGGCCCGCACCACACCTTCCGGGGCTACGCGGCGGGCGCGGTCGACTACATCTCCAAGCCGTTCGACCCGTGGGTGCTGCGCGCGAAGGTCTCCGTCTTCGTCGAGCTGTACATGAAGAACTGCCAGCTGCGTGAGCAGGCGTCCCTGCTGCGGCTGCAGTTGGAGGGCAGCGGCAAGGACGCGGGCGGCGAGGCCAAGGAGTCGGCCGGCCTGCTCGCGGAGCTCTCCGCTCGCCTCGCGGCCGTCGAGGAGCAGGCCGAGGCGCTCACCAAGCAGCTCAACGACGAGTCGACCGACGCCGCCGCGGTGGCCACGGCGGCTCATCTGGAGCGCAAGCTCACGGGGTTGCGGCGGGCGCTGGACGCGCTGGAGCCGGGCACCGGAAGCACCTCCTCGGTGTCCTCGCAGAACTGACGCGCGCGCAGGCCGGGTTGTCCACCCGGTGACCGCGCGTCAGCTTCGCGCCTCCTCCGGGAGCGACACGAACGGGTGAAGCAGTGGGCACACGTGTCCCTTGCCGTCTCCACCGGTAACCTCACACCCATGGCCTCACGTCCCTCCGCAGCCAGGAAGCCGCCCGCGAAGAAGGCGGCCGCTTCGGCGAAGGCTCCGGCGAAGAAGGCCGCTGCCCGAAAGGCCCCCGCGAAGAAGGCGCCCGCCAGGAAGGCCGCGGCCAAGAAGGTCGCGCCCAGGCCGGCGCCCAGTCCCACCGGGGGCGTGTACCGCCTCGTGCGCGCCGTGTGGCTCGGTGTGGCGCACGCCGTCGGCGCCGTCTTCCGCGGCCTGGGGCAGGGTGCCAAGAACCTCGACCCGGCCCACCGCAAGGACGGCGTCGCCCTGCTGCTGCTCGGCATCGCCCTGATCGTCGCCGCGGGCACCTGGGCCGACCTCGAGGGCCCGGTGGGCGACCTGGTCGAGATCCTGGTGACCGGTGCCTTCGGCCGGCTCGACCTGCTCGTGCCGATACTGCTCGCGGTCGTCGCGGTGCGGTTCATCCGCCACCCGGAGAAGCCCGAGGCCAACGGACGCATCGTCATCGGCCTGTCCGCGCTCGTCATCGGCGTGCTCGGCCAGGTCCACGTGGCGTGCGGCTCACCCGCGCGCGGTGACGGCATGACGGCCATACGGGACGCCGGCGGCCTCATCGGCTGGGCCATGGCGACGCCGCTGTCGTACGCCATGGGCGATGTGCTCGCGGTGCCGCTGCTGGTGCTGGTGACGATCTTCGGGCTGCTCGTCGTCACCGCCACGCCGGTCAACGCCATCCCGCAGCGGCTGCGGCTGCTCGGGGTGCGGCTCGGCATCGTCCGGGACCCGGCCGAGTACGACGACTACGGCTACGCCGACGACGACGAGCGCTACGAGGAGCAGTGGCGTGAGGCCCTGCCCGCGCGCCCGCGCGGCAGGCGTGCGCCGGCGCCCGGGGCGTACGACCCCGACGGCGCCGAGCAGGAGGCCCTGTCGCAGCGCCGGGGACGGCCCAGGCGCTCGGCGGTGCCGCAGCCCGACATGGACCGCCCCAGGGACGCCGTGGACGTCGCCGCGGCGGCCGCCGCCGCGCTCGACGGTGCCGTGCTGCACGGCATGCCGCCCTCGCCGGTCGTCGCCGACCTCACCCAGGGTGTGCGCACCGGCGACCAGGAGGTCACCACCCCGACACCCGTCCCGGCCGCCCGGCCCCAGCAGGACCAGCCGCAGCCCGACCGGCCGCCGCAGGCCGAGCCGCAGCCCCAGAAGCCGAGGGCCGGCGTCCGCGACCTGACGAAGGCGCCGCCCGCCGAGCCGCGCGAACTGCCCGCGCGCGCGGAGCAGCTCCAGCTCTCGGGCGACATCACCTACTCCCTGCCGTCGCTCGACCTGCTGGAGCGCGGCGGCCCGGGCAAGGCCCGCAGCGCCGCCAACGACGCCATAGTGGCCGCGCTGACCACCGTCTTCACCGAGTTCAAGGTCGACGCCCGGGTCACCGGCTTCACGCGCGGGCCGACGGTCACGCGCTACGAGGTGGAACTCGGCCCCGCCGTGAAGGTCGAGCGCATCACCGCGCTCGCCAAGAACATCGCCTACGCCGTCGCCTCCCCGGACGTGCGGATCATCAGCCCGATCCCCGGCAAGTCCGCGGTCGGCATCGAGATCCCCAACACCGACCGCGAGATGGTCAACCTCGGTGACGTCCTGCGCCTCGCGGAGTCCGCGGAGGACGACGACCCGATGCTGGTCGCGTTCGGCAAGGACGTCGAGGGCGGCTACGTCATGCACTCGCTGGCGAAGATGCCGCACATGCTGGTGGCCGGCGCCACCGGCTCCGGCAAGTCCTCCTGCATCAACTGCCTGATCACCTCGATCATGATGCGGGCGACCCCCGAGGACGTGCGGATGATCCTGGTCGACCCCAAGCGGGTCGAGCTGACCGCCTACGAGGGCATCCCGCACCTGATCACGCCGATCATCACCAACCCCAAGCGGGCCGCCGAGGCGCTCCAGTGGGTCGTGCGCGAGATGGACCTGCGCTACGACGACCTGGCCGCCTACGGCTACCGGCACATCGACGACTTCAACAAGGCCGTGCGCGAGGGCAAGGTCAAGCCGCCCGAGGGCAGCGAGCGCGAACTCCAGCCGTACCCCTACCTGCTGGTGATCGTCGACGAGCTGGCCGACCTGATGATGGTCGCGCCCCGCGACGTCGAGGACGCGATCGTGCGCATCACGCAGCTCGCGCGCGCGGCCGGCATCCACCTGGTGCTCGCCACGCAGCGCCCCTCGGTGGACGTCGTCACCGGCCTGATCAAGGCGAACGTGCCCTCCCGGCTGGCGTTCGCCACCTCCTCGCTGGCCGACTCGCGCGTCATCCTCGACCAGCCCGGCGCCGAGAAGCTCATCGGCAAGGGCGACGGGCTGTTCCTGCCCATGGGGGCCAACAAGCCCACCCGTATGCAGGGCGCCTTCGTGACCGAAGCCGAGGTCGCGGCGGTCGTGCAGCACTGCAAGGACCAGATGACGCCGGTCTTCCGGGACGACGTCGTGGTGGGCACCAAGCAGAAGAAGGAGATCGACGAGGACATCGGCGACGACCTCGACCTGCTGTGCCAGGCGGCCGAACTGGTCGTCTCCACGCAGTTCGGCTCGACGTCCATGCTCCAGCGCAAGCTGCGCGTCGGCTTCGCCAAGGCCGGGCGGCTGATGGACCTCATGGAGTCGCGGAACATCGTCGGACCGAGCGAGGGTTCGAAGGCTCGTGACGTTCTTGTGAAGCCTGACGAGCTGGATGGCGTGCTCGCCCTGATCCGGGGGGGAGTCTGAAGGGTAGGGAAACGGGGCACGGTGATCGTCGGGCCGTACGGCAATCGGGTGGTCCGATCGTGACTCACCCGTAAGGATCAGCGGGCAACCGTTTCCCTTCGGCGTACGTCAAGTTGAGGGAAGCGAAACGCAGCGACCCCACCATCGGACTGTCGGGCCATTCCGATGGCGTACAAAGTGTCACCGCCCGGTTGCCCCATCTTTTTGCCCTCCCCCTAGACTGAACCTCCAGCACAGGCGGCTACACGCTCGAAAGGCGCCCCCGTGTCCATCGGCAACTCACCTGAAGACGAGCGTCCGTTCGAAGACGACAGCGTCGCAGCAGATCACGAGGAAGCCCGCCCCTCCATCGGCCACGCCCTGCGGCAGGCCCGTATCGCCGCCGGGCTGACCGTCGACGACGTCAGTAGCGCCACCCGGGTCCGCATGAACATCGTGCACGCGATCGAGGCGGACGACTTCTCGCCCTGCGGCGGGGACGTCTACGCCCGCGGGCACATCAGGACCCTGGCCAGGGCCGTCCACCTCGACCCGGAGCCCCTGCTCGCCCAGTACGGCGAGGACCACGGCGGGCGTCCGGCGCCGACCCCGGCGGCGCCCCTCTTCGAGGCGGAGCGCATCCGTCCCGAGCGGCGGGGACCCAACTGGACCGCGGCCATGGTCGCCGCGATCGTCGCCGTGATCGGCTTCGTCGGGTTCACCATGTTCCAGGGCGGTGACGACGGCGGCAGCGAGGCGAACGTGGCCGAGGGCTCCACGCCCAGCGACTCCGCCTCGCCGACCACCAAGACCAAGAAGCCCGCCGACCCCAAGCCCGCGCCGTCCGACAGCGCCATCGCCGCCGCGCCGCAGGACAAGGTCACCGTCCGCGTGGCCGCCGCCGACGGCCGCAGCTGGATCGCCGCCAAGGACCACAACGGCCGGATGCTCTTCGACGGCGTCCTCAAGCAGGGCGACACCAAGACCTTCCAGGACAGCACCAAGGTCCACCTCGTCCTCGGCGACGCCGGCGCGATCGACCTCTTCGTCAACGGCAAGAAGATCGAAGAGGACTTCCAGCCCGGTTCTGTCGAACGCCTGACCTACACCAAGGGTGATCCCGAAGCCGGATGACCTGTCCGTAAAGCGCACTTCGCACGGGGTTGGCCGGGAAACGGTCAACCCCGTCGACGTGGGGTGTCGGCGGGACGAAGTAGTCTTGAGCCCATGCCTGAACGCCGTACCGTCGCACTCGTCACCCTTGGCTGCGCCCGTAACGAGGTGGACTCGGAGGAGCTCGCAGGCCGTTTGGAGGCGGACGGCTGGCAGCTCGTCGAGGACGCCGAGGAAGCCGACGTCGCCGTCGTGAACACCTGCGGCTTCGTCGAAGCCGCCAAGAAGGACTCCGTCGACGCCCTCCTCGAGGCCAACGACCTCAAGGGACACGGCAGAACGCAGGCCGTCGTGGCGGTGGGCTGCATGGCCGAGCGGTACGGCAAGGAACTCGCCGAGGCCCTCCCCGAGGCCGACGGTGTCCTCGGCTTCGACGACTACGCCGACATCTCCGACCGGCTCCAGACCATCCTCAACGGCGGCATCCACGCCTCGCACACCCCGCGCGACCGGCGCAAGCTGCTGCCGATCAGCCCGGCCGAGCGCCAGGAGTCGGCCGCCGAGGTCGCACTGCCCGGGCACGGCCCCGCCGAGCCCGCCGCCGCGCCCGCCGATCTCCCGGAGGGCCTCGCTCCGGCCTCCGGACCCCGCGCGCCGCTGCGCCGCCGGCTGGACGGTTCGCCGGTCGCCTCGGTGAAGCTCGCCTCCGGCTGTGACCGCCGCTGCTCCTTCTGCGCCATCCCGTCCTTCCGCGGCTCCTTCATCTCGCGCCGCCCCTCGGACGTGCTGAACGAGACGCGCTGGCTGGCCGAGCAGGGCGTCAAGGAGATCATGCTGGTCTCCGAGAACAACACCTCCTACGGCAAGGACCTGGGCGACATCCGCCTGCTGGAGTCCCTGCTGCCCGAGCTGGCCGAGGTCGACGGCATCGAGCGGGTGCGCGTCAGCTACCTCCAGCCGGCCGAGATGCGGCCCGGCCTGATCGACGTCCTGACCTCCACCCCGAAGGTCGCCCCCTACTTCGACCTGTCCTTCCAGCACTCCGCGCCCGGCGTGCTGCGCGCGATGCGCCGCTTCGGCGACACCGACCGCTTCCTGGAACTGCTCGACACCATCCGCGGCAAGGCGCCCGAGGCGGGCGTGCGCTCCAACTTCATCGTCGGTTTCCCCGGCGAGAGCGAGGCGGACCTCGCGGAGCTGGAGCGGTTCCTGAACGGCGCGCGGCTGGACGCCATCGGCGTCTTCGGCTACTCCGACGAGGAGGGCACCGAGGCCGCGACCTACGACGGCAAGCTCGACCAGGACGTCGTCGACGAGCGGCTGGCCCGCGTCTCGCGGCTCGCAGAGGAACTCGTCTCGCAGCGCGCCGAGGAGCGCGTCGGCCAGACCGTGCACGTCCTCGTCGAGTCCGTGGACGACGAGGAGGGCGTGTACGGGCGCGCGGAGCACCAGGCGCCCGAGACGGACGGCCAGGTGCTGCTCACGAGCGGCGCGGGTCTGAGCATCGGCCGTATGGTCGAGGCGAAGGTGGTCGGCACGGAAGGTGTCGACCTGGTGGCCGAGCCGTTGCAGAGCTCGTTCGCCTTGCCTGCGTGGAGTGAGGAGGCGGGCAGATGACCGGTGTCCCGGCATCCGCGGCGGGTGGTGCCTCCGGTGCGCGGAGGGCCGCGGCCGGTGCGGTGACCCCGGCCGGAACGGTGTCTCCGGCCGTCGCGGCCTCGGGGACGGTTCCCGGGGCGGTGGCGGGGCGCGCGGCGGCTCCCTCGGCCGACGGCGGTTCGTCCGCAGCCGGGTCCGGAGCGCCCGACGAGGCGGAGTGTGGTGGTGCCGCCGGCGCGGTGCCCGGTCGTGAGGCGGTCGCCGGGGAGGCCGGTGCCGCCGTGGACGGCGCGCCCGGCTCCGGTGGCGGCGGCAGCGGCACGGCCGGCGGCAGTGGCGCGGTGGGCAGGGCCGGTGACGGTCGCGCGGTCGCCGGTGACGGTGGCGTGCTGCTCGGGGAGGCCGACGGCCTCGAGGGCAGGGGTGGCGACGGAAGGCACCCACGAGGCGCGAAGCTGGCGGCCGCGGCCGTCAACCAGGCCAGCGTCTGGAACATCGCCAATCTGCTGACCATGCTCCGGCTCGTCCTGGTGCCGGCCTTCGTCGCGCTGATGCTCGCCGACGGCGGATACGACCCGGCCTGGCGCTCGCTGGCCTGGGCGGCCTTCGCCATCGCCATGATCACCGACCTGTTCGACGGCCATCTCGCCCGGACGTACAACCTCGTCACGGACTTCGGGAAGATCGCCGACCCCATCGCCGACAAGGCGATCATGGGGGCGGCGCTGATCTGCCTGTCCGCGCTCGGCGATCTGCCCTGGTGGGTCACCGGCGTCATCCTCGGCCGGGAACTCGGCGTCACCCTGCTGCGATTCTGGGTCATCCGGTACGGCGTCATCCCCGCCAGCCGCGGCGGGAAGCTGAAGACCCTCACCCAGGGCGTGGCCGTCGGGATGTACGTGCTGGCGCTGACGGGCTGGCTGGCCACCCTGAGGTGGTGGGTGATGGCCGCGGCGGTCGTGCTCACCGTGGTGACCGGCCTCGACTATGTGAAACAGGCCATTGTGCTGCGCCGGCGGGGAGTCGCCGAGCGCAAGGCTGCGTTGGAGGAGACGGAAGCGTGAGTTCCACGGCCACCGACGTGGTGCGACTACTCACGGTGAGGGGCGGGACGCTCGCTGTCGCGGAGTCCTTGACGGGTGGCCTCGTGGCCGCGGAGATCACATCGGTCCCCGGGGCGTCCAAGGTCTTCAGAGGCTCGGTGACCGCCTACGCCACCGACCTCAAGCACGAGCTGCTCGGCGTCGACGCCACTCTGCTGGCGGCACAGGGAGCGGTGGATCCGCAGGTCGCGGCCCAGATGGCGGCGGGCGTGCGCGCGGCGCTCGGTGCGGACTGGGGGATTGCGACCACCGGAGTCGCGGGCCCGGAGCCGCAGGACGGCCGGCCCGTCGGGACGGTCTACGTCGCCGTGGACGGGCCCTCCGGACAGGATTTCGGTTCTGCCCGCGGCGGAAAAGTGGAGGGTCTGCGGTTGAACGGCCACCGCGAGGAAATTCGTAGAGAGAGTGTACGGAGCGTACTCGCACTGCTCCTGCAGGAGCTCGCGGGCGAACAGACCAGGAATGAGCGGGCACAGGATACGGAACGGAACGGGGGGTTTTGATGTTTGCAGCCCTGAGTGAACACGACATCGCTCCCCGCACGGCCGCGGCGCAAGGCGGTACGGTGGGGCGTAATGGATGCGGCTACGCGGTCCGAGGAGGGAGCCACCGATGATTCTGCTCCGTCGCCTGCTGGGTGACGTGCTGCGTCGGCAGCGCCAGCGCCAGGGCCGTACTCTGCGCGAAGTCTCCTCGTCCGCCCGAGTCTCACTCGGCTATCTCTCCGAGGTGGAGCGGGGGCAGAAGGAGGCTTCCTCCGAGCTGCTCTCCGCCATCTGCGACGCGCTGGACGTACGGATGTCCGAGCTCATGCGGGAAGTGAGCGACGAGCTCGCCCTCGCCGAGCTGGCCCAGTCTGCTGCGGCCACCCCCAGCGAGCCTGTGCCCACACCGGTACGACCCATGCTGGGTTCCGTCTCGGTGACCGGTGTGCCACCGGAACGGGTGACCATCAAGGCGCCTGCCGAGGCGGTGGACGTCGTCGCCGCGTGAGGCTCCACGCTCACACGGCATGATCGAGGCCCCGGTCGGGCTTCTCCGGAGATTCGGAGGGGCACCGGTCCGGGGTTTTCGCTTGCGCGGGGAGCGGTGAGGTCCGGGGTGCGCCTCGCCGGACGTCGACGCGGGCGCCGGGCGTCGAACGTCGGACGCCGGGCCTGCCGGCTGCCGGCCGCCTGCTGTCCGGTTTGTCTGCGTTTGCCGGTGGGGCGTGGGGCGGTCATCGTTGAGGGGATGGCGGGGGCCGTTCTCGGAGGTGCGGATGTACGTCGTGAAGAGCCCGTTGTCGGACGCGAACCTGAAGACCGTGTCCGAGGCACTGCAGGGCGCCCTGGTCGACCTGGTGGACCTCGCCCTCGTGGCGAAGCAGATCCATTGGAACGTGGTGGGGCCGCGCTTCCGTTCCGTGCACCTTCAGCTCGACGAGGTCGTCGACACCGCACGCACCTACTCCGACACCGTGGCGGAGCGGGCCGCGGCCCTGGGCATCTCGCCCGACGGGCGGGCGGCGACCGTGGCCGTCGGCAGCGGCATCGGCGTCACCCCGGAGGGCTGGGTCGACGACACCACCGCGGTGGGGACGCTGGTCGAGGCGCTGGGCGCGGTGATCGCGCGGATGCGGGAGCGGATCGAGACGACCGGCGAGCCCGACCCCGTGAGCCAGGACATCTTCATCGGGATGACAGCGGCCCTGGAGAAGCATCACTGGATGTTCCAGGCCGAGAACGGGTGAACCGGGCGGGCGCCACGGTGGGTGCCGGGCCGGGCGAGCCGTGGGGGCCCTGTGGGGCGTACGGGCCGCGGGGTGCGTGTGGGCCCGGCGGGTGGGACATGGCTGGCGCCGTTCGGCGTGCAGGGGTGCGTTCAGGGGTGCGCGGCGCGTCGGGGCGTACCCGGGGTGCGCCGCCGCCCGCCGTCCGAGGAATGCGCGGTGGTCGCCGTCCGGGTGTGGGGCGGGGGTGGGGGTCGTGACAGGCATAGCACGCTGGGGGATGCGCGGTACCGCGCTCGGCTTCGGTGCGCTGTGGTGGTGGGCGGTGCTGCGGTTGGTGACGGACTCCGAGGCCGGGCTGCTGGAGGCGGCGGTCGCCGCCGGGGGTTGGGGGCTGAGCGTGCTGCCGGTGCACTGCGTGCCGAAGCGGCGGGCACCGGGGACCGTGGCTGCCGGGCGCAGGCGGGGTGGGTGGGCGACTGCGCGGCGACGGGCGGACGCGCGGCGGGGATGAGTTTCACGCGCGGCGGGGGTGAGTCCACGTGCGGCGGGGATGAGTCCAGGCGCGCTAGGGGTGAAGTCCGTGCACGGCGGGGTTGAGTCCACGCGCGGCAGGGGTGAGTCCGCGCACGGCGGGGGTGAGTCCGCGCACGGCGGGGGTGAGTCCTGTTGTCGGGGCCGTCGTGTGGTGCGTGGAGGTGCCGGCGGCTTCGAGCGGAACCGGGGATCCGCGGCGCGTACGGCACACGCCGTCACATGGTGTGGCTGCGCCTGCGGGCGGGGGAGGGGGCCGGGGACGGGCCCGGCTGGCAGGTGGGGCACCAGTACGTGGGGCGTTCCCGTGAGCCGTCGCCCTGGTCGGCGAGCCTGATCGGGGTGCCGCAGCGCAGGCAGGGGCGGCGGGCCCGGCCATAGACGTAGAGGTCTTGGCCGCGGCGGCCCGTGGTGACGCGGATCGGGCGGTCGCGGTTGAACTCCAGCAGCTTCTTGGCCAGCTCGGGCAGGTGCGCGGCTCGGTCGGCGGGCAGATCCCCGACCGGGAGCCAGGGGGTGACGCCGAGGAGGAAGCACATCTCGCACTTGAACACGTTGCCGATACCGGCGAGGTTGCGCTGGTCGAGCAGGGCCTCGCCGAGGGCGCGCGCCGGATCTCGGAGGACGTTGGCGAGGGCGCGGTCGGGGTCCCAGTCGGGGCCCAGCAGGTCGGGGCCGAGGTGGCCCACGGCGCGGGACTCGTCGGCGGTGCGCAGCAGTTCCAGGACGGGCAGGCGATAGCCGACGGCCGTGCGCTCCGTGGTGCCGAGGATCGCGCGAATCTGGTGCCCCGGCCCGCCGGTCCAGCGGCGGCCGTTCTCGTAGATCTTCCAGGCGCCGTCCATCCGCAGGTGTGAGTGGAGGGTCAGCCCGCCCTCGATGCGAGTGAGGAGGTGCTTGCCGCGGGGCGTGACGTCGAGGACCGTGCGGCCGGTGAGGTCGGCCGTGGCGAAGCGGGGCACCCGGAGGTCGCTGCGGGTCAGCACCCTGCCCGCGAGGGCGTCGTGCAGCCGCCTCGCGGCCTGCCAGACCGTGTCACCTTCGGGCATGGTTCAAGAGTCGCACGCCGGCCGGGGATCAAACCCTCAGCCGCAGACCGCGGGGCGTCGCGATGAAGCCCGCTCCTTCCAGCAGGGCGCCGATGGGGGACGTGAGGGCCTGGGCGCCGTTGACGCGCTCCACGGTGACCGTGCCGAGGGAGCCGGCCCGGGCGGCAGCGGCGAGCGCCTCCGCCGCGATGCGCAGACGTGGATCGTCGGTGGGTGCGCCGTCCGGGTCGGCGGCCCAGGCGAGCAGGGTCTTGCCGCCGCGCTCCATGTAGAGCGTCAGCTCACCCTCGACCAGCACCACCAGGGAGCCGGCCTTCCGGCCGGGCTTGTGCCCGGCGCCGGTCGGCGGCTCGGGCCAGGGCAGGGCGGCGCCGTACGCGTTCGCCGGGTCGGCGGCGGCCAGGACGACGGCAGGGGACGCGTCGGAACGGTCGCGGCGGGCGGAGAACCCGGATCCGTACGGACTCCCGCCGCCGTTGTGCCAGGGCGGTGTGTCCTGGGCCGGGTGGTCGCGCGGGGACACCCACTCGTCCCGGGCGCGGGGGGAGGCGCCGAACGGGGCGTCCGGGAAGTCGGCGGCGGGGAAGCCGCCGAGGCCCGGGTGAGCGGTGTGGTCGCCGGCGGGCGGCGCGGCGGGGTCGTCCGGGCCGGCGAAGTCGTGGGCGGCGAACTCGTCCTGGCCGGTCCCCGCGGGCGGGGCGGGCAGGCCGTCGCCCCGGTCTCGGGCGTTGGACACCGCGCGCAGCCGGTCCACGGCGCCGTCCATCGCGAACTGGGCGGCGCCGAGCCCCTCCACCACATAACCGCGGCGGGCCTGGCCGCTGTCCTCGAAGACCGACAGGACGCGGTACGTCGCCGAGAAGCCGCCCTCGACGCCCTCCGCGGCGACCGCGCCCCTGGTCACGACGCCGTGCCGGTCGAGCAGGGTGCGGGCAAGGGCGTGGGCCCGGACCGTCGGGTCCGGCTCGTGGGCGGGAAGCAGGGACCAGCGGCCGGCGACCGTCGGCGGGCCGGACCGGGACGCGGTCCGGGCGGCGGCGGTCAGGGAGCCGTAGCGGCCGCGCGGGACGGCGCGCTTGGCGCGGTGGGCCGTGGACCCGGCGGTGCGGCCCGAGCCGAGCAGGGAGCGCATGGGGGTGAGTGTGTCGTTGGTCAGACGGCCCGACCAGGCCAGGTCCCACAGGGCGTCGGCGAGCTGCTGGTCGCCCGCCTCGGGGTGGGTGGTGGCCCGGACCTGGTCGGCGATCTGCCGGAAGAACAGGCCGTAGCCGCCGGAGAGGGTGTCCAGGACCGACTGGTGCAGGGCGGTCAGCTCCAGGGGGTGCGGGGGCGGCAGGAGCAGCGGGGCCGCGTCCGCCAGGTAGAGGGAGACCCAGCCGTCCTTGCCGGGCAGGGAGCCCGCCCCGGCCCAGACGATCTCCCCGGCTGCGGTCAGCTCGTCCAGCATGGCCGGTGTGTAGTTCACGACCCGGGACGGCAGGACGAGCTTCTCCAGCGCGGACGCGGGCACGGACGCGCCCTGCAACTGCTCGACGGCGCGCACCAGCCCGTCGATGCCGCGCAGCGCGTGACCCTTGCCGATGTGCTGCCACTGGGGGAGGAACTGGGCGAGCGCGGGCGGCGGCACCGGCTCGAGCTCGTGGCGCAGGGCGGCCAGGGAGCGGCGGCGCAGGCGGCGCAGCACGGCCGCGTCGCACCACTCCTGGCCGATGCCGGCCGGATGGAACTCCCCCTGGACGACCCGGCCCGCCGCGGCGAGCCGTTGCAGGGCACCCTCGGTGACGGCCACGCCCAGACCGAAGCGGGCCGCCGCCGTGGCGGAGGTGAACGGGCCGTGGGTGCGGGCGTAGCGGGCGAGGAGATCGCCCAGGGGGTCCTTGACGGGCTCGGTGAAGGCCTCCGGGACGCCGACGGGCAGGGCCGTGCCCAGGGCGTCGCGCAGACGGCCCGCGTCCTCGATGCCCGCCCAGTGGTCGGCTCCGGCGATCCTGACGCGGATGGCCCGGCGCGCACCGGCGAGTTCCTGCGCCCACTCGGGTTCGGCGCCCCGCTCGGCGAGCTCCGCGTCCGTGAGCGGACCCAGCATGCGGAGCAGGTCCGCGACGCCCTCGGCGTCCTTGACCCGGCGGTCCTCGGTGAGCCACTGCAGCTCACGCTCCAGCTCGGTCAGGACCTCCGCGTCGAGCAGTTCGCGCAGTTCCGCCTGACCGAGCAGCTCGGCCAGCAGGCGCGAGTCCAGCGACAGGGCGGCGGCCCGGCGCTCGGCGAGCGGGGAGTCGCCCTCGTAGAGGAACTGGGCGACGTAGCCGAACAGCAGGGAGCGGGCGAAGGGGGACGGCTCGGGGGTGGTCACCTCGACGAGCCGGACCTTGCGGGACTCCAGATCGCCCATCAGCTCGACGAGGCCGGGCACGTCGAAGACGTCCTGAAGGCACTCGCGGACCGCTTCCAGGACGATCGGGAAGGAGCCGAACTCGCTCGCCACCTGCAACAGCTGGGACGCGCGCTGCCGCTGCTGCCACAGCGGGGTGCGCTTGCCCGGGTTGCGGCGCGGCAGCAGCAGCGCGCGGGCGGCGCACTCGCGGAACCGGGAGGCGAAGAGCGCCGAGCTGCCCACCTGGTCGGTGACGACCTGATCGACCTCGCCCTTGTCGAAGACGACGTCGGCGGCGCTCACGGGTGCCTGCTCCGCGTCGTACTCCCGGCCCGTTTTCACCGGTTCTTGGGCGAGCAGGTCCAGGCCCATCAGGTCGGCGTCCGGCAGGCGCAGCACGATGCCGTCGTCGGCGTGCATGACCTGGGCGTCCATGCCGTACCGCTCGGACAGCTTGGCGCCGAGCGCGAGCGCCCAGGGGGCGTGCACCTGGGCGCCGAAGGGGGAGTGCACCACCACGCGCCAGTCGCCGAGCTCGTCACGGAACCGCTCCACGACGATCGTCCGGTCGTCCGGGACGTGGCCGCACGCCTCGCGCTGCTCGGCCAGGTAGGAGAGCACGTTGTCGGCCGCCCA
The DNA here is from genome assembly GCF_044328425.1 of Streptomyces sp. NPDC017943. Classification (NCBI taxonomy): domain Bacteria; kingdom Bacillati; phylum Actinomycetota; class Actinomycetes; order Kitasatosporales; family Streptomycetaceae; genus Streptomyces; species Streptomyces sp. NPDC017943. The sequence goes on along the minus strand of NZ_JBIRHH010000005.1, from coordinate 694,984 downwards.
GGCGTCCAGTCCGGCGGCGAGCAGGCGCAGCCGGGCGTCCTCCGCGGACAGCGAGCCGACTTCGCGCAGGAACGCGCCCACCGCCCGGCCCAGCTCCAGCGGGCGGCCCAGCTGGTCGCCCTTCCAGAAGGGCAGCCGGCCCGGGACACCAGGGGCGGGTGAGACCAGCACGCGGTCGCGGGTGACGTCCTCGATGCGCCAGGAGCTGGTGCCCAGGGTGAAGACGTCACCGACGCGGGACTCGTAGACCATCTCCTCGTCGAGCTCGCCGACCCGGCCGCCGCCCTTCTTCGGGTCGGAGCCCGCGAGGAAGACGCCGAACAGACCGCGGTCGGGGATCGTGCCGCCGGAGGTGACGGCCAGGCGCTGGGCGCCGGGACGGCCGGTGATCTCACCGGTGACGCGGTCCCACACCACGCGCGGGCGAAGCTCCGCGAAGGCGTCGGACGGGTAGCGGCCCGCCAGCATGTCGAGGACCGCGGTGAACGCGGACTCGGGCAGCGAGGCGAAGGGGGCCGCCCGGCGGACGGCGGCGAGGAGGTCGTCGAACTGCCAGGTGTCCAGGGACGTCATGGCGACGATCTGCTGGGCCAGGACGTCCAGCGGGTTGGCGGGCACCCGGAGGGATTCGATGGCGCCGGTCCGCATGCGCTCGGTCACCACGGCCGCCTGGACCAGGTCGCCGCGGTACTTGGGGAAGACGACTCCGGTGGAGACCGCCCCCACCTGATGGCCCGCCCGGCCCACGCGCTGCAGGCCGGAGGCCACCGAGGGCGGCGACTCGACCTGGACCACGAGGTCGACCGCGCCCATGTCGATGCCCAGTTCGAGGCTTGACGTGGCCACCACCGCCGGCAGGCGGCCCGCCTTCAGGTCCTCCTCGACGAGGGCGCGCTGCTCCTTGGACACCGATCCGTGGTGCGCCCGGGCGATGACCTGCGGCGCGCCCTGGGCGGCCCCCGAGCCGCCCATGAGCGCGGCGGGGGAGTGGTGCTCCTCGAGGGGCTCACCCGTGGCCCGCTCGTAGGCGATCTCGTTCAGGCGGTTGCACAGGCGCTCCGCGAGGCGGCGGGAGTTCGCGAAGACGATCGTGGAGCGGTGCGACTGGACGAGGTCGGTGATCCGCTCCTCCACGTGCGGCCAGATCGAGGGCCGCTCGGCGCCCTCCTGGCCGTCGGCCACCGGGGAGCCGCCCAGCTCGGCCAGGTCCTCGACCGGGACCACCACGGACAGGTCGAACTCCTTGCCCGACTCGGGCTGGACGATCTCCACCTTGCGGCGCGGAGAGAGGAAGCGGGCCACCTCGTCGACCGGCCGGACGGTCGCCGACAGGCCGATGCGCCGGGCCGGCCTGGGCAGGAGCTCGTCCAGCCGCTCCAGGGAGAGGGCGAGGTGGGCGCCGCGCTTGGTGCCGGCGACCGCGTGCACCTCGTCGAGGATCACCGTCTCGACACCGGCCAGCGCGTCGCGGGTGGCCGACGTCAGCATCAGGAACAGCGACTCCGGCGTCGTGATCAGGATGTCCGGGGGGCGGGTCGCCAGGGCACGGCGCTCGGCGGGCGGGGTGTCGCCCGAGCGGATACCGACCTTCACCTCGGGCTCGGGCAGGCCCAGGCGCACGGACTCCTGACGGATGCCGGTCAGCGGACTGCGGAGGTTGCGCTCCACGTCCACGGCCAGCGCCTTCAGGGGCGAGACGTACAGCACGCGGCAGCGCTTCCTGGGATCGGCCGGAGGGGGCGTCGACGCCAGCTGGTCCAGGGCCGCCAGGAAGGCCGCCAGCGTCTTGCCCGAGCCGGTGGGGGCGACGACCAGCACGTCCGAGCCTTCGTGGATGGCCTGCCAGGCCCCCGCCTGGGCCGTGGTGGGCGCGGAGAAGGCGCCCGTGAACCAGGCGCGGGTCGCGGGGGAGAAGCCGTCCAGGGGTCCGGGTGCAGTGCTGGCCATGCGTCCATCGTGCACCCCGCCACTGACATCCGGCCGGACACGGACCGGCGGGGTCCGGCGTCCGGTCCCCGGGCACCCGGACAATGGTCATATGAACGAGCGCGCGCGGCACTGGCAGTACGAAGAGCTGCCCGGGGTCGACCTGCTGCGGGCCCGGTACGTCCGGAAGACCTTCGTGCGGCACACGCACGAGAACTTCGTGATCGCCGCCATCGCGGACGGGGTGGAGGTCTTCCACCACGGCGGCGGCGACCAGTACGCGGGCGCCGGGGCCCTGGCGCTGGTCAATCCCGACACGCCGCACACCGGGCGGGCCGGCGTGCCCGAGGGCTGGCGGTACGGAGCGGTGTACCCGTCTCCCGACGTCGTCGCGGAGATCGCCGCCGAGACCACGTCACTGCGCGGGACACCGGGCTTCGTGAGCCCGGTGGTGGACGACCCGTACGCCGTGGGGCTGGTGCATCAGGTGCTGCGGGCGGCCGACGAGGGCAACGCGCTCGCCGCGGACACCCTGCTGCGGGTCGCCGTGACCAGGCTGCTGCGGCTCAACGGGGGACCGCTGCCGCAACGCGAGGTGCGTACCGCCGGGGCCCGTATCGCGGCACGCGCGCGTGGGGTGCTGGAGGAACGCATGGCACGACCGCCGAGCCTGGAGCGCCTGGCAGCCGACCTCGGAACGAGCCCCTTCGCCCTGCTGCGGGCCTTCCGGGACACCTACGGGATGCCGCCCCACACCTGGCTCACCGACGCGCGCGTGCGCCGGGCCCGGGCCCTGCTCGACCTGGGAACGGCGCCCTCGGAGGTCGCCGTGGCCGTGGGCTTCACCGACCAGCCGCACCTGAACCGGCACTTCGGCCGCATCGTCGGCGTGCCGCCGGGCGCGTACCAGCGGGAGCGCAAGAACGTACAAGACGTGCGCTGACCCTCGCCCGTACCGTGCGGGGTGTGGTGGATCGAACGACTCTCGAAGACACGAGGACCGACGGGAAGACGGCGGACCGGGCCGTCGTACGGGACGCGCTGGGCGTCGGAGTGGCCGTCGGGCTGTCCGGGTTCGCCTTCGGCGTGACCTCGGCCGGCAGCGGACTCACCCTGGCGCAGACCTGCGCGCTCAGCCTCCTGGTGTTCACCGGGGCCTCGCAGTTCGCCCTGGTGGGTGCCCTCGCGGCCGGCGGCGCCCCCTTCACGGCCGCGGCCGGGGCCTTCTTCCTCGGCGTCCGCAACGCCTTCTACGGCCTGCGCCTGTCCCAGGTGCTGGCCCTCCCGCGCGCGGTGCGGCCGTTCGCCGCCCAGTGGGTGATCGACGAGACGGCGGCCGTCGCGCTGGCGCAGCGCACACGCCGCGGGGCGCGCCTGGGCTTCGTGGTGACGGGCCTGACCCTGTACGTCCTGTGGAACCTCACCACCTTGCTCGGTGCTCTCGGTGCCGAGGCCATCGGGGACACCGACGCGTGGGGGCTGGACGCGGCGGGACCGGCGGTGTTCCTGGCCCTGCTCGCGCCGATGCTCAAGAGCGGCGCGGAGCGCGCCGTCGCCGCACTCGCCGTCCTGCTCGGCCTCGGACTGCTGCCCGTGCTGCCCGCCGGCGTCCCGGTCCTGCTGGCCGCGCTCGCGGCGCCCCTGGTGCTGTGGGCGAGCGGCCGCCGCACGGGACGCGGGCCCGACGGGGAACAGGGCCGCGACCAGTCGCAGGGGGCGGTGCTGTGAACGTCTGGATCGCCATCGGCGTGACCGTCCTCGGGTGCTACGCCGTCAAGCTGGCCGGGCTCCTGGTGCCCGCGCACGCCCTGGAGCGGCCTGTCGTCAAGCGGCTGGCCGCCCTGCTGCCCGTGGCTCTGCTCGCCGCCCTCACGGCCCAGCAGACCTTCGCCGAGGGGCAGACGCTGGTCCTGGACGCCCGGGCCGCAGGGGTGGGCGCCGCCGCCGTCGCACTGCTGCTGCGCGCGCCGTTCCTCCTCGTCGTCGCGGCGGCCGTCGTCGTGACGGCGGGCGTACGGGCCCTGGGCGGCTGATCAGGCGATGCGGCGGCCGTACGCGCCGAGCGTGCGCAGCGCCTCGATCGTCACCAGGGGACGGGCCTCCAGGGCGGGAGCGGGTGCCCAGTGCCGCCACCGCACCGGCCACCCGCCGTCGTCCCGCTGCTGCGCCGCGAGATGGTCCAGCGAGCGGTCCATCTCCTCGTCGGTGAACCACGCGCGCGCGAGCGAGTGCGGGCTCCGCGCGTAGTCGTAGGCGAAATGGTGCTCGCCCGGCGCGTAGCCCGGGGAGACCGGGTACGCGTCCGGGTCCTCCGGGTCGAGCGCCGCCAGGCGGTGTTCCCGCACCAGCCGGCCCAGCCGGTCGGCGGCCGCCTGCGCGCGGGGACGGTCGGGGACGGAGTCAAGGAAGGCCACCGCGGCCTGGACCTCGTACGGGTGCGACTTCTCCAGGGACTCCACCGCCTGCCAGCAGAAGTCCGTGGCCCTGAAGAGCCACGCGTGCCACACCTCGTTGCGGTGCAGCAGACCGACCACCGGCCCGGTCGCCAGGAGGTCTCCGGGCGGATCGTCCACGACCGTCACGAAGGGCGCCGCCGGGAAGCCCTGCTGACTCGGGTGCACCGCCGGGAGCGCACCGTCCGCTGTGGAGACGGACGTCAGATAGCGGCACAGGCGTTCCACACGCTGCCCGGCGCAGCGTCCCACGGCGTCCAGGACGCGCAGCGCGTGGGCGGCGTGCAACGGCTGGCTGACCGGGCCGCGCAGATCCGGCTCCAGGGCGTGGCCGTACCCGCCGTCCTCGTTGCGGTAGGCCTCCAGCGCCGCCTCCACCGGCTCGGCCGGAGCGCCCCGGAAGCGGTGGGCGAACAGGCGCTGCTCGAGCACGCGCGCGGTGAGCCAGACGAACCGCTCCGCGCGCGTGACGGGGCTGTGCGCCGGGACGGTCGGGGGGAGTGCGGACGCTCCGGTATCGGCCATGGGACGACCGTAGGGCGCAACACGGCGCCGGGTGGCGGTCCCGGCTCAGGCCCACCCGCAGGGGCGGGATACTGGAGTCATGCGGTTGACGGTCTTCTGGCAGCGGATGGCGGAGCACTTCGGTGCGGGCTACGCCGACACCTTCGCGCGCGACCACGTGATGTCGGAGCTCGGCGGGCGCACGGTGAACGAGGCGCTGGACGCCGGCTGGGACGCCAAGGACGTGTGGCAGGTGGTCTGCACGGTGATGGACGTGCCACGGGAGCGCCGCTGACCCGGCTGAGGGGTGACCGGGGGGAGCGGCTCGGACGGCCTCCCGGGAAGCCGGACGGTACCGGCGGTGCGGGGGCGCAGTGACCCGCCGGGAACGAAGATCGCAGGCGGGCAGACGGCTGTCGGTGGTGTGTACGAGACTTGGTCCGTGGCACCCACTGACGAGTCCGGGCAGGCAGCCCTCCAGTCCTCCGCGTCCGGTACGACGCCGCCGTCCGACCGGGCCCCGGCCGGCACGGCCGGTCCGAGCGGCCGCATGCCGCGCTGGCTGCCGCGCGCCCTGGTGCTCGCGCTCGCCCTGGTCGCCGCGTTCCAGCTCGGCAGCTGGGCCTTCCACCAGCTCACCGGGCTGCTGATCAACATCCTCATCGCGTTCTTCCTGGCGCTCGCCATCGAGCCCGCGGTGGGCTGGATGGCCGCGCGCGGCATGCGCAGGGGGTTCGCCGCGTTCGTCGTCTTCATCGGCGTGCTGATCGTGGCGGCCGGCTTCGTCACGCTGCTCGGATCGATGCTGGCGGGCCAGATCATCAGGATGGTCGAAGGCTTCCCCGACTACCTCGACTCCGTCATCAACTGGGTCAACGCCCACTTCAAGACCGATCTGAAGCGCGTCGACATCCAGGAGGGTCTGCTCCGCTCCGACTGGCTGCGCAACTACGTGCAGAACAGCGCCACGGGCGTCCTGGACGTGTCCGCCCAGGTCATCGGAGGCCTGTTCCAGCTGCTGACGATCGCGCTCTTCTCGTTCTACTTCGCGGCCGACGGCCCGCGGCTGCGCCGCACGATCTGCTCCGTCCTGCCGCCCGCCCGCCAGGCCGAGGTGCTGCGCGCGTGGGAGATCGCCGTCGACAAGACCGGCGGCTACATCTACTCGCGCGGTCTGATGGCCCTGGTCTCCGGAGTGGCGCACTTCGTGCTGCTCCAGGCCCTGGACGTGCCCTACGCGCCCGTGCTCGCCGTGTGGGTGGGACTGGTCTCGCAGTTCATCCCCACCATCGGCACGTACCTCGCCGGCGCCCTTCCGATGCTGATCGCGTTCACGGTCGACCCCTGGTACGCGCTGTGGGTGCTGATCTTCGTCGTGGTCTACCAGCAGTTCGAGAACTACGTGCTGCAGCCCAAGCTCACGTCCAAGACCGTCGACATCCACCCCGCCGTCGCCTTCGGCTCCGTCATCGCCGGCACCGCCCTGCTCGGCGCGGTCGGCGCCCTGATCGCCATTCCCGCCGTCGCCACGCTGCAGGCCTTCCTGGGCGCGTACGTGAAGCGCTACGACGTCACGGACGACCCGCGGGTGCAGGGGCATCGCTGGCGCAGCGAGGGGCCGGGTCTGCTCGTGCGCGCCAGGGGACTGTGGGGGACGCGGCGCCGCACGGGGGCGGAACGACATGACGACGAGGGCACCGGAGGGGACTCCTCCTGACGCCGCGTCCTCGGCTGCGGGCCCGCATCCGGCTGTGTGGGACGCACGGCACGCATGGGACGCATGGGACGCACTGGATGCGCGGGATGCCGGGCATGCCTGGGGTAGACGCGGGGGACGCCCCGGTGCGACGCCGGAGAACACGACATGCGGGTGCCGCGTGGTGCGCTTGACACCAAAATCGAACATCCATTCTTATGGGGTGCGCCGGCAGGGCTCAACGGCGGGCGTTTCGACGTAGTTTGGGTGGAGAAGTGCCCGCGTTATCCACAGGCCGGACGTGCGTCAGGACGCATTGTCAGTGGCAGGCGTTAGCGTCATTGACGTGAAGCGATCGACTCAAGCAAATCGGGTGGAACCCATGGCAGGAACCGACCGCGAGAAGGCGCTGGATGCCGCTCTCGCACAGATTGAACGGCAATTCGGCAAGGGCGCGGTCATGCGCATGGGCGAGCGGTCCAAGGAGCCCATCGAGGTCATCTCGACCGGCTCCACCGCCCTGGACGTGGCTCTCGGCGTGGGCGGCCTCCCGCGCGGCCGCGTCGTGGAGATCTACGGACCGGAGTCCTCCGGTAAGACCACCCTCACCCTGCACGCGGTGGCGAACGCGCAGAAGGCCGGAGGCCAGGTCGCCTTCGTCGACGCGGAGCACGCCCTCGACCCCGAGTACGCGAAGAAGCTCGGCGTCGACATCGACAACCTCATCCTCTCCCAGCCCGACAACGGCGAGCAGGCCCTGGAGATCGTGGACATGCTGGTCCGCTCCGGCGCCCTCGACCTCATCGTCATCGACTCCGTCGCCGCGCTCGTCCCGCGCGCGGAGATCGAGGGCGAGATGGGCGACAGCCACGTCGGTCTGCAGGCCCGGCTCATGAGCCAGGCCCTGCGGAAGATCACCAGCGCGCTCAACCAGTCCAAGACCACCGCCATCTTCATCAACCAGCTCCGCGAGAAGATCGGCGTCATGTTCGGCTCCCCGGAGACCACGACCGGTGGCCGCGCGCTGAAGTTCTACGCCTCGGTGCGCATCGACATCCGCCGCATCGAGACCCTGAAGGACGGCACCGAGGCGGTCGGCAACCGCACCCGCTGCAAGGTCGTCAAGAACAAGGTCGCGCCGCCCTTCAAGCAGGCCGAGTTCGACATCCTCTACGGCCAGGGCATCAGCCGCGAGGGCGGTCTGATCGACATGGGCGTGGAGCACGGCTTCGTCCGTAAGGCCGGCGCCTGGTACACGTACGAGGGCGACCAGCTCGGCCAGGGCAAGGAGAACGCGCGCAACTTCCTGAAGGACAACCCCGACCTGGCCAACGAGATCGAGAAGAAGATCAAGGAGAAGCTGGGCGTCGGCGTGCGCCCGGAGGAGCCGGCCGCCGCCGAGCCGGGCACCGACACCGCGGTCTCCGCCCCGGCCGAGACGCCGGCCGTTCCCGCCCCGGCAGCGGCGAAGACCAGCAAGTCCAAGGCCGCCGCAGCCAAGAGCTGACCCGTGACACGACGAACCGACTGGGCGGAGTACGAGTACGCCGCCTCCGGTGCCCCCCGGGGGAGGGGCACCGGAGGCGACATCGGCTCGGCCGGGGACGCGGAGCACGGGTACGGGAGTGCGCCCTTCGGGGACGACGAGTCGCACGGGGGCGGCGGGGGCGGCTCGCCCGAGGGAGGCTCTCCTCGGGGTGGCTCGCGTGACGGCGGGCCGCGCGGCCGGCGAGGGCGTCGCCGGCGCGGCTTCGGCGAGACGGCCGGTGCCGAGGACGAAGGCGCCCCCTCCTCTTCGAGGGCAGAGCAGGGGGCGCCTCCGGCGGACCCGGTCGAGCAGGCTCGGGCGATCTGCCTGCGCCTGCTCACCGGGACTCCGCGGACCCGCAAGCAGCTCGCCGACGCCCTGCGCAAGCGGCAGATCCCGGACGAGGCGGCCGAGGAGGTGCTGTCGCGGTTCGAAGAGGTCGGCCTCATCAACGACAGCGCCTTCGCGGACGCCTGGGTCGAGTCCCGTCACCACGGCCGGGGCCTGGCCCGGCGCGCCCTCGCCAGGGAACTGCGCACCAAGGGCGTCGACGCGACCCTCATCGACGAGGCCGTCTCCCAACTGGACTCCGAGCAGGAGGAGGCGACCGCCCGCGAGCTGGTCGCCCGCAAACTCCGCTCCACCCAGGGCCTCGACCGCGACAAGCGGCTCCGCCGCCTCGCCGGCATGCTCGCCCGCAAGGGCTACCCGGAGGGCATGGCCCTGAGAGTGGTCCGGCAGGCACTGGAGGAGGAGGGGCAGGACACGGAGTTCCTGGGAGGCGAGGAGTACTGAGCGCCGTCAGGCGCAGCAGGACGTGGACATGGCGCTGCCGCCTCTCCTCTGCCGCCCGCCACTCCCGCTCGGTGCCGGGCATCACGGAGAGCCCGAGCAAACAGAGGGCCCGGGTGGGGGCGGGTCACTCCACCGGTAGCCCGGCCTCCCTCCAGGCCTGGAAGCCACCGACCAGGTCGGTGGCCCGGTGCAGACCCAGCTGATGCAGGGAGTGGGCCGCCAGGCTGGAGGCGTAGCCCTCGTTGCAGAAGACGACGATGCGCAGATCGTGACTCGTCGCCTCGGGAAGGCGGTGGGAGCCCTGCGGATCGAGACGCCACTCCAGTTCGTTGCGCTCGACGACAACCGCGCCCGGGACGAGACCGTCCCGCTCACGCAGGGCCGCGTAGCGGATGTCGATTAGCAGCGCGTCCCCCGCCCGGGCCTCCTCGTACGCCTCCTGCGGCGCGATGCGTGCGTAACCGGCGCGCACCCGCTCCAAGAGCTCGTCGATCCCCACGGGCGGCTGTGCGCGGCCGGCACTTTCCGGGGCACTCACTGCCAGTCCTCCGGTCGTTCGACCTGCTCGAGTCGCAGCACGGGGCCACTTCGACTGTAGCGGCGGATCTGCGGCAGGGGCGGGTAGTAGGCGTGGACGGAGATCGCATGCCGGTCGGTGGACTCGTTCAGCACCTCGTGCACATGGTGCCGGCCGAAGGCGCGGCCCTGGCCGGCGCCCAGCCGTCGCTCCCGGTCCACGCCCTCGCTGAGCTCGAGCGTCTTCCAGCCGTCGGTGGGCAGCCGGGCGGCGAGCGAGTTCTCCCTGAGTTCACCCGAGGCGGTCAGGAAGGCGCCGACGGAGTCGGCGTGGTCGTGCCAGCCGGTGCCCGTGCCCGGCGGCCAGCCGATCAGCCAGGCCTCGCTGCCGCCGGGGCCGTCGAGTCGCACCCACGTACGACCCTCGGGGTCGAGCGGCAGGGAGGAGATGAGCTCGCTGTCGGCGGCCGTCCGCCGCACGAAGTCGTAGAGGTCGGCCTGACTGGGAGCCGAACCGGAGGGGTTAGCGGAAGGGAACGCAGAAGGTGATGCGGAAGGGGACGCAGAGGGGGATACAGACACGGGTGCCGTCCTGAAGTCCTGGTGAGGGTTCGCGAAGGGCGCGGCAGCCGACGCGAAGGGGCCGCGGCGCGCGCAGCGAGAGGGAAAGTGCGAAGTCAGCAGGACGGGCGACACACGCAGCCCGCATAGCGGACGAGGTCCATATGGACCCTCCGCCACAGGCGCACACAGGTGTCGGTCACGCACCGGAGTACACCACGGCCGCCCAAGCCGGTCAACTCACTGTCACCATGCGGACGCACGGTGACAGTGAGCACGTCGGAGGCGGTGCCGTGTCAGGGCGCCCCGACGGAGGCGCCGGCCCCGGCCCGGGCGTTCACCGGTCCGCCCACGGCGGCCTCCGCCGCGGCGTACAGATCGGCGGGGCGCACTCCGCTCAGCGCGGTGACGAGATGGCCGTCGGGGCGCACCAGCAGGACCGTGTGGGCGGCCGCACCCGGGTAGGCCTCGGCGACCAGCAGTTCGGCCGGGTGCGGGAGCGCCGTCACGGCCGCCGCGAGCCGGGGCATGAGGCCGGCCTTGGCCCAGTGCTTGCGCTCCCACACACCGGTGCCGGGCGCGATCAGCACCACGAGCAGCGCGCCCCGGCCGAGCCGGTCCCGCAGCCGCACGAAGGTGCCGTCCTCCGCGGTGACCCGCACGTCGGTGACGGGCGCCCCGGGCGCCGTGTCCACGGGGGTCTCGCCCTCCAGATCGCGCGGCGCGAGCGGGGAGTCGCCGTACGCACCCGGCGCGCCCAGCTGGCCGTGCCCGAGATGTCCTTCGGTGAGGAGCGTGTCGTGGCCCTTGGACGAGCCGGGCACGTAGGAACGCAGTCCTCCGCCGCCGCGCAGCACCGGCAGCGCCTGGTCGGCGGCGCGCAACCGGGCGGCGACGACTGCCCTGCGCTCGGCCTGGTAGCTGTCCAGGAGGGCCTCGTGCGGACCGTGGTGCCAGGATACGGCCAGTTTCCAGGCGAGGTTGTCGGCGTCGCGCAGACCCTCGTCGAGACCGTGCGTGCCCAGGGCGCCGAGCAGGTGGGCCGCGTCCCCGGCGAGGAAGACGCGGTCGGCGCGCCAGCGCCGGGCCAGGCGGTGGTGGACCGTGTGGACACCGGTGTCCAGCAGCTCGTACGGCGGGACCGTGCCGCCCGACCAGCCGGCCAGGGTCTCGCGGATACGGTTCAGCAGTAGCTCCGGGGTGACCAGGTCCTTGCCGGGGGGCAGCAGCCAGTCCAGGCGCCATACGCCGTCCGGCAGCGGACGGGCGGTGACCTCACCGGCCGAGGGGCCCGACATGCGCCAGGGCGGCATGCGGTGCAGCAACGCCTCGTCGTGCCAGGGCAGTTCCGTCCGCAGCGCGGCGACGGCGTGACGTTCCACCGCCGTACGGCCCGGGAAGCGGATGTCCTGGAGCTTGCGCACGGTCGAGCGGGGGCCGTCGCAGCCCACCAGATAACTGCCCCGCCACCAGGTGCCCTTGGGGCCGCGGGTGTGGGCCGTGACGCCCGACGGCTCCTGCTCCAGCGCGTCGAGCCGGCTCTCCACCGCGATCTTGACGAGCCGTTCGTCCGCGAGGGCCTCGCGCAGGGCACCGGTCAGGACGTGCTGGGCGATGTGCAGGGGGGAGGGCAGCGGGGAGGGCTCGGGGCCGTCGAAGACGACCTCGCGCATCACCTGCTTGCGCCGCATCGACCGCCATCCGGCCCAATGCGCGCCGAGGCGTGACAGGGGGACACCGGAGAGCCGTTCCATCAGGGCGGCGGTGTCCTCGCGCAGGACGACGGTCCGCGCGGCACGGGGTTCGTCCTTGCCCGGGCCCTCGTCGAGGACCACGCACGGCACCTCCTGCCGTGCCAGCGCCAGGGCGAGCGTGAGCCCCACGGGCCCCGCTCCGACGACGATCACCGGATCCACGACGCGGCGCCCCCTGCCCGTGGTGTTGTCCTGGAAGACGTAGGCGAACACGAAGGTGGAGCAGGGTGCACGATCACAGAACGTATGCAACCTATTGCGGGTGCTTGCGTCAAGTGACCGGCGGGTGGTGGCGATCATGCTGCCGCATCGTGAGCAACAGGCCGCGCCTTCGTCATCAACGGCCCCCGCGCCCGGTCGAGGGTCATAGCCGGGGCCGCGGACGGCGATGGCCCGCCGGTTCCCCGGCGGGCCATCGTGCGCACATGGGCGGGCTGTCAGATCGTGCCGCCGGCCCCCGTGCCGTAGCTGCCGCCCACCTCGGCCGCGTTGAGGTCGTCGACCTTGTCCGCACCGAGGACGGCTCCCGAACTCCGCTTGCTCCGGCGCAGCCTCTTCTCCAGCCATGAGGCGAAGGACGTGAGCATGAAGTTCAGGATGATGAAGATGATTCCCACCACGATGAAGCTGGGAATGACGTTCGCATAGTTGGCTGCGAGGGTGCTTCGGGTGTTGAGCAGCTCGGTGAACCCCAGCATCACGCCACCCAGTGCGGTGTCCTTCACGATGACGACCAGCTGGCTCACGATCGCGGGCAGCATGGCAGTGACCGCCTGCGGCAGCAGGATGCTCGACATCGTCTGACTCTTGCGCAGGCCGATCGCCATGGCGGCTTCGGACTGCCCCTTGGGCAGGGACTGGATGCCCGCGCGTACGATTTCGGCCAGGACCGAGGCGTTGTACAGCACCAGGCCGGTCACTACGGCGTACAGGGGCCGCTCGTCGCTGGGGATGCCCGTGGAGCGGACGTACAGCTCGTTGGCGAACAGCATCAGCAGCAGGACCGGGATCGCCCGGAAGAACTCGACGACCGCGCCCACCGGGATGCGTACCCAGCGGTGATCCGACATGCGTGCGATGCCCAGGGCGGCGCCCAGCGGAAGGGCGATCACCATCGACAGGGCCGCGGCCTTCAGCGTGTCGGCCAGACCGGGAAGCAGATACGTCGTCCACGCCTCGGAGGTGGTGAACGGCTTCCACAGGGCCCAGTTCAGCTGCCCCTTGTCGTCCAGCGTCCGCCAGACCCACCACAGGAGCAGGGCGAGCAGGACGGAGAAGACGACCGTGAAGATCACATTCCGCCGCTTGGCCTTCGGACCAGGGGTGTCGTAGAGAACGGAGGTCATCGCTTTACCGCCAGTCGCTTGCTCAGCCAACCGAGGAAGAGGCCAGTGGGCAGGGTCAGTACCACGAAACCGAAGGCGAAGACCGCGCCGATGAGCACTGTCTGAGCTTCGTTCTCGATCATTTCCTTCATCAGGAGAGCAGCCTCCGCCACGCCGATCGTGGCTGCCACCGTCGTGTTCTTGGTCAACGCGATCAGCACGTTGGCCAGCGGTCCGATCACCGAACGGAACGCCTGGGGCAAGATGATGAGCCTCAGCACCTGACTGAAGCTGAGTCCGATGGCTCGTGCTGCTTCGGCCTGTCCGACCGGCACGGTGTTGATGCCGGAGCGGATGGCCTCGCAGACGAACGCAGCGGTGTAGGCGACGAGCCCCAGTACCGCCAGCCGGAAGTACTTGAGGTCGAAGTCGTCCGGCGCGCCCATCGTCACGCCGAAGATGTCGGCAAGGCCGAGCGACGCGAAGACGATGATGACCGTCAGCGGAATGTTCCGGACGATGTTCACGTAGGCCGTGCCGAAGCCGCGCATCAGCGGAACCGGGCTGACCCGCATAGCCGCCAGGATGGTGCCCCAGATCAGCGAACCGATGGCCGAGAAGACGGTGAGCTGGATGGTGACCCAGAAAGCGCCCAGCAGGGTCGGGTCGTCATAGTCTGAAAGAAAGTCGAACACGATCTCCCGCGCTTCCGGGTGTGTGGCGTAGGGGGCGGACGTGGCGCGCCGCCGTCAGAGCAGCGACGGCGGCGCGTCTGTGGATCCCCGCAATGACTGCGGGGAGCCTGCGTCGGCGGAGTTCCGCGTTACTGGACGATCTGGCCGATCTTCGGGGCGGGCTCGTTCTTGTAGTTCGCCGGGCCGAAGTTGTCCTGAACGGCCTTCTCCCAGGCGCCGTCCTTGACCATCTTCTCCAGGGCGGCGTTGACCTTGTCCAGGGTCGCCTTGTCGCCCTTCTTGACGCCCACGCCGTAGTTCTCGTTGCTGAGCTTCAGGCCGGCGAGCTTGAACTGACCCTTGTACTGGTCCTGCGCGGCGTAGCCGGCGAGGATCGAGTCATCGGTGGTCAGGGCGTCCACGGAACCGCTCTGCAGGGCGGAGAGGCACTCGGAGTACCCACCGCGCTGGCTGAGCTGGGCCTTCGGGGCGAAGTCCTTCTTGACGTTCTGGGCGGAGGTCGAACCGGTGACCGAGCACAGCTTCTTGTCGTTGAGGTCCGTCGCCTTGGTGATGTCCGAGTCCTTCTTCACCAGCAGGTCCTGGTGGGCCAGCAGGTACGGACCGGCGAAGTCGACCTTCTGCTTGCGCTCGTCGGTGATCGAGTACGTGGCGGCGATCAGCTTCACGTCACCGCGGGACAGCGCGTTCTCGCGGTCGGCGCTCTTCGTCTCGACCCACTCGATCTGGTCGGGCTTGTAGCCGAGCTCCTTGGCCACGTAGGTCGCGACGTCCACGTCGAAACCGGAGAAGGAACCGTCGGGCTCCTTCAGGCCCAGACCGGGCTGGTCGTACTTGATGCCGATCTTGATCGTCTTGCCGCCGCCGGAGCTGTTCGAGTCACCGCCGTCGTCACCACCACAGGCTGTGGCGGTGAGAGCGAGGACGAGAGCCGTGGCGGCCGCGGCGGAGACCTTGCGGAGCTTCATCGTGAACATCCTTTGCCGTGAAGAGAAAGAACCGTCGTTACGGGTGAGGCGTGGCGTCGCCGGAGCAACGCGCGCGCCTAGTGGTGCAGGATCTTCGACAGGAAGTCCTTGGCACGGTCGCTGCGCGGGTTGCTGAAGAACTGGTCGGGCGCAGCCTCCTCGACGATTCGGCCGTCCGCCATGAACACCACGCGGTTTGCAGCCGATCGTGCGAAACCCATCTCGTGGGTGACGACGATCATCGTCATGCCGTCGCGGGCGAGCTGCTGCATGACCTCCAGCACCTCGTTGATCATCTCGGGGTCGAGCGCGGAGGTCGGCTCGTCGAAGAGCATGACCTTCGGCTCCATGGCCAGCGCCCGCGCGATCGCCACGCGCTGCTGCTGGCCGCCGGAGAGCTGTGCCGGGTACTTGTCGGCCTGCGCGGCCACACCGACCCGGTCGAGCAGGGAGCGGGCCCGGTCCTCGGCCGCCTTCTTGTCCTTCTTGCGGACCTTGATCTGGCCGAGCATCACGTTCTCGAGCACGGTCTTGTGCGCGAAGAGGTTGAAGGACTGGAAGACCATGCCGACGTCGGCGCGCAGCCGGGCCAGCGCCTTGCCCTCGGCGGGCAGGGGCTTGCCGTCGATCGTGATCGAGCCGGAGTCGATCGTCTCCAGCCGGTTGATGGTGCGGCACAGGGTGGACTTGCCGGACCCGGAGGGTCCGATGACCACGACGACTTCACCGCGGGCGATCGTCAGGTCGATGTCCTGGAGTACGTGCAACGAGCCGAAGTGCTTGTTGACGCTCTTCAGGACGACCAGATCGCCGGTCGCGGCCACATCTTCCTTGGCCACCGATACTTCGGTCATCGCTCTCAGGCTCCGTCCTCCTCGGTTTCGGAGGACAGTAGTAACCCTCTACGACCTGCGTCATTACATCTGAGGGGAATCTGAGCATCACGATCCGATAGCAATCGGACACATGTCGTAGCACTTGCGAGCAGCGCTCATACCAGCCGGGTAACGGAAGCTCCTCGCAACCGGAACCCTCTTGACGGCGTGCTCATCCATCAGCGTGACTGCACAAGGTGCACGCGCGCGCGTGCACGCGTTTTTGTACACACCTGGATCGTACGACCAGTGAACCGAAGGGGGCCCGGGTGAGACTGCTGCTCGTCGAGGACGACAACCACGTCGCCGCCGCCCTGTCGGCGGTCCTGGCGCGGCACGGCTTCGACGTCACGCACGCGCGCAGCGGTGAGGAGGCCCTCCAGGCACTCGTCCCCGAGAGCGACGGCTTCGGTGTCGTCCTCCTCGACCTCGGCCTGCCCGACCAGGACGGGTACGAGGTGTGCGGCAAGATCCGCAAGCGCACCGCCACCCCCGTCATCATGGTCACCGCCCGCTCCGACGTGCGCTCGCGCATCCACGGCCTCAACCTGGGCGCCGACGACTACGTGGTGAAGCCGTACGACACCGGGGAGCTGCTCGCCCGGATCCACGCGGTCAGCCGGCGCACCTCGCACGAGGACACCTCCAGCGGCATAGAGACCGCCCTGCGGCTCGGGACCGTGCACATCGAGCTCCCCACACGCCGGGTCAGCGTGGACGGCGCGGTGGTCCAGCTGACCCGCAAGGAGTTCGACCTGCTGGCCCTCCTCGCGCAGCGGCCCGGCGTGGTGTTCCGCCGGGAGCAGATCATCAGCGAGGTGTGGCAGACCAGCTGGGAGGGGACCGGGCGCACCCTGGAGGTGCACGTCGCGTCCCTGCGGGCCAAACTGCGCATGCCCGCCCTCATCGAGACCGTGCGCGGCGTCGGCTACCGGCTCGTCGCCCCCGCCGGATAGCGGGGCCGGGTGCGCACGCGTCTGCTCCCGCTGCTCATCGTCCTGATGGCGGCCGTCCTGCTCGCCCTCGGGGTGCCCCTCGCCGTCAGCCTGGCCGGCGCCCAGCAGCAGAAGGTCGTCGTCGACCGGATCGACGACACCGCCCGGTTCGCGGCCCTCGCCCAGTTCGTCACCGACTCGCCCGAGGGTCCCACCGGGGCCTTCGAGAACGAGCGGCTGGCCACCCTCAGCAGCGAACTGCGCAGCTACCACGAGGTCTACGGCATCCGCGCCGGCGTCTTCTACCGCAACGGCAGCGCCATGGCCCATGCGCCGGCACGCTGGTCCCTGCCCGAGGAGGGCGAGGTCCGCGAGGCCTTCGACGAGGCGAAGCTCAGCCGCCGCAGCCACGACCCGCAGCAGGTCTGGCCCTGGCAGCAGCACAACCTGGTGGTCGCCTCGCCGGTCATCCGGGACGGGGACGTCGTCGCGGTCGTCGTCACCGACTCGCCCACGGGCCAGTTGCGCTCCCGCACCCTGCACGGCTGGCTGGTCATCGGCGCGGGCGAGTTCGCCGCCATGCTGCTGGCCGTCGGCGCCGCCCTGCGGCTCACCGGCTGGGTGCTCAAGCCCGTACGGGTGCTGGACGCCACCACCCACGACATCGCCACCGGGCGGCTGAAGTCCCGGGTCGCCGCGGCCGGGGGCCCGCCGGAACTCAGACGGCTGGCCCGGTCGTTCAACGAGATGGCGGACAACGTGGAGGACGTGCTGGAGCAGCAGCGCGCCTTCGTCGCCGACGCCTCGCACCAGTTGCGCAACCCCCTCGCGGCGCTGCTGCTGCGCATCGAGCTGCTCTCCTTCGAACTGCCCGAGGGCAACAAGGAGATCGCCTCCGTCCAGGCCGAGGGCAAGCGCCTCGCCCAGGTCCTGGACGATCTGCTCGACCTCGCGCTGGCCGAGCACAGCGAGGCCGACCTCAGGGTCACCGACATCGGCGAGCTGACCGCGGAACGCCTGGCCGCCTGGTCCCCGACCGCCGAGGCCAAGGGCGTGACCCTGGTCGGCGACTGCCCGCCCACCACTGCCTGGGCCGATCCGGTCGCCCTGTCCAGCGCGCTGGACGCGGTCGTCGACAACGCGGTGAAGTTCACGTCCGAGGGCGAGACCGTCGAGGTGGCCGTCGCCTCGGAGGGGGACACTGTCACCGTCACCGTCTGCGACCATGGGCCCGGCCTCACCGATGAGGAACTCGCCCGCGTCGGCGACCGCTTCTGGCGCAGCGGCCGCCACCAGAACATCAAGGGGTCCGGCCTCGGCCTGTCCATCTCCCGGGCGCTCCTCGCGGCCGGCGGTGGCACGATCGCCTACGACCACCATGAGCCGCACGGGCTGCGGGTGACCGTACGCGTGCCGCGATCAGCGCCCGCCGCCTGACCCGACTCGGCGTCCCTGATGTGATCAGGCTCGCCGTCCGGTCCGGCCCTGTGCGGACCGGACGATCGCCCGGCGGCGACGTCACCGGCTCCGGCCGTGGCGCTGCGCCGCCCCTGCCGCTACGGCTTGACCGACTGGTAGTACCGCTGGGCGCCGACGTGCAGTTGCAGCGGGTCCGTGTAGATCGCCGTGCGCACGTCGACCAGTTGCGCCGAGTGGACGGTCGCACCGATGCGGTCCCGGCTGTCGAGCACCGTGCGCGTGAGCCACTCGGTGAGCCGGGGGTCCGTGTCGCTGCGTGTGATCAGCAGGTTGGAGACTGCCAGGGTGGGCACCGGGTGGCCGTGCTGCACGGAGGGGTACGCCGACTCCGGCATCTTCGTGGCGCGGTAGTAGCGGGTGGCTCCGCCCTGCTCGTGCAGCGCGGCCACCAGCGTGGCGTCGATCGGCACGAACCGGAAGGCCGACGCCGACTTCTTGGCCAGCCGGCTGAGCCCGTCCGTGGGCAGTCCGCCCGACCAGAAGAACGCGTCCAGGCCGTGTCCCAGCCGCTTGGGCCCGGTGTCGATGCCGTCCGAGGCCGGCTCGATGTCCTTCTCCGGATCGATGCCGGCCGCCCTGAGCACACCGTTCGCGATCAGTCGCACCCCGGAGTCGGGCAGCCCTATCGCCACGCGCTTGCCCCGCAGGTCGGCGACCGAGCGGATGTCCGAGTCCGGCGGCACGACGAGCTGCACGTAGTCGTCGTAGAGCCGCGCGACCCCGCGTAGTTGGCCGGCCCCCGGGCGGTTGTCGTGCATGTACGTGGCGACCGCGTCCGCCGCCGCGATCGCGAAGTCGGCCTCGCCCGAGGCCACGTCCGCGACGTTCTCCTGCGAACCGGCGCTGGTCAGCAACCGCACCTGCAGGTCGGGCATGTCCTTGTCGATCGCGGTGCGCAACAGCTCGCCGTACTCGTGGTAGACCCCCGCGCGCGTGCCGGTGCTGAAGTCGATCGACCCCGAGGGGGGCTCCTCCGCCCAGGGGCGCAGCCACCACAGCAGCAGGCCGAGGACCAGGACGGCGGCGGTGCCGCCCTGCGCGGCCCGGCGCCTGCCGACACGGGGGAACTTCTGGGACATGCGCGCGATCCTGCCAGCCGAGGGGCCTCGCTGACCAGGGGAGGGGGCGTCACCGCGACGGCCGGCGGCGCCTGGGACGGCGGTCGCGCCTCTTCCCGCCGCCGTGGCTCGACCGACGTCCCACCCACCCCGCTCGCCGTCCGCCCGGCCCGACCGCTCAGTCGGCGACCGGAGCCTCCGCCTCCGCCTTTGCGTCCGCCTCCGCCTTCGCCATCCGGGGCGCCAGCTCCGGAGTGCGAGGCGCGCGGCGCCGTGCCCACCAGGACGCCACCGGCTCGGTGTAGCGCGCGGTGAGCGGGCCCAGGACGACCAGGATGAGCACATACGCCGTGGCCAGCGGGCCGAGGGACGGCTCGACACCGGCCGCGACCGCGAGCCCGGCGATGACGATGGAGAACTCGCCCCGCGCCACGAGCGCACCACCGGCACGCCAGCGGCCCTTGACGGAGATCCCCGCGCGCCGGGCCGCCCAGTAGCCGGTGGCGATCTTCGTCAGTGCCGTGAGGACGGCCAGTCCGAGAGCGGGCACCAGCACGGGCGGGATGCTCGACGGGTCGGTGTGCAGCCCGAAGAAGACGAAGAAGACCGCCGCGAACAGGTCACGCAAGGGGCTGAGCAGCGTGTGCGCGCCCTCGGCGACCTCCCCGGACAGGGCGATGCCCACCAGGAAGGCTCCCACGGCGGCCGACACCTGCAGCTGCTGCGCGACGCCCGCGACCAGGATGGTCAGGCCCAGCACGACCAGCAGGAGCTTCTCCGGGTCGTCGCTGGAGACGAACCGCGAGATGACGCGGCCGTAGCGCACCGCGAGGAACAGCACGAGCCCTGCCGCCCCCAGGGCGATCGCCAGCGTCAGGCTTCCGGCCAGCAGCCCGGCCCCCGCCACCAGCGCGGTGACGATCGGCAGGTAGACCGCCATCGCCAGGTCCTCCAGCACCAGCACACTGAGGATCACCGGCGTCTCGCGGTTGCCGACCCGGCCCAGATCGCCCAGCACCTTCGCGATCACGCCGGACGACGAGATCCAGGTGACACCGGCCAGCACCACGGCCGCCACCGGGCCCCAGCCCAGCAGCAGCGCCACCGCCGCTCCGGGCAGCGCGTTGAGCGCGCAGTCGACCAGGCCGGACGGGTAGTGCGTCTTGAGGTTGGAGACCAGATCGCTCGCCGTGTACTCCAGGCCCAGCATCAGCAGCAGCAGGATGACGCCGATCTCGGCACCCGTGGCGACGAACTCCTCGCTCGCGCCCAGCGGCAGCAGACCGCCCTCACCGAACGCCAGGCCGGCCAGGAGGTACAGCGGGATGGGCGACAGCCGGAAGCGGGCGGCGAACCGTCCGAGCAGGCCGAGGCCGAGGATGATGGAACCGAACTCGATCAGCAGGACCGCGGAGTGCACCGGCTCACTCCCGCTCGAGTATCGTCGCGGCCGCGTCCACGCCCTCGCGGGTCCCGACGACGATCAGCCGGTCCCCGCCCGCCAGCCGGAAGTCCGGCGCCGGCGACGGAATGGCCTCCGCCCGCCGCAGCACCGCCACGACCGACGCGCCCGTCTCCGTCCGCATCTTCGTGTCGCCCAGCACCCGCCCGTTCCAGCGGGAGGTGGCGGGCACCTCGATCCGCTCGGCGACCAGCCCCAGATCCGTCGTGTACAGCAGGCTCGGGCTGTGGTGCGACGGCTTGAGCGCGTCGATCAGCGAACCCGCCTCGGAACCGGTCAGCCGCAGGGAGTGCGCGCAGGAGTCCGGGTCGTCGGCCCGGTACACGTTCACCGTGCGCGTGCCGTCGCGGTGCGCCACCACCGACAGATGGCGGTGTTCCCGGGTCTCCAGGTCGTACTGGACCCCGATACCCGGTAGCGGCGTCGCCCTCAGGCGCGGAGCTGACACGTGGCTTCCCCTTGTTCGTCGTGTTCGTGTTGTTTGTCGTTTTAGTCGTGTTCGGCTGGGAGCGGACCTGCGTCCGGCCCCCGAGGGACCCGGATCTGCGTCCGGCCCCCGAAGGACCCGGATCTGCGTCCGGCCCACGAGGAACCCGGACCCGCGTCCGGCTCCGGAAGGACCGGAGCCGAGGTCCGTACGGCCCGGGGCTCCGGTGAACCGTGCCGATCATCGGATCGGCCGTCTCCGCATGCTCCCATCCGGCCGTACGGTGACGACATGGGTGTCGTGACGGATATACGCCACGGCCGGAGGTCGGAGAGGCTGGGACGGGCTGTGTCGTACGCGAGGGGCGGAAGGAGCGGGTCCGGGAACGTGTCGTTGTTCTGGCGGATCTTCTCGCTCAACGCCGCGGGCCTGGTCGTGGCCACCGCCCTGCTGCTCGGTCCGGTCACCGTGTCCACGCCCGTCCTGCCCGGCGAGGCCCTCGTCCTGCTCGGCGGCCTCGTGCTGCTGCTCACCGCCAACGCGCTCGTGCTGCGCTTCGGCCTCGTCCCCCTCCAGCGGCTGGACCGGGCCATGGCCACCGCCGACCTGCTGCGCCCGGGACACCGCCCCGAGGTCAGCGGCCCGGCGGAGGCGGCCGGCCTGATCACCACGTACAACACGATGCTCGACCGGCTGGAGGCCGAGCGGGCGGAGGGCGCCGCCCGGGCCCTGTCGGCGCAGGAGCGGGAGCGGCACCGGATCGCCCGGGAGCTGCACGACGAGGTCGGGCAGACCCTCACGGCCGTCCTCCTCCAGCTCAAGCGCGTCGCCGACCGGGTGCCCGGGGACCTGCGCGAGGAGGTCGGCCAGGCCCAGGAGGCGACCCGGGCCGGCCTCGACGAGATCCGCCGGATCGCACGCCGGCTGCGCCCCGGTGTCCTGGAGGAGCTGGGCCTGGCCAGTGCCCTGCGCTCGCTGGCCGGGGAGTTCACCACCCACGGGCTGACCGTGAGCCACCACGTCACCGGCGACCTGCCCGCCCTCAGCCCGGAAGCCGAACTGGTCGTCTACCGGGTCGCCCAGGAGAGCCTGACCAACACCGCCCGGCACGCCGCAGCCGACCGCGCCGAACTCCGGCTGCGGCCCGTCCCCGGCGGCGTCGAACTCCTCGTGCGCGACAACGGCACCGGCCTCACCGGGGCCGCCGAGGGCGCCGGCATCACCGGCATGCGCGAACGCGCCCTGCTGATCGGCGCCGCACTCGGTCTGGAACCCGCCCCCGGCGGGGGCACCGACGTGCTGCTGCGCATCCCCGTCCCGGAAGAGACCCGCTGATGTCCGTCACCGAAGGACCCCACTGATGTCCACCCCGATCCGCGTTCTGCTCGCCGACGACCACACCCTCGTGCGGCGCGGGGTCCGTCTCATCCTGGACGGCGAACCGGACCTCACCGTCGTCGCCGAGGCCGGCGACGGGGCGGAGGCCGTGGCCAAGGCCCGGGAGACCCCCGTCGACCTGGCGGTCCTGGACGTGGCCATGCCCCGCATGACCGGCCTCCAGGCAGCCCGTGAGCTCTCCCGCCGGCTGCCCGGCCTGCACATCCTCATCCTCACGATGTACGACAACGAGCAGTACTTCTTCGAGGCGCTCAGGGCCGGGGCCAGCGGCTACGTCCTGAAGTCCGTCGCCGACCGGGACCTGGTCGAGGCGTGCCGGGCGGCCGTGCGCGACGAGCCGTTCATCTACCCGGGCGCCGAGCGGGCCCTGGTCCGCTCCTACCTGGAACGGCTCCGGCGCGGCGACGGCGTGCCGGAGCGGGCCATCACCGAGCGCGAGGAGGAGATCCTCAAGCTGGTCGCCGAGGGCCACACCTCCAAGGAGATCGGCGAACTGCTCTTCATCAGCGCCAAGACGGTCGAACGCCACCGGGCCAACCTCCTGCAGAAGCTCGGCATGCGCGACCGCCTGGAGCTGACCCGGTACGCCATCCGGGCCGGGCTCATCGAGCCCTGAGCCCCGGGCGGAGTTGTCCACAGGCGGCCGAGCCATGTGCGCCGAGCGCCTACCCTTGTCGTCATGAGCAGCATCGACCGGAGCCAGTCAGTGGGCGGCACGCGCACGTACGAGGTACGCACCTACGGGTGCCAGATGAACGTCCACGACTCCGAGCGATTGTCCGGACTGCTGGAGGACGCGGGCTACGTCCGCGCCCCGGAGGGCGCCGACGGCGAGGCCGACGTCGTCGTCTTCAACACCTGCGCGGTCCGGGAGAACGCCGACAACAAGCTGTACGGCAACCTCGGCCACCTCGCGCCGAAGAAGGCCGCCCGCCCCGGCATGCAGATCGCGGTCGGCGGCTGCCTCGCGCAGAAGGACCGGGACACCATCGTGAAGAGGGCGCCCTGGGTGGACGTCGTCTTCGGCACGCACAACATCGGCAAGCTCCCCGTCCTGCTGGAGCGCGCCCGCGTGCAGGAGGAGGCGCAGGTCGAGATCGCCGAGTCGCTGGAGGCGTTCCCCTCGACCCTGCCCACGCGCCGCGAGAGCGCCTACGCGGCGTGGGTGTCGATCTCCGTCGGCTGCAACAACACCTGCACCTTCTGCATCGTCCCGGCGCTGCGCGGCAAGGAGAAGGACCGCCGCCCCGGCGACATCCTCGCCGAGATCGAGGCCCTGGTAGCCGAGGGCGTCTCCGAGGTCACGCTGCTCGGTCAGAACGTCAACGCGTACGGCTCGGACATCGGCGACCGCGAGGCCTTCAGCAAGCTGCTGCGCGCCTGCGGGAAGATCGACGGGCTGGAGCGCGTGCGCTTCACCTCACCGCACCCGCGTGACTTCACCGACGACGTCATCGCCGCCATGGCCGAGACGCCGAACGTGATGCCGCAGCTCCACATGCCGCTGCAGTCCGGCTCGGACCCGGTCCTGAAGGCGATGCGCCGCTCCTACCGCCAGGAGCGCTTCCTCGGGATCATCGAGAAGGTCCGCGCCGCCATCCCGCACGCCGCCATCAGCACCGACATCATCGTGGGCTTCCCCGGCGAGACCGAGGAGGACTTCGAGCAGACGCTGCACGTGGTGCGCGAGGCCCGCTTCGCGCAGGCCTACACCTTCCAGTACTCCAAGCGCCCCGGGACCCCGGCCGCCGAGATGGACGGCCAGATCCCCAAGAAGGTCGTCCAGGAGCGCTACGAGCGCCTCGTCGCCCTCCAGGAGGAGATCTCCTGGGAGGAGAACAAGAAGCAGGTCGGCCGCACCCTGGAGCTGATGGTCGCCGAGGGCGAGGGCCGCAAGGACGACAGCACCCACCGCCTGTCCGGCCGCGCCCCCGACAACCGCCTCGTCCACTTCACCAAGCCGGACGAGGAGGTCCGCCCGGGCGACGTCGTCACGGTCGAGATCACCTACGCCGCCCCGCACCACCTCCTCGCCGAGGGGCCGACCCTGGGCGTGCGCCGCACGCGCGCGGGCGACGCCTGGGAGAAGCGCAACGCGGCCGAGAAGTCCAAGCCCGTCGGCGTGATGCTGGGCCTGCCGAAGATCGGCGCTCCCGAGCCGCTGCCCGTGGCGGCGGGCGGCTGCGGCTGCGACTGACCGGGGCGGGAGCGCTGCCGCCCGCGGTGGCGGTGCTCCTCGAGCGTTACCCTGCCGATCATGCTTGTCGCCGCCGCAGCCTGCCCCTGCCCGCCCCTGCTCGTGCCCGAGGTCGCCGCGGGCGCGGCACCGGAACTGGACGCCGCGCGAGCCGCCTGCGTGGATGCGCTGGGCGTGCTCGCCGCCGCCCGCCCCGACCGGCTCGTGGTGGTCGGGCCGGTGGAGGGCACCGGGTCCGCGTCGTACGCGCAGGGCACCGCGGGCTCGTTCCGGGGCTTCGGTGTCGATCTCGGTGTACGGCTGGGACCGGCCGGGGACGCGCAGGGGGCACAGCGGTTGCCGTACTCCCTGGCCGTGGCCGCCTGGCTGCTGGAGCGCACGGGATGGCGTGACGCGCCCGTCGAAGGACTGGGCGTCGGCGAGCAGCTCGCCCCGCAGCGGTGCCTCGGGATCGGGCGTGAGGTCGCCGACCGGGCCGGACGGGTCGCACTGCTGGTCATGGGCGACGCCAGCGCGTGCCGGACGCTCAAGGCTCCGGGGTACCTCGACGAACGCGCCGCGCCGTTCGACGCCGGGGTGGCCCGTGCGCTCGGTGCGGCCGACCTGACCGCCCTCAGCGGTCTGGACACGGGTCTGGCGCAGGAGCTGAAGGTGTCCGGCCGGGCTCCCTGGCAGGTGCTGGCCGGCGCGGCCGGGGGCGCCGGCCTCGGCGGATCACTGCTGTACGAGGACGCGCCGTACGGCGTCGGGTACCTCGTCGCCACCTGGTCGTAGGGACGCGGTCGGAGACGGCGCACACGGCGCACACGGCGCGCACGGCGGAGTCGGCTGAGGCCTGGACGGACGGTGGACGGCGGACGGCCGGGAGCAGGGGTGCTCCGCGGCCGTCCGGGGTGTCCCGCGTGTGCCGCGCGGGATGACGCCCGTGTGCCGTGCGGGATGACTCCGGTGTGCCGTGCCCGTGCCGGGCGCGCGTCAGGAGGTGGGCGGAGGTACGTCGTCCGGCGGGGTGGTGCCTCCCGTGTCACGCGGCGGAGCCGTGCCGCCCGCGTCCGCGGGTGTGGCTCCCGCGCTCGGCCCGGGAGGGGTGCCCGGCGTCGACGTCGTTCCCGTCGCCGACGCCGTGCCGCCCGTGCCCGGTGTGCCGTCCTCCTTGTGCGCGAGCCGGCCCATGGCGCCCTTGGCCTTGCCCGTGCCGGACTGGATCCGGTCGCTGTACTTGCCCTTGGTGCTCTTGTCGACGGCCTCGGCGGCCTTGTCCAGACCGTGGTGGATCTTGTCCTCGTGCCGCTGCGCGAGGTCTGAGACCTTGTCCTTGGCCGGGCCCAGTTTGGCCTTCACGTTGTCCAGCAGACCCATGGTTCACCTTCCCTCGCGCGGGGGGCGGTCACGTACGGGCGCCCTCACCGGCCTCGTTGTCCGCCGCCTCTTCGGTGGACTGCTGCTTGGGGATGTCGACGCCCTCCGGCTCGGCCTTCTCGGCGATGGCCTCGGTGATGGCCTCGGCGGTGGCCTCGGCGGCCGGCTCGTCCGCCTGCGCGGTCGCGTCCGCGCCCTTCGTCTCCGCGGTCCCGGCCGCCGCCGCCTCCTCCGCCTCGGCCCCGGCCTTCGCCGACTCGGCCTGGGCCTCGGCGGCAGGCGCCTCCGCCGTGGCCTTCGACCGCCGGAAGAGTCGTGCAAACACGCCCATATCCACTCCATACGTTACTCGTGCGGGCGAAACCCCGCGTTGCCCGGTGCGTCCGTCTGCGCGGCCCGGGCCGCCGCCTCCGTGATCCGGCGGCAGGAACCTCGCAACGGGCAACGACCCCGCGACCGCGGCGTCACGTAACTCGTTCGAGAGCCGGCTTCTAGGTTTGCGAGACTGTCCCGGTGAGCAGCGCACCCCCCGCCCCCCGCGTCATCGCCGTCGTCGGACCGACCGCGGCCGGAAAGTCCGATCTGGGCGTCTTCCTGGCCCAGCGTCTCGGCGGCGAGGTCGTCAACGCCGACTCCATGCAGCTCTACCGAGGGATGGACATCGGCACCGCCAAGCTGACGCCCGAGGAGCGCGGGGGAGTCCCGCACCACCTGCTGGACGTCTGGGACGTCACCGTCACGGCCTCCGTCGCCGAGTACCAGCGCCTGGCCCGGGAGCGGATCGACGCGCTGCTCGCGCAGGGCCGTTGGCCGGTCCTGGTCGGCGGCTCGGGGCTGTACGTCCGCGGGGCCGTCGACAACCTGGAGTTCCCCGGCACCGACCCCGAGGTCCGCGCCCGGCTGGAGGAGGAGCTCGCGCTGCACGGATCCGGCGTGCTCCACGCCCGGCTGGCCGCCGCCGACCCCCAGGCCGCCCGGGCCATCCTGCCCGGCAACGGCCGCCGGATCGTCCGCGCCCTGGAGGTCATCGAGATCACCGGCAAGCCCTTCACCGCCAACCTCCCCGGGCACGACTCGGTGTACGACACCGTGCAGATCGGCGTCGACGTGGCGCGACCGGAGCTCGACGAGCGCATCGCGCGCCGCGTCGACCGGATGTGGGACGCCGGGCTCGTCGACGAGGTACGCGCACTGGAGGCGCAGGGGTTGCGCGACGGGCGGACCGCCTCGCGTGCGCTCGGCTACCAGCAGGTGCTGACGGCGCTCGCCGGGGAGTGCACTCTGGAGGAAGCGCGCACCGAGACCGTCCGTGCCACCAAGCGCTTCGCGCGCCGCCAGGATTCATGGTTCAGGCGCGATCCCCGGGTGCACTGGTTGAGTGGGGCCGCGGCGGATCTCCCCCGACTTCCGCAGCTCGCACTGTCCTTGGTCGAACGACCGGTTACAGCCTGATCACGTCCTGGCATCGGGACGCCCAGGCCGTCATCGGGGCCTTCGGCGGCGTGCCATCATCGAGCTTCGATCGACCGAGTTGAGTCCAAGTTGGGAGGGCGCGTGGCGATGGAGGCCGGCCCTCGCGACACCGCACGAAGCACCGACGGCGTCACTGCCGAGCGGGACGGGGCGGTGTTCGGTGACGGACCGGAGCCGGAGACCGACCGCCTCAGCGACGACGGGCCCGACGAGACACCGAGCGTGACGGACGACGGCCCCGAGCCGGAGGAGATGTTCGCCGACGAGGTCGAGGTCGAACTGCGCCCGCAGCGTCGGCTGCGTCTGTGGCAACTCGCCCCGATCGTGGCCCTGGCGGCGCTCGGTTCCCTGATGTTCGCGTTCCCGCTCGCCTTCGACTTCGGCGACAGCGGGGCCGTCATCGCCATGCTCGGTCTGCTGATCTGCTCGACGGCGGCGGGCTGGGGCATGATGGCGGCGCGCCGCGTCGGCTCCACCTGGCCCGGCCTGCCGGCCCGCGGCTCCGGCCGCAGACCCGACTGGCGGGTGGTCCTGGCGTACGCGCTGGTGGTCGCCGCCGTGGTCGTCCTGGCCGTGTGGCGCGTGGCGCGGCTCCGGTAGAGCGGCGCACGCCCGAACAGCGCAAGCCCCCCGCCGCGCCCGTGTCCCTGCCCGTGCCCGTCGCGCCGGGGCGCGAATCCCGCAGGGTGGTGGTCGCCCGGCAGCCCGTACGATCGAGGGCATGAGCACGCGGATCGCCTTCCTCAAGGGGCACGGCACCGAGAACGACTTCGTGATCGTCCCGGACCCCGAGAACGCCATCGACCTCCCCCCGGCCGCCGTCGCCGCCCTGTGCGACCGCCGCGCGGGCATCGGCGGCGATGGACTGCTGCACGTCGTGCGCTCCGCGGCGCATCCGGAGGCGCGCGACATGGCGGCCGAGGCCGAGTGGTTCATGGACTACCGCAACGGCGACGGCTCGGTCGCCGAGATGTGCGGCAACGGCGTGCGCGTGTTCGCCCGCTACCTCCAGCGCGCCGGACACGTCACCGAGGGCGACCTCGCCGTCGCCACGCGCGGGGGCGTGAAGACCGTGCACCTCGCCAAGAGCGGCGACGTCACCGTCGGCATGGGCAAGGCGGTCCTCCCCGAGGGCGACGTCACGGTGCGTGTCGGTGAGCGCAGCTGGCCGGCGCGCAACGTCAACATGGGCAACCCGCACGCGGTCGCCTTCGTGGAGGACCTGGCCCACGCGGGCGACCTGTACTCCCCGCCGCCCTTCAGCCCCGCCTCGGCCTACCCGGACGGCGTGAACGTGGAGTTCGTGACCGACCGCGGCCCGCGGCACGTCGCGCTGCGTGTGCACGAGCGCGGCTCCGGTGAGACCCGTTCCTGCGGCACGGGCGCGTGCGCGGTCGCCGTGGCCACCGCCCGCCGCGACGGCGCCGACCCGACGCTCACCGGCACGCCGGTGACCTACACCGTGGACGTGCCCGGCGGCACCCTGGTGATCACCGAGCGGCCCGACGGGGAGATCGAGATGACCGGCCCGGCCGTCATCGTGGCCGAGGGCGAGATCGACGCGGACTGGCTGGACGCCGCCACGCGCGCGTGAGGCCGATTCGGTCACCGCGGTGTGCTGTCGGCCACTCGGGCCCGAATGAATCCTAAAGATCGTAAAGATCAAGCCAATTGGCGGGAAGTCGATCGGCACGGCCCTGTTATGGAGGGGTGCAAACTTCACATTCGTCCCTCGAATGGGTGATCAGTTTCACGCTCGGCGAGAGGCGGCCAGCCACGCGTGGTGGGCTCGGTAGCATCAAGCACCGGCCCGGACGGGGGACCGAAGCCGCCCCCTGAGCCGTGTCCGCCCTGGGGCACCCCGTCCGCCGGTTGACGCAGCCGGAGGTGCCCATGAGTGCGGAGGCCACGAATTCCGTGACCCCAGGCCCGATGCCGGGCGCGGTGTCGGGATCGCTGACGCCGACAGCGCCGCGCAGAAAGGCCCGCCCCCGGATCGACCTGCGCCGCCTCGGCAGAGCCGCCCTGCTCGGCCCCGCCGCGCGGGACCGGCTGCCCGACGCGATCAGCCACGTCGTCGAGGCCCACCGCGCCCACCACCCCGACGCGGACCTCGACCCGCTGCGCCGCGCGTACGTCCTGGCCGAGTCCTCCCACCGGGGCCAGATGCGCAAGAGCGGCGAGCCGTACATCACGCACCCGCTGGCGGTGACTCTGATCCTCGCCGAACTCGGCGCGGAGACCACGACGTTGACCGCCTCACTGCTCCACGACACCGTCGAGGACACGGACGTGACGCTGGACCAGGTCCGTGATCAGTTCGGCGAGGAGGTCCGCTACCTCGTCGACGGCGTGACCAAGCTGGAGAAGGTCGACTACGGCGCCGCAGCCGAGCCCGAGACGTTCCGCAAGATGCTCGTCGCCACCGGCAACGACGTGCGCGTCATGTCGATCAAACTCGCCGACCGGCTGCACAACATGCGCACCCTGGGCGTCATGCGCCCCGAGAAGCAGGAGCGCATCGCCAAGGTGACACGTGACGTGCTCATTCCGCTCGCCGAACGCCTCGGCGTCCAGGCCCTGAAGACCGAATTGGAGGACCTGGTCTTCGCGATCCTGCACCCCGAGGAGTACGCGCGGACCAGGGAACTGATCGTCGGCAACGCCGACCGGACGGACGACCCGCTCGCGGAGGTCGCCGACGAGGTGCGCGGTGTGCTGCGCGAGGCGGACATCACGGCCGAAGTGCTCATCCGCCCCCGCCACTTCGTCTCCGTGCACCGGGTCTCCCGCAAGCGCGGCCGCCTGCGCGGCTCGGACTTCGGCCGGGTCCTGGTCCTGGTGCACGAGGACGCCGACTGCTACGGCGTCCTGGGCGAACTCCACACGTGCATGACGCCGGTGGTCTCGGAGTTCAAGGACTTCATCGCCGTGCCGAAGTTCAACCTGTACCAGTCCCTGCACACGGCCGTCGCCCGGGAGGACGGCCAGGTCGTCGAGGTCCTCATCCGCACCCACCAGATGCACAAGGTCGCCGAGGCCGGCGTCGTCGCCCTCGGTAACCCGTACGCACCGGCTCCCGACGACCCGGCCGACGGGGAGCGCGTCGACCCCACCCGCCCCGGCTGGCTGTCCCGGCTCCTCGACTGGCAGGAGGCGGCGCCCGATCCCGACCACTTCTGGTCCACCCTGCGCGAGGACCTCGCCCAGGACCGCGAGATCACCGTCTTCCGTCCCGACGGCGGCACGATCGGTCTGCCCGAGGGCGCCAGCTGCGTGGACGCGGCGTACGCGCAGTACGGGGAGGACGCGCACGCCTGCATCGGCGCCCGCGTCAACGGCCGCCTCGCGACGCTGAGCACCGTGCTGAAGGACGGCGACACCGTCCAGCTCCTCATGGGCCAGGACCCGGCGTCCGAGCCGTCACGGGAGTGGCTGGAGCACGCGCACACGCCGGCTGCCCGCATCGCCATCCAGCGGTGGCTGGCCGCCCATCCCGCGCAGGCCGAGGCCCAGGGCAGTCAGACGCCGCAGGGTCAGACGCCGCAGGGCCAGGCGGCGCAGGGACGGACGGCTTTCGGGCAGCCCACCGCCGGCCTGGCCGCCGACGCCGGCGGAGACTCCGAGCAGGGTGCCGAGCGTCCCGCCGGAGCGGGCCGGGGTGCCGCCTCCGGTTCGGGTGCCGCGTCCGGCTCCGGTGCCGGCGGCGGGCGCGGCGCGAGTGCCGATCGCGGTCCCGGTGCGGACGTCCTCGCCGACCTTCCCGGCGCGAGCGCCCGGCTCGCCCGCTGCTGTACGCCCGTACCACCCGACGAGATCACCGGCTTCGCCGTACGCGGGGGAGCGGTCACCGTGCACCGCGTGGAGTGCGCCGCCGTGGCGCGCATGAGAGACGGGGAGCGCTCGGAGGTGGGCGTGCGCTGGGGGGAGACCGCCGAGTGCCGGGTCACGCTGGTCGCTGAATCGTTCGTCCGTCCGCATCTGCTCGCGGACCTCACCGAGGCCATGGCGCTCGAAGGGGCCGCGATCGTCTCCGCGACCGTCGAGCCCCCGGCCCAGCAGCAGGTGCGCCACACCTACACCGTGCAGCTCCCCGACGCCGCCCGCCTGCCCACCCTGATGCGCGCCATGCGCAATGTGGCCGGGGTGTACGACGTGAGCCGGACGCAACCGCAGACGCAGGGCGGCTGAGCCGGTCCGACCAGGACAGGCCGGCCGATACCCGCCGCCTGGGTTCACTCGGGCTTGCCCCCGTTTGCCCGCGATTCCCGCGCCGGCCCGTCCCCGCCGGGCACCCGGCGCACGGGTCGGTCCCCGGATCGAGTGGGGCGGGCGCGCGCCGCGCTCGTCGCGCCCGCGCACGCTGGTAGCGGTGGGGCATGCCCCACGCCCCCCACGCCCCCGATGCCCCCCACGACCTTCGTCCCGCTAGCCCCGGAGCCGCCCGCACCCGCCGTCGCCGGACCTCCGCCGCGCTCCTCGCCTCCGCCGTCTCCGTCAGCCTCGTCGCCGCGAGCGCCCCTGCCGTACCGCTCGGCATCGGTGACCGCCTCTTCCCGTACCTGGGCAACCCCGGTTACGACGTCGCCGCGTACGACCTCTCCTTCGTCTACCCCGGCAGCAACAGCGAGCCGCTGCGCGCCGTGACCACCATCGACGCCTGGGCCACCGCCGACCTCGACCGGATCAACCTGGACTTCGCCCACGGCACCGTGGAGTCGGTCGAGGTCGACGGCGACCCCGCGCAGTTCCGCACCGCCGGCGAGGACCTGGTGATCACACCGGAGGACTCCGTGTCGGACGGCACGTGGGTGCGGATCACCGTGCGGCACACCAGCGACCCCGTGTCCGCCGACGGCCGCGAGGGCGGCTGGGTCCGCACGGGGGACGGTCTCGCCATGGCCAACCAGGCCGACGCGGCCCACCTGGTCTTCCCCTGCAACGACCACCCCTCCGACAAGGCTATGTTCACCGTCCGCGTCACTGCGCCCGACGAGTACACGGCCGTGGCCAACGGCCTGCTTGCCGGCACGCACAGGGCCGGCGGCTCGACCACATGGACGTACCGCACGCACCATCCCATGGCCACCGAACTCACCCAGGTGTCCATCGGCCGCTCCACGGTGCTCCACCGCACGGGACCGCACGGCCTGCCGATCCGGGACGTCGTGCCCACCCAGTTCCGCGAGGCGCTCGAAAGCTGGCTGGAGAAGACGCCCGCCCAGATCGAGTGGATGGAGAGCAAGGTCGGCCGCTACCCCTTCGAGGCGTACGGCCTGCTCATGGCCGATGCCGCCACCGGCTTCGAACTGGAGACCCAGACCCTCTCCCTCTTCGAGCGGGAACTGTTCACCGAGCCGGTCTACCCCCCGTGGTACGTCGAGTCGATCATGGTGCACGAACTGGCCCACCAGTGGTTCGGCAACAGTGTCGGACCCCGTACCTGGTCCGACCTGTGGCTCAACGAGGGACACGCCACCTGGTACGAGGCGCTGTACGCCGAGGAGAAGGCGGGCAAGCCGCTGCGGGACCGGATGAAGGCGGCCTACGGCGCCTCCGACCGCTGGCGGGCCACGGGCGGACCGCCCGCCCTCCCCAAGCCGCCGGAGGCGGGCCACAAGATCGGCATCTTCCGGCCCGTCGTCTACGACGGCTCCGCCCTCGTCCTCTACGCCCTGCGCCAGGAGATTGGCCGGCCGGCGTTCGAGCGGCTGGAGCGCGAGTGGGTGGGCCGCCACCAGGACGCCACGGCCACGACCGAGGACTTCGTCCGGCTCGCCGCCGAGGTCGCGGGACGCGACCTGGACGACTTCTTCCAGGGCTGGCTGTACGGGGAGAAGACCCCGCCGATGCCGGGGCACCCGGACTGGAAGCCGGAGTCGCCCGCGAAACCGGAGTCGTCCGCACAGCCGAAGTCGCCCGGGAAGCCGGAGCCGGCTGCCAGGTCGGAGTCGGCAGTGGGGTCGGAGTCGGCTGAAGGGCCGTCGTCGCCCGCGACACCCGCGGCGGCTGCGGGGCCGGGGCCGGGGCCGGGCGGTGGGGCTGGTGGGGCAGGGCGGGCCGTGTCGGCCGGGAGCGCGGCGTAGGTCCGGAGTGTGGAGTAGGTCAGGCGTAGGGCGTGGCCGGGCTTGCCATGTGGCCGGGGATACCGCGTTGGCCGGGGGTGTGTCTGGGGCCGGGCCCGGCCCGCAGGGTCGGCTGGGCACGCTGTGGTGGCCGGGCAGCCGGGCAGCCGGGCAGCCGGGCAGGCCGGCCGCCGCCCACCGGAGTGCCTGTCGTTCGGTTAGCCCGCCGGACCGGGCGGGCATGCAGCTGTCATGCGGCCCGCCGCTTCCCGAAAACGCAGCGGGAAGGGCTGGGGCGCGTCCCGGAATCCACCCGGACGGGGCGTCGCTCCCGCCCGATAACCCGGTGACGAGACGACCCGTGCCGTGCGACCATCTTCAGGTCGGCGCGGCACGGATCGCCGGGAATCTCCCGGACCGCCCGTGCGTTGTGGACAGTGACGGCAGGCACACCGCAGTCCGTCGCAGAAGTCGGTTTCCCAGCTACGTAAGGATCCAATGACCTCCTCTTCTTCCTTTTCCCAGGACACCAAGCGCTTCGCGCACAGCCACCCCGAGGGTCTTCGGGCCGATGCCCTGATGGAAGAGGACGTCGCCTGGAGCCACGAGATCGACGGAGAGCGGGACGGCGACCAGTTCGACCGCTCCGAGCGCGCGGCCCTGCGCCGCGTGGCGGGCCTCTCCACCGAGCTCGAGGACGTCACCGAGGTCGAGTACCGCCAGCTCCGCCTGGAGCGGGTCGTCCTCGTCGGTGTCTGGACCTCGGGAACCGTGCAGGACGCGGACAACTCCCTCGCGGAGCTCGCCGCCCTCGCGGAGACGGCCGGCGCGCTGGTGCTCGACGGCGTCACCCAGCGCCGCGACAAGCCCGACGCGGCCACGTACATCGGTTCCGGCAAGGCCGAGGAACTGCGCGACATCGTCCTCGAGACGGGCGCGGACACCGTCATCTGCGACGGTGAGCTCAGCCCGGGCCAGCTCATCCACCTCGAGGACGTCGTCAAGGTCAAGGTCATCGACCGTACGGCCCTGATCCTGGACATCTTCGCCCAGCACGCCAAGTCCCGAGAGGGCAAGGCGCAGGTGGCGCTCGCGCAGATGCAGTACATGCTGCCGAGGCTGCGCGGTTGGGGTCAGTCGCTGTCCCGTCAGATGGGCGGCGGCAAGGGCGGCGGCCTTGCCACCCGTGGTCCCGGTGAGACCAAGATCGAGACGGACCGGCGACGGATCCGCGAGAAGATGGCGAAGATGCGCCGTGAGATCGCGGAGATGAAGACCGGCCGCGAGATCAAGCGCCAGGAGCGCAAGCGTCACAAGGTGCCCTCGGTCGCCATCGCCGGCTACACCAACGCGGGCAAGTCCTCCCTGCTCAACCGCCTCACGGGTGCGGGCGTGCTCGTGGAGAACGCGCTGTTCGCGACTCTCGACCCGACCGTGCGCCGGGCCGAGACCCCGAGTGGACGGCTGTACACGCTGGCCGACACGGTCGGCTTTGTACGCCATCTGCCGCACCACCTCGTCGAGGCGTTCCGCTCCACGATGGAGGAGGTCGGCGAGTCCGACCTGATCCTGCACGTGGTCGACGGTTCGCACCCGACGCCGGAGGAGCAGCTGGCGGCCGTGCGCGAGGTGATCAGGGACGTCGGCGCCACCGGCGTGCCGGAGATCGTCGTGATCAACAAGGCCGACGCGGCCGACCCGCTCACGTTGCAGCGGCTGCTGCGCGTCGAGAAGCGGTCCATCGCCGTCTCGGCCCGCACCGGCCAGGGCATGGAGGAACTGCTCGCGCTGATCGACAGCGAGCTGCCGCGCCCGTCGGTCGAGATCGAGGCGCTCGTGCCGTACACGCACGGCAAGCTGGTCGCCCGTGCGCACGACGAGGGCGAGGTGCTCTCCGAGGAGCACACCGCGGAGGGCACGCTGCTCAAGCTGCGGGTGCACGAGGAACTGGCGGCGGAACTCGCGCCGTACGTCCCCGCACCGCTCGCCTGACCCCTCGCGGTCATCGCGAAGGCCCGCCCCCGAGGTCATCGGGGGCGGGCCTTCGTTCGTTCGTCCGGGCGCTCGGCGCCGTGTGCGGATCCGTCTGCCGGGATCAGCGACCGCCGTAGGTCCTGCTCATGTTCTGGTAGAGCGCCTCGGCGTCGCGGCCCAACTGCGGGCCGGCCAGCCAGGTGTTGTCGGCGGGGCCGATCGAGGTGTTGGAGACCAGCACGGACTTGCCGTTCAGCACGCGGAACCAGCCGCCGCCCGAGGAACCGCCGGTCATGGTGCAGCCGATGCGGTACATGGTCGGCAGGGCCGGGGACAGGGAGAACCGGCCCGGGACATCGACGCACCGGAACATCTGCAGCCCGTTGTACGGCGGAGCGGCCGGGTAACCCCAGGCGCCGATCTTGGCCGCCTCCGCGGCGGACGGAGCGGAGAAGTCCACGTCCAGGGCGGCGCCGACCGTCTCCTCCAGGGACTTCGTCCCCCGCTCGGGCTTCACGTGCAGCACGGCGTAGTCGTAGGCGGCACCGTCACCGCCGGACTCCGAACCTCCCCGGATCCACTGGCTCGAGGTCGAGGCCCAGTCCGCCCACCAGTTGCCGTAGGGGGCGATCTCCGCCGGGTTCGCGTTGCTCAGCTCCGCCTCGGACTTGTCGAGGTCGTTGTAGGCGGGGACGAAGACCAGGTTGCGGTACCAGCCGCCGTTGCCGCCGGCGTGCACGCAGTGGCCCGCCGTCCACACCAGGTTGGACTTGCCTGGGTGATTGACGTCCTTGACCACGGTGCCGGAGCACACCGCCGGGCCGTCGGGCGAGTCGAAGAAGACCTTGCCGACCGGCGCAGCGTTGCGGTGGTAGGGCGTCTTCTCGGCCTGGGCTCGCACGGGCGCCGGGTCGGGGTCGCTGACACCCTGGCCGGCCGCGGCGTCCTTGGTCGTGACCGTCTTGTTGGCCTCTTCCGCGGACTGCATCCGCTCCGGCTTCCACAGCCCCTCGATCACCGGGTTGACGAAGTCCTCGGCGTCACTGAGCCACTTCTCCCTGTCCCAGTCCTTCCAGCCGCCGTCCTTCCACCGGTCGACATCGATGCCGTGCTCCTTGAGCCGGCCCGCCAGGTCGGCCGGAATCTCGACCTTGCCGCCACCGGCGGCGTCAGCGGTCCGCGAGCTCGTGGCGTCGGGCTTGTCGCTCGCCGAGTCCGCCCCACCACCACACGCGGTGGCGGTGAAGCCCAGTGCGCCGACGAGGCCGATCGCGGCCAGGACGGAGCGCCGCCCGCGCCTGGGCATGGACAGAAGTGTGGAACGTGAACGCATGGTGCTGATCCCCCGTTGATGGTGCGCGCTGGTGCTCTGTACGCTCAGCGCCGATTCACTGCCCCGCGAACTTCTTGCTCACCGACTCGTAAACGCCCTTGGCCACCTCGCCCAGGCGCGGCCCGGCGAGCCAGCCGGACGTCACCGGGCCGATCGAGGTGTTGGACACCAGCGCCGGCTTGCCGTCCGACCGCGTCGCGACCCAGCCACCGCCCGACGAACCGCCGGTCATGGTGCATCCGATGCGGTACATCGTCGGGTCCGACTCGGTGATGGACAGCCGTCCGGGCCGGTCCTGGCACCGGTACAGCTTCTGCCCGTCGTACGGCGGCGCGGCCGGGTAACCGATCGCCGTCACGCTCTGGACATCGGGCACGGCAGGCGCCTTGAAGTCGACCGGCAGAGCCGAACCCACCATCTCCTCCAGCGACTTGCCGCCACTGCCCTTCTCGGGAGTCACGTGGATCACCGCGAAGTCGTACGGCGCGCCGTCCCCGCCCGTCGAACCGCCCTGCTCGATCCACTGGTCCGAGGTCTGCGCCCAGTCACCCCACCAGACGCCGTACGGGGCGACCTCCTCACGGGTCGCGTTCTCCAACTCCTCGACCGCCTTGCCGCCGTCGTTGTACGAGGGCACGAACGCGATGTTGCGGTACCAGCCGCCCTTCTTGCCCGCGTGCACACAGTGCCCCGCCGTCCACACCAGGTTCGACTTGCCCGGGTGGGCCGGGTCCTCCACCACCGTCGCCGAGCAGACCGCCGAGCCCTCCGGGGAGTCGAAGAACACCTTCCCGGCAGTGGGCTCGTTGGCGTGGTACGACGACGCAACCCCCTCCGCCCGGACAGGCTTGGGCGCCGGGTCCGTGACCCCCTGGTCACCGGAGATGTCGCTTTCGCCGACGCCCTGCTCGGGCTCCTCGGCGTCCCGCATGCGGTCCGGGTTCCACAGGCCCTCGATGATCGGGTTGATGTACTCGTTGGCCTCGCGCAGCCAGTCGTCCCGGTCCCAGTTCTTCCAGGCGCCGTCCTTCCACTTGTCGATGTCGATCCCGTGCTCCCGCAGCCGGTCGCGGATGTCGTCCGGCAGCTTGAACTTGCCGTCGTCCGACGCCGAAGCGGAGGCCGATGCCTCACCGCCGGCCTCGGCGTCGCCCGAGTCACAGGCGGTGGCGGTCAGCGCGAGAGCCGAGGCCAGGGCCACGGCGGCCAGCACGGGGGAGTTCCTGCGGCGCGCCCTCCCCCCTCGGCCGGTGCTGGACGACTGCCGTATGGATCGCATGATCTGACTCCCCCTGGGGTGAACGAACTGGGACGAACCGTCGTCCAGGGCGTGATCTCCGGCCCACTCGCGGAGAGTTGAGGCCGGCCTCACGGCGTCCGGGACGGCACCACACACTATGCGGTGCCTGTGGGGGAGGTCCGACGGAACCGCAACAGTTCCGTCACGGAGAGGATCTTGAAGCAACCCGTAACCGAGAACGCGGCCGGGGGTTGGTAGCGGTGGGGGTCCTGCTGTCCGTCTGCGATCCCCCGTGCCCGTGCGCCGTGGGAGGTCAGGGAAGCCGTGCCGGAGTCCGCTGGTGAGGGTCGCGTGTCCGAGGGGACCGCCGTGGTGTGTGCCCAGGTGAAGCCGACACCGGGTGGTGCCTTCGACGCCGCGGTACGGGAAGTCCCTCGTGCGCCGGAGGGAAGCCGGCGCCGTCAGTCCGCCCGCGACGCCGCCGCCCGCACCTACGCCCGCGCCCTGCCCCTGGTGCCCGTTCGTGCCCGAGGGCTGACCATCGAAGGCGCGGACGGCCGGCGCTACCTCGACTGCACCTCCGGCGCCGGGGCGCTCGCCCTCGGGCACAACCACCCGGTCGTCCTGGAGGCCATCCGCTCCGTCCTCGATTCCGGCGCCCCCCTCAACGCTCTCGATCTCGCCACTCCGGTCACGGAAGCCTTCCTCACGGAGCTCCACCGCACCCTGCCTCCAGGGCTGGCGCACCGGGCGCACGTGCGGTTCTGCGACCCGTCCACCGGTGACGCGCTGGAGACCGCCTGCCGATGGGCACGCGCGGCGACCGGACGGACCGGCCTGATGACGTTCACCGAAGCCCACCGGCGCGCGGCCTCCCAGCCCTACGACCCACGCGCTGCCGCGCAGCCGACCGCCTCCCTCGCCGAGGTGCGTGACCTCCACTGCCCCCACGGCCTCGACGACGGGCGGGACCTCGACCTCGCTGCCGACTGGGCCGAGTCCCTGCTGGACGCCCCGAGCACCGGCAGTGCTCTCCCCGCGGGCGTGATCGTTGAGCCTGTACAGGGAGGGGGTGGGGTCCTCCCCGTTCCCAGCGCCTGGTTGCGGCGCATCCGCCAGCTCACAGCCGACCGCTCCATCCCTCTCATCGTCGACGAGACGCACACCGGATTCGGACGGACCGGTGCCTTCTGGGCGGTCGGCGACAGCGGCGTGACCCCCGACGCGATGATCCTCTCCCCGGACATCGGCGGAAGCCTGCCGCTGACCGTCGTCATCCAGCGCGACGACCTCTCCGGCGGGCAACCAGCCGCCGACACTGCCCCCTTCCGCGGCAACCAACTCGCCATGGCCGCTGGTGCGGCCACCCTGGCCCACGTGCGCGAGAACGGTTTCGCCGAGCGGGCCGCTCACCTCGGCGCCCGCATGCTCGCTCAACTCCGGCCGCTGGCCGACGCTTCGCCCATCGTGCACCGAGTGCGGGGGAGAGGGCTGCTGATCGGCATAGATCTGATCGCTGCCGAGGAGGCGGAGGAGTCGCGAGAGGAGCCCACGGACGCCGACGCGCCGGGGGAGTGCGGTGCCGGGGGTAGGGGAGCCCGGTCCGCCTCCTCCCTGGCGGCCGACCTCCAGCGCGAGTGCCTGCGACGCGGACTCATCGTCGGTCTCTGCGGACAGGGGAGAAGCGTTCGCCTGTCGCCGCCTTTGACGATCTCCGACGAACAGGCGAACGCCGTACTCGATCGCCTTGCCGACGCGGTCGAGGCAGTGGCCCGGGTCCACGGGGCGGCACGACAGCAGCGCCGACACCGGGTCCACGAGTGATCCGTCAGGGCGTGACACGTCACGCAACGAGCGTGGCTCCCGCCGAGTCTTCGCACACCCGTCGCTTCGACGCGGGCCCACGCCGCCCGGGCTTACCGGCCGGCCCTCACCGGCCCGGCGTGGTTGCCGTCGAGTAGCCCTGCTCGTCCGCATGCTCATCCCGACCCACCGCATGTTTCGCACCCCCCTCCGAGGTATCCGCCTTGAACGCCATCTCCGGGCCCGAGCCCGACCGTCACCCCGCGACGACGCCGGACCAGGACCCCGCCCACCCCGGAACCTCGCAGATGCCGGCTGTGTCGACACCTCCCGTGGTCCCTCATCAGAGGCCGGGGAGGCAGCCGACCGGAGGTCCGGAGGGCGACACCCCGGGCACCGACCCGCTGTGCGATCCGGACCCCTACACCGTTGCCGACGCGGCCGCCGTGGAGAACCTGCTCCGCTGCTGGGTGCGCGAGACCGGCCGATCCGCCCCTGCCGACGGCCTGCTTCGCGTCCCGCTTCCCTCCAGCGGCACGGCCCTGCTCGTTCCGGTCCGCTACTGGTCCCCCACGGGCTGGCACCGCTTCGGCCCCGCGCGCTTCGCCGGCGCTCTTGACCATGCCCCGACGGTCGACGCCGTCACGATCGCCGCGCTGCTCGCTCGGGAGTCCACCGCCGGCGAACTCGCCCCGTCCCGCATGGGCGAGCAGAGTCCCGACCATGACCCGGGCCGCGTCCCTGCCCAGGGCCGTCTCCCTGAGCACGGGCCTGCGACTGGTGTCGCCGCCACCGACAGCGTCGGGTTCGTCGCAGGTGTCGCCGACTCCGTACGCCGCGTCGCCACCTTCGTCAGCGACCGCCGGGAGCACCCGGCCGATGGCGCCGACCTGTTCCTCTCCGCGGAGCAGGCGCTCCTCCTCGGGCATCCTCTGCACCCCGCTCCCAAGGGCCGCGAGGACCTCACGGAAGCCGAAACCCGGCGCTTCTCACCTGAGTCGCATGGTTCCTTCCCCCTGCACTGGATGGCTGTCGATCCCTCGATCCTCGCCACCGACACCTCCTGGACCGAACGCGGTCGCCCGGTGCCCGCGACCACACTCACCGCGCGCCTCGCCGGACCCGGCCTCCCGCCGCTGGACGGATACGCCCTGCTCCCCCTTCACCCCTGGCAGGCCCGCGAGGTCCGCCATCGGCCCCACACCGCCGCCTTGCTGGACAGCGGACTGCTACGCGACTTGGGAGCGCACGGAACTTTCTGGCATCCCACCTCCTCCGTTCGCACCGTCTATCGCTCCGGCGCCCCGGCGATGCTCAAACTGTCGCTCGGTCTACGCATCACCAACTCCCGTCGAGAGAACCTGCGCAAGGAACTCCACCGCGGCGTCGAGGTCCACCGTCTGCTCCGCAGCGGCCTCGCCCGGCAGTGGCAAGCCGTGCACCCGGGCTTCGACATCGTGCGGGACCCCGCCTGGCTGGCCGTCGACGCTCCGGACGGCGCCCCGTTGCCCGGTCTCGACGTCGTGATCCGCCACAACCCGTTCACCCCCTCCGACGACGTCTCCTGCGTCGCCGGGCTCGTCTCCCTGTCTCCACACCCGCCGGTCCCACCTTCCTTTGGGCCTCCTGCGCTCATGTCGTCCGCGCTCGGGCCTCCTTCGCTGATCCCGGCGTCACCGGGTTCACCCCTGTCGGGTCCAAGGGCACACCGGTCCGGGACGGCCGAACCGCCCATGCAGTCCCGCCTGGCGCGGGTCGTCACACACCTCGCCCGTCGGACCGGTCGTCCCCGCGGAGCCGTCGCCGCCGAGTGGCTGCTGCGCTACCTCGAGCACGTGGTGCGCCCCGTCCTGTGGCTCGACGGTGAGGCGGGCGTCGCCCTGGAGGCGCATCAGCAGAACACCCTGCTCCTGCTGGACACCGCCGGCTGGCCGGCAGGCGGGCGCTACCGGGACAACCAGGGCTACTACTACCGCGAGTCCCGACGCGCGGACCTCGAAGCGCGGCTGCCCGGCATCGGGGAACGCAGCGACACGTTCGTGCCGGACGACATCGCCGACGAGCGCCTCACGTACTACTTGGCGATCAACAACGTGCTCGGACTCATCGGCGCGTTCGGCTCCCAGCGACTCGCCGACGAACGGCTGCTGCTCGCTGCCTTCCGCCGGTTCCTGCAGCGCCTGGCCTCCAGCCCGGATCGATCACGATCCTCCCTGCCCACCCGGTTGCTCGACTCGCCGGTCCTGCGCTGCAAGGCCAACCTGCTGACCCGCTTGCACGGCATGGACGAGCTCGTCGGCCCGGTGGACACCCAGTCCGTCTACGTCACCATCGCCAACCCCCTCCACTGTTGATCACATCAACCGCTCGTGACCTCGGTCGGCCGCCGTCGATCGCCGGCATTCCTCCCATGGACCCTCCGCGTAAACCGCCCCACCACCTCCTTGTCCGACCGAGAGGAGCCCTCGGTGCTTCCCGCTGAGCCGACAGCCGAGACCCATCTCGCCGTCACCGCCCCGGCTGACGGCCATCCCGCCAGTGGGGACCCTGCCGGGCCCGGCACTCGCCCTGCGACCCTTCGTCCTCACGCCGGCCCTAACGGGGGCGACGGGGGCGAAGCCGGCGAGGACGCGAGCAGGGATGGCCGCACGGATGGCCACGGAGAGTCCAGCGGTGACGCGCACGGCGAGGACACCATGGACCTGCGTCTCCCGGACGAGTTCTTCGCCTCCATCGAGGAAGCAGCTACAGGGTTCGGCGGATCCACCTCGGGTGAGTCCTCCGATGGAGCGCATCACTGGCTCTCGCCTTCCGACCACGCGACCTTCCGCCCGGCGATCGACGACCTCCTGGACGGGATCGCCGGCTGGGGGCCGGTCCGGACGCCTGTGGGTGCGTTCCACCTCGTCCCCGTGCGCCTCGAACGCGACCTCCGGCTGATCAGCCGCTGGATGAACGACCCCGCCGCCGCGGCCTTCTGGGAGCTGTCAGGGCCGCAGAGCGTGACCGAGGGCCACATCCGTGCCCAGCTCACCGGTGACGGACGCAGCGTGCCGTGCATCGGGGTGCTGGACGGAAGGCCGATGAGCTACTGGGAGATCTACCGCGCCGATCTGGATCCGCTGGCCCGGTTCTACCCGGCCCGGCCCCACGACACGGGGCTACATCTCCTTCTTGGTGAGATTCCCGACCGTGGACGCGGTCTCGGCGGCCTGCTGCTTCGCGCCGTGGCCGATCTCGTTCTCACGCAGCGACCCTCCTGCGCACGCGTCATCGCGGAACCCGACATTCGCAACACCCCCTCCATCGCCGCTTTCCTCACCGCCGGTTTCCGGCTCTCGGTCGAGATCGACCTGCCGGGTAAGACCGGTGCCCTCATGATCCGGGACCGGTCACTCCGTCATGTGTTGTAGCTCTGTGTCACCGCGCCATCACTCATTGAACGCGGCGCCGGCTGCCGCGGTTCCCGCTCACGGACAAAAAGTGATCCGGCCCTACGGCCTCGGCTGCCCGGCCCACTCGAGCGAAGGGGAGCGGCGCCGAGAGGGCACCTCCACCCGCGCTCCCTCACGAACCGCCCCGCTCCGCCGCGCCGAGGAGTCCACCATGAGCTCGCCACCCGTCCCCACCATCCCCACCGCCCTCCAGCCTTCCTTCGCCACCCCGATCCCCACCTCCTCCGCCACCCTGCCCCCTCTCTCCCTCCTCACCGTGACCAGACGTTTGTCAGTGCCGGGTCGTAGGGTGGTCGCGCTATGACGAAGCCCTCACTCCCCGAACTCCTGCACGCTGCCGTCGCTGCCGTCGGCGGTACGGAGCGCCCCGGTCAGGTAGCCATGGCCGAAGCCGTCGAGGAAGCGATCGACGACGGCTCCCATCTGCTGGTCCAGGCCGGCACCGGCACCGGCAAGTCGTTGGGCTATCTGGTGCCCGCGCTCGCGCACGGGGAGCGGGTGGTGGTCGCGACCGCCACCCTGGCCCTGCAACGGCAGCTGGTCGAGCGGGACCTGCCCAGGACGGTCGACTCGCTGCACCCCTTGCTGCGCCGCCGCCCGGAGTTCGCGATGCTCAAGGGCCGGTCGAACTACTTGTGTCTGCACCGCATGCACGAGGGCGTGCCGCAGGATGAGGAGGACGGCCTCTTCGACCAGTTCGAGGCGGCCGCGCCCACCAGCAAACTGGGCCAGGACCTGCTGCGTGTGCGTGACTGGGCCGACGAGACCGAGACCGGGGATCGTGACGACCTCACGCCGGGCATCTCGGACCGGGCCTGGGCCCAGGTGTCGGTCTCGTCCAGGGAGTGCCTCGGCGCATCGAAGTGCGCGTACGGCGCGGGGTGCTTCGCCGAGATGGCCCGGGAGCGGGCGAAGCTCGCCGAGGTCGTCGTCACCAACCACGCACTGCTCGCGATCGACGCCATCGAAGGCGCCCCGGTGCTCCCGCAGCACGAGGTGCTCATCGTCGACGAGGCCCACGAACTGGTCTCACGGGTCACCGGGGTGGCCACGGGCGAACTCACGCCGGGACAGGTCAACCGCGCGGTGCGGCGGGCCGCGAAACTCGTGAACGAGAAGGCCGCCGATCAGCTCCAGACCGCCGCGGAGGGCTTCGAGCGGCTGATGGAACTGGCACTGCCGGGTCGCCTGGAGGAGATCCCGGAGGACCTCGGGTACGCCCTCATGGCCCTGCGCGACGCGTGCCGCACGGTCATCTCCGCGATCGGCACGACCCGTGACAAGTCCGTCCAGGATGAGGACGCGGTCCGCAAGCAGGCTCTCGCCTCGGTGGAAAGCGTGCACGACGTGGCGGAGCGGATCACCAACGGCTCCGAATGGGACGTCGTCTGGTACGAGCGCCACGACCGATTCGGCGCTTCCCTGCGCGTCGCCCCCATGTCCGTCTCGGGCCTGCTGCGGGAGAAGCTTTTTGCCGACCGCTCGGTGATCCTGACCTCCGCGACGCTCAAACTGGGTGGCGACTTCAACGGCGTCGGCGCCTCCCTCGGCCTGGCCGCCGAGGGCACCGAAGGGGACGATGTCCCGAAGTGGAAGGGCATCGACGTCGGC
Organism: Streptomyces sp. NPDC017943; assembly: GCF_044328425.1. Taxonomy (NCBI): domain Bacteria; kingdom Bacillati; phylum Actinomycetota; class Actinomycetes; order Kitasatosporales; family Streptomycetaceae; genus Streptomyces; species Streptomyces sp. NPDC017943. The sequence continues at coordinate 650,119 of NZ_JBIRHH010000005.1, read as the reverse complement.
TCGCCCTTCGACTACCGCAAGCAGGGCATCCTGTACGTCGCCAAGCACCTGGCCCGCCCCGCTCGGGACGGCGACCGCGCCGACATGCTCGACGAGCTGACCGAACTGATCCAGGCGGCGGGCGGCCGCACCCTGGGTCTCTTCTCCTCCATGCGCGGGGCGCAGGTGGCCGCCGAGGAGCTGCGTTCGCGCATCCCCGAGTACCCGATCCTGCTCCAGGGCGAGGAGACGCTCGGCGAGCTCATCAAGAACTTCGCGGCCGACCCCAAGACGTGCCTGTTCGGCACCTTGTCCCTGTGGCAGGGCGTGGACGTCCCGGGGCCCAGCTGCCAGCTGGTCGTCATGGACAAGATCCCGTTCCCGCGTCCGGACGACCCGCTGATGAGTGCCCGCCAGAAGGCCGTCGAGGACGCGGGCGGCAACGGTTTCATGGCCGTCGCCGCAACCCACGCCGCGCTTCTGATGGCCCAGGGCGCCGGCCGCCTGGTGCGGGCGTCCGGAGACCGTGGCGTGGTCGCCGTGCTGGACCAGCGTCTGGCGACGGCGCGGTACGGGAGCTATCTGAAGGCGTCGCTGCCGGACTTCTGGTTCACCACGGACCGGAACCAGGTACGCAGGTCGCTGTCGGCGATCGACGCCGGGGCGAAGCAGGCGGAGGCGGTGACGGAGCAGGCGGAGGACGCCTGACCCCTGGGGGCCGGTCTGCGGCTGCGGCGAGGCAGGCCCGCCCAGCCTTCCACGCCCGGGCGACGGCGCACCCGGGCCACGGAGCGCCCGGGCGACGGGGGCGCCCGGGCGACGGGGCGCGCGGCCGCTCCACCGGCGTGCGGCAAGCGCCGACCCTGCCCCTGCCGCGGCACGAGCCCCGAGAGCGCTGAGGGCCATGGCAGCGACCCCGGATGGGCCCGGACAGCGCAGGACCCCGGAACCGGCGCAGGGGTTCCGGGGCCCGGTCTGAGGGCGAGCCGCTTGGCTCGTCCGACGCGGCGCGCTGGGTCAGACGCGGCGCAGTACGGCCACGACCTTGCCGAGGATGGTCGCGTCGTCGCCGGGGATCGGCTCGTAGGCCGCGTTGTGCGGCAGGAGCCAGACGTGGCCGTCCTCGCGCTTGAAGCGCTTGACGGTGGCTTCCCCGTCGAGCATGGCCGCCACGATGTCGCCGTTCTCGGCGACCGGCTGACGGCGCACCGTGACCCAGTCGCCGTCGCAGATCGCGGCCTCGATCATCGAGTCGCCGACGACCTTGAGGACGAACAGCTCACCGTCGCCGACGAGCTGGCGGGGGAGAGGGAAGACGTCCTCGACGGACTCCTCGGCCAGGATCGGGCCACCCGCGGCGATACGGCCGACCAGCGGGACGTACGAGGCGGCCGGCTTGCCCGCCGTGTCCGTGGGCTGCACGGTGGCGGCCTGGTCGGAGCCGCGTACTTCGTAGGCGCGGGGTCGGTGCGGGTCGCGGCGCAGGAAGCCCTTGCGCTCCAGTGCCATCAGCTGATGGGCGACCGACGAGGTGCTGGAGAGGCCGACGGCCTGGCCGATCTCCCGCATCGACGGGGGGTACCCGCGCCGCTGCACCGAGTCCCGGATGACCTCGATCACCCGGCGCTGGCGGTCGGTGAGTCCGGAGCTGTCCGCCCGGATGCCCGGAGGTCGGCCCGGCAGGGAGCGCTTGTGCCCCTCAGGGTTCGTGGCTTCGTTCATCGCATGCACCGGCTCCAGTCGGCCCTGGGAGCGGTCCTGGGCAGTAATGGCGGCACTGTCTGCGGTGGTGGTCACGTCGGCCCCTCTCGATGGTCTCCCTGCTGGACAACGGTAGTTGCTTTCGAAAGGTTGCGCCAAACACACGTTCGAGTGAAAAAACGCGGATTGGTGGGCGCGATCGCGTGTCCGGGTGTATTGGAGGCCGCGCCGCCCGGCGGGCAAATGGGCCCATTGCTGTACTCTTCACCGCCGGGGTGATCGCCTCGTGGACTGCTGCCCCAGTCTGCCATCCGGCATTCCCCTGCCCTGGGACCGGCCCTCATCTGTGCGGGAGTCCCACGCCCCCTCCCCGCGGCGCCCACGCTATCTCCGCATGTGCCGCAGCGATACGGCTGTGCGGAAAGTGCGCCGGCCGGGTCGCGTTCCGGGGTCGCTCGGGTGCCTCCAAGGGGCTGGAGGGGGCCTGTGCGGCCCGACGAGCGGCGTCTTGCCGGGGCACGCGCGTGCGACACGCGCGTACGACCTCGATGTATGCGCCAATCCCTACATCTAGTGGTTGGATTGCTACAGCAGCCCAGAAGTTGTGGTGCCCCGGGTCTTCAGGCCCAAGGTCATCGCCTATGCTTGGGGCTGCTTCGTGGGGCGCAAGAGGTCCTGCCAGGCTATTGAGTCTGCTGTGAGGAGGGTTGGAGTCCATGCACTGCCCCTTCTGCAGGCACCCCGACAGCCGTGTGGTCGACAGTCGGACGACCGACGACGGCACGTCGATCCGCAGGCGCCGACAGTGCCCTGACTGCTCCCGTCGTTTCACGACCGTGGAGACGTGCTCGCTGATGGTGGTCAAGCGGTCGGGGGTCACCGAACCCTTCAGCCGCACGAAGATCATCAACGGTGTGCGCAAGGCGTGTCAGGGGCGGCCGGTCACCGAGGACGCGCTCGCCCAGCTCGGCCAGCGGGTCGAGGAGGCGGTGCGGGCCACCGGAAGTGCCGAGCTGACCACCCACGACGTGGGGCTGGCCATACTCGGCCCGTTGCAGGAGCTGGATCTCGTCGCCTACCTGAGGTTCGCGTCCGTCTATCGAGCCTTCGACTCGCTCGACGACTTCGAGACGGCCATCGCGGAACTCAGGACCCAGACGGGACACCCCGACGCGGATGACGGAGACCGCGACGAGGCGGGGGGCCAGGAAGACGACCGCGGGCCCGGAGGGACGAAACAGGTCCCCGAGCCCGCAGGCGCCGCCGACTGAGTGGCGGGCCGGACCCGGAAGGCAGCTCCGGGGCCGGCCGGACGGCGGCGATGTGAAGACCCGTTGCGGGCTGTGTGAGTGGGCGCCCGCAGCATCAGACAGAACACCGTGCACCGGGAACAACGGGGCACTTCAGGGCGTTTTCGCCCGTACAGGGAGGCGGCATGACAGAGACGGCGAGCGGTCCGGCACGGAGTTCCCGCGCCAAGAGCGCCAAGGCGAGCAAGGGCCTGCGTATCGAGCGCATCCACACCACCCCTGGGGTCCACCCCTACGACGAGGTGGCCTGGGAGCGCCGTGACGTCGTCATGACCAACTGGCGCGACGGCTCGGTCAACTTCGAGCAGCGCGGCGTGGAGTTCCCCGACTTCTGGTCGGTGAACGCGGTCAACATCGTCACCAGCAAGTACTTCCGCGGTGCCGTGGGCACCCCGCAGCGCGAGACCAGCCTCAGGCAGCTGATCGACCGCATCGTGAAGACGTACCGGAAGGCCGGAGAGGACCACCGGTACTTCTCCTCCCCGGCCGACGCCGAGATCTTCGAGCACGAGCTGGCCTACGCCCTCCTGCACCAGATCTTCAGCTTCAACAGCCCCGTGTGGTTCAACGTGGGCACGCCGCAGCCCCAGCAGGTCTCCGCCTGCTTCATCCTGTCCGTCGACGACTCCATGGAGTCGATCCTCGACTGGTACAAGGAAGAGGGCATGATCTTCAAGGGCGGCTCCGGCGCCGGCCTGAACCTCTCCCGCATCCGCTCCTCCAAGGAGCTGCTGTCCTCCGGCGGCAACGCCTCCGGCCCCGTCTCCTTCATGCGCGGCGCCGACGCCTCCGCCGGCACGATCAAGTCCGGTGGCGCCACCCGGCGTGCCGCCAAGATGGTCGTCCTCGACGTGGACCACCCCGACATCGAGGACTTCATCGAGACCAAGGTCAAGGAAGAGGAGAAGATCCGCGTCCTGCGCGACGCCGGCTTCGACATGGACCTGGGCGGCGACGACATCACGTCCGTCCAGTACCAGAACGCCAACAACTCCGTCCGCGTCAACGACGAGTTCATGAAGGCGGTCGAGCAGGGCGGCCAGTTCGGGCTGCGCGGCCGGATGAGCGGCGAGGTCATCGAGGAGGTCGACGCCAAGGCGCTCTTCCGCAAGATCGCCCAGGCCGCCTGGGCCTGCGCCGACCCCGGCATCCAGTACGACGACACGATCAACAACTGGCACACCTGCCCCGAGTCCGGCCGGATCACCGCGTCGAACCCGTGCAGCGAGTACATGCACCTGGACAACACGTCCTGCAACCTGGCCTCGCTGAACCTGATGAAGTTCCTCAAGGACGACGGCAAGGGCAACCAGTCGTTCCAGGCCGACCGCTTCCAGAAGGTCGTCGAGCTGGTCATCACCGCGATGGACATCTCGATCTGCTTCGCGGACTTCCCGACCCAGAAGATCGGCGAGAACACGCGCGCGTTCCGCCAGCTGGGCATCGGCTACGCCAACCTCGGCGCCCTGCTGATGGCCACCGGTCACGCCTACGACTCCGACGGCGGCCGCGCCCTCGCCGGCGCCATCACCTCCCTGATGACCGGCACGGCCTACCGCCGCTCCTCCGAGCTCGCCGCGGTGGTCGGCCCGTACGACGGCTACGCCCGCAACGCCGACGCCCACAAGCGCGTCATGAAGCAGCACTCCGACGCCAACGACAAGGCCGTCCGCATGGACGACCTGGACACCCCGGTGTGGGCCGCCGCCAGCGAGGCCTGGGGCGAGGTCCTGCGCCTGGGTGAGAAGAACGGTTTCCGTAACGCGCAGGCGTCCGTGCTCGCCCCGACCGGCACCATCGGTCTCGCGATGTCCTGCGACACCACCGGTGTCGAGCCCGACCTCGCGCTGGTCAAGTTCAAGAAGCTCGTCGGCGGCGGCTCTATGCAGATCGTCAACGGCACCGTCCCGCAGGCCCTGCGCCGCCTCGGCTACCTCGAGGAGCAGATCGAGGCGATCGTCGCCCACATCGCCGAGAACGGCAACGTGATCGACGCCCCCGGCCTCAAGCCGGAGCACTACGAGGTGTTCGACTGCGCCATGGGCGAGCGGGCCATCTCCCCGATGGGCCACGTGCGCATGATGGCCGCGATCCAGCCGTGGATTTCCGGCGCCATCTCCAAGACGGTCAACATGCCGGAGACGGCGACCGTCGAGGAGGTCGAGGAGATCTACTTCGAGGCCTGGAAGCTGGGCGTCAAGGCCCTCGCGATCTACCGCGACAACTGCAAGGTCGGCCAGCCGCTCTCCGCCAAGACCAAGGAGAAGGAGAAGGCGGAGATCACCGAGAAGGCCGAGGAGACGATCCGTACCGCGGTCGAGAAGGTGGTCGAGTACCGCCCGGTCCGCAAGCGCCTCCCGAAGGGACGTCCCGGCATCACCACGTCCTTCACCGTCGGCGGCGCCGAGGGCTACATGACCGCCAACTCCTACCCGGACGACGGTCTCGGTGAGGTCTTCCTGAAGATGTCCAAGCAGGGCTCGACCCTCGCGGGCATGATGGACGCCTTCTCCATCGCGGTCTCCGTCGGCCTCCAGTACGGCGTGCCGCTGGAGACGTACGTCTCGAAGTTCACCAACATGCGCTTCGAGCCGGCCGGCATGACGGACGACCCGGACGTGCGGATGGCGCAGTCGATCGTCGACTACATCTTCCGCCGCCTGGCGCTGGACTTCCTGCCGTTCGAGACGCGCTCCGCGCTCGGCATCCACTCCGCCGAGGAGCGCCAGCGGCACCTGGAGACCGGTTCGTACGAGCCGTCCGAGGACGAGGTCGACGTCGAGGGCCTGGCCCAGTCGGCGCCGCGCGCCCAGGAGCTGAAGGCAGTCGCCGCGCCGAAGGCGGAGGAGGCGGCCAAGCCCGCCCCGCAGCAGGCGCACACCAGCGCCGAACTGGTCGAGATGCAGCTGGGCATCCAGGCCGACGCCCCGCTGTGCTTCTCCTGCGGCACGAAGATGCAGCGCGCCGGTTCCTGCTACATCTGCGAGGGCTGCGGCTCCACCAGCGGCTGCAGCTGACGCCGAGCGGCCGACCGCATGACAAGCGCCTGACCGCGTGACAGAGGGGCACCGCCTTCGGGCGGTGCCCCTCTCGTCGTCACGAGCTCCGTGCCGACGGGCCGTGACCGGCCGCATCAGCGTCCGAACCGTCCCCGAGCCCCGCCGGGCCGGCCGTCCGGTGCGTCCGGTCAGGGGCGGTGAGCCGCCCCCATCGTCCGGGTGAACTCCGCCGGGTCACCCTCGAAGCCGTGCAGACCCGAACGGAACTCCCACGGTCCGGAGCCGTCCCGGACGAACTCGGCGACCGTGGTGGCCGTCGCTCCGAGGACACCGCCGAAGTCGTCCTCCGCCAGGACGGTGTAGCCCTCACGGATCCGCAGGCCGGGGTTGATCACACTGACGAAGGTGCGCTCCGCGGGACGCTGCTGGATGACGACTCCCACCACCACGCGCGCGTAGCGGACGTCCAGCCGGTCGAGCTCCAGCGTCATGACCTCGTCGTAACCGAAGCCCTGCCCGTCCTGGCTGTCCCGGTTGAGGTAGATGGTGCCGTCGGGCGAGCGGCTGTCGAAGTGCACGACGTAGGCCGGGTCGCCGTGCGGGTCGTCCGACAGGTACGTCGCCGCGACCAGATCCAGGTCCGTGGACGGCTGCCCCGCGGGACTGGGGTCCCACCGCATCGCGATCTCGATCTTGCGAAGCCCCTTGTTCAGCCCGTCCACCCAAGTCCCCTTCCCCGCACCGACCGCATGTTCGCCCCAACTGCCGGGCTCTCACGACTGCTTGTCCATCCTGCCACGCGCGCGGGCGCGTGCGTGGGGGAGCGGTACGGCGGAGAGTGACCGACGCCACGCCCGGGGCCTTACCATGGCGCGGTGCTGGTCAAGTGGATTCGCTGCACCGTGGTGGACCGCCGCGGTTTCGAGCGGGGGCAGCGGAAATGGGCGGGGCTTCTGGGAGAGCCGGGATTTCGGGGACAGGGGGGTGGCTGGAGCCGGGGGCGGCCCGACGTGGCGCACATTTTCGCCTTCTGGGAGAGCCGGGCCTTCTACGACTCCTTCATGGCGCGCTCCCACGACCGGCTCGCAACAGCGCAGTCGGGCACGTTCAAGGACGCCCGGGTCAGGCTGTTCGATCACCGCTTCGACGTGAAGACCGGCTTCGAACCGCGCTTCACGGACGCCGACCTGCTGCGGGTGGCGCTGTGCCGCGTCCACGCGGAGCGGGCGGAGCACTTCGTGCTGATGCAGGAGAAGGTCTGGAACCCCGCGATGGCGGGCTCCCCGGGCATGGTGCGCGGCCTCTTCGGTGAGGCGCCGGGGAACGAGTACATGGTGCTGTCGATGTGGCGGTCGGCCGCCGAGCACGGCAAGTACCGCACCGAGCGGGTGGAGCGGCTCGCCCTGCGCGCCCAGACCGAAGCCGACGTGGCCGCCCTCACCGGGGCCGTCGTGGACATGGAGCCGAGCTGGACGGTGTGAAGCGCGGTGAGCCAGGAATCTGTGCGGGGCGGCAGCACGCCTTCTGCGGGCGGGCGGGTGCCGCCGGGCACGCGGGCGGTGGTGGATGTGACCTGAGGTGCGGGAGCTGTGTGACCTACGCTGTAACGGTGCGGCATGTGTGCTCGACGGGCCGCCACTCGATCTAGGGTTTCGGCATGGCACGACCACGGCGCATCGTCCTTGTCCGGCACGGCGAGTCGACGGGCAATGTCGATGACTCCGTCTACGAGCGTGAACCCGATCACGCCCTGGCTCTGACCGAGCGGGGCAGACAGCAGGCCGAGGCCACCGGCGAGCACCTGCGCGAGATCTTCGGCAAGGAGCGCGTCAGCGTCTACGTCTCCCCCTACCGCCGCACGCACGAGACCCTGCGCGCCTTCCACCTCGAACCCGATCTCATACGGGTCCGCGAGGAGCCTCGGCTGCGCGAGCAGGACTGGGGGAACTGGCAGGACCGGGACGACGTGCGGCTGCAGAAGGCCTACCGGGACGCCTACGGCCACTTCTTCTACCGCTTCGCCCAGGGGGAGTCCGGGGCCGACGTCTACGACCGGGTCGGGGGGTTCCTGGAGAGCCTCTTCCGCAGTTTCGAGGACCCCGAGCATCCGCCGAACGTGCTGATCGTCACGCACGGCCTGGCCATGCGGTTGTTCTGCATGCGGTGGTTCCACTGGACGGTGGCGGAGTTCGAGTCCCTGTCGAATCCGGGGAACGGCGAGGTGCGGATGCTCGTTCTGGGGGACGACGGCAAGTACGTGCTCGACCGGCCGTTCGACCGCTGGCGAGACCCCGAACCGTACGGGGTCACCGGATAGAGTGGCAGGGCGATGACCGCTGACTTCTCCCTCGACGTGCGCCTGGACCGCGCCCTGGCCGGCCTGCGCGGGCTGACTGTCGGGGACGCCCTGGGCTCCCAGTACTTCGTGCCGGTGAACTACCCGCTCCTCAAACGCCGCGAGGTGCCGGACGGACCGTGGCAGTGGACGGACGACACGGAGATGGCCTGCTCCGTCGTCGCGGTGCTGGCCGCCCACCACCGCATCGACCAGGACGCCCTCGCCCGGTCCTTCGCGGAGCACCATGACGCCGACCGGGGCTACGGCCCTGCGGTCGGCCGCTTGCTGGGTCGCGTCCGGGAGGGCGGTGACTGGCGCGAACTAGCCGCCGCGCTGTTCAACGGGCAGGGGTCCTGGGGCAACGGCGCCGCCATGCGCATCGCTCCGCTGGGTGCCTGGTACGCGGGCGACCCGGAGCAGGCGACCCACCAGGCGGAGATCTCCGCCTACACCACCCACCAGCACCGTGAGGCCGTCGTCGGGGCGATGGCCGTCGCCGCTGCTGCCGCCTTCGCCGCGGCACCGGACGGACCGCCGGGTCCCGAGGCCCTGCTCGACGGGGTCATCGACCTGGTGCCGAAGAGCGCCGTGGGTGCGGGGCTGCGCCGGGCCCGGGACATGCTCGACTACGGGGACGCGGCCACGGTCGCGGCGGTACTGGGATGCGGGCGGCGGAAGACCGCCCATGACACCGTGCCCTTCGCCCTCTGGTCGGCCGCACGCTGCCTCGGCGATTTCGAGCAGGGATTCTGGACGACCGCCCGGGCCGGTGGCGACATCGACACCACGTGCGCCATCGTCGGCGGCGTGATCGCGGCCGGGAAGGCCGGGGCGCCTCCTGCCGAGTGGGTGGCACGAACCGAAGCGCTTCCTGGCTGGGTGCCTGCGACCGCTTAGTCCGCCTCCTCAGGGCCTTACGCGTGTACGCCGGGAACTTTGCGTACGCGCCGAGAACCCTGCGCACGAACCGGAAACTCTGCGTGCGCACCGGGAACTCTGCGTGATCGACCGTGCGTTGTCATGACATCGGCTGAGTGGGCCTTCGGGGTCCGCGGGCCGATTGTGGAGCACGGTGTCGCACGCGAAAGCAGGGGGTGGTCATGCAGGTGCTGTTGCTCTTTCTGCGCTCTTGCAGGGCGGCCGTCGCGCTGGCTGTGCGCTGCGCTACGGTGGCCGGGACCCGCCGGGTGCCCGTGCCGCGCGTCTTCGGATACGGAGGTGGCCGTCCGCCCCTGGAGGCGGACCGGCCCGGCAGCCGCCGCCAGGCCTCTGTGAGACCCGCCGGCGAGCCGCTGAAGCCGGTCCGCAACGGGTTCCGCTCAGCCGATGCCCGGTCCCGCCGAGCCGGACAGCGCCTCCAAGTCGCTCTTGCGCACCCGGATCACCACCGCCGCGGTGATCAGGGCGAGGACGGCCATCGAGGCCGCCGGTATGAAGGCCGCGGAGATGCCCTGGGCCAGTACCTCGTGACCCCATGGGGCGGGCAGTTGGTGAGTCGTCGCGAACTCCGCCTTCTGCTCCGCCGACCCCTCGGCCATGAAGTGCGGAAGCTGCTCCTCGGCCTCGTTCCTGGTCGCCGTGCCGAAGACGGTCGTGAGGATCGACAGTCCCAGCGAACCGCCCACCTGCTGCATGGTGTTGAGCAGTCCGGAGGCGGCGCCGGCCTCGTGCTGTGCGACGCCGGACACCGCGGTGAGCGTCAGCGTCACGAAGTTCAGGCCCATGCCGAAGCCGAACACCAGCATCGGACCGAGCACCCCGCTGACGTACGAGCTGTCCGAGCTGATCAGTGCCTGCCAGGCGAGGCCGATCGTGGCGAGCGCCGTGCCCGCGAGCATGAACGGCTTGGGGCCGAGCACCGGCAGGAAGCGCTGCGACAGCCCTGCGCCGAGCGCGATCACGACCGTCACCGGAAGGAAGGCGAGGCCCGCCTGGATCGGGGTGTATCCGAGCACGTTCTGCACGAACAGCACGATGTAGAAGAACATGCCGAACATCGCCGCGGCCAGGCTCAGCATGATCACGTAGGTGCCCGAGCGGTTGCGGTCGGCGAACATCCGCAGCGGAGTGATCGGCTCCTTGGCCCGGGATTCGATGATCACGAAGGCCGCCAGCAGCACCACGGCGGCAGCGAAGGACCCGATGGTGAGGCTGTCGCGCCACCCCTCGTCCGCGGCTCGGATGAAGCCGTAGACCAGGGACGCCATACCGGCGGTCGACGTCACCGCACCCGCGATGTCGAACCGGCCGGTGTGTCGCTCGCTCTCATTGATGTAGAGCGGTGTCAGTACGGCGATCAGCACACCGATCGGCACATTGACGAAGAGGACCCAGCGCCAGTCGAGCCACTCGGTGAGCATGCCGCCCGCGAGCAGGCCGATGGCCCCGCCGCCCGCGGAGACCGCGGCGAAGACACCGAAGGCCCGGTTGCGCTCAGGACCCTCGGGGAACGTGGTGGTGATGAGGGCCAGCGAGGTGGGCGACGCGATCGCACCTCCCACACCCTGCAGGACACGTGCAGCCAGCAGCTGCCAGGGTTCCTGGGCGAGTCCGCCGAGCAGCGAGGCCAGGGTGAACAGCAGGATGCCGGTCATGAAGACCCGGCGCCGGCCCAGGATGTCACCGGCGCGGCCGCCCAGGAGCAGCAGACCGCCGAAGGTGAGCGTGTAGGAGCTGACGACCCAGGTGAGGTCGGTGGTGCTGAATTGGAGCGCATCTTGAATGTGCGGGAGCGCGATGTTCACAATCGTCGCGTCGAGTACCACCATGAGTTGGCAGGCCGCGATGACCGTGAGTGCGATGCCGGGGCGTCCTTCCCGGCGGGCCGCGCCCGGCTTCTGCTTATGGAGCAATGGAGAGGTTGTCACTATGGGTCCCCCACGAGTGCCTTAGTGAACGCTCGCGTTCACTGTCGCGTCAACCGTAGTGAGTCCCCGACAGTGAACGCAAGCGTTCACTCGCGGCGTCGTCGTTCGGCATGTCCCCCGTTGTGGCCGCACGGCGCGTTGTCCCCCATCCCCGAAGTCCCCGTTTCCCTTGTTCGTTGGAGAGACAGATGGTCACCCCCAGCTGGGCGGACGCTCCCGCTCAGACGACCGCCCGCCGGCGCGGTGCCGTACTGGAACGCGCGATCCTCGACGCCGCTCTGGAGCAGCTCAGTACGGTCGGCTGGAACGGCCTGACGATGGAGGGCGTCGCGGTCGGCGCCCAGACCGGCAAGGCCGCGGTCTACCGTCGCTGGCCCTCCAAGGAGGACCTGGTCGCCGACGCCCTGCGCGCCGGGTTGCCCCAGTTCGACGAGACGCCGGACGAGGGGGGTGTGCGTGAGGACCTCCTCGCGCTGTGCCTGCGGGCCCGCGACGCGATGTTCTCCCGGCCCGGTTTCGCGCTGCGCTCGGTGATTCACGAATGCGACACGGCTCAGGCGGAACGCTTCCATGCTGTGATCTTCGACGGGGTCGTGGAGCCCACCCTGAAGATGCTGCGTGCGGTCATCGACAGAGGGATCGAGCGAGGGGAAGTGCGCCCCGAGGCTGCCAACGGCTACGTTTTCGACGCCATTCCGGCGATGATGATGTACCGCTCCAAGATGTGCGGCTGCGAATGGCAGGATCGTGAAGTCGAGGAGATGATCGACCAGTTGATGGTTCCGCTCCTGCGTCCGGCCGACGGCTGAGGCGTTGCCGCCGGGGCTGCGGCCGGACGGAGGCCGACCGGGGTGTCGCCGGGGGAGCGGAGCGGCGTAATGTAGGTGCGCCATGCCGTACGAACCACCTACCCACACCGTCGAGCGCTCCCTTCGAGCCACGACCGGAGCGAAGATCATTGCGGGTGTCGACGAGGTGGGGCGCGGCGCGTGGGCCGGTCCCGTCACCGTCTGCGCGGCGATCACCGGACTGCGCCGCCCACCCGAGGGCCTCACGGACTCGAAGCTGCTCACCATCAAGCGGCGCACCCTGCTCGCCGAGGAACTGCGCACCTGGGTGACCTCGTTCGCCCTGGGGCACGCAACCCCCGAGGAGATAGACGCTCTCGGCATGACTGCCGCGCTGCGCCTCGCGGCGGGGCGTGCTCTGGACGCCCTGCCCATCCGTCCCGATGCGGTCATTCTCGACGGCAAGCACGACTACCTCGGTGCGCCGTGGCGGGTCCGCACGGTGATCAAGGGTGACCAGTCGTGCGTGGCGGTCGCGGCGGCCTCGGTGATCGCCAAGGTCCAGCGCGACAAAATGATGGCCGAACTGGGTATCGACCATGCAGACTTCGGTTTTGCGGACAACGCCGGGTATCCCTCACCCGTGCACAAGGCCGCACTGGCGGAGCGGGGTCCCACTCCCCACCACCGGTTGTCCTGGGCGTATCTTGATGCGCTGCCCCAGTGGCGGCACCTCAAGAAGGCCCGCAGCTGGGCGGACGGAAGCGTTCCGGAGATCGAGGGTCAGCTCGGCTTCGACTTCTGACCGATTCGTTCGTGCGCATGCACCACCCGCTGACGCGGGTCGTACCAGTGTTTGATAAAAATCAACTCATGCCTCTCATTCCCGAGGAGCCTCAGATTCACGAGAGTGCCCAGGGTCCCCGCGCCACTCCGGCCAGCGGCCGCATCGCGCCGACCCCCCGCCCCGTACCCGGCCCCCGTCCCGCGGCGCCGCCGCGTCCCGGTCGTCCAGGGCCTCTCCGGCCCGCGCCGCCGGCGCAGCGCGCACCGCGTGATGTGGCCGCCAAGCCCGCTCCGGCGGGCCCCGTCCCCAGCCCGGCGACTTCCGCCGGACCGCAGATCCAGCTGATCCCCGCTTCCGTCGAAGGCGCGCTCGACGCTGCCGAGGAAGCCGTGGACCTGCTGCTGGACTCCGGTCGAGCCCCCGGCGAGGTCCTCGTGATCACGACCGGTGAGCAGCATCCGTGGGCCGCTCACGAGCTGTCGTTCGGTGACGCCTCCTACTGGGCCCAGCACGATGCCGGTGACGACGTCTTCTACACGGACGCGACCATCGCGAACCGTGCCGCGTCCCGCCCGGTCGTCGTGGTCGCCGTCAACGGCGGCGACGAGCCCGCGGCGGTCAGTGCGCTGTCGCTGGCGCACTCCCGGGCCAAGACCCTGCTGATCGTCTGCGGCGACCCGCAGCGGATCAACTCCGTGCTCGGCGCGGGCGTCTGACCCCTAGCAGGGCATTCGTTCCGGCCGGCGTCGGGACAGGGCCGCTGTGTCGGCACCGCAGCGGCTTCGCAGGGTGGCCGGTTCGGTGTGCTCGCGGATTGACAGGCAGTTCGGTGGGGCGTCCATCAGGGGCCGCCCCAGGCGCTCGGTCTGTCTTCTGGGCGCGACCGCCGACGGGTCCGGGAAGCCGTGCGTGCGAGACGAGGTGGCCCCGGTCGGATCCGGGGCGGCCCGTCGGACGTTCAGCGCGCGGCTGCCGCACGCCGCAGGATCTCGGAGGCGGCCCCACCGGCACGTGGTGCAGGCGGCGGCGCCTCGGACGTCGCGAAGGGCTCGGGTTCCGAACCCGAGTGCGGGCGGCGCCCGCCACGCCCCTCGCCGAGAACCTGCCAACCGTCACGGGTCAGCGTGATGTAGGCACCGCAGCGCAGCCCATGCAGCGTGCAGGCGTCGCGCAGCCCCCACATCCAGGCGCCGTCCTCCGCCGTCCAACGGGCGTCGCCCTCACGGCAGTAGAGCAGCACCGCAGTGCGCACCGGCGTGCGGCGGCGCAGGTCGTGCGGGATGATCCGGCGCAGTTGGGCGAGCAGCACGTTGCGGAACATCCAGCCGTCGGCGGGTGCGGGGCGGCGGACGAACGAGGCGCTGGCGCGCAGGCGTTCGTCCGGATCGAGCACGGCGAGGACCGCGGTCGCCGGCTGGGGATGATGCCGGGCGTGCAGTCCGCTGACGACCTCGCGCGGGTTGCGCAGCAGAGGGATCCCGGCGGCGGCCCATTCCGCGGGCTCGAGCAAGCGGTTGGCGGCGGCGGGCGTCGGCGCCGCTGCCGGAGCGAATCCGAAGGTCACGGTCCTCCCTTCGGCTACGCGCCCACACTGCGGGCGGGGTCGGATTCCTGGGAGCGCGCACCGCGGCGAAGCCCTGCCGGAGCGGCGGACGAGCCGTGCGGGGAGCGGACCTCAATTGTCCCTGTCGAACTTGAATGCGGCAACGAGCAATTGAGGCAGCAGACCGTTATCTGATGATGCGCGGTGAATATCCCCGCCGCGTGTGGCACCGGGCCACCCATGGGGCGTTCGAGCCCGATACGTTCGTACGCCACGGGAGTGGCCGGCGTCCAGGGGTGTGCGCGTCCTGCGGCGCGAGACTGTGTGAGACGACGCGAGACGGCGCTTGTGCCGTGCGGCCGAAGGATGTCCGGGAAGCCCCCCGGGCCGCGCCGGTCACGGGCCGAAACCGTCCGGCGCGGCACCACCGCCTCGTCATCCCTGCACTGCCAGGACCAGGGGATACACCCCCTGCGCGCCGGCGCGTCGGAGCAGACGGGCCGCGACCGCGAGGGTCCAGCCGGTCTCCGTGTAGTCGTCGACCAGGAGGACCGGGCCCGGGGTGTCGGCCAGGGCTGACGCAAGGGCGGGCGGCACGGTGAGAGCGCCGTCGAGTGCCTTCAGACGCTGAGCACTGTTGCTGCGGGAGACCGGCTGGGTGTCGCCCGTGTGCTCGACGGCGCCCAGCAGCGGCAGACGTCCGATCTCCGCGATGCGCGCTCCCAGCGAACGGATCAGCTCGGGTCGCGTGCGGGAGGCCACCGTGACGACGCCGACCGGCCGGGGCTGCGCGTCCGGCACGCCCGGAGCCCAGCCGCCGGGGCCCTTGGCCCAGTCGGCCAGCACGCCGACCACGGCCTTCGCCACGTCGTCCGGCACAGGACCGTCAGGCGCCTGGGGCGCCAACATGGGACGCAACCGGTTGCCCCATCCGATGTCCGACAGACGGCCCAGCGCCCGCCCCGCCCCGGCTTGCTCACCGGCCGGGATGCGTCCCTTGAGATCCACTCCGATCGCCGGAAGCCCGGTGGGCCACATCTTGCGGGGTTCCACCTCCACACCCGCCCGGCCCAGGTCCACACGCGCCGCGTCGAGGGCCTCATCGGACATGTCCGCCGTGAAGCGCGGTCCCGCACAGTTGTCACATCGCCCGCACGGCTTGGCCCCCTCGTCGTCCAACTGGCGCTGCAGGAACTCCATCCGGCACTCCGTCGTGGACGCGTACTCGCGCATGGCCTGCTGCTCGGCCTCGCGCTGGCGCGCCACCCACGCGTAGCGCTCCGCGTCGTAGGTCCACGGCTGTCCGGTCGCGGTCCAGCCGCCCTTCACGCGCTTGACGGCTCCGTCCACGTCGAGGACCTTGAGCATGGTCTCCAGACGGGAGCGGCGCAGCTCCACCAGGGGTTCGAGCGCGGGCAACGACAGGGGCCTCTCCGCCTGCGCGAGGAGGTCGAGCGTACGGCGCACCAGCTCCTCCGACGGGAACGCGAGCGACGCGAAGTACTTCCAGATCGCCTCGTCCTCCTTGCCCGGCAGCAGGAGCACCTCCGCGTGCTCCACGCCGCGACCGGCACGTCCGACCTGCTGGTAATAGGCGATGGGGGACGAGGGCGAGCCGAGGTGCACCACGAAACCCAGGTCGGGCTTGTCGAAGCCCATACCGAGGGCGGAGGTGGCGACCAGCGCCTTCACCTTGTTGGCGAGCAGGTCCTCCTCGGCCTGCTGGCGATCGGCGTTCTCCGTCTTGCCCGTGTAGGAGGCCACGGTGTGTCCGCGCTGGCGGAGGAAGGCAGTGACCTCCTCGGCCGCGGCCACGGTGAGCGTGTAGATGATGCCGGAACCGGGCAGTTCGTCGAGATGCTCGGCGAGCCAGCCCATCCGATGAGCCGCGTCGGGCAGCCGCAGCACATGGAGGCTCAGGCTGTCCCGGTCCAGCGGCCCCCGGAGCACGAGGGCGTCCGAGGAGCCTCCCGTGCCGAGCTGCTCCGCCACATCGGCGGTCACGCGGGCGTTGGCCGTGGCGGTGGTCGCCAGCACCGGCACACCGGCCGGGAGGTCGGCGAGCATCGTGCGCAGCCGGCGGTAGTCCGGCCGGAAGTCGTGCCCCCAGTCGGAGATGCAGTGCGCCTCGTCCACCACGAGCAAGCCGGTGGCCGCGGCGAGCCGGGGCAGCACCTGGTCCCGGAAGTCCGGGTTGTTCAGCCGCTCGGGACTCACGAGCAGGACGTCCACCTCGCCCGCTGCGATCTCGTCCTGAACGACGTCCCACTCCTCGGTGTTGGCGGAGTTGATCGTCCGGGCATGGATGCCGGCCCGGGCCGCGGCCTCGACCTGGTTGCGCATGAGGGCGAGCAGGGGGGACACGATGACGGTCGGGCCGCTGCCCTGCGCCCGAAGCAGCGAGGTCGCCACGAAGTACACGGCGGACTTGCCCCAGCCGGTGCGCTGGACGACGAGGGCGCGGCGTCTGTCGGCGACCAGCGCCTCGATCGCCCGCCACTGGTCCTCACGCAGCCGGGCCTTGCCGGAGGGGTCGCCGACGAGACGGGCGAGGACCGTGTCGGCCGCCGCCCGGAGTTCCGCGTTGCTCGTGTGCTCCATGCGTCCCATACAACAGGACCACACTGACAGCGCGAGCCGGTGGCGGGGACGACGGGCGTGCGCGTCCGGTCCGTGCCGGGTCTCACATGTCAGGGCGCGCACGCCCGACCCTCTCACGGGCGAGGGGACAGCCGGCGTCGGGCTGGCGTGTCCCTGATCAGACTTATCCACAGGCTCAAGCGAAGGATCGCATTCCGCGAGATCGTCTCCGCATGACGAACCACAGCGAAGCGACTGGATCCTCCGATAACGGCGATATCACCGAAGGGACCCAGCACGTGGGGCACGGCGGACACACGAGCGGCGTACCGGAGCGGCGGCGGGGAGACGGACCGGGCATGCCCGCAGCGGACACCACCTACGACGGGCCCGGCGAGCACCAGGTCACCCTGCGCACCCCGGCCGAACTCGCCGACGCCCTGCCCTACCTCCTCGGCTACCGCCCCGAGGACAGCATCGTGCTGGTCGCGCTGCACGACAGGGACGGACGCGGACGGTTCGGCGGCCGGGCCCGGCTCGGGATCCCGGAGAGCGCGGACGACTGGCCGTCCGCGGCACGGCAACTCGCCCACGGCCTGGTCAGGGGCAGCGAGCGTCGGGGAAACCGCCCCGAGTCGATGGTCGCCTTCCTCTGCCAGGAGCCGGCCAGGGGCGAGACCGGACGGCAGGTCATGGAGCGGCTGCGGCCTCTGGCGCAGAGGCTGCGGACCGAGTGCGGCTCCCTCGACGCCGTGGTGGTCGAGGCACTGTGCATCTCGGACGGACGCTACTGGTCCTACTGCTGTGACAACGCGGACTGCTGCTCGCCCGAGGGAGCCTCCATGGGCCTGCCCGGCACTTCCGTGCTGGCTGCCGCCGCCACCTACGCCGGCATTCAGGTACGCGGCACCCTGCGCGAGCTGCGGGCCCGACTGCTGCCCTGGGAGAACGCGGCCGCCCTGGAGCAGGAGGCCGCACTCGACCGGGCCAGCATGGAGTTGGTCCCGCGCATCCTGGACGAAGCGGGCAGGACCGCAGTGGCCGAGGAGACGCTGGCACTGGCAGCCGCCACCCTCGACCGCTTCGCCACGTCAGAGCCGGTGTCCGGGACGTTGCTGGCGGACCTCCGTGACGACGAACTGCTGGGATGCGACGAGGCCGCGAAACTGGTCCTGGGCCTGCAGGACCGCTCGACCCGCGACCGTGCGGCCGAGTGGATGGAGGGCGACGAAGCCGGTTGCGCCCTGCGCCTGTGGCGGACACTCGCCCGCCGATGCGTGGGGCCCTACGGCGAGCACGCCGCCGCGCCCCTCACCCTCGCCGGGTGGGTCGCCTGGTCGGCCGGCGATGAACTGGAAGCCCGGGAAGCCCTCGCCATGGCTCTGGGCGCGGACCCCGACTACCTCTTCGCCCGCCTGCTGCACCAGGCCTGCAACGAAGGCCTGGACCCCCAGTCCATCCGCCGCTGCCTGCGATCGGAGCGCACCGGTCGTACGCCAGCCGCGGCCACCGGCACGTCCCCGCAGCCGAGCGATCAGGGCCAGACGGGTGATCGGGGCCAGACAGGTGATCAGAGCCAGACTCGTGATCAGCGCCAGGACGTGGGAGACCAACGCCGCGAGGACGGCCGCGTCCAGGTCGGCAGCCAGAGGTCACTCGGAGCAGACACAGCCACGGACGAGTCGTCGACAACCCAGCGGCCCGTACGACGCCGTCGGCGGGCACGTCCCGCTCGCGACACCACTCCCGGCCGCGCCCTCCCGGACAGTCGTGGCCAGGACACCCGACGTCCCGGCCGCACACCGGCTGGTACGGCGGGGCCCGGGCCCGGTCGGCGCCCGACTGTGGCGGATGCCGGCCGATCCCTCGGCGCGAGCGCAGGCCCCCGTCTCGAGGACGAGGAATGAGCACCCACCCGGGCCAACCCGACAGACAGCCACAGGCCGGGACTGCGCAAGGCATGTGTCGAGGCTGCGGGAGTCACAGGTCGGGACCACGAGCGTGACTCCAGGGCAGCACGCACCGTTCACCTGAGTGGCGGAACACCTGGACGGGATGCGACGCCGCTCCGCCCCTGCTCCGTCGGAGCCCTCAGGCGCCGGCGTGGAACGCGATCCAGGCACACAAAGCGCAGAGGAAGCCTTTCGATGTCACAGCGGACTCCGCACTCCTCCGCCCCTGACGACTTCTCCCCAGCCGGGTCCCCCTCCCGTCAGAACCCCATCACACCAGGCCCTTCTGCTTCGGGAGGTCCGGAAGGTCCGGGGGGTTCGGGAAGCCCGGGGGGTTCGGGAGGTCCGGGAAGCCACCCGCCACCGCCGACCAGCCCGTTGACCCGGACGAGACGCCCAACCCCCATGGGTGCTGCCGCGATACGCCCTGCCGTCAGCACCCCACCCCGGCGCGGAGTCGTGGCAGGACCGGGTCACCCTGACGAGTTGCCCCCTGCCCACTCGGTCATGATCTGCGTGGCCCTGCCCGGGCTGGCCATCTCGACGGAGGGAGGGCAGTTGACCGGACGCGGTCTGGAGGGCTTCTACCGCGCCGGTCGCCGGGTGCTCTCGCGCTGCGAGGTCCGTGTGGCCGGGCAGGAGCCTCTCCCCGTACAGGCCCGGCTGGCCGCGGCCGACCGTGCCCGGTTCGTCGGCACGCTGCGCACGACCGCGCAGACCGGCCCCGACCCGGACGTGTTCGTCGAGCGCACCCGCTTCGCGGACGGCACGGAGCGGATCACCCTGCACAGTGCGTCGAGTCGGCCGCTGCCGGTACCGGTCGAAGTGACGCTGGGCACGGACCTCGCCGACCTGCGGGCCATCGCCTCGGGCGAGGCGGGACCGGAACTGCCCGCCAGCGTTCACGGTTCCGGTCTGCGCTGGTCCTGCGCGGCAGGCAACGCCACCGTGACCGCCGAACCACCGCCCGCGGACGCCCTTGCCTCGACGGGGTTGCTGCGGTGGGAACTCGTGCTGCCCGCGGGCGGCAGCACGAGTGTGGAGCTGCGGGTGCGGCCGGACGGAGCGGGGCCGCTGCGCACCGCGGGTCGTGCGGCGACGAGCCCCCTCGCCGCCGCACGCGCAGAGGGCGACGATCCCAGAGCAGCCACTCTCCTCCGGACGAGCATCGAGGACCTGCAAGCGCTGCTGCTGCGAGACGCCGCACACCCTGCCGACCTTCACCTCGCCGCCGGAGTCCCCTGGCGGTGCGGCCCCGCTCCCGCCGACGCGCTCGTGGCGGCCCGGATGGCGCTTCCGCTCGGGACCGGCCTGGCCGGGGGCACGCTGCGCGCCCTCGCCCGCACGCAACTCGCCGGCCCGGGATCGCAGGCGGGGATGATCCCGGGACTACGACGGGACGCCGGCCCGCACCTCCCGCCGCACTGCACGGGGACGGAGGCCACGCTGCTCTTCCCCGTGCTGCTCGCCGAAGCGCGCCGCTGGGGACTCCCCGAGCAGGAGACGGGGGAGTTGCTGCCCACAGCCGAGCGCTGTCTGAACTGGCTGCGGAGATCCGCAGGCGACGCCGTGTATCTGCGCGACCCGTACCCGGGCGGACTCGTCCGCTGCGAGACACAGGCGCATGCCCACCGAGCAGCGCTGCTCGGCGCCGACCTCCTCGATGCCTGCGGACGGACGGGCGCGGAGGAACTGCGGCAGTGGGCACAAGCCCTGCGAACCGCCTTCCGGCGGGACTTCTGGATCGACGATCGAGCGGGCGGCCGGCCTGCCGCGGCCCGCACCCCTGACGGCAGACCCGTGCCCTGTCTGGGCGCCTCCACCGTCCACCTCCTCGACACCGGGTTGCTGGGGCGCGGCGAGCCGGCCCCCGGCCTGCTCGACAAGGTGCAGACGGAGAACCTTGCCCGGTTGCTGGGAAGCCCCGCCATGGACTCCGGCTGGGGCCTGCGCGGGCTGGGGGTCAAGGAGCCCGGCTACAACCCGTTCGGCCACCGCGCCGGTGCCGTACGCGTCCAGGAGACAGCACTCGCAGTGGCGGGATTGGCCGCCGCGGCGTACGAGAAGGAGGCGGACGCGCTGCTGCACGGCGTCCTCGCTGCCGCGGAAACCTTCGCCTACCGCCTGCCCGAGATGTACGCGGGGGAGCAGCGCATGCAGGGCAGCACGCCTCTGCCGCACCCGGCGGCCTGCCGCCCCGCGGCCATCCCGGCGGCGGCAGGGGTCCTGCTGCTGACCACACTGGCCGGTATCCGCCCGGACGCCCCGGCCGGCACCGTGACCCTCCGGCCGATGCGCAGCGCGCCCCTGGGCGAGATCGGCTTCACGGGACTGCGGGTGGCCGGAGCACCTTTCTCCGTGCGGGTCAGCCGACTCGGTCTCGCCATGGTCGAGGAGGCGGCCGACGGACTGCAACTGGGGGTGTGACCAGCCAAGACCCGTCACCGGCAGGCACCTGTCACCGGACGGCGCAACCCGTACGGCCCGGAAGTGGATCAGTGGCCGGGGGAACCGGCGAAGGGAGTGTTTATCGTCAGGCAGACGACTATGATCGCCGCATGCCCTACGACCCGTCAGCGTTTCCGCCCTTCGCCGTCACCGTGGACCTGGTCGTGCTGACCGTGCGTCGCCACGCCCTCTGTGCGCTGGCGGTACGCAGGGGCGAACCGCCGTTCCAGGGCCGGTGGGCGCTGCCCGGCGGTTTCGTACGGGCCGACGAGGACTTGGCGCAGGCCGCTGCGCGCGAACTAGCCGAGGAGACCGGGCTGCGGGTCCACGACCCGTCCGCTCCCGCCCAGGACAACGGCGCGCATCTGGAGCAGCTCGCCACCTACGGTGATCCCGAGCGGGACCCCAGGATGCGGGTCGTGAGCGTCGCGCATCTCGCGCTCGCTCCCGACCTGCCCGCGCCCCGAGCGGGCGGCGACGCCAGCAACGCGCGATGGGCACCGGTGGAGGAACTGCTGCAGCAGGGCGGTTACGGACGCGATGGGGATGTGGTCGACCCGCTCGCCTTCGACCACGCGCAGATCCTCGCGGACGGCGTGGAGCGGGCCCGCTCCAAGATCGAGTACTCGTCGCTGGCGACGGCCTTCTGCCCGCCCGAGTTCACCGTGGGGGAGCTGC
This sequence comes from Streptomyces sp. NPDC017943, assembly GCF_044328425.1. Taxonomy (NCBI): domain Bacteria; kingdom Bacillati; phylum Actinomycetota; class Actinomycetes; order Kitasatosporales; family Streptomycetaceae; genus Streptomyces; species Streptomyces sp. NPDC017943. The sequence goes on along the minus strand of NZ_JBIRHH010000005.1, from coordinate 628,149 downwards.
GCCGGGTGTACGAGGCGGTCTGGGGTGTGGCGCTGGACCCCCGCAACTTCCACCGCAAGGTCACGGGCACCCCGGGCTTCCTCGTCCCGACCGGTGGGACGACCACCCGCCAGGGTGGGCGCCCCGCGCAGCTCTTCCGCGCCGGTGGCGCGACGCTGCTCAACCCCCCGATGCTGCGCCCCGAAGTCTGACCGGCGACACGGGCGGACGCGACACCGATGCGATACTCGCTCGCAGCGGTTCGCATCCGCCGTCCACCATGCCCTGCGCGGGCCTCGCGGTGCCCGAAAAAGGGGACATAGCGCGCTATCTTGCTGCGGGTGATCGAGGCCTTCGGACTGACCAGCAACCGCCGCAAAGAGCTTCCGCCCGCAGCCGACGACGTCTCCTTCGAGGCGCGAGCCGGCCGCGTCACCGCGCTGCTCGGAGCGCCGGGCGCCGGCAAGACGACGGTGCTCAGACTCATGCTCGAACTCCAACAAGGCCGTGGCATCACCCACTTCCGGGGCCGTCCACTGCACCGGATCGCCCACCCCTCACGAGAGGTCGGCGTGCTGCTGGGTGATGTACCGGGGCACCCGGCCCGTACGGTCCGCGGGCATCTGCGCATGCTGTGCGCGGCCGCGGGCGTTCCGGTCCGGCGAGCGGATGAAGTCCTCGAGGCCGTCGGGCTGGTGAGTCTGCGCGACGAGCGCCTCGGCACGCTCTCGCGCGGCATGGACCGCCGGCTCGGCCTGGCGTGTGCGCTCCTTGCCGACCCGCACACCCTTGTCCTGGACGGCCCGACCGACGGGCTTTCGACCCGTGAGAGCACCTGGATGCACACCACGCTGCGGGCGTATGCCGCCCAGGGTGGAACGGTCCTGTTCACCACAGCGGACCCCAAGGAGGCCGCTCGGGACGCCGATCACGTCGTCACGCTCGAACAGGGCATGCTCGTGGCCGATCAGGAAGCCGCGGAGTTCGCACGCACCCGGCTCCGTCCCCGGGTCGCCGTACGCAGTCCGCACGCGGCGCGTCTGGCCACCCTGCTGGCCAAGCAGGCGCGCACCGCGCGACGTTCCGTCGAGGTCGTCCGCGAAGACGGCAACCGCCTGTCCGTCTACGGCAGTAGCTGCGCAGACGTCGGCGAGGTCGCTTTCCGTCATGGCATCCTGGTGCATCAACTGGCCGACGAGATCGGTGACATGGGCCCAGGGGCAGGAACGGTCGACCATGCGCGGCCGACGCCCTGCCACGAACCGGATCGCACTGGTCCCGAGGTTCAGCCCTCGCCTGCCGGGCCGCCGGCCTTCACGCCCGGGCACACGCCCACGCCCACACCTTCGGCGTCTTCCGACGGCAGCGCACTCGACGATGCCGGCACTCACCGGGTCGCTGGTGACGAGAGGGGACGGACAGCGGTGGCCCCCGCGTCGTGCCCGACGCCCGACCGCCGGCCCACCACGGAAGACGCAGAGCCGAGTAACGCACAACCCCCCGCTCCCAGAATCCGAACCCTCGACCAGCTCCCCCCTCTCCCGCCCCCCATCTCGGTCCGTTCCGCGCCCAGTCCCCTCCGCCCGCTGCGCTACGAGATCCGCCGTGCCGCCGGAGTGGGTACCGGCTTCCTCACCGGAGCCGTCGTCCTCGTCGTCTCCGCCGTGACCGCTGTCGTACTGGCCCGGATCGGGCACACGCCGCAGCCGCGTCTGCTCGCCGCCTGGCCGCGGGAGCTCCCCCTGCCGCCCGCGGCACTCGGCGCGGGACTGCTGGGCGCACTGTCCTTCGGTGACGAGTTCCGGCACCCCGCCCTCGCGGCGGACCGCGGCACCGTCCCCCGCCGCCTGAGTCTGCTGGCCGCCAAACTGACCGTCTCCTCGATCACCGCCCTGATGCTGGCCGTGCTTACCGTCGGCTGTGACGCCGAAGTGCTCCACCTCGTCTACGGCCCGGAACTCGCCCGCGTTCCCGCCGGCTGGGCCGCGCTCGGTGCGGGGTGGATCGGCCTCGTGGTCGGCTGCGCCTGGGCAGGGGTGCTGGCGGCAGGGGTCTTCCGGTCCACCTCGGCAGGGCTCGCCGCCGTGGCTGCGGTCCCCCTCCTCGTCGTGCCCGTCGTGCACAAACTCGTGACCGGCCCGTCCGTGCGAACCGCGGCCGGACTTCCCGCTCGGCTTCGGGAGGCCTTCCTTCCACGGTGGCCGTTCGGGGGCGAGCGGTACCTGGAGGTCGCGTTCGGCATGGTCTCCCAACCGGTCGGTGGCGCGCTGACGTTGTCGCTGGCCACACTGCTCTGCGCCTACCTGTTCACCTCGTTGCGCAGCAGACTCGGATGACGACTGTCCGTGACCCTTAGTTCGGCCATGCGCACAACTCCCCGCAGAACGCCCATTTCTTTCCGATAAGGCGTCAATTGCGACGGGGTGAGCGATCACCCTTTCGTGTGCTTTTCACCAAAGACCTCAAGGGAGTTGGAGACGGCGCCGACAAAGGATGCGTGAGTACCCTTGCGCACACCATGATGACCGCCGCCCGCTCCGCCGACTCCGGCCTCGCGAACCCGGGCGAACTCGACCGCTACCCCTACGCGGAGGCGCCCGCCGTCGACCGTGTCGGGGTGCCTGCCTGGGACGGAGCGGACCACGAGCTGGGGCGCGTGGGCCGGCGCGCCGCGGGCAGCCGCGGCCGCGGACTGCACGGCCAACTCGTCCAGCAGCTGGGTCAGATGATCGTCTCCGGCGACTTGGGGGCCGACCGTCCCCTGGTGCCCGAGGAGATCGGCCAGCGTTTCGAGGTCTCCCGCACCGTCGTGCGCGAGTCCCTGCGCGTCCTTGAGGCGAAGGGCCTGGTGAGCGCCCGCCCGAACGTCGGTACGCGGGTGCGTCCGGTGAGCGACTGGAACCTCCTCGACCCGGACATCATCGAGTGGCGTGCCTTCGGTCCGCAGCGCGACGACCAGCGTCGCGAGCTGAGCGAGCTGCGCTGGACGATCGAGCCGCTTGCCGCCCGCCTCGCCGCCGGCCACGGGCGCGAGGACGTCCAGCAGCGCCTGACGGACATGGTCGAGATCATGGGGCACGCGATGGCACAGGGTGACGCGCTCACATTCTCCCGTGCCGACGCCGAGTTCCACTCGATGCTCATCCAGGTCGCGGGCAACCGCATGCTCGAGCACCTGTCGGGCATCGTGTCCGCCGCCCTCCAGGTCTCCGGCGGCCCGGTCACGGGCTGTGACCGCCCGAACGAGGCCTCCCTCGCCCACCACGGCCGCATCTGTGACGCCCTCGCCGCCGGCGACGGTGCGGGCGCCGAGGCGGCGATGCGCCAACTGCTCACGGTCCACCCCGAGGTGGAACGGGTGGTGCCCGCCCCGCGCGAGCACTGACCTCGTTCCGCGGGCGGCGCGGCCGGGTGTGCCACCCCCCTCCTGTGGCAGTGCCCAGTCGGTGATCCGCCCCCCTTCGGACCCCGCCGGATCGCCATGGATCCGGCGGGGTCCGACGGTACGGGGGCCTTCGCCCCGGGCGTCGCGGCTTCCCCTGTGGGCTTCCCCCGTGTGCTTCCGCTGAGGGCCCCGCCCGTTCTCGGCCGGTGCGCTGCGGAGTCTTGGCTTCGCCGCTGGCCGGGCCGGTACCGTAGGTGACCTCATGTGCTCGCGTCTGACCGTTTTTGTCCGCTTACGGGGTGTGACTCGGGCCACGGAGATTAGGCGTAACGCTCGCGGGAAGAACGCGATGACCTAAGAGGTGACAGCCGCGGAGGGAATACGGACGTCGTTCACGGCGCTGTGCATCTTCCCCGGCCCCCGCCCGCACCGTCGGCCCATCCCCAAGCCGGCGGTCGGCTCCTGTCCCCCGTGGATGGGGCCGGAAGCCGTTTTCCAACGTTCCGAGAGGTTGTTCGTGTCGGCCAGCACATCCCGTACGCTCCCGCCGGAGATCGCCGAGTCCGTCTCTGTCATGGCGCTCATTGAGCGGGGAAAGGCTGAGGGGCAGATCGCCGGCGATGACGTGCGTCGGGCCTTCGAAGCTGACCAGATTCCGGCCACTCAGTGGAAGAACGTACTGCGCAGCCTCAACCAGATCCTCGAGGAAGAGGGTGTGACGCTGATGGTCAGTGCCGCAGAGCCCAAGCGCACCCGAAAGAGCGTCGCAGCGAAGACCCCCGCCAAGCGCACCGCCGCCAAGACGGTCGCGGCCAAGGCGGTGACCACCCGGAAGGCCACTGCCACCGCCACCCCGGCGGCGCCCGCAGAGGAGCCCGCCGGCGAGGAAGAGGCGCCCGCCGCGAAGAAGGCGGCCGCCAAGAAGACCACCACCGCCAAGAAGACGGTCGCGAAGAAGGCGACCGCCAAGAAGACGGCGGCGAAGAAGACCGGCGGCAAGAAGGACGACGCCGAGATCCTCGAGGAGGAGGTGCTCGAGGAGGCAGTCCCCGGCAAGGCCGGCGAGGAGCCCGAGGGCACCGAGGCCGCGGGCTTCGTGCTGTCCGACGAGGACGAGGACGACGCCCCCGCGCAGCAGGTCGCGGCCGCCGGCGCCACCGCCGACCCGGTCAAGGACTACCTCAAGCAGATCGGCAAGGTGCCCCTGCTCAACGCCGAGCAGGAGGTCGAGCTCGCCAAGCGCATCGAGGCGGGCCTGTTCGCCGAGGACAAGCTGGCCAACGCCGACAAGCTGGCTCCGAAGCTCAAGCGCGAGCTGGAGATCATCGCCGAGGACGGCCGCCGCGCCAAGAACCACCTCCTGGAGGCCAACCTCCGCCTGGTGGTCTCCCTGGCCAAGCGCTACACCGGCCGCGGCATGCTGTTCCTGGACCTCATCCAGGAAGGCAACCTCGGTCTGATCCGCGCGGTCGAGAAGTTCGACTACACCAAGGGCTACAAGTTCTCGACGTACGCCACCTGGTGGATCCGGCAGGCGATCACCCGCGCCATGGCCGACCAGGCCCGCACCATCCGTATCCCGGTGCACATGGTCGAGGTCATCAACAAGCTCGCGCGCGTCCAGCGCCAGATGCTCCAGGACCTGGGCCGCGAGCCCACCCCGGAGGAGCTGGCCAAGGAGCTCGACATGACCCCCGAGAAGGTCATCGAGGTCCAGAAGTACGGCCGCGAGCCCATCTCGCTGCACACTCCGCTGGGCGAGGACGGCGACAGCGAGTTCGGTGACCTCATCGAGGACTCCGAGGCCGTCGTCCCGGCCGACGCGGTCAGCTTCACGCTTCTGCAGGAGCAGCTGCACTCCGTCCTCGACACGCTCTCCGAGCGTGAGGCCGGCGTGGTCTCGATGCGGTTCGGTCTCACCGACGGTCAGCCGAAGACCCTCGACGAGATCGGCAAGGTCTACGGCGTCACGCGTGAGCGGATCCGCCAGATCGAGTCGAAGACCATGTCGAAGCTGCGCCACCCGTCGCGCTCCCAGGTGCTGCGCGACTACCTCGACTGATCGTCCGCACACGGCGCAAGGCCCGGTTCCCCGCGAGGGACCGGGCCTTGCGCCGTGCCGCCCGCGCGGGTGCGAGGGGCGGCGCCGTGGATCACTCTGGGTGTTTCAACGGCACCAAGGAGTGAGGAGCAGGTATGCGTCGTCGCCTTGCCCGAGCCGTGGCCCTCGCAGCCACGCTGTCCGTCATACCCGTGAGCGCCGGCGCCGCCGAGGCCTCCGACCGTGTCGTCATAGGCGGCTTCCCGGTCGACGTGGCACAGAGCCCCTGGACGGTGGCTCTGGCGAGCCGTGACCGGTTCGGGGGTACACGGGCCGGGCAGTTCTGTGGAGGCGCCGTGGTGGGCCCCAGCACCGTGCTCACGGCCGCCCACTGTCTCGGCCGGGAGGCACTCGGCGGGCCGCCGGAGCGGGTGCGGGACCTGAAGGTCATAGCGGGGCGCACGGATCTCACCGACGGGTCGGGCCGGGAGGTCGCCGTGGAGCGCACCTGGATCAACCCGGCGTACGACGGCGCGAGCAACTCCGGGGACTTCGCCGTAGTCGGCCTCGCGGAACCGCTGCCCCGCGAGTCGGTCGTCGAGATGGCCCCGGACGGTGACCCCGCGTACACGGCGGGTGGCGCGGCGACCGTGTACGGCTGGGGCGACATCTCGGGCGCCGGGGAGTACCCAAGCAGCCTGCGGGCGGCGCCGGTGCGGGTGCTCGCCGACGAGGTCTGCGAGGAGGCGTATCCGGGGGGCGTGGACGGGACGTACGACGCCCGGACGATGCTCTGCGCCGGAGAGACGGAGGGCGGCAGGGACGCCTGCCAGGGGGACAGCGGGGGGCCGCTGGTGGCCCAGGGGCGGCTGATCGGGCTCGTGTCCTGGGGGATCGGCTGCGGCCGGGCCGGCAACCCGGGGGTCTACATGCGCGTCTCGGAGATCATGCGCGCGCTGGGCTGGGACCGGTCGTGAGACGGCCCGCCAGGGCCTGTCACGGCGCCTGAACCGCCGCGTGGGGACGAGGACGGGCGGCTGCCTCTGGGTGCAGAGGCAGCCGCCCGTTCACCGGCCTGTGCCGTGCTGGCTCGTCGTCGGACGCGAGGTGTCAGCGCTCTTCTTCGGAGGCAGTCGCGGGAACGGCCGTGAGCCGCTCCGTCTCGTCCTGTATCTCAGCGGCGATCTTCTTGAGTTCCGGCTCGAACTTGCGCCCGTGGTGGGCGCAGAAGAGCAGCTCTCCACCGCTGAGCAGGACGACGCGTACGTACGCCTGGGCGCCGCAGCGGTCGCAGCGATCAGCGGCCGTCAACTGGCTCGCAGGGGTCAGAACAGTAGTCACGTCGCCTCTTCTCTAGCTCGACGAGCTGTCGTACCAGGGTCAACATCCAACCAGCCCCAAAACGTTCCCGCTCGTGGCTTTTCCTCGAAAAAATCTTGCGAGGCGGCTGTCTGCTGCCGGTTGGCGGCGAATGTGCCGTATTGCGTGTCTCTGTGTCTTACGGGGCTTCGCATGTATCGGTGGTCGGTCCTCCCGGCTGGGTTGCCGGTTGTTCATGAGGACGTGCCCGGAGCCTAAATGGTTCATGCCTCGAAGGGAACGTGATGTGTGCTTCACTCCATCGAGGGATCGAACAAGCATGCGACTGTGGACTAGTCTGAGTTTTCGACGAGGGTGGCGTGACAACCGCTCTACCAGGCCTCGGTACCCTCTCACCGGTGAACGAAGCCGCGCCCTTACCCACGAGGGCCCCATCTGAAATTCAGCGAGGAGCGAACCGCGTGACCGCCGATACGTCCGTGCCGTCCACAGCTCTGCTGGCAGGAGCAGAGCGGGACGGTTCCAACTACACCGCGCGGCACCTGCTCGTCCTCGAGGGGCTCGAGGCCGTGCGCAAGCGCCCCGGAATGTACATCGGCTCGACCGACAGTCGTGGCCTCATGCACTGCCTCTGGGAGATCATCGACAACTCGGTCGACGAGGCCCTGGGCGGCTTCTGCGACCACATCGAGGTGATCCTCCACGACGACGGCTCGGTCGAGGTCCGGGACAACGGCCGGGGCATCCCGGTCGACGTCGAGCCCAAGACCGGCCTCTCGGGTGTCGAGGTCGTCATGACCAAGCTGCACGCCGGCGGCAAGTTCGGCGGCGGCTCCTACGCCGCCTCCGGCGGCCTGCACGGCGTCGGCGCCTCCGTGGTGAACGCCCTGTCCGCCCGCCTGGACGTCGAGGTGGACCGCGGGGGCCACGCCCACGCGATCAGCTTCCGCCGCGGTGTCCCCGGCGCCTTCTCCGGCAACGGCCCCGACGCCAAGTTCGAGGCGAAGAGCGGACTGCGCAAGGCCAAGAAGATCCCGAAGTCCCGCACCGGCACGCGCGTGCGCTACTGGGCCGACCGCCAGATCTTCCTCAAGGACGCCAAGCTCTCCCTGGAGAACCTGCACCAGCGCGCCCGCCAGACCGCCTTCCTGGTGCCCGGCCTGACCATCGTCGTGCGCGACGAGTACGGCCTCGGCGAGGGCGGCAGCAAGGGCGAGGAGTCCTTCCGCTTCGACGGCGGCATCAGCGAGTTCTGCGAGTACCTGGCCTCCGACAAGCCGATCTGCGACGTCCTGCGCTTCTCCGGACAGGGCACCTTCCGGGAGACCGTCCCCGTCCTGGACGAGCACGGGCAGATGACGCCCACCCAGGTCACCCGTGAACTCGACGTCGACGTCGCGCTCCGGTGGGGCACGGGATACGACACGACCCTGAAGTCGTTCGTGAACATCATCGCCACCCCCAAGGGCGGCACCCACGTCGCCGGCTTCGAGCAGGCCGTCGCCACGACGATGAACGAGGTGCTGCGGGCGAAGAAGCTGCTGCGCGTCGCCGAGGACGACATCGTCAAGGACGACGCCCTGGAGGGGATGACGGCGGTCGTCACCGTGCGCCTCGCGGAGCCCCAGTTCGAGGGGCAGACCAAGGAAGTCCTCGGGACCTCGGCGGCCCGCCGCATCGTGAACACCGTGATCAGCAAGGAACTGAAGGCGTTCCTGACGTCCACCAAGCGGGACGCGGCCCAGCAGGCGCGTGTCGTGATGGAGAAGGCCGTCGCCGCGGCCCGTACGCGTATCGCCGCCCGGCAGCACAAGGACGCCCAGCGCCGCAAGACGGCCCTGGAGTCCTCGTCCCTGCCCGCCAAGCTCGCCGACTGCCGCAGCGACGACGTGGACCGCAGCGAGCTGTTCATCGTCGAGGGTGACTCCGCGCTCGGCACCGCCAAGCTCGCGCGGAACTCCGAGTTCCAGGCGTTGCTGCCGATCCGGGGCAAGATCCTCAACGTGCAGAAGTCGTCCGTGACCGACATGCTCAAGAACGCCGAGTGCGGAGCGATCATCCAGGTCATAGGAGCCGGCTCGGGCCGCACCTTCGACATCGACACGGCCCGCTACGGCAAGATCATCATGATGACCGACGCCGACGTCGACGGGTCCCACATCCGCACGCTGCTCCTGACCCTCTTCCACCGCTACATGCGGCCGATGGTCGAGGCGGGCCGGGTCTTCGCCGCGGTGCCGCCGCTGCACCGGATCGAGATCGTGCAGCCGAAGAAGGGGCAGGACAAGTACGTCTACACGTACTCGGACCGGGAACTGCGCGACAAGCTCATGGAGTTCCAGACCAAGGGCGTCCGCTACAAGGACTCGATCCAGCGCTACAAGGGTCTGGGCGAGATGGACGCGGACCAGCTGGCCGAGACGACCATGGACCCGCGCCACCGCACGCTGCGCCGGATCAACCTGTCCGACCTGGAGGCCGCGGAGCAGGTCTTCGATCTGCTGATGGGCAACGACGTGGCGCCGCGCAAGGAGTTCATCTCCAACTCGGCGGCGACGCTGGACCGGTCGCGGATCGACGCGTAGCCGGACCGGGCGGGGTCGTGAGCCGGAGGTTCACGGCCCCGAGGGCTCCACGGTCCGTTACGCCTGCGGAAGGGGCTCGCGCGGCCACCGGCAGGGTGCGTCACCTGATGGGGTGAAGAGCGCGGGGAAGAAGAGTCGGGGATCTTCCCGTTCTGTCCATCCTTGACCATGCAGTCAAGCAAGGATCGTCCCCGCGGGGTCGGGGCCGGTCAGGAGAGTCCGGTCGAGCAACTCCACGGCCGTGAACCGGACCCGGCCGGGGCGGCCGGACAGCCGAGGTACGACGACCCCTGGTACGACGCCCTCGCCAGCGGCTGGGGGGAGTCGGCCGACGTCCCGGCGCAGGCGGTCGCCCCGCCGGCGCGCGAGGGGGAGACCGGCGTCGCCGCTGCGGACATCTACCTGGAGGTGCAGCGCAGCGCGGCCTTCCAGGAGGTGCGGCGGCGGTACCGGAGGTTCGTGGTCCCGGCCTGCGCGGTGTTCTTCACCTGGTACGTGGGATACGTCGTGGCCGCGACGACGGCGCCGCAGCTCATGGCGCGGCCCGTGGCCGGGGCGATGAACGTCGGGATGGCCGCGGGGCTCGGGCAGTTCCTCACGACCTTCCTGCTCACCTGGGCGTACGCGCGGCACGCGCGGCTGCGCAGGGACCGGGCCGCGCTCGAACTGCGCTGGGACACCCAGGAGCTGACGCGCGAGGCGAACGGAGGAGCCTCGTGACGAGTGAGCATCAGACGCTGGCGCTGCTGCTGTTCAGCGTGTTCGTCGCGGTCACCCTGGGGATCACCACCTGGGTGAGCCGCAACCGGCGGGGCTCTGCGGAGGAGTTCTACGCCGGCGGGAGGCTCTTCTCGCCCATGGAAAACGGTTTCGCCATCGCGGGCGACTACATGTCGGCGGCGAGCTTCCTGGGAGTCGCCGGCCTCATCGCGCTGTTCGGCTACGACGGACTGCTGTACGTCGTCGGGTTTCTCGTGGCCTGGCTGGTGGTGCTGTTCCTGGTCGCCGAACTCGTCCGCAACTGCGGGCGCTTCACCCTCGCCGACGTGGTGGCGGCGCGCATGAGGGAGCGGCCGGTACGGATCGCGGCGGGGACGTCGTCCGTGACCGTGTCCGTGCTGTACCTGGTGGCGCAGATGGTCGGCGCCGGCAGCCTGGTGGCGCTGCTCCTGGGCGGCACGAGCGAGGCGGCCCGGTCCTGGACCGTCGTCGGGGTCGGCGTGCTCATGGTGATCTACGTGTCGCTGGGCGGCATGCGGGCCACGACATGGATCCAGATCGTCAAGACGGTGCTGCTGCTCGGCGGAAGTGCCGCGCTGACCGTGCTCGTCCTGCTGCGGTTCCACGGCGACCTGGACCTGCTGCTGCTCACGGCGGCCGAACGCAGCGGCCACGGACAGGCGTTCCTCGCGCCCGGACTGCGCTACGGCGGGGACTGGACGGCCCGGTTCGACTTCATCAGCCTGGGACTGGCCCTGGTCCTGGGGACCGCGGGGCTGCCGCACATCCTGTCCCGCTTCTACACCGTGCCCACCGCACGGGCCGCGCGTCGCTCCGTCGTCTGGGCCATCGGTCTCATCGGCGGCTTCTACCTGATGACGGTCGTGCTCGGGTTCGGGGCGGCGGCCGTCCTGGGACCGGACGTGGTGCGCGCCTCCAACGCCTCCGGGAACACCGCGGTCCCCCTGCTGGCGCTCGACCTGGGCGGTGGCGCCGGGTCCACGGGCGGCACGGTGCTGTTCGCGATCGTCGCCGCGGTCGCCTTCGCCACGATCCTGGCCGTGGTCGCCGGCATCACGCTCGCGTCCTCCGCTTCGGTCGCCCACGATCTGTACGCGTCCTTGCGGCGCAAGGGCAAGGGCGGCAAGCCGCGCAGCGAGGTCGCGGTGGCCCGTGTCGCGGCCGTCGGGGTCGGGGTGGTGGCGATCGCCCTCGGGCTGCTCGCCAGGGACCTGAACGTGGCGTTCCTGGTGGGCCTGGCCTTCGCCGTCGCCGCGTCGGCGAACCTTCCCGTGCTGCTCTACTCCCTGTTCTGGCGCGGCTTCACCACCCGGGGCGCGGTGTGGGCCGTCTACGGAGGGCTGATCCCCGCGGTGGTCCTCGTGGGGCTGTCCCCGGTGGTTTCGGGCAGCCCCGACGCGCTGTTCCCCGACGCCGACTTCCAGTACTTCCCGCTGCAGAACCCGGGCCTGGTCTCGATACCGCTGGGCTTCCTCGCGGGCTGGCTCGGCACGGTCACCTCGGCGGAAGTGCCGGACGAGGCCAAGCAGGCGGAGACCGAGGTGCGGTCGCTGACGGGGGCGGGGGCGGCGTAGGAGCAACCGCCGACGGGGGCGGGGGCGGCGTAGGAGCGACCGCGACGCCCTCCCTCGGAAGCCGGTCCCGGAGGCGGGGGCCGCGTCAGGACCGCCCGGGCGGTCGGTCGGACGGCCGGACGGAGCCGTCAGCCGCGGGTCGCCCACACGTAACGGTGTTCCGGGCGGCCCGCGTCGCCGTACTTCAGGGTCAGCCTGGCCCTTCCGGTGCGCTCCAGGAGCTTCAGATAGCGCTGAGCGGTCTGCCGGCTCACTCCGGTCCGTTCGGCGATCTCCTGGGCGGACAGGGGGCCGTCGGCGTTCATCAGGGACTGGCGGACGAGTTCCGCCGTGGTGGGGGAGTGCCCCTTGGGCAGGGAGGGCTCCGAACCGGCCGACAGGGCCCCGAAGATGCGGTCGACCTCGGCCTGCTCCGCCTCCCCGCCACCGTCCAGGGTGCGGCGCAACTCCGCGTACGCCTCCAGCTTGGCGCGCAGTCCGGCGAAGGCGAACGGCTTGACCAGGTACTGCAGCGCCCCGTGCCGCATGGCCGCCTGGACGGTCGAGACGTCCCGGGCCGCCGTCACCATGATCACGTCGGTGTGCAGGCCGCGCCGGCGCATCTCCTGGACCACGGCCAGTCCCGTCTCGTCGGGCAGGTAGTGATCCAGCAGCACCAGGTCCAGCCTCGGCAGCGTCTCCAGCTGGTGCAGTGCGTCCGCGGCGCTGTGGGCCTCACCGGCGACGTGGAAGCCGGGCACCTTCTCCACATAGGCGGCGTTCACGCGGGCCACCCTGGCGTCGTCGTCCACGACCAGCACCTCGATCATCACGACTCCTCCTGTGGGGCCGGGCGGGACGGCGTCCCGGTCAGGGCCGGTGCCGGGCCGGCCTCGGTCAGCGCGTCCGGCAGGACGACCGTGAACTCGGCGCCCCCGCCGTGTGCCTCGCCGACCGTGGCGCTGCCACCCTGCCGCATGGCCAGCCGGCGCACCAGAGACAGTCCGATGCCCCGCTCCCGGTGCGCCGGGGGCTTCTTCGTGGACCATCCCTCGGTGAAGATCAACTCGCGTTGTCCGGGCGGGATTCCCGGCCCCGTGTCCCGCACCCTCAGGATCGCCGTACGGCCCTCGGTGCGCAGTTCGACCTCCACGCGCGCGTGCGGTGTGCCCGCCACGGCGTCCAGGGCGTTGTCCACCAGGTTCCCGACGACGGTGACGAGCCCCTGCGGGTCGACCAGCCGGTGGGGCAGCCGGGTCCGGTCGGACACCCCGAGGGCGACGCCCCGCTCGGCCGCGACGGTCGCCTTGCCCACCAGCAGGGCCGCGACCAGAGGGTCCTCGATGCGCCCGGTCACCTGCTCCGCGGTCGCCCGGTGGTCGCCGACGACCTCGCCGACGAACTCGACGGCGTCGTCGTACATCTCCAGTTCGAGCAGCCCCAGCAGGGTGTGCATCCGGTTGGCGTGTTCGTGGTCCTGGGCGCGCAGGGCGTCGATCAGACCGCGTGTGGAGTCGAGTTCGCGGCCCAGTTGCTCCAGCTCCGTGCGGTCGCGCAAGGTGGCCACGGCGCCGCCGTCGTCCGTGGGCATGCGGTTGGCGACCAGCACCCGCTGGCCGCGCACGGTGAGCAGATCGGTGCCGGTGACCCGCCCGGCCAGCACGTCGGCCGTACGGCCCGGGCCGAGCGCCTCGTCGGGGGTGCGGCCGACCACGGTGTCCCCGAGGCCGAGCAGGCGCTGCCCCTCGTCGTTGACGAGCCGGATACGGCCGGTGCGGTCCAGGGCGACGACCCCCTCGCGGATGCCGTGCAGCATCGCCTCGCGTTCCGACAGCAGCGCCGCGATGTCCGAGAAGGCCAGGTCCCTGGTCTGCCGCTGGACCCGCCGGGAGATGAGCCAGGCGGCCAGCGCCCCCACGGCCAGCGCGCCGCCGGCGTAGGCGAGCAGACCGGGGATGGCGTGGATCAGCCGGGCCCGGACGCTGTCGTAGGCGATGCCGACGGAGACCGCGCCGACCACGGTGCCGTCACCGTCGCGCAGGGGCACCTTGCCGCGGGCGGAACGGCCCAGGGTGCCGTTGTCGATCTCCATGACCTCCCGGCCGGCCAGCGCCTGGCCGGGGTCGGTGGAGACGATGCCGCCGATCTGCTTCGGGTCGGTGTGGGACCAGCGCACGCCCCGCCAGTCCATCACCACGATGTACTCCGCCTTGGTGGCCTCGCGGATCCGCTCCGCCTCCTGCTGCACCGGGCCGTTCACCGTGGGCGGTGTGTCCCGGACCTCCTCGGCGAGCCCCGGCTGCTGCGCGGTCGTCTGCGCGATCGCCAGCGCGCGGCGCATCGCCTGGTCGTCGAGCTGGTCGCCGAGCGGCGCGAGGAACAGTCCCGTCGCGAGGACCGCGACTCCCGCGGCGATCGCCACCTGCATCAGCAGTACCTGCGAGAACACCCGCCGGGGCAGGCCGAGGCGCAGGCGGCGAACGGGTGCAGTGGGGCTCATACCCAAGACGGTACGTGCGGCCGTCCACCTGCCGTGACGGGTGTGGCATGGATCTCTTGATCAACACCTGGACACGCTCGGCGGATCCACACTGCACGGTGGACGCATCGGTCACACGGACGGTCAGCTCGCCAGGGCGGACGTCAGACTGTCCTCGCGCACCGCCACCACGTCCATCCGCGCGGGGGAGCCGAGGACAGCCGCCCCGCAGCTCTCCGGACGCGGCGGCAGTGCGGCGCCCTGGGCCACGTCGACCCGCCAGCGGCGTCCGTCGACGTGGGCGACCGTCACCTCCCAGCGCGGTGCCGCGCCCGCCGTCCGCACCACGCGCAGGGCCTCCGCAGCGTCCTCGCCCGTCGCCTGGCGCACGGCCAGCTCGGCCGCCTGGCCGGGCCGCTCCCAGGCCGACCTTCCCCGGCAGCCCGCCACGACGACGCGACCCTCCTGAGCGCGGTGCAGGACTTCCTTGAGGGCGTGGGCCTCCGCACGGCCGTAGGCGTAGCCGTACGGCAGGACCAGGGCCGTCGGGGAGAAGCGGTGACCACCCAGATGGGTGACCTCCCAGACGCCCTGAACCCCCGAGGAGGCCAGTTCGGCGGCGAGCGGCCTGCCGAGGAGGGCGCAGCAGCGGTCACGCTTGCCGTTGGTGCAGACGAGGGCGAGGGGGTCGCCCTCGTGGGCCCGGCCGCCGAGTACGGCGTCGAAGCCGGAGTGCTCGCCCCGGCCGAGGGCGGCGAGGTCGAGGTCGAGCAACCGGGCCGGATCGGAGGTCGTGGCGCTGTGCAGCCAGACGTTCCCCGGGACGGTGTGCGCCGCGAACACCCGGCGCGTGGCGGGCATCCTGCGGTCCGCGTGCCGCCCGGGGCGGCGGATGAGCACGATCCGTACGCCCGTGTCCTTGGCGGCCGCCTCCAGGGCACGGCCCACCACGGGGTCCAGGTGGCTCGAAGTGAGCGCCTTGGCACCCCATGGGCCGGGCTGTTCCAGCAACAGCCAGGTCCTCGCGATGGCCGCGGTCCCCGCAACGGGCTCGTCGGAGTCCCGGGAGACGCTTGAGCACGTACTCACAGAGGTGAGCCTAACCTGAGTTGGGCGGGAGCTCATTTCGGCCCCGCCCCTGCCTACTCCGGCAGGGGTTGCGGCGGCCTCGGCCCGACGTACAGACCGCTCGGGCGCATGCGCAGGGGGCGTTCGCCGTACTCCTCCAGCGCATGGGCGACCCAGCCCGCCGTCCGGGCCACGGCGAAGATCGTCTCGCCGGCACTGGCGGGCATGCCGCAGGAGGTGGTGAGCACGGCCAGCGCCAGGTCGACGTTGGCGTGCAGCGGTGTGTGGCGGGCGGCCGTCTCGACGATGTCGCGGGCGGCGAGCAGGGCGGGCTCCGCGCGCGGGACGCGCTCCAGGAGGGCGAACAGGGCACGCGCGCGTGGGTCCTCGCCCTGATACAGGCGGTGGCCCAGTCCGGGGATGCGGCGGCCGGCGCGGAGCTCGTCCGCGATCACCGGTGCCGCGTCACCCCGGTCGAGCACGTCGTGCAGGAGCCGGTGCGCCAGCCCGCTGGCCGCACCGTGCAACGGGCCCTCGATCACACCGAGCCCGGCGGAGACGGCCGCATAGGCGTGGGCCCGGGCCGAGGCCGCGACACGCACCGCGAGCGTGGAGGCGGCCAGGTCGTGGTCGACGAGGAGGGCCAGTGCGGTGTCGAGGGCCCGCAGGGACGCCTCGTCCGGGTCCTCGCGGTGCGACAGCCGGGTCCACAGGCGGTGGGCCAGAGGGCCGTCGTCCCGTCGTCCGTGCCAGGCCGGGGGGAGGGCGGCGACGAGGGTGGGGATGAGCGTGCGCGCGGTGCCGAGCACGGCGTCCTCGGACAGGTCGAAGCGCAGCGGGTCGGCGGTGGCGGCGGCGATGGTCGCGACGCGCAACCGGTCGGCGGGGGAGGCGTGTTCGGGCAGGGCCTCGACCGCGCGGCGGGCGACGGCGACGGCGGGCGCGGGTGCGTCGAACGTGACGCCCGGGCGCAGCCGGCCGGTCCACAGCCACTCGGCGACCTCTTCGTAGGTGTGCCGGGCTGCCAGGTCGACCGCGTCGACGCCGCGGAAGTAGTACCGGTCGCCCTCGATCAGCGTGATGCGGGTGCGTACGCCCAGCTCTCCGCCGGAGCCGGGACCGGTGGCGCTCTCCCGCCGGTTGCGCCGGGCGAGCGCTTCGACCTCCGCGGCGTCGAAGGTGCTGCCCCGGCCGCCGGCTGCTCGCCGGCTGCTGAGCTGCCCGCGACTCACGTACGCGTACAGGGTCTCCGGTTTCACGCCGAGCAGTTCGGCGGCCTCCTTGGTGGTCAGCCGCCGTTCCGTGCCCGGTGAGGCGGTCTCTTGATCGCGCATGAGGGTCACCGTATCCGTCCGCTGGTCCATTGACTGTTGCATTGATTCAATCAATATTGACAGGCATTCAGTCAATCATGGACAGTCGGATCAAGTTCAGGGAGGCAGACATGTCCGTCAACAGGTCCGCAGGTGCTCTTCTCGAAGCGCCCCGGGGGCTCGCCGGTGTCGTCGTCACCGACACCCGCATCGGCGACGTCCGAGGGCGCGAAGGCTTCTACCATTACCGGCAGTACTCGGCGGTCGATCTGGCCCGCAGCCGGGGATTCGAGGACGTCTGGTACCTCCTCGTCCACGGTGAACTGCCCGGCCCCGTACAGCGCGCGGCCTTCGCGGCCGAGACCGCCGCTCTGCGGGCGCTGCCCGGCGAGGTGCGGGCGGCGCTGCCCGCCATTGCTGCGGCGGGCGGACGTTCCGGCCCGCTCGCGGGGATGCGGACGGCGCTGTCGCTGCTGGGTGCGGCGAAGGGTTTCCGCCCCGTGTACGACATCGACGAGGAGGAGCGTCGGCAGAACACGCTGGAGGCGGCGGCGGCCGTCCCCACCCTGCTCACCGCGCTGCACCGGCTGGGCCACGGGCAGGAGCCGATCGAACCCCGGCCGGACCTTTCCTACGCGGCCAACTACCTCTACATGTTGACCGGATCAACACCGGACGAGCGGCATGCCCGGGCGATCGAGCAGTACCTGATCTCCACCATCGACCACGGTTTCAACGCGTCGACGTTCACCGCCCGGGTCATCGCCTCGACCGGGGCGGACGTGGCGGCGTGTCTGGCGGGCGCGGTCGCGGCGCTGTCGGGACCGCTGCACGGTGGTGCGCCCAGCCGCGCGCTGGACACCCTGGACGCGATCGGCAGCCCGGACCGCATCGACTCCTGGGTGCGCGAGCGGGTGTTGGCCGGGGACCGCATCATGGGGTTCGGGCACGCGATCTACCGCACGGAGGACCCGCGGTCACGGATGCTGCGGGAGGTCGCCCGGTCGTTCGGCGGCCCGCGGGTGGACTTCGCGATCGAGGTCGAGCGGCACGTCGAGGCGATCCTGGCGGAGCTGAAGCCCGGCCGGGAGCTGCACACCAACGTCGAGTACTACGCGGGTGTCGTGATGGAACTCTGCGGTCTGCCCCGCGAGATGTTCACCCCGACGTTCGCCGCCGCGCGGGCGGTGGGCTGGAGCGCGAACATCCTGGAGCAGGCGGAGGACACGAAGATCATCCGCCCGGTGGCCCGCTACGTGGGACCTGAGGCACCGGAGCCGGTGCCCGCCTGAGGGCCGCCGTCTCAAGGCGTGCTGGGAGTACCTCGGCCCTGTATGTCGCGGACGGCCTGCTCGAAGATGCGGAACAGGCGTCCCTCGTGGCTGTCAGGGGAAAGGCCCTCCTTTCCCCTGCGTGAGGCCTCCCAGTACCGCTGAAACAGCGGGCTCCTGAGGAGGGTGCGGGCGTACTCGAGCAACTCCTCTTCGGAGATCTCTCCCCACTCGTAGAAGAGGAGGAAGTGGCCGAAAGTCAGGTTGGCGAACAAGTGCTGGCGGACTACTTCGTGTGGCTCGTCGGGATAGTCATTCCACACGCCGGCAAGCGCAGCATCGTTCATCGCCATCTCGGTCAATTGGACGTGCAGGGCTCGTAGATCGGCTCTCGCGCTGCGACGTAGTTCCTGGCGGGAGGCGATGAGTTCCTGGCGCTGCAGGTTGAGCTCTTCGCGCTGCAGGCGCAACTCCCGCTGCTGGAAGAGCAGAGTGAAGACCAGCAGCAGAAGAGCGAGGCCGGAGAATACGGCGCTCACGCCGCCGAAGTAGTCACCTACCGCGCTGCGTTCGACTGCCTCCCGGCGTCCACCGTTCGCCTCCTCCACGCCGGCCAGGAGCCAACCACTGATCACCACGGACGCGGCACCGACGAGTGTCACCCCCAGCAGGGTTGCCACACCCCACAGCAGCACATGTTTCAACCGTCGTTGATCCATCCGCCCTCCCGGCATCTGCGTCATGCTTCCCCATCGGTGTGGTGGAAAACGAGGTTCCCTTCCCAGTGCATGGGGAGCGCGAGGGAGATCAGGTGCCCTGCTATTGGGTCGCACCGCTTGACGTCCGAATGGTTCTCTCGTGTACGGGAGGCGAGACGGCGATAACGAACCACACTCTGCTATGACCGGACGACATTTTCGGACGCCTTGCGCATCCCTTGGCCCCGCTCGAAGGCGAGCTACTCCGCGCCTACCGGAGGATGATGGTGCCCCTCGCAACCCCCTGGCTCGTATCCTGGACCGGTATCCCATCCCCCCGCGTGTGCCGCCACCGTGAGCCGGTGCGCGCGTCGGCGTGAAAGAGGTCGCACGGTGCGTCAGGCGAGCCCGCAACCGCAGCAGATCCCGGTCGTGGTCCTGGCCGGATTCCTCGGCTCGGGCAAGACCACTCTGCTCAACCACCTCCTGCACCGCAGCGGCGGCAGCCGCATCGGCGCGATCGTCAACGACTTCGGGGCCGTGGAGATCGACGCGATGGCCGTGGCCGGGGCGCTCGGCGACTCGACGGTCTCCCTGGGCAACGGGTGCCTGTGCTGCGCGGTCGACGCGAGCGAACTCGACACGTACCTGGAGCGGCTCGCGGCCCCCTCCCTCGGCATCGACGTCATCGTCATCGAGGCCAGCGGCCTGGCCGAACCGCAGGAGCTGGTCCGGATGCTGCTCGCCAGCGCACATCCCGGCGTCGTCTACGGCGGACTGGTCGAGGTCGTCGACGCCGCCGAGTTCGACGCGACCCGCTCCCGCCACCCCGGGATCGACCGCCACCTCGCGCTGGCCGACCTCGTCGTGGTCAACAAACTCGACCGCGCGGCCGACGGCGAACGCGTCCTCGGGCTGGTCAGGTCGCTCACCGACGGAGCCGCCGTCGTTCCGGCCACCTACGGCCGCATCGACCCCGAGTTCCTCTTCGACTGCCGGCCGAGCGAGGAGCGCATCGGACAGCTCTCCTTCGACGACCTGCACGAGCACGAGGAGCACGACGAGCACCCCGAGCACGACGAGAACGACGCGCCCGGCGGGCACGCCGGGCACCTGCACACCGCCTACGACAGCGTCTCGTTCGTCTCGTCCGCGCCCCTCGACCCCCGCCGGCTGATGGCCTTCCTCGACAGCCGCCCCTCGGGGCTGTACCGCATCAAGGGCTACGTCGACTTCGGGCCGTACGACGTGCGCAACCGGTACGCCGTGCACGCCGTGGGACGGTTCCTGCGCTTCTACCCCGAGCCCTGGCCGGCCGGCGGCGAACGCCTCACCCAGCTCGTCCTCATCGGCTCCGGCATCGACACCACCGCCCTCGGCAAGGAACTGGAGGCGTGCAAGGACGACGCCCCACACGCCGACGAGCACGGCATGTGGGGCGTCCTGCGCTATGTGCGCACCGGCGGGGAGGAACCCGCGGAGGAACCGCCGGCCTAGACCGGCCCGGCCACCACGGCCACCGTCTTCGCCAGGGACACACCCGACCCGTCGCGGCGGGGGTCGATGTCCGGCAGGGCGGCCGGGGCGCCGTTCTTCTGTGCGGCACGGGCCGGGGCGGGCCCGGCCCAGGCCAGGGACAGGCAGTCCTCGCCCTTCAGGAACCGCTGGCAGCGGACACCGCCGGTCGCCCGGCCCTTGCGCGGGTACTGGTCGAACGGGGTCAGCTTGGCCGTCGTCTGCACCGAGTCGTCCAGCGTCCCCCGCGAGCCCGCGACCGTGAAGACGACCGCGTCCGCGGCCGGGTCCACCGCCGTGAAGGAGATGACCTTCACCCCCTCGGCCAGCTTGATGCCGGCCACACCGCCGGCCGGACGCCCCTGCGGGCGGACCTGGGACGCCTGGAAGCGCAGCAGCTGGGCGTCGTCGGTGATGAACACCAGGTCCTCGTCCCCGGTGCGCAGCTCGACGGCACCGACGATCCGGTCACCCTCCTTGAGGGTGATCACCTCCAGCTCCTCCTTGTTGGACGGGTAGTCCGGCACGACGCGCTTGACGACGCCCTGCTGCGTGCCGAGCGCCAGGCCCGGGGACGACTCGTCGAGGGTGGTCAGGCAGACGACCGTCTCGTCGCCCTCCAGCGACACGAACTCCGCCAGCGGGGCGCCGCCCGCCAGGTTCGGCGTCGGCAGGGGCTGCGGGAGCTGCGGCAGGTCGACCACGTTCAGCCGCAGCAGCCGGCCCGAGGAGGTCACCACGCCGATCTCGCCGCGGGCCGTCGCCGGTACCGCCGAGACGATCACGTCGTGCTTGGCGCGCTTGGCGCCGGCGTCCTCCGCGAACGGCTCGGCGTCGGCCGTACGGGCCAGCAGACCCGTAGAGGACAGCAGCACCCGGCACGGGTCGTCCGCCACCTGCAGCGGTACGGCCGCGACCGGAGCGCCGCCCGACTCCAGCAGGACCGTGCGCCGGTCGGTGCCGAACTTCTTGGCGACCGCGGCCAGTTCAGAGGAGACCAGCTTGCGCAGCTCCGCGTCCGAGTCGAGGATCCGGGTCAGCTCCTCGATCTCCGCGTTGAGCCGGTCCTTCTCCGTCTCCAGCTCGATGCGGTCGTACCGGGTCAGCCGGCGCAGCGGCGTGTCGAGGATGTACTGCGTCTGCACCTCGCTCAGCGAGAAGTGCTCCATCAGGCGCTGCTTGGCCTGGGCGGAGTTCTCGCTGGAGCGGATCAGGCGGATGACCTCGTCGATGTCCAGCAGGGCCGTCAGCAGGCCCTCGACCAGGTGCAGCCGGTCGCGCTTCTTGCCGCGGCGGAACTCCGAGCGCCGCCGCACCACGGTGAAGCGGTGGTCGAGGTAGACCTCCAGCAGCTCCTTCAGGCCCAGCGTGAGCGGCTGGCCGTCGACCAGGGCGACGTTGTTGATGCCGAAGGACTCCTCCATCGGCGTCAGCTTGTACAGCTGCTCCAGGACCGCCTCCGGCACGAAGCCGTTCTTGATCTCGATGACCAGGCGCAGGCCGTGCTCGCGGTCGGTGAGGTCCTTGACGTCGGCGATGCCCTGGAGCTTCTTCGAGCCGACCAGGTCCTTGATCTTGGCGATGACCTTCTCGGGGCCGACCGCGAAGGGCAGCTCGGTGACGATCAGGCCCTTGCGGCGGGCCGTGACCTGCTCCACCGCCACGGTCGCGCGGATCTTGAACGTGCCCCGGCCGCTCTCGTAGGCGTCGCGGATGCCGGACAGGCCGACGATGCGGCCGCCGGTGGGCAGGTCCGGACCGGGGACGTGCTTCATCAGGGCGTCGAGGTCCGCGTTCGGGTGCCTGATCAGGTGGCGTGCCGCGGCGATGACCTCGCGCAGGTTGTGCGGCGGCATGTTCGTCGCCATGCCGACCGCGATACCCGAGGCGCCGTTGACCAGCAGGTTCGGGAAGGCGGCGGGCAGCGCGGCCGGTTCCTGCTCCTGGCCGTCGTAGTTGGGGTTGAAGTCGACGGTGTCCTCGTCGATCGACTCCGTCATCAGGCTCGTCGCCTCGGCCATGCGGCACTCGGTGTACCGCATGGCGGCCGGCGGGTCGTCGTTGCCCAGCGAGCCGAAGTTGCCGTGGCCGTCCACCAGGGGGACGCGCATGGAGAACGGCTGGGCCATGCGCACCAGGGCGTCGTAGATCGACGCGTCGCCGTGCGGGTGCAGCTTGCCCATCACCTCGCCGACGACACGGGCGCACTTGACGTACCCCCGCTCGGGGCGCAGGCCCATCTCGCTCATCTGGTACACGATGCGCCGGTGCACCGGCTTGAGACCGTCGCGGGCGTCCGGCAGGGCCCGGGAGTAGATGACCGAGTACGCGTACTCGAGGAAGGAGCCCTGCATCTCGTCGACGACGTCGATGTCGAGGATCCGCTCCTCGTACGAGTCGTCGGGCGGCGGGGTCTTCGTGCTGCGGCGGGCCATCGCTGCCGGCTCCTTGCTGCTGCGATCCAGATCTGACGCGGACCATTGTGGACCGCCGCACTGACAAGCGGGACCAGGCCCCGGGACAAGCGGCGCCCGCGCCCCCGGAACGAGGCCGGCACCGGGAACTTCACCAGGGCCTCGCGCGCTTGCATACAGTGGCAGGACCGGCACGAATCCGCGGTTGTGAAGACCGCTCCGCGATCGAAGGGACGTACATGCCCATGGGTCACACGGCCACAGCCCAGGCAGGCTCCGGAGGCCTGACAGCGACCGAGCACCGCCTGGCCAACGGCTTGCGCGTGGTGCTCTCCGAGGACCACCTGACCCCCGTCGCGGCGGTGTGCCTCTGGTACGACGTCGGCTCGCGCCACGAAGTCAAGGGGCGTACGGGCCTGGCTCACCTTTTCGAGCACTTGATGTTCCAGGGGTCCGCGCAGGTCAAGGGCAACGGCCACTTCGAGCTGGTCCAGGGCGCGGGCGGCTCGCTGAACGGCACCACGAGCTTCGAGCGGACCAACTACTTCGAGACCATGCCCGCCCACCAGCTGGAGCTCGCCCTCTGGCTGGAGGCCGACCGCATGGGCTCCCTGCTGGCCGCCCTCGACGAGGAGTCGATGGAGAACCAGCGCGACGTCGTCAAGAACGAGCGCCGCCAGCGCTACGACAACGTCCCCTACGGCACCGCCTTCGAGAAGCTCACCGCCCTCGCCTACCCGGAGGGCCACCCCTACCACCACACCCCGATCGGGTCGATGGCCGACCTGGACGCGGCGACCCTGGAGGACGCTCGCGCGTTCTTCCGCACCTACTACGCGCCGAACAACGCCGTGCTCTCCGTGGTCGGCGACATCGACCCCGAGCAGACGCTGGCCTGGGTCGAGAAGTACTTCGGCTCCATCCCCGGCCACGACGGCAAGCCCGCCCCGCGCGACGGCTCCCTGCCGGAGACCATCGGCGAGCAGCTGCGCGAGGTCGTCGAGGAGGAGGTCCCGGCGCGTGCCCTGATGGCCGCCTACCGACTGCCGCACGACGGCACACGCGCGTGCGACGCCGCCGACCTGGCCCTGACCGTCCTCGGCGGCGGCGAGTCCTCCCGGCTGTACAACCGCCTGGTGCGGCGCGACCGTACGGCCGTCGCGGCCGGGTTCGGCCTGCTGCGGCTGGCCGGGGCGCCCTCGCTGGGCTGGCTGGACGTCAAGACGTCCGGTGACGTGGAGGTGCCGGTGATCGAGGCCGCCATCGACGAGGAGCTCGCCCGGTTCGCCGAGGAGGGCCCCACGGCCGAGGAGATGGAGCGCGCCCAGGCCCAGTTGGAGCGCGAGTGGCTGGACCGCCTCGGCACGGTCGCGGGCCGCGCCGACGAACTGTGCCGGTACGCCGTGCTGTTCGGTGACCCCCAGCTCGCCCTGACCGCCGTCCAGCGCGTGCTGGAGGTCACGGCCGAGGAGGTCCAGGAGGTCACCAAGGCCCGCCTGCGCCCCGACAACCGCGCGGTGCTCGTCTACGAGCCCGTCGCCGACGAGACCGACGATGCCGGGGACACCGCACCCGCGGCCGGCGACGAGAACGAGGAGGCGGCCAAGTGACCGAGCTCGCCACGATGGACTTCCACCCCCGGCCGCAGGCGGGCGAGGCCAAGCCCTGGGCCTTCCCGGCCCCGGAGCGCGGCACTCTCGGCAACGGCCTGACGGTCCTGCGCTGCCACCGCCCCGGCCAGCAGGTCGTCGCCGTCGAGGTGCTGCTGCACGCGCCCCTGGACGCCGAGCCGGCCGGCCTGGACGGCGTCGCCACGATCATGGCGCGGGCCTTCTCGGAGGGCACCGACAAGCACTCCGCGGAGGAGTTCGCGGCCGAACTGGAGCGCGCGGGCGCCACCCTGGACGCGCACGCCGACCACCCCGGGGTCCGGATCAGCCTGGAGGTCCCGGCCTCCCGGCTCGAGAAGGGGCTCGGCCTGCTGGCCGACGCCCTGAGGGCGCCCGCGTTCGCGGACAGCGAGATCGAGCGGCTGGTCCGCAACCGCCTCGACGAGATCCCGCACGAGCTGGCCAATCCCTCGCGCCGGGCCGCCAAGGAGTTGTCCCGGCAGCTGTTCCCGGCGGACTCGCGCATGTCGCGGCCCCGGCAGGGTGGCGAGGAGACCGTCGCCGCGATCGACTCCGCGGCCGTACGCGGCTTCTACGAGAAGCACGTCCGGCCCGCCACGGCCACCGCCGTCGTCGTCGGCGACCTCACCGGCATCGACCTCGACGCCCTGCTCGGTGACACGCTGGGCGCCTGGACCGGCTCCCGTGCCGAGCCGCGTCCGGTGCCGCCGGTCACCGCGGACGACCGGGGCCGGGTCGTCATCGTCCACCGCCCGGGCGCCGTCCAGACGCAGCTGCTCATCGGCCGCACCGGCCCGGACCGGCACGACCGCGTCTGGCCCGCCCAGGTGCTCGGCACGTACTGCCTCGGCGGCACCCTGACGTCCCGTCTGGACCGCGTGCTGCGCGAGGAGAAGGGCTACACCTACGGGGTGCGGGCGTTCGCCCAGGTCCTGCGGTCCGCCCCGGACGGCACCGGTGCCTCGATGCTCGCCATCAGCGGTTCGGTGGACACGCCCAACACCGGTCCCGCCCTGCAGGACCTGTGGACCGTGCTGCGCACCCTGGCGGCCGAGGGGCTGACCGACGCCGAGCGGGACGTCGCCGTGCAGAACCTGGTCGGCGTCGCGCCGCTGAAGTACGAGACGGCGGCGGCCGTCGCCTCCACGCTGGCCGACCAGGTCGAGCAGCACCTGCCCGACGACTACCAGGCCGCGCTGTACCGGCAGCTCGCCGCGACCGGCACCGTGGAGGCCACCGCGGCGGTCGTCAGCGCCTTCCCCGTGGACCGCCTGGTGACCGTGCTCGTCGGTGACGCGACGCAGATCAAGGCGCCCGTCGAGGCCCTCGGCATCGGCGAAGTCTCGGTCGTCACCGCGGAGTAGGGCACACGCGCGCGGGAGCCCTGGTTGTCATCGAAGGCACCAGGGCTCCCTTATGCCCGAATTGGTACGGAGGAGGCCTGTCTGCCCTGTGGGATGCGCTACAAAAGGCGGGTTTCGTTTGGGAATTGAAAGCGGTGCCGCTTAGCGTCATCCGGGCTGTTCGTCAGGCAGTGCGCCGCACCCGCGGCACCGGACAGTCATCGCCGAGTCCCCGTACGGCGCGAGCCAGGGGAGCCGGGGACCCAACCGCAGTCCCTGGGGTGAATCGGACGCCCGCGCGAGCCGCGAGGGGGTCCGTAGGAGACCTTCCTGCTCCGAACCCGTCAGCTAACCCGGTAGGCGAGAAGGAAGGAAAGGACCAGCCACTTCATGGCGTTCACCCGCGCCACCGGGAAGCACCGTCGCCCCAGCCGCCTCCAGCGCGGCACGGCCCGTGCGGCGGGCGTCGCGGCTCTCGCCACGACCGGCGTCATCGGCACCGTGGCCGCTCCGGCCGCCTTCGCCGCCGAGCCGGCTCCCGAGCAGACCGGTCTCACCCCCGTCGTCACCATGGGCGACACCGTCGCCGAGCAGATCGACGCCCAGGCCGTCGCGCAGAAGCAGGCGGCCGAGGAGGCCGCCGCGAAGAAGAAGGCCGAGGAGGCCGCGCGCGAGCGGGCCGCCGAGGCGGCCAAGAAGGCCAAGGAAGCCGCCGAGAAGGCGCGCGAGGCCAAGGAGCGCGCCGCCCGCGAGGCCGAGCGCAAGCGCCTGAACACCTTCGTGTCCCCGATCTCCGGCTCGTACGTGTCGACCAGCTACCAGGCCAGCAGTGGCCTGTGGTCCTCCGGCAGCCACACCGGCGTCGACTTCCACGCCGCGACCGGCACCTCGGTCCACTCCGTCGGCGCCGGTACGGTCGTCGAGGCCGGCTGGGGCGGCGCGTACGGCAACCAGGTCGTGATCAAGATGAACGACGGCACGTACACCCAGTACGGCCACCTGTCGTCCATCGGCGTCTCGGTCGGCCAGCAGGTCACCCCCGGTCAGCAGATCGGCCTGTCCGGCGCGACCGGCAACGTCACCGGCCCGCACCTGCACTTCGAGGCCCGCACGAGCCCCGAGTACGGCTCCGACATGGACCCCGTCGCCTACCTCCGCTCGCACGGCGTCAACCTCTGACGTCACCCCGAGTTCCGTGAAAGCCCCGGCCCGCAGGCCGGGGCTTTTCGCGTCCCGGACGGCTCGTCGTCCAAAAACTTCTCCCTGATTTCCGTCCGCCGCCGGAAAGTGCGGCACATTGCCATAGAGTCACTCGCAATGAAGCCGTGGACTGCGCGTCGGCGTTTTCCCCGGGAATCAGACGGAGGTCGGTCATGCGCATTCCCGCGCACTCGGTGTGCACCGCCATCCGGGACGACATCGTCGCCGGCGTCCACGCGCGCGGGGCCCGGCTCACCGAGGAGCTGCTGGCCCGCCGCTACGGCGTCTCCCGCGTCCCCGTGCGGGAGGCCCTGCGCACCCTGGAGGCCGAGGGCTTCGTGGTGACCAGACGGCACGCGGGCGCCTGCGTCGCCGAACCCACCGAGCAGGAGGCCGCCGACCTGCTGCAGATGCGGCTGCTGCTGGAGCCGCTCGGCGCGGCCCGGGCCGCGCAGCGCCGCACCGAGGCCCATCTCAAGGTCCTGCGCGGCCTGGTCCGGCTGGGCCGGGAGCGGGCGCGCCAGGGCGGCGGCGACGACCTGCGCTCCCTGGACGGCTGGTTCCACGAGACGCTGGCCCAGGCCTGCGGGAGCCCCGCGCTGACCGCGGTGCTCACCCAGCTCCGGCACAAGATCGCCTGGATGTACACGGTCGAGGCGCCGCCCGGCCCGGTGGAGTCGTGGAACGAGCACGGCGCGATCGTGGACGCCGTGGCGCGCGGCGACGGCGAGCGCGCGCGGGCGGCCGCGGCCCTGCACGTCGAGCGCGCGACCGCCGCCCACCGCCTGCGGTCCGGCTCGGCCGGGGAGCGCGCCGGGCGCGTGAGGAACTCGCAACATCCCGTCAACACGGCGAGCCCGCGGATTTAACGCGGAAGCCGTATACAAAGAGCGGGGAATTTCCCGAGGGCCGGAATTCTGTATGTCCGCCGCCCTGTTCCTGAAAATGCGGCCTCCCGCGCATGCGGCCGTGCGTGTGCGTGCACGGAAATGCAGCCCCGAAATGCGAAGGGCCCATCCGGTCGACACCGAATGGGCCCCGCACGCGCCGGAGAGGCGCTCTCACATCAGACGGTCTCGGGCAGTTCCTCGAGACCCTCGGCAACCAGCTTGGCCAGCCGGTCCAGAGCGGCGTCCGCGCCCTCGGCGTCGGAGGCGAGGACGATCTCCTCGCCGCCCTGGGCGCCCAGGCCCAGGACGGCCAGCATCGAGGCCGCGTTGACGGGGTTGCCGTCAGCCTTGGCGATCGTCACCGGGACGCCTGTGGCCGTGGCGGCTCGGACGAAGATGGAGGCGGGGCGGGCGTGGAGGCCCTCGGCCCAGCCGACGTTGACGCGGCGCTCAGCCATGTGTTGCTGCCCTTCGGTGTTCCGGGTTGTCTAGACCAGTTTCCCACACGTGAAGCCCACCAGGAGCGGCCCTGTCGTGCCACCGCCCCGGGGCGGAGATCGGATCGCGGCCTCGACCCGACCGACGCCCTCCACAGACTGCCCCGCGCCGCTGTCGGACGCGAGCCGTACTCTGGGGCCCATGCAGACCTCGCCGGACCGGCACGAGTACCCCGCCCACTGGGAGGCCGACGTGGTGCTGCGCGACGGTGGCACCGCACGCATCCGGCCCATCACCGTCGATGACGCCGATCGCCTCGTCAGCTTCTACGAGCAGGTCTCCGACGAGTCGAAGTACTACCGCTTCTTCGCGCCGTACCCTCGCCTGTCCGCCAAGGACGTCCACCGCTTCACGCACCACGACTTCGTGGACCGGGTGGGACTCGCGGCCACGGTCGGCGGCGAGTTCATCGCCACCGTACGCTACGACCGCATCGGCGCCGACGGAACGCCCGCGTCCGCCCCCGCCGACGAGGCCGAGGTCGCCTTCCTCGTCCAGGACGCCCACCAGGGCCGCGGAGTCGCCTCCGCCCTGCTCGAGCACATCGCCGCGGTCGCCCGGGAGCGCGGCATCCGCCGCTTCGCCGCCGAGGTGCTGCCCGCGAACACCAAGATGATCAAGGTGTTCACGGACGCCGGGTACACCCAGAAGCGCAGCTTCGAGGACGGCGTGGTCCGTCTGGAGTTCGACCTCGAACCCACCGACCGCTCCCTGGCCGTGCAGTACGCGCGCGAGCATCGCGCGGAGGCCCGCTCGGTGCAGCGGCTGCTGGCGCCCGGCTCGGTCGCCGTCATCGGCGCGGGACGCACCCCCGGCGGCGTGGGGCGCAGCGTCCTCGGCAACATCCGCGACGCCGGCTACACCGGCCGCCTGTACGCCGTGAACAGGGCCCTGCCCGACGAGCAGAAGGAACTCGACGGGGTGCCCGCCCACCGGTCGGTGCGCGACATCGACGGCCCGGTCGACCTCGCGGTCGTCGCCGTGCCCGCCGAGCACGTGCCCGAGGTCGTTGCCGAGTGCGGCGAACACGGGGTGCAGGGACTGGTCGTGGTGTCCGCCGGCTACGCCGAGAGCGGGCTCGAAGGGCGCGAGCGCCAGCGTGCGCTCGTCCGGCAGGCCCGCACGTACGGCATGCGCATCATCGGGCCCAACGCCTTCGGCGTCATCAACACCTCGCCCCGGGTGCGGCTCAACGCCTCCCTAGCCCCCGAGGTGCCGCGCCCGGGCCGCATCGGGATGTTCGCCCAGTCCGGTGCCATCGGCGTGGCCCTGCTGTCCCGGCTGCACCGGCGCGGCGGCGGCGTCACGGGCGTGACCGGCGTGTCCACGTTCGTCTCCTCCGGCAACCGCGCGGACGTCTCCGGCAACGACGTCCTGCAGTACTGGTACGAGGACCCCGACACCGACGTGGTCCTGATGTACCTGGAGTCCATCGGCAACCCCCGCAAGTTCACCCGCCTCGCCCGCCGCACCGCCGCCGCCAAGCCCCTGGTCGTCGTCCAGGGCGCCCGGCACGGCGCCGCCCCCCAGGGGCACGCCGTGCGGGCGACGCGCCTGCCGCACGCGACCGTCTCGGCCCTGCTGCGGCAGGCCGGGGTGATACGCGTCGACACCATCACCGACCTGGTGGACGCGGGCCTGCTGCTGGCGCGCCAGCCACTGCCCGCCGGACCCCGGGTGGCGATCCTCGGCAACTCGGAGTCGCTCGGCCTGCTCACCTACGACGCGTGCCTGGCCGAGGGCCTGCGGCCGCACCCGCCGCAGGACCTCACCACGGCGGCGTCGGCGGCGGACTTCCACGCGGCCCTGTCCCGCGCGCTCGCCGACGACCGCTGCGACGCGGTCGTCGTCACCGCCATCCCGGCGGTGGGGGAGGGCTCCGTCGCCGACGCGGCCCTCGCGCAGGCCCTGCGCTCCGCGACGGCCGCGGCCCCGTCCAAGCCGGTCCTCGTCGTGCACGTGGAACTGGGCGGTCTTGCCGCGGCCCTGTCGGCGGCGGCCAGCACGGCCCCGCAGGCCAGGACCGACGACGCACCGCAGGCCGCTCCCCACCGGACGGCCCCGGACCCGCGACCGGCACCCACGGAGGAGCCCCGCACGACCGGGGCCCAATCCCGCACACCCGGGTACGAACCCCCGGCGGCCCCCGAGGCGGCCCCCGAGGCGGCCCCCGAGGCGGCGGACGGCGCCCACCTCATCCCCGCCTACCCCGCCGCGGAGCGCGCCGTCCGCGCCCTCGCCCAGGCCGTCGCCTACGCACAGTGGCGGCGCGACGCCGCCGACCCGGGCAGGGTGCCCGAGTACGACGACATCGACGTGAAGGGCGCCGCCGCGCTGATCGACGGCCTGCTCACGCGCGGGCAGAGCCCCGCCCTCGGCCCGGACGAGGCGTGTGACCTCCTCGGCCACTACGGCATCGAGGTCCACCGCTCCCTGCCCGCCCCGACACCCGACGCGGCCGCCGAGGCCGCCCGCAGGCTCGGCTACCCGGTGGCGCTGAAGGCCACCGCCCCGCACCTCCGGCACCGGGCCGACCTGGGCGGGGTACGCCTCGACCTCACGGACGAGGAGCAACTGCGCCGCTCGTACGCGGAGTTGACCGAGATGTTCGGCGCCGCCGAGGAGCTGCGCCCGGTCGTGCAGAGCATGGCACCGCGCGGTGTGGACGTCGTCGTACGGGCCGTGATCGACCCCGCGGCCGGGGCGGTGCTCTCCTTCGGGCTCGCCGGGGCCGCCTCCCAGCTGCTCGGGGACACCGCCCACCGGCTGATCCCGGTCACCGACCGCGAGGCGCACTCACTGGTGCGGTCGATCCGCACCGCGCCCCTGCTGTTCGGCTGGCGCGGCTCGGCCCCGGCCGACACCCGCGCCCTGGAGGAGCTGCTGCTGCGCGTGTCCCGGCTGGTGGACGACCACCCCGAGGTCGTCGCGGTCACCCTGGAACCGGTGGTCGTCGCCTCGCACGGGCTGAGCGTCCTGGGCGCCTCCGTCCGTCTCGCACCGCCGCCCGCCCGGGACGACCTGGGCCCGAGGACCCTCCCCGCGTACTGACGAGGACCCTCCCCGCCCACTGACGCGGGGCGAGCGGTGCCTCGCAGTCAGTGGTCCCCCGTAGGATGGGCGTCATGGCCAAGACCAGTACGACGACCCAGGGGCTGCGGGCGGCGATCGAGCGCAGCGGCTACTACCCGGCCCTCGTGGCCGAGGCGGTGGAGGCCGCCGTGGGCGGCGAGCCCATCCGGTCGTACCTGGTCCACCAGGAGACGACGTTCGACCAGAACGAGGTGCGCCGGCACGTCACGGTGCTCGTCCTCACGGACCACCGCTTCATCGTCAGCCACACCGACGAGCAGGCCGCCGACAGCACCTCCCCGACGCCCTACGCCACGACGTCGACGGAGTCCGTGAAGATCGGCCGCATCTCGTCGATCGTGGTCAGCCGCGTGGTCGCCAACCCGGAGTCGTACAAGCCGGGCACCCTGCCGCGCGAGGTCGTCCTCACCATCGGCTGGGGCGCCGTCTCCCGGATCGACCTGGAGCCGGCGGCCTGTGGCGACCCCAACTGCGAGGCGGACCACGGCTACACGGGCAACTCCACGGCGGACGACCTCAGCCTGCGCGTGAGCGAGGCCGGGGACGGACCGGAGACCGTGCGCGAGGCCCTCGCCTTCGCGCAGGCCCTCTCCGAGGCGACCGCGGACACCACCCGCTGATGTCCCATCCCACGACGGCCTGGGACCCCCATCCCGAACCGCTCACCGTCGCCTCCGCGCCCGCACCCGAGTACGGCAGCGGATCGCTCGCCGACCTCCTGCCCACCCTGGCCGCCGGCCTGGACGTGCCGGGCATGACCGCCGCGATCACCGAGCTGACCCCGGCCGACCGCAACTGCGTGTTCCTGATCGACGGCCTCGGCTGGGAGCAGCTCAAGGCGCACCCGGAGGAGGCGCCGTTCATGGCGTCCCTGCTCGCCACCTCGCGCGGCGGCACCGGACGCCCCCTGACCGCCGGATACCCCGCGACGACGGCGACCTCCCTCGCCTCGGTCGGCACCGGGCTGCCGCCCGGCGCGCACGGCCTGCCCGGCTACACCGTGCGCAACCCGGACACCGGCGAGCTGATGAACCAGCTGCGCTGGCAGCCCTGGACCCCGCCCGGCTCCTGGCAGCCGTACCCGACGGTCTTCCAACTGGCGCACCAGGCGGGGGTGCACGCCGCGCAGGTGTCGTCCCCCACCTTCGAGAACACCCCGCTGACGAAGGTCGCGCTCAGCGGCGGCCGGTTCCTCGGGCGGCTGTCCGGCGAGGACCGCGTCGACCTCGCGGCCGAGCAACTGGCCGCGGGCGACCGCTCCCTGGTCTACACGTACTTCGCCGAGGTCGACGGAGCCGGTCACCGCTTCGGCGTGGACTCCGACGCCTGGCGCGGCCAGCTCATGTACGCCGACCGCCTGGTCCAGCGCCTGGCCGAGCAACTGCCGCCGCGCAGCGCTCTCTACGTCACCGCCGACCACGGCATGGTCGACGTGCCGTTCGACGAGCAGCACCGCATCGACTTCGACGAGGACTGGGAGCTGAGCGCGGGCGTCGCCCTGCTCGGCGGCGAGGGCCGCGCCCGGCACGTGTACGCGGTGCCCGGTGCCGCGAACGACGTCCTGACCTGCTGGCGCGAGGTGCTCGGCGAGCAGTTCTGGGTCGCCTCACGCGACGAGGCCGTCGCGGCGGGCTGGTTCGGCCCGCAGATCGACGAACGTGTGTACCACCGGCTCGGTGACGTGATCGCCGCCGCCCGCGACGACGTGCTGCTCATCGCCTCCGAGCGGGAGCCCAAGGAGTCGGCGATGGTCGGCAACCACGGTTCGATGACCCCCGCCGAGCAACTGGTCCCCCTGCTCGAAGTACGCTCCTGACGTCCCCGCCGCCGGACCGGCCCGTCCGGCCGGCCCCACCCGCCGAAAGGTGCTCGACCCGACATGCCCGAGCTGGTGTTCTTCTCCGGAACGATGGATTGCGGGAAGTCGACACTGGCTCTCCAGATCGAGCACAACCGCTCCGCCCGCGGTCTGCAGGGCATGATCTTCTCCCGTGACGACCGGGCGGGCGAGGGCAAGCTCTCCTCCCGCCTCGGCCTGGTCACGGACGCGGTGGAGGTCGAGGACGGCCAGGACCTGTACGCCTACCTCGTCGACCACCTGTCCCAGGGCGGCCGTGCCGACTACGTGATCGCCGACGAGGCGCAGTTCCTCTCGCCCGAGCAGATCGACCAACTCGCGCGCGTGGTCGACGACCTGAGCCTGGACGTCTACGCCTTCGGCATCACGACCGACTTCCGCTCCAAGCTGTTCCCCGGCTCGCAGCGGCTGGTGGAACTGGCCGACCGGGTGGAGGTGCTGCAGGTGGAGGCCCTGTGCTGGTGCGGCGCCCGGGCCACGCACAACGCCCGCACGATAGGCGGCGTCATGGTCGTCGAGGGCGCCCAGGTCGTCGTCGGCGACGTCACCCACTCCGCCGACGAGATCGGCTACGAGGTCCTGTGCCGCCGCCACCACCGGCGCCGCCTGACCGCGGCGTCGGCCAGAGCGGCGGCCCTGTCCCCGGACGTGCTGCCGGTGTCGTCCGCCTGACGGGACACCGGCCGGGACGCGGCAACCGGTCGGCGCACCGTCGCTCGTGCCCCCTGCGCCGTCAGCCCGGCGGCTGCAACAGCGCGAACCGCGCCCCCTCCGGATCCGCCACCGCCGCCACCCGCCCCTGCGCCGTGTCGTGCACCGGCCCGAGCACCTGCCCGCCCAGGTGCACGACATGGTCCGCGGCGTCGGACACGTCCGTGACCTGGAAGTACGTGACCCAGTGCGGCCCCCGGTCGCGGGGCAGGACCCGGCCCAGGCCGTGGATCCCGGCGACGGGCCGGCCGCCCAGCTGCAACGTGACGTAGTCGAAGTCGGCGGAGACCACCGGCTCCTCCTCGTGGCCGAACACCGTCCGGTAGAACTTGGCGACGGTCGCGGACTCGAAGGTCAGCAACTCGTTCCACGCGGGGGCGCCCGCGACACCGGAGACGGCCGTGCCGAGGTGCGCGGCGGCCTGCCAGACACCGAACACGGCGCCCGAGGGGTCGGCACCGATGGCCAGCCGCCCTGCGTCGGCCGCGTCCAGGGGGCCCACGCCGATCGTGCCGCCGCGGCTGCGCACGGTGTCGGCTGTCAGGTCCACGTCGTCCGAGGCGAAGTAGGGCGTCCACGCGACGGGCAGATGGCGGTCCGGAGGCAGCCGGCCGATGCCCGCCACCTCGCGCCCGTCGAGCAGGGCGCGCACGTACGGGCCGAGTTGCTGCGGCCCGGGACGGAACTCCCAGCCGAACAGCGCCCCGTAGAACTCCTCCGTCGCGTCAAGGCCGTGCACCATCAGGCTCACCCAGCAGGGTGCGCCGGGCGTGTGCCGATCGGGCGCTGCGCCGTTCCGGCGGGCGGACCCCCGTGCGTCGGTCATCGTCACTCTCTTCTCGGCCTCGCGGTGGCCGTGCTCTCCGCAGCCTGCGTGGGGCATGCCCTGTGGGGCGGCCCTGCCCGGGAGAATGCCCGAAGTGCGGGCCCCTGTCCCTCGCGGCGCGCTCGTGGGCACATGCGTTCAGCTGTACAGCATGTGCTTGTTCCCGTACGCATGGTGACCGTCCGGGTCCGGCGGAGCAGAGTAGCCGGACGCGGGCGGCTCGGCCACCCCGTGCGCGAGGATGGGGGCCATGAACGCCATCATCTCCGCATCCGACCTCGTGACCGAGCTGGCGGGCTCGCGACCGCCGGTCCTGCTCGACGTCCGCTGGCAGCTCACCGCGGCCAAGGCGGCCGGCGCACCGCCCTTCGACGGCCGTGCCGCCTACGAGGCCGGGCACCTTCCGGGTGCCGTCTACGTCGACCTGGACCGGGAGCTGGCCTCCGCACCGGGCGGGGGCGGCCGCCACCCGCTGCCCGACCTGGGGCTCTTCGGCGCCGCGATGCGCCGGGCGGGCGTGTCGTCCAGGACGCCGGTGGTCGTCTACGACGGCGGCCAGGGCTGGGCCGCGGCCCGGGCCTGGTGGCTGCTGCGCTGGACGGGTCACCCGGACGTGCGAGTCCTCGACGGAGGGTTGCCGGCCTGGCGGGGTCCGCTGGAGACGTCCGTACCGGACCCGGTCGAGGGCGACTTCGCGCCCGTACCGGGGGAGAGCGGCCTGCTCGACGCGGATGCCGCCGCCTCGCTGGCGCGTTCCGGGGTGCTGCTGGACGCGCGGGCGGGGGAGCGGTACCGCGGCGAGGTGGAGCCCATCGACCCGGTGGCCGGGCACATCCCGGGCGCCGTCTCGGCACCCACCACGGACAACGTGGCCGCGGACGGCCGGCTCCTGCCCGCCGAGGAGTTGCGTGAACGCTTCAAGGGGCTCGGTGTGACCGGGAGTTCCCGCGTCGGCGTCTACTGCGGTTCCGGCGTCTCCGCGGCGCACCAGATCCTGGCGCTCGCGGTCGCGGGCATTCCCGCGGACCTGTACGCGGGGTCCTGGTCGGAGTGGTCCTCGGACCCGGACCGCCCGGTGGCGACGGGACCGAACCCCCAGTAGGACGGCACGGGCGAGGGCCGCGCCCCGGTGGGCGCGGCCCTCGTGTGCCGTTGTGGCCGTGGTGCTGTGGCCGGAGCTACTCCTGCTTCTTGCGCCGGGTCCCGAACACGATCTCGTCCCAGCTCGGGACGGCCGCCCGGCGGCCCGGGCGGACGCCGTCGGCCTCGGCCTGCCGGTCGGTGGCGCCGACGAGCCGGTCGCGGTGGCTGCCGACGGAACGGGGCATGAGGACGTCCGCGTAGGCGGAACCGGCCGAGGCGGCGGGGGCCGGGGCCTCCTCCACCTCCACGTCCACGATGGGCTCGTCCTCGGCCTCCGGGGCGGGGCGCTCGGGCACCACGAGGTCGCCGCGGAAGCTGGGTACCGCTTCCAGCAGGCTGGTCAGCGAGTCCCGTTCGGCGGAGGCCGTGAGGGCGGTGGCCTCCTCGTCGGGCTCGGTCACCGGTGCGGGCAGGCTCAGCCGCTCCCGGTCGCCGGAGCGGTCCAGCGGCCTGTCGCGCGGCAGCCGGGCGATCCGCGGCACGAACGGGAAGCTCGGCTCGGGCGCGGCGAGGTCGTCGGACTCCCCGATCAGCGAGCGGGCCTCGTCGTCGACGGCCTGGACGAGCCGCCGGGGCGGGTCGTACGTCCAGCTCGCCGAGTGCGGTTCACCGGCCACGCGATAGACCAGCAGGACCTCCCAGGTGCCGTCGTCGCGGCGCCAGGAGTCCCACTGCACGGTGTCCTTGTCGGCGCCGCGCAGCAGCAGCCGCTCCTGCACGGCCTCGCCCAGCGGGGGGCCGGAGGTCTCGCCGGGACGGCGCACGGGAGTCTTGCGGGCCCGCTCGGCCATGAAGGCGCGCTCGGCGAGCACGGGGCCCTCGAAGCGGCGCACCCGGTCGACGGGGATGCCTGCCATCTGCGCGACTTCTTCCGCCGTCGCGCCGGCACGTATACGCGCCTGGATGTCGCGGGGGCGGAGGTGGCTCTCCACCTCGATCTCGATCTGGCCGAGGCGGGGACGGTCGCCACGCACGGCGGCGCGGAGCCGTTCGTCGATGGGAAGCGTGTACTCCGTGCTGTCCGCAGCCTTCAGCACCAGCCGTGTGCCGTCATTCGAGACGGCCACGACACGCAGTTCGGGCATGGGGACCTCCCGGGTGGTGCCTGCCGACGTCACGTGCGTCGCTGCTTCCGCTAGTCGAGTGTGGCCTGCCCGGGTGCAGCCTGCCACAACCTTGCCGAGTTGCCCGGCGTGTCGGGCGCGGGCCCGGGATCGCCGTTATGGCACGGTTACCTATTCGCAACGCTAAGTGACGAACTCCGTCACCCTGTGCAACTAGCCCCCTCCCGGCGGTCCTTGACGGCCCCGGGCACCCTGACGGGAGACCGGACCCAGGGCTCGCCACAGTACTCCATTTGGGCCACGTGCGTGGATTGGCACGCCGTCCAACTTCTGGCAAGGACTGAGACTTGGCCTTCGTGTGCCCCTGCTCCGCGATCTTGAACGTGGGGAAGTTCACGTCATCGCCGGAACCGGAACTGGGCGTTTCGGCCGCTCGTCCCTCTTCTTGTGCAGTTGGAAGGCCGTGTACGGGAAAGGGAGGCAAGGTCCGGGGATGCGTGAAAGGCCCGATGGTGTCGGTGTGGTGAGCGAAACCGTGGCGGAGAAGCCGAAACGGATCGACCTGAACGTGCCCCAGGTCGCGGGCGGAGCCGTGGCGGCGGTCCTGGCCGCCAAGCTGGCCTCGTACTTCGGCGTGTACGGCACGATCCTCGGAGCCGGTGTGGTGAGCGTCGTCGCCACCTGCGGGGGCTCGCTCTTCCAGCACTTCTTCACGCGCACGGGTGAGCAGATCCGCGGCGCGCCGGCCGTGGCGCCCCGCGGGTCGGCCGGCCGGGAGGCGCGGATCCCGCCGCGCCCGGGCGAGTTCAGCGAGGCCACCGTCCACCGGGCCCGTGTCCGGGGCTGGAAACGGCCGGTCCTCGCCGCGGCCGTGGTCTTCGGCGTGACGATGGCCGGAATCACCTCCTACGAGCTGCTGTCCGGCCACAGTCTCGACGGCGGACGCAGCACCACCGTCGGTGACGCCCTCACCGGCAGCCACAACTCCGCACAGGATCCGGGTGATTCCGGCAAGCCGGGCGAATCCGGTGCGTCGCGGGATGGGGACGAGTCGGAATCCTCCGCGGGTTCCGACGCGCATTCGGAGGGTGACGGCGGCGCGACGGCTGATCCGTCCGCGCGTGCTTCCCGCAGCGGGGACGCCTCGCCCTCTCCTGGCGGGGGAACTCCCGGCGGGGGAGAGGGGACCGCGGCACCCGGCCCGACGCCCACCCCGACGGGGAGTGAGGACGCCGGCCGCGCGACCCCCGAGGCGTCGCCTACGCCCCCAGGACCCTCCGCAAGTAGTCGTTCTGGAACCGGCGGTCAGGATCCAGACGGTCCCGCAGCGCCGTGAACTCGCCGAAGCGCGGATACACCTCGGAGAGGTACTCGGCGTCCCGGGTGTGGATCTTGCCCCAGTGCGGACGGCCCTCGTGGGCGGTGAAGATGCGCTCGGCCGCGGTGAAGTACCGCTGGTAGGGCGTCCCGCGGAACATGTGGACGGCGATGTAGGCGCTGTCGCGGCCGGAGGCGGTGGACAGGGTGATGTCGTCGGCGGGGGCGGTCCGCACCTCGATGGGGAAGCTGACCCGCAGCCCGGAGCGGTCGACCATCGTCCTCAGTTCGCGCAGCGCGTCGGTCACGGCCGCGCGCGGGACGGCGTACTCCATCTCCACGAAGCGCACCCGGCGCGGGGAGGTGAAGACCTTGTACGGGACGTCCGTGTAGCTGCGGGCGGACAGGGCCTTGCTGGAGACCTGCGCGATGGCGGGGATCGCGGCGGGCACCGCCCGGCCGACCCAGTTGGCCACCTGGAAGACGCCGTTGGACAGCAGCTCGTCCTCGATCCAGCCCTTGACCTGTGGCACGGGCCTTTCCGGGCCGGCGCTGCGATTGTTGCGCTTGGTAGTGGTGCTGCCCGTGTGCGGGAACCAGTAGAACTCGAAGTGCTCGTTCTCGGCCCACAGCTCCTCGAAGTCCGCGAGCACCCGGTCGAACGGCATCGGTTCCTCACGCGCGGTGAGCAGGAAGACCGGCTCGACGGCGAGCGTGATCGCGGTGACGATGCCCAGGGCCCCGAGGCCGATCCGCGCGGCGGCGAAGACCTCCGGGTTCTCCTTCTCGGAGCAGGTGAGGACCGAGCCGTCCGCCGTGACCAGCTCCAGGCCCTTGATCTGGGCGGCGATCGAGCCCGATTCGCGGCCGGTGCCGTGCGTGCCCGTGCTGGTGGCGCCGGAGACGGTCTGCTCCATGATGTCGCCCATGTTCGTGAGCGACAGGCCCTCGCGCGCGAGCGCCACGTTGAGCCTCTTGAGCGGGGTGCCGGCCTCCACCGTGACCGTCATGTTCTCGCGGTCGATCCTGCGTATGCCGGTCAACAGTTGAGGGCGGATCAACACGCCGTCCGTCGCGGCTATGGACGTGAAGGAGTGCCCCGTGCCGACGGCCTTCACCCGCAGCCCGTCCTCGGCGGCATGCCGCACGGCGGCGGCCAGCTCGTCGACGGAGGCCGGGGTGACCTCCCGGGCGGGGCGCGCCGAGACGTTGCCGCCCCAGTTACGCCACGTGCCGTTCTTTCCGTTCGCTGTGCTGCTCAACGGAGCCTCCCCGACCCGCTGCCGGTCGCTTGAGCCGGCGGAACCCGAGGAAACCCACCGCGACCGCGACGGCTCCGGACACGGCCGGAACCCCGTACCCCGCGCGCGCCCCGGCCGCGTCGATCACCCAGCCGGCCGCGGAGGAGCCGAGCGCGACCCCCACCGCGAGCCCGGTGCTCACCCAGGTCATGCCCTCGGTGAGCTGAGCGCGTGGTACGTGCTCTTCGATGAGGGACATCGTCGTGATCATCGTCGGAGCGATGGACAGACCCGCAACGAACAGCGCCACGGCCAGAGACGGCAGGTTTCCGACCAGTAGGAGGGGGATCATACTCACGGCCATGGCGCACACGCCCAGCAGCCACCGGCGTTCCGGGGCCCCCGCGAAGTGCAGCAGCCCGAAGACCATGCCCGCCACACAGGAACCCGCCGCGTACACCGCGAGGACGACGCTGGCCG
Organism: Streptomyces sp. NPDC017943; assembly: GCF_044328425.1. Taxonomy (NCBI): domain Bacteria; kingdom Bacillati; phylum Actinomycetota; class Actinomycetes; order Kitasatosporales; family Streptomycetaceae; genus Streptomyces; species Streptomyces sp. NPDC017943. The sequence continues at coordinate 588,492 of NZ_JBIRHH010000005.1, read as the reverse complement.
CCGCCTTGTGCCCCTCCTCGTCGGCGAAGGCCACCGTCACCACGTCCACCGCACCGAAGATCGCGCCGGTGGCGACGAACGTCCCCACCAGCACCTGAAGCCCCGGCGCGCGCATCGCGCTGCCCCCGCCCGTGCGCTCGCGCGGGTGCGGGGCGGGCTCGGTGGCGCGCTGCGCGGTCAGCCAGAACACGCCGGTGGCCAGGAAGCACGCGGCCAGCAGCGGCCCGGCCTCCGGGAACCACGCCGTGGACAGGCCGATGGAGATGATCGGCCCGAAGATGAAGCACACCTCGTCCACCACGGACTCGAAGGAGTACGCGGTGTGCAGCTTCGGCGTCCCCCGGTACAGCACCGCCCAGCGGGCCCGGACCATCGCGCCGACGCTCGGCACGCAGCCGATGCCGACACAGGCCACGTACAGCACCCAGTCCGGCCAGCCGTAGTGCGCGGCCGGCAGCAGGAGGGCCGCCGCGGCGAGCGAGACGAGCGTCGCCGGGCGCAGCACCCGCCGCTGCCCGTACTGGTCCACCAGCCGGGAGACCTGCGGCCCGGCCACCGCCGCGGACAGCGCGATGGTCGCCGACAGGGCGCCCGCCAGGCCGTACCGGCCGGTGAGCTGGGAGACCATCGTGACCACGCCGATGCCCATCATCGACAGCGGCATCCGGCCGAGGAAGCCCGCGGCGGAGAAACCCTTGGTGCCGGGCGCGGCGAACAGGGCGCGGTAAGGGCTGGGCAACGGGGTCTCCGGGAGGCTCGGTAAGCTGCCAACGCAGTCGACACAGCTTACGTCCCGCGGCTCCCGGACGCACCGGTCCGGCAGGTCCCCGCACCCGGCCCCCGAGCGAGGCCCCCGATCCGGCCCGCCGCGCCAGATCCCCGGGCCCGGCCCGTCGCGCGAGATCCCCCGATCCGGCCCGCCGCGCGAGATGACCGGGCCCGGCCCGCCGCGCGGGCGCCCGCCGTTTCCCGGCTGTCGGTGCCGGGTGGCAGGATCGGACCCATGCCAGACGCGCGCGATGTCAGCCCCTACGACGCCCTGCTCCTGCTCTCCTTCGGCGGCCCAGAAGGCCCGGACGACGTGGTCCCGTTCCTGGAGAACGTGACACGCGGCCGGGGCATCCCCAAGGAACGCCTCAAGGAGGTCGGGCAGCACTACTTCCTGTTCGGCGGGGTCAGCCCCATCAACGACCAGAACCGCGCCCTGCTGGACGCCCTGCGCAAGGACTTCGCGGACCACGGCCTGGAGCTGCCCGTCTACTGGGGCAACCGCAACTGGGCGCCGTACCTGACGGACACCCTGCGCGAGATGGTCCGCGACGGCCGCCGCCGCGTCCTGGTCCTGGCCACCAGCGCCTACGCCTCCTACTCGGGCTGCCGCCAGTACCGGGAGAACCTCGCCGACGCGCTCGCCGCGCTGGAGCAGGAGGGCCTGGAGCCGCCGAGGATCGACAAACTGCGGCACTACTTCAACCACCCCGGCTTCCTCGAGCCCATGATCGACGGGGTGCTCCGCTCCCTCGAGGAGCTGCCCGAGGACGTGCGGGACGGGGCGCACATCGCCTTCTCCACGCACTCCATCCCGACGGCCTCCGCCGACACCTCCGGCCCCGTCGACGCCCACGGCGACGGCGGCGCGTACGTGGCGCAGCACCTGGAGGTGGCGAAGCTGGTCGCGGAGGCGGTCCGGGAGCGCACCGGCGTCGACCACCCGTGGCAGCTCGTGTACCAGTCCCGCTCCGGCGCCCCGCACATCCCCTGGCTGGAGCCGGACATCTGCGACCACCTCGACGAGCGGCACGCGGCCGGCGCCCCGGCCGTGGTGATCGCCCCCATCGGCTTCGTCTCCGACCACATGGAGGTCCTCTACGACCTCGACACCGAGGCCAAGGCCAAGGCGGAGGAACTGGGGCTGCCCATGCGCCGCTCCGCCACCGTCGGCGCCGACCCCCGCTTCGCCGCCGCCGTCCGCGACCTCGTCGTGGAGCGCGCCGCCCTGGAGCGGGGCCAGGAGGTCACGCCGTGCGCCCTGGGTTCCCTCGGGGCGAGCCACCAGGTGTGCCCGGTCGGCTGCTGCCCGGCCCGCGCCCCCCGGCCCGCCGCGGCGGGCGCCGACAGCCCCTACGCGTGAGGAGCCCCGTGACCGACCCCCTGCACGCGGACCTGCTCGCCCTCGCGCTGGAGGCCGCCGGCCGCGCCGGCGCCCTCCTGCGGGACGGCCGGCCCGCCGACCTCACCGTCGCCGCGACCAAGTCCAGCCCCATCGACGTCGTGACGGAGATGGACATCGCGGCGGAGAAGCTGATCACCGGCCTGATCGCCGAACGCCGCCCGGACGACGGCGTCCTCGGCGAGGAGGGCGCCTCCACCGAGGGCACCAGCGGCGTCCGCTGGGTGATCGACCCGCTCGACGGCACCGTCAACTACCTGTACGGCCTGCCCACCTGGGCCGTCTCCGTCGCGGCCGAGCAGGACGGCGAGACCGTCGTCGGGGTCGTCGCGGCCCCGATGCGCGGGGAGACGTTCCACGCCGTGCGCGGCGGCGGGGCCTGGCTGAGCGGTGCCCAGGCGGGGGAGCGCCGACTGGCCTGCCGCCCCGCACCGCCCCTGGACCAGGCGCTCGTCTCCACCGGCTTCAACTACGTCGCCGAGGTCCGCGCCCACCAGGCCGACGTCGCCCAGCGGCTGATCCCGCTGCTGCGCGACATCCGCCGGGGCGGGTCGGCCGCCGTCGACCTGTGCGACGTGGCGGCCGGACGCCTGGACGGGTACTACGAACGCGGGCTGCACCCCTGGGACCTCGCGGCGGGGGACCTCATCGCCCGGGAGGCGGGCGCGCTGACCGGTGGCCGCCCCGGAGAGCGCCCGTCGGGGGACCTCGCGATCGCCGGGAGTCCCGGCGTCTTCGAGCCCCTCCAGCGCCTCCTGGAGGACTTCGGCGCCTGGCACGACTGAACGGGCCCCGGCCCGCCCGGGGGCGGTCCCCCGGTCCGCCGAACGGCGGGCGGCCGCAGGCCGGACACGAGGTGAACACGGCCGTGGACGGCGAAGCGGGCCCCGGCGCTGGATTCGCCGGGGCCCGCTCTCGTTCGCTGAGGATCAGACGCTGATCGCGCTGACCTCCACACCGTGCTCGGCGGCGAGGCGGCGCAGGTCGTCGAGCTCGCCCTGTTCCACGTCGACGAGGAACTCGTCGCCCTCGTCTCGAGCCCGGGACAGATCGGACTCGGTCGCCCTTATGCGCTGCAGAAGTCCTGCGGTGAATGCGTCCATGCTGCGCCCCCTCGTCCTGGGTCGTGGGTCGATGGCACGGGGGTGTGCCGTTCGGAAGGGACGATCACGCCGCATGTGGATGCCCGGCGCCGCTCGGCCGGGCGGCGACGATGCCGGACACCCACGCCCCCGCCCTGCGGAAAGCGGATTGCACCGCACCGCATGGTGGCGCGGTGCCAGCAGAGCGTGATCGTGGGATGTAAAGCCGTCCTCCCCAAGCTCCCTTCCGTGGAAACCTAACCGCCCGAGAAAATCTCCTATTCCCCTCCCGGCCCCCGCAGTCCCACCCGCCTTACCGCCGACTTACGACCGAAAAGGGCAGGATGGAGGGCAACACCGAGACCCCGAACACCCCTGCCCGCCCGCGCCCCGCGTCCGGCGGGCGGACATCAGGAAGGACAAGGGACGTGCGCGTACTCGTCGTCGAGGACGAGCAGCTGCTCGCCGATGCGGTGGCCACCGGACTGCGCCGGGAGGCCATGGCCGTCGACGTCGTCTACGACGGTGCGGCCGCCCTGGAGCGCATCGGGGTGAACGACTACGACGTGGTCGTCCTCGACCGCGACCTGCCGCTCGTGCACGGCGACGACGTCTGCCGCAAGATCGTCGAGCTGGGCATGCCCACGCGCGTGCTGATGCTCACCGCCTCCGGCGACGTCAGCGACCGGGTGGAGGGCCTGGAGATCGGGGCGGACGACTATTTGCCCAAGCCCTTCGCCTTCAGCGAGCTCATCGCGCGCGTGCGGGCCCTGGGCCGGCGCACCAGCGTGCCCCTGCCGCCCGTCCTGGAGCGGGCCGGGATCAAGCTGGACCCCAACCGCCGCGAGGTCTTCCGCGACGGCAGGGAGGTGCAGCTCGCGCCGAAGGAGTTCGCCGTCCTGGAGGTCCTCATGCGCAGCGAGGGCGCGGTGGTCTCGGCGGAGCAGCTCCTGGAGAAGGCCTGGGACGAGAACACCGACCCCTTCACCAACGTCGTGCGCGTGACGGTCATGACCCTGCGCCGCAAGCTGGGCGAGCCGCCCGTCATCGTCACCGTCCCCGGCTCCGGCTACCGGATCTGATCCCCCGTGGCAGCGACCCCCGCACCCCCGCAGGCGCCCCCGAAGCCCACCTGGGACCCCAGGCGGCCCGTACCGCCCTTCCCCTGGCTGCGCCCGACCATCCGCATACGGCTCACGCTCCTGTACGGCGGCATGTTCCTGATCGCCGGCATCCTGCTGCTGTCGATCATCTACCTGCTGGCCGCGCAGGCGCTGAACACCGGCAACGAACCGCTGTTCAAGATCGTCGGCGGCACGGAGATCAAGGTGGCCAGTGAGAACTGCCCCGCCGTGAACTCCGCCAGCCCCACACTGTCCGAGTTCAACGCCGCGATCAGCAGGTGCATCGACGACCAGCGCCAGGCCGCGCTCGACAACCTGCTCAGCCGCTCGCTGCTGGCACTGCTGGGCCTGGCGGTCATCGCCTTCGCCTTCGGCTACGCCATGGCCGGGCGGGTGCTGTCGCCGCTGGGCCGGATCACCCGCACCGCCCGCGCGGTGGCGGGCTCGGACCTCTCGCGCCGGATCGAGCTGGACGGCCCGGACGACGAGCTGAAGGAGCTGGCGGACACATTCGACGACATGCTGGCGCGCCTCCAGCGCGCGTTCACCGCCCAGCAGCGCTTCGTCGGCAACGCCTCGCACGAGCTGAGGACGCCGCTGGCGATCAACCGCACGCTCCTGGAGGTGCACCTGTCCGATCCGGGCGCCCCCGTGGAGCTCCAGCAGCTCGGCAAGACGCTGCTGGCCACCAACGAGCGCAGCGAGCAGCTCGTGGAGGGGCTGCTGCTGCTCGCCCGCAGCGACAACCAGATCGTCGAGCGCGGTCCGGTCGACCTCGCCGAGGTCGCCGGACAGGCCATCGACCAGGTGCACGGCGAGGCCGAGAGCAAGGGCGTGCGCATCCGCGGGGAGCAGAAGCCCGCGGTCGTCCAGGGCAACGGCGTCCTGCTGGAGCGCATCGCGCTGAACCTGCTGCAGAACGCCGTGCGCTACAACGTGCCCGAGGACGGCTGGGTGGAGGTCACCACGGACGTCCAGCACGGCCAGGCGGTCCTGGTCGTGTCCAACACGGGCCCGGTGGTGCCGGCGTACGAGATCGACAACCTCTTCGAGCCGTTCCGGCGGCTGCGCACCGAGCGCACCGGCAGCGACAAGGGCGTCGGACTGGGCCTGTCCATCGTCCGGTCGGTGGCCCGGGCGCACGGCGGGCACATCTACGCCCAGCCGCGTGAGGGAGGTGGGCTCGTGATGCGGGTGACGCTTCCCGTCTGAGATCATGGCGCCGATCAACTCGGCGACACACGGAGTTGTTCGCTTTAAGCGGAATTTCCACCCCATCGCCCCGCGTGTCCCGTGTGTGATCGATCACAGGGGCGACATTCCGGCCATCTACTCTCCGTGATCATGAGTCCTGTCGGAAAGCCGGGAAAATCCCGGTTTTCGGGGGTCCTGATCACGGGAAGTACACGGTGAGACGCCTTTGTAGTGCGGCATTCGGACCGTGTACGGTCCCCATCGCCATCCAAGCCGATCACTCGTGAGGGGTCCGGTTGGGTGTCGATTGAGTAACAGACCTTGATGTGAGGCAAAATCTCCGCCTCAGGTCGGGCACAAGTCCGGCCTCTCACGCGTTACGTGCGCTGGAGACACCGCAGACACCCAGAGGGGGAGAGCGACCATGGCAACCGATTACGACACTCCACGCAAGACCGACGACGACGTCGACTCGGACAGTCTCGAAGAGCTGAAGGCTCGGAGGAACGACAAGTCGGCCTCCGCCGTGGACGTCGACGAGTTCGAGGCCGCGGAAGGCCTCGAACTGCCCGGCGCCGATCTTTCGAACGAGGAACTGGCCGTCCGGGTCCTCCCGAAGCAGCAGGACGAGTTCACCTGCATGAGCTGCTTCCTGGTGCACCACCGCAGCCAGCTGGCCCGGGAGAAGAACGGTCAGCCGATCTGCCGCGACTGCGACTGAGGGCGGGTCGGCCGTGACTGGCTCGACCCCTCCCTGGAAGCGCCGCTTCTCCAAGCGGAGGGCGGACGAAGGGCCGACGGAGAGCGGCCCGCGGTACGACGCGCGTGACGACGAGCGAGGCGCCACCGGCACGGGGGCGGCCTCGCTCGAACCTGCGGCGGACCGGGGTGACCTCCCGGCGTCCGTGGACGTCCCCGTGCCCGTCGCCCGGCGGCGGGCGGGGGCGATCCGGCAGCGGGCCCGGGCAGGCGCCCGCAAGGGCGGCGACCGGGCCCGGGCAGGAATGTCCTACCTCGCCGACCGGATCATCGAGATGGCCCCCCGGGTCCCCGTGCGGGACCTGGCGACCCTGCGCAGACAGTTCCCCGGTCTCGGGCCGGAGGAGCTCGCCGACAAGCTGGTGGCGGGGGCCACCAGGGCGACGGCGACGGTCGGCGCCGGCATCGGCGCAGCGGCCATGCTGCCCGTGCCCATGGCGATGCCGGCGGAACTGGCCGCCGAGGTCACCGGCGTCGCGGCGATCGAGCTGAAACTGATCGCGGAACTGCACGAGGTGTACGGCGCGCGGCCGGCCGGCAACCTCACACAGCGCAGCACCGCCTACCTCCACTCGTGGTCGGGCGAGCGCGGCATCGACGCGACGAAGCCGTCGACCGTCAGCACGGCGCTGAACAGCCGCATGAAGCGTGAGCTGCGGCAGCGGATCATGAAGCGGATGGTCCGCAACATGCCGAACCTGATGCCCTTCCTGGTGGGCGCCGCCGTGGGTGCCGCGATGAACCGCAGCGAGACCAGGAAGCTCGCCGGCCGGATCCGTGCCGACCTGCGCAGGACGCAGGTGCCCTGGGAGGCCCTGGAGGCCCTCCCCGCCCTCGAGCGCCCCGCCGACGCCCTGGAGATGGGCGAGATCGAGCACGACCCGCTGAACCGCCGTGCGCGGCGGCCCGGTGGCCACGGGGAGGACGGCTCGGCGGACGGCCCGCCCCGCGCCGAGAGCTGACCCGCCGTCCCGGCCGCGGGAGACCCACTTCGATTCGATCGCCGTTCCACCCGGAAGCCCGGCCGGCCTGCCCGCTGCCCGGGCCGGGGCCCGGTGCGTCCGCGGCCCGACCCGTCCTCCGGCCCGGTGACGGCCCGCGCGGGTGTGCTACGCCGCCTTCGCCGCCGTGAGCGCCGCCGCCAGGCGTTCCGGCTCGCGCGTGGACAGGTACAGGTAGGGAGTGGGGTCCTGCGGGTCCGTGACCTCTACGCGCAGCGCCGTCGGGATGTAGGCGCGCAGCAGCATGAAGGCGCGCGGATCGGCCTTGTACGTGCGCCAGGCACGCGCCTCCTCGGCGTCCAGCACCTCCGCCTCGCCCAGGGCCGCCACCGGGATCCTCGCCTCGCCCGCGATCAGGTGATCTCCCACGACCCGGATGCGCACCGAGCCGTACGAGCTGGCGGCGACGGCGGCGACCGCGGTGCCCCCGGCCAGCCCGCCGAGCATCGGCAGCGTCCCGAAGGGGAGCAGGACCAGGGCCAGGGAGACGCCCACGAGGAACGAGATCAGCCACCAGGTCCGCGGGGCGGTCAGGCGTTCTTCGTACGGGGCGGCGGAGAGCTGCATGGAGCCAAGCTTGGCACGGTGTCCGCGGCGGGCCGACGCGCGGGTAAGGTCTGCGGCTGTGAGTCGTACTTCCGCAGCTCTTCAGCCCCCGGCCGACGCCGTGCCCCCGGTGCGGCACCCGGACGCCCCGGCGCCCGGTGAGCTCCTCGGCGCGCACTACGGCCAGTGCTTCGGCTGTGGCGGCGAGCAGCCGCACGGACTGCACCTGGAGGCCCGGGCCGGCGAAGGCGTGTCTCTCACCGCCGAGTTCACCGTGCAGCCCGCCCACCAGGGCGCTCCCGGACTGGCGCACGGCGGGGTGCTCACCAGCGCCCTCGACGAGACCCTCGGCTCGCTGAACTGGCTGCTGCGCACGATCGCCGTGACCGGACGGCTGGAGACCGACTTCGTGCGGCCCGTGCCCGTCGGCACCACGCTGCACCTGCGGGCCGAGGTCACGGCGGTGGCCGGCCGGAAGATCTACTCGACCGCGACGGGACACGTCGGCGGCCCCGACGGGCCCATGGCCGTGCGGGCGGACGCGCTCTTCGTCGAGGTCAAGGTCGACCACTTCGTCGACCACGGCCGCCCCGAGGAGATCCGGGCCGCCATGAGCGACCCGGACCAGGTCCGGCGCGCCCGCGCCTTCGAGGTGAACCCGTGAGCCGCGACCCGGTGGAGCTGCTGATCCGGCGCGTCGACCCCGACGTACCGCTCCCGTCGTACGCGCACCCCGGGGACGCGGGGACCGATCTGCGGACCACCGAGTCCTGCGAACTGGCCCCGGGCGAGCGGGCGGTGCTGCCCACGGGAGTGTCTGTGGCACTGCCGGAGGGGTACGCGGCCTTCGTGCACCCGCGATCCGGTCTGGCCGCTCGCTGCGGCGTCGCCCTGGTGAATGCCCCGGGGACGGTTGATGCCGGGTACCGTGGGGAGATCAAGGTGATCGTGGTGAATCTCGACCCGCGCGAGGCCGTGCGGTTCGAGCGCTTCGACCGGATCGCCCAACTGGTCGTCCAGCAGGTCGAGAGGGTCCGCTTCCGTGAGGTGGCGGAGCTTCCCGGCTCCGTGCGCGCCGAGGGGGGCTTCGGCTCCACCGGAGGCCATGCCGCGGTGGACGGGACGAGCGGCACAAGCGGTCAGGCCGCCGTGGGCGGTCGGACGGGTGGGAATCGATACGCTTCGGTCGTATCCGACCGGGAAGGACAGTGACGTGTTCGGACGTCGCAAGAAGAGGGATGCCGCCGAGGACGCGGCCGGCGAGGCCGAGCAGGTCGTCGACGGTGTCGACACCGAGGCGGACGACAAGGGCGAGCGCCTGAGGCTCGAGCCGGCGCCCCGCCCCGACGGGCCCTGGGACAGTTCCGAGGTCCGCGACCCGGCAGAGGGCCGCGTCGACCTGGGCGGTCTGTTCGTGCCGGGCGTCGACGGCATGGAACTCAGGGTCGAGGTCGCCGGGGACGCGATCGTCGCCGCGACGGTCGTCCTGCGCGACAGCGCCATCCAGCTGCAGGCCTTCGCCGCGCCCAAGCGCGAGGGCATCTGGGGCGAGGTGCGCGAGGAGATCGGCACCGGCATCACCCAGCAGGGCGGCATCATCGACGAGGTCGAGGGTCCGCTGGGCTGGGAGCTGCGCGCGCAGGTACCGGTGCAGCTGCCCGACGGCACCGGCGGCTTCCAGGTCGTGCGGTTCGTCGGTGTGGACGGCCCCCGCTGGTTCCTGCGCGGGGTGATCTCGGGTCAGGGTGCGGTGCAGCCGCAGGCCGCCGGGCTGCTGGAGCAGATCTTCCGGGACACCGTCGTCGTGCGCGGCGAGGGCCCGATGGCGCCGCGCGACCCCATCGTCCTCAAGCTGCCGAACGACGCGCAGATGGTGCCCGAGGGCGTGCAGCAGGAGGAGGGCTCCCGTTTCGCCGGCGGAATGGGACAGCTCCAGCGTGGACCGGAGATCACCGAGGTCCGCTGACCCCACGCAACGGCAGGGCCGCATCCCGGAGGGGGTGCGGCCCTTTCTCGTGCGCGGAACCTTGACGGCACATTGGTCTGTACCTACCGTCTCCGACCAACGCGCCCGTTCATAAAGGCGCTTCACGTTCACATACGAGAACGGAAGGCCCCCCACACATGCGCAGAACCGCTCTCCTCGCCGCCTCGGCCGCCCTCGTCGCCGGGGCCCTCGCCTGGCCCGCCGGTGCCGCACCCGCCGCCCCTGCCGCTCCCACCGCCCCCGCCGCCTTCGCCCACCCCGGCGTCACCGTCTCCAAGGGCCAGCTGGACTTCGCCCGCTCCCAGGTCACTGCCGGCGCCCAGCCCTGGAAGGGCGCCTTCGACCGGATGATGGCGAGCAAGTACGCCGACCTGAACCGCGCGCCCAAGCCCAGGGCGGTCGTGGAGTGCGGCTCCTACTCCAACCCCAACTACGGCTGCACCGACGAGCGCGAGGACGCGATCGCCGCCTACACCCAGGCCCTGGCCTGGTACATCACCCGCGACGAGCGGCACGCCCGCAAGGCGATCGAGCTGATGGACGCGTGGTCGGCGGTGATCCGCGACCACACCAACAGCAACGCACCGCTCCAGACCGGCTGGGCCGGCTCCTCCTGGCCCAGGGCCGCCGAGATCATCAAGCACACCTACTCCGGCGGCTGGGCGAACTCCGGACGCTTCGCCACCATGCTGCGCACCGTCTACCTGCCCGAGATCATCAACGGCTCGAACTCCAACGGGAACTGGGAACTGTCGATGATGGAGGCGGCCGTCGGCATCTCCGTCTTCCTGGAGGACAGGACGTCCTACGACAAGGCCATGGCGAAGTTCCGCACCCGTACGGCCGCCTATGTGTACCTGGAGTCCGACGGGGCCCTGCCCAGGACCGTGCCGAGCCAGAACCTCGACACCCGGGACAAGGTCGTCAAGTACTGGCAGGGCCAGTCCACCTTCGTCAACGGACTCAGCCAGGAGACCTGCCGCGACTTCACCCACACCGGCTACGGACTCTCGGCGATCTCGCACATCGCCGAGACCAGCCGCATCCAGGGCCAGGACCTCTACGGCACGGACGTGGGCGAACGGCTGCGGCACGGCCTGGGCTTCCACGCCAAGTACGAACTCGGCACCGCCGTCCCGAGCTGGCTGTGCGGTGGTTCCCTCAAACCGGGGCTCGGGCCGGTCACGGAGGTCGGGCACAACGCCCTCGCCAACCGCCTCGGGAACGCCATGACGAACACCGAGACGCTGACCCTGCGCAACCGCCCCGCCGGCTCCAACAACCTCTTCGTCGCCTGGGAGACGCTCACCCACGGCGACAACCCCGGGTGAGCCGCTGACCGGCCGGGCGCGTCAGGGTTCCGTCAAGGACGGCACCGACGACGTGCCCGGCACCGCCGCGGGGCCCCCGGTGGCCGTAGGGTCGACGCTGCGAAAGCAGCAGACCGGAAGACAATGAGGCCATGGCACGCGGCAAGCTCCGTATCCACCTCGGTGCGGCACCGGGCGTCGGCAAGACGTACGCGATGCTCTCCGAGGCGCACCGCCGGGTGGAGCGGGGCACCGACTGCGTGGTCGCCTTCGTCGAGCACCACGACCGCCCCCGCACCGAGGCCCTGCTCCACGGGCTGGAGCAGGTGCCTCGCCGGGAGCTGGAGCACCGGGGCGGGCTCTTCCCCGAGATGGACCTCGACGCGGTCCTCGCCCGCCGCCCCGGCGTCGCCCTGGTGGACGAACTCGCCCACACCAACGTCCCCGGCTCCCGCCACGCCAAGCGCTGGCAGGACGTGGAGGAACTCCTCGCCGCCGGGATCGACGTCGTGTCGACCGTCAACATCCAGCATCTGGAGTCCCTCGGCGACGTCGTCGAGTCGATCACCGGGGTGCGGCAGCAGGAGACCGTGCCGGACGAGGTGGTCCGCCGGGCCGACCAGATCGAGCTGGTCGACATGTCGCCGGAGGCGCTGCGGCGCCGGATGGCGCACGGCAACATCTACCGGCCCGACAAGGTCGACGCCGCCCTGTCCAACTACTTCCGGCCCGGCAACCTCACCGCGCTGCGCGAGCTGGCGCTGCTGTGGGTGGCCGACCGGGTGGACGCCCACCTGACGCGGTACCGCAGCGAGCAGGGGGTGTCGCGGATCTGGGGCTCGCGCGAGCGGATCGTGGTCGGCCTGACGGGCGGCCCCGAGGGCCGGACCCTGATCCGCCGGGCCGCGCGGCTGGCCGAGAAGGGGGCCGGCGGCGAGGTGCTCGCCGTCTACATAGCCCGCAGCGACGGGCTGACCTCCGCCTCGCCGAAGGAACTGGCGCTGCAGCGGACCCTGGCCGAAGACCTGGGCGGAACGTTCCACCACGTCGTCGGCGACGACATACCGGCCGCGCTGCTCGCCTTCGCCCGCGGGGTGAACGCCACCCAGATCGTGCTCGGCTCCTCACGCCGCAAGGCCTGGCAGTACGTCTTCGGGCCCGGTGTCGGGGCGACCGTCGCCCGCGAATCCGGACCCGACCTGGACGTGCACATCGTCACCCACGGCGAGATCGCCAAGGGCCGCGGGCTCCCGGTCGCCCGGGGGGCGCGCCTCGGGCGGTCCCGGCGGATGTGGGGCTGGCTCGTCGGCGTCGCCGGGCCGCCGCTCCTGGCGGCCCTGCTCAGCGCCGTCGACCTCGGCCTCGCCAACGACATGCTGCTGTTCCTGGCGCTGACCGTGGCGGCGGCCCTGCTCGGCGGCCTGCTCCCCGCACTCGCCTCGGCGGCCGTGGGCTCCCTGCTGCTCAACTACTTCTACACACCGCCCCTGCACCGGTGGACCATCTCCGACCCGAAGAACATCGTCGCCATCGTGATCTTCGTGGCGGTCGGGGCGGCGGTCGCCTCCGTGGTCGACCTCGCAGCCCGCCGCACCCATCAGGCGGCCCGGCTGCGGGCGGAGTCCGAGATCCTGTCGTTCCTCGCGGGCAACGTGCTGCGCGGCGAGACCGGCCTGGAGGAACTGCTGGAACGGGTCCGGGAGACCTTCGGCATGGACTCCGCGGCCCTGCTGGAACGGGCCGGTGACATCGAGCCCTGGACCTGCGCCGCACGCGTCGGCCGCGGGCGCCCCGTCGGACGGCCCGACCAGGCTGACGTGGACGTGCCGGTCGGGGAGCACATGGCCCTGGCCCTCACCGGGCGCGTCCTGCCCGCCGAGGACCGCAGGGTGCTGGCGGCCTTCGCCGCCCAGGCCGCCGTGGTCCTGGACCGCAGCCGGCTCCAGGAGGAGGCCGACCGGGCCCGCACGCTGGCCGAGGGGAACCGCATCCGCACGGCCCTGCTCGCCGCGGTCAGCCACGATCTGCGCACCCCGCTCGCCGGGATCAAGGCCGCCGTGACCTCGCTGCGCTCGGAGGACGTCGACTGGTCCGAGGAGGACCGCGCGGAGCTGCTGGAGGGCATCGAGGAGGGCGCCGACCGCCTCGACCACCTCGTGGGCAACCTGCTCGACATGTCCCGCCTCCAGACCGGCACCGTCACCCCGCTCATCCGCGAGATCGACCTGGACGAGGTGGTGCCGGTGGCGCTGGGCGGCGTGCCCGAGGGCAGCGCCGTGCTGGACGTCCCCGAGACGCTGCCCATGGTCGCCGTCGACCCCGGACTGCTGGAACGGGCGGTGGCCAACCTCGTCGAGAACGCGGTCAAGTACGCCCCGCCCGGCACGCCCGTGCTGGTCGCCGCCAGCGCGCTCGCCGACCGGGTCGAGGTGCGGGTCGTCGACCGGGGGCCGGGTGTGCCCGACGCGGCCAAGGACCGCATCTTCGAGCCCTTCCAGCGCTACGGCGACGCCCCGCGCGGGGCCGGCGTGGGACTCGGCCTGGCGGTGGCGCGCGGCTTCGCCGAGGCCATGGGCGGCACGCTGAGCGCCGAGGACACCCCCGGCGGCGGACTGACCATGGTCCTCACCCTCCGCGCGGCGCGCTCCCGCCCCTCACCGCTTCTCGCGGACGGCCCCTGGCGGGGCCCCGCGGCAGACTCCGAAAGGCAGGCCTCATGACCCGCGTCCTGGTGGTCGACGACGAGCCGCAGATCGTGCGCGCACTCGTGATCAACCTGAAGGCACGCAGCTACGAGGTCGACGCGGCCCACGACGGTGCCACCGCCCTCCGGCTCGCGGCCGCACGCCACCCCGACGTGGTCGTCCTGGACCTCGGGCTGCCGGACATGGACGGCGTCGACGTGATCCGGGGGCTGCGCGGCTGGACCCGGGTGCCGATCCTGGTGCTGTCCGCCCGGCACTCCTCCGACGAGAAGGTGCAGGCGCTGGACGCGGGCGCCGACGACTACGTCACCAAGCCGTTCGGGATGGACGAGCTGCTGGCCCGGCTGCGGGCCGCCGTGCGCCGGGCCGAGCCCGGCCGCGACGGGGAGGCCGACGTGCTCGTGGACACCGGCGAGTTCACCGTCGACCTGGCCGCGAAGAAGGTCAACCGCGCGGGCAGGGACGTACGGCTGACGCCCACGGAGTGGCACCTGCTGGAGGTCCTCGTGCGCAACGGCGGCCGCCTGGTCGGGCAGAAGCAGCTGCTGCAGGAGGTGTGGGGGCCGTCGTACGGGACGGAGACCAACTACCTGCGCGTGTACATGGCGCAGCTGCGCCGCAAACTGGAGGCCGACCCCTCCCACCCGAAGCACTTCATCACGGAGCCCGGGATGGGGTACCGGTTCGAGAAATAGGGGCCTCACCACACGGGTACGGAGTTGGCGGCGGGCCCCGGTACGCTTCAGATATGAGTGCTGTTCCTCGTTCCGAGAAGCCGGCGGGCCGGTTCCGGCGCATGCTCGACCGGCTCTCCTCGTCGCAGGAGGACCTGGAGTCGGAGGAGCTGCGGGAGGACACCGAGACCACCGGCTGCATCCGGATCGGAGACTGCCAGGACCGCGAGATAGTCACGGTTACTGGTACCTTGCGCACGGTCACCCTGCGGCCGCGGGCCGGAGTCCCGGCGCTGGAGGCCGAGCTGTTCGACGGCACGGCCGCCCTGGACGTGGTGTGGCTCGGCAGGCGCTCCATCGTGGGGATAGAGCCGGGGCGCAAGCTGATCGCGTCGGGCCGGATCTCGATGAGCCGGGGCCGCCGGGTGCTGTTCAACCCCAAGTACGAACTGAGACCCCTCGGACGGGAGTAGCCGGTGACGTCGCTCGACAAGCCGACCGAAGAGAACGCCGCGCACGACGCCCGGGCGGTGACCGAGGCCGCCCTGTTCGAGGCCTTCGGCGGCGTGCGGGGCATGGTCGAGACGGTGCTGCCCGGCCTGCTGTTCGTCACCATCTACACGATCAACAAGGACCTGCACCTGTCCGCGATCGCGGCGCTCGCGGTGTCGGTGGTGCTGGTCGCGGTCCGCCTGGTGATGAAGGACACCGTCAAGCACGCCTTCAGCGGTGTCTTCGGCGTGGCCTTCGGTGTCGTCTTCGCGATGATGACCGGCAACGCCAAGGACTTCTACCTGCCCGGCATGCTGTACACGCTGGGTCTGGGGCTGGCCTACATCGTCACGACCCTGTGCGGGGTGCCGCTGATCGGGCTGATCCTGGGACCGGTCTTCAAGGAGAACCTGTCCTGGCGCACGCGCAACCCCGGCCGCAAGAAGGCGTACGCGAAGGCCAGTTACGCCTGGGGCGCGATCCTGCTCGCCAAGTGCGCGATCCTCTTCCCGCTGTACTGGTGGGCCGACACCACGCAGCTGGGCTGGGTCCTGGTCGCCCTGAAGATCCCGCCCTTCCTGCTCGCCGTGTGGCTGACCTGGGTCTTCCTGGCCAAGGCGCCGGCGCCGATCGACGTGTTCGCCGAGATGGAGGCCGAGGAGAAGGCCGCCGAGGAGCGGGAGCGGCAGGCCGCCGCCCGGTCCGCCGAGCAGTGAGCCCCCGGACCTGACGAAGGAGGGGCGCCCCCGGCCGGGGGCGCCCCTCCTTCGTCAGGTCCACCGGGCGGGTGTCAGCCCGCCGCGCTGTCCCGGCGCACCGACAGCAGGTCCTCCAGCTGCTCCTCGCGGGCCTGGGCCGCGACGAAGAGGAGCTCGTCGCCCGCCTCCAGGGAGTCCTCCCGGGTGGGGGTCAGGACGCGGGTGCCGCGGATGATCGTCACCAGGGACGTGTCCTCGGGCCACTGGACGTCGCCGACCTGCGTGCCGGCCAGGGCCGACTCCTCCGGCAGGGTCAGTTCCACCAGGTTGGCGTCACCGTGGCTGAAGCGGAGCAGACGGACCAGGTCGCCGACGCTCACCGCCTCCTCGACCAGGGCCGACATCAGACGCGGGGTGGAGACGGCGACGTCCACGCCCCACGACTCGTTGAACAGCCACTCGTTCTTGGGGTTGTTCACCCGGGCGACGACGCGCGGGACGCCGTACTC
The DNA here is from genome assembly GCF_044328425.1 of Streptomyces sp. NPDC017943. Classification (NCBI taxonomy): domain Bacteria; kingdom Bacillati; phylum Actinomycetota; class Actinomycetes; order Kitasatosporales; family Streptomycetaceae; genus Streptomyces; species Streptomyces sp. NPDC017943. Next base: position 572,241 of record NZ_JBIRHH010000005.1, on the reverse strand, counting down.
GGTCTTGGCCAGCAGGGACACGACCAGGTTGACCTTGTCGTCGCCGGTCGCGGCGATGACCACGTTGCAGCGCTGGAGCGCGGCCTCGTCCAGGGACGTGATCTCACAGGCGTCGGCGAGCAGCCACTCCGCCTGGGGGACGCGCTCGACCGAGATGGCGGTCGGCGCCTTGTCGATGAGCAGGACCTCGTGGCCGTTCTCCAGCAGTTCGCCCGCGATCGAACGGCCGACCGCGCCGGCTCCGGCAATGGCGACCCTCATCAGTGACCGCCCTCCTCGTCGGGACCCTTGGCGAACGCCGCCTCGACCTTGTCGACCTCGTCGGTGCGCATCATCACGTGCACCAGGTCACCCTCCTGCAGCACGGTCTGCGAGCTGGGCAGGACCGCCTCGCCGAGCCGGGTCAGGAACGCCACGCGCACACCGGTCTCCTCCTGGATGCGGCTGATCTTGTGCCCGACCCAGGCCGTGGAGGTGTGCACCTCGGCGAGCTGGACCCCGCCGGTGGGGTCGCGCCACAGCGGCTCGGCCCCGGAGGGCAGCAGCCGGCGCAGCATCTGGTCGGCCGTCCAGCGGACCGTCGCGACGGTGGGGATGCCCAGGCGCTGGTAGACCTCGGCGCGGCGGGGGTCGTAGATGCGGGCGGCCACGTTCTCGATGCCGAACATCTCACGGGCCACGCGCGCGGCGATGATGTTGGAGTTGTCACCGCTGGAGACGGCGGCGAAGGCACCGGCCTCCTCGATGCCCGCCTCGCGCAGGGTGTCCTGGTCGAAGCCGACGCCGGTGACGCGGCGGCCGCCGAAGCCCGAGCCCAGCCGGCGGAAGGCGGTGGGGTCCTGGTCGACCACGGCGACCGTGTGCCCCTGTTGCTCGAGGTTCTGGGCCAGAGCGGAACCCACCCTTCCGCAACCCATGATGACAATATGCATCGCGTCACACCGTGCTTCCTGCAGGCCCTCTGACCTTCATGAATGTCGTGCTCATGTCTCTCTTTCGGCTCGCCAGGCATCACGTCGCGGCCTGCGTGCGGGCCGCCAGGCAACATCATGCCGGTGGAATCACGCCATGATGCCCTCCGGGGCCGGTGCGGTGTTCGACCGTCCGACCGTCCGGCTCCAACGTATCGGCAAAGCGCGGGGGGTTGCCGACGGGCCCGCGAGGGCTCCGGCGGACCCCGGGACCGGGGAGAGGGCCCTCATGGACCACGAGATCGACGTACTGGTGCTGGGCGGAGCGGGCGTGGACACCATCGTCCACGTGCCCGAACTGCCCGTGCCCTTCGCGGACAGCCACATGATCCGCCCGGGCATCGTCACCCGGGCCGGACAGAGCGGGGACTTCGTCGCCCTCGCGACCAGCGCGCTGGGCCTGCGCACGCACCACCTCGACCTGCTCGGCGACGACCCCGAGGGCGACCTGGTCCGCGCACTGCACCGCGACCGGGCCGTCCCGCTCACCGCCGTCCACCAGCCGCTCGGCACCAAGCGCGCCGTCAACCTCGTCGGTCCCGACGGCCGCCGGACGTCCCTGTACGACGCCACGCGCTCCGCCGACTCCGACCGGCTGCCCGAGACCCTGGTGCGCGACCTGGCCGCGTCCGCCCGGCACGCCCACGTCGTCATCGCCCAGCCGTGCGCCCACGCGCTGCCCCTCCTGCGCGAGACGGGCGTCACGATCTCCACCGACCTGCACGACTGGAACGGCGCCGACCCCTACCACGAGACCTTCGCCCACCAGGCCGACCTGGTCTTCCTGTCCGCCGCGGCACTGGACGACCCGCAGCGCACCATGCGCTCGATCGCCGAACGGGGACGGGCCCGCGTCGTCGTCGCCACCGCCGGGGCCGACGGGGCGTACCTCCTGGCCGACGGGGAGCCGGCCCACGTGCCCGCCGCCCGGCCTCCGGCCCCCGTCGTCGACTCCAACGGCGCGGGCGACGCCTTCGCGGCCGCGTTCCTGCACGCCTGGCTGAACGGCGAACCGCCGCGCCGCTGCGCCCTGCACGGCACCGTGGCGGGCGCCTACGCGTGCACGGTCCCGGCGACCCGCGCGGACAGCATCGGTCTCACGGAACTGCGGGCCGGGGTGGCCGAACAGGAACGGCTGCGGGGCCGCTGAGACCCCGGGTCACGGCATGCCACCGCCGCGCATGTCCGGCGAGCCGTTCTTGCGCCGGCTGATGCTCCGCACGCTCGCCACCGTGAGGATTCCGAGGACGAGCAGTGTGGCCGCTGCGCCGATCAGTTCTGCGGTCGGGTGCATGGGACCTCCGGGGGCGGGGCGGCCGGGCGTGGACGGGGCCTAGTCATATAGGCATGGGAAGCGGGTGACCTGCGTAATCCCCAGCCGCACCAGCCTCTGATTTCACTCGGAGAGCAGAGGGAACGCCGATGGGGGGTGGCGGGTGGGCACCCCCGCAATCGAACGCTTACGATCCTCTGTTGTGTCCAAACTGACCGACGTGCCCAAACGGCTCCTGATCGGGCGCGCCCTGCGCAGTGACCGGCTCGGGGAAACGCTCCTGCCGAAGCGCATCGCACTCCCCGTCTTCGCCTCCGACCCGCTGTCCTCCGTGGCGTACGCGCCCGGCGAGGTCCTGCTGGTCCTGTCGATCGCGGGCGTCACGGCGTACCACTTCAGCCCCTGGATCGCCGTCGCGGTCGTCGTGCTGATGTTCACCGTGGTGGCCTCGTACCGGCAGAACGTGCATGCCTACCCCAGCGGCGGCGGCGACTACGAGGTGGCGACCACCAACCTCGGCCCCAAGGCCGGCCTGACCGTCGCCAGCGCGCTGCTCGTCGACTACGTCCTCACCGTCGCCGTGTCGATCTCCTCCGGCATCGAGAACCTCGGCTCGGCGATCCCGTTCGTCGTCGAGCACAAGGTGCTGTGCGCGATCGGCGTGATCGTGCTGCTGACGCTGATGAACCTGCGCGGCGTGAAGGAGTCGGGCTCGCTGTTCGCGATCCCGACCTACGTCTTCGTCTTCGGCGTCTTCACGATGATCGCCTGGGGCGCCTTCCGCGGGCTGGTCCTGGACGACACGATGCGGGCGCCGACCGCGGACTACGTCATCAAGCCCGAGCACGGAGGCCTCGCGGGGTTCGCCCTGGTCTTCCTGCTGCTGCGGGCCTTCTCCTCCGGCTGCGCCGCGCTCACCGGCGTGGAGGCCATCTCCAACGGCGTCCCCGCCTTCCGCAAGCCCAAGTCCAGGAACGCCGCGACCACCCTCGCCATGATGGGCCTGCTGGCCGTCACCATGTTCTGCGGCATCATCGCGCTGGCCGCGGCGACCGACGTGCGCATGGCCGAGAACCCGGCCAAGGACCTCGTCCACAACGGTGTCCCGCTCGGCCCCGACTACGTGCAGAACCCGGTGATCTCCCAGGTCGCCGAGGCCGTCTTCGGCAAGGGCAGCTTCCTGTTCGTCGTCCTGGCCGCCGCCACCGCGCTGGTGCTGTTCCTCGCGGCCAACACCGCCTACAACGGCTTCCCGCTGCTCGGCTCGATCCTCGCCCAGGACCGTTACCTGCCGCGCCAGCTGCACACCCGCGGCGACCGCCTGGCCTTCTCCAACGGCATCGTGCTCCTCGCCGGTGCCGCCGGACTCCTGGTGGGCATCTACGGGGCGGACTCCACGCGCCTGATCCAGCTGTACATCGTCGGCGTGTTCGTGTCCTTCACGCTCAGCCAGATCGGCATGGTCCGGCACTGGAACCGGCACCTGGCCACCGAGAAGGACCAGGCCAAGCGCCGCCACATGATCCGCTCGCGCGCGATCAACACCTTCGGCGCCTTCTTCACCGGCCTCGTGCTCGTCGTCGTCCTGCTCACCAAGTTCACCCACGGCGCCTGGGTCGCCCTGCTCGGCATGGTGATCTTCTACGCGACGATGACGGCCATCCGCAAGCACTACGACCGGGTCGCCGCCGAGATCGCGGCCCCCGAGGGCCCGAGCGACGACAGCGTCCGGCCCTCCCGCGTCCACTCGGTCGTACTGATCTCCAAGATCCACCGCCCGACGTTGCGCGCCCTGGCCTACGCCAAGCTGATGCGCTCGGACAGCCTGGAGGCCCTGAGCGTCAACGTCGACCCGGCCGAGACCAAGGCCCTCCAGGAGGAGTGGAACCGGCGCGGCATCGACGTGCCCCTGAAGGTCCTGGACTCGCCCTACCGCGAGATCACACGGCCGGTCATCGAGTACGTCAAGAGCCTGCGCAAGGAGTCCCCGCGCGACGCGGTGTCCGTGATCATCCCCGAGTACGTCGTGGGCCACTGGTACGAGCACCTGCTGCACAACCAGAGCGCCCTGCGGCTGAAGGGCCGGCTGCTGTTCACGCCGGGGATCATGGTCACCTCGGTGCCCTACCAGCTGCAGTCCTCCGAGGCGGCCAAGCGGCGCGCCCGCAGGCAGCAGAACTGGAACGCGCCCGGCTCGGTGCGCCGGGGCCCCGCCCAGGTGCGGTCGAAGGAGACCACCGAGCACAAGCCGTGAGCCGACGGCTCGTGTGAAGCGGCGGGCGGCAGCCACGTAGACTGGTGGGCTGTCGTCCGGCCGCTTCCGTGCGGCCCGTCCCCCTCACGCGTTATGGAGTCACCCCGCCATGCAGGCAGAACCGAGGAAGTCGCTGGTGGGGGAGGAGTACGAGGTCGAGGTCGGCCCCGTCGCCCACGGCGGTCACTGCATCGCCCGCACCTCCGAGGGGCAGGTGCTGTTCGTCCGGCACGCGCTGCCCGGCGAGCGGGTCGTGGCCCGGGTGACGGAGGGCGAGCAGGGCGCGCGCTTCCTGCGCGCCGACGCCGTGCGGGTGCTGGACGCCTCCAAGGACCGCATCGACGAGCCCTGCCCCTTCGCCGGGCCCGGCCGCTGCGGCGGCTGCGACTGGCAGCACGCCAAGCCCGGCGCGCAGCGCCGCCTGAAGGCCGACGTCGTCGCCGAGCAGCTGAAGCACCTGGCCGGGCTCACCCCCGAGGAGGCCGGCTGGGACGGCACGGTGCTGCCCGCCGAGGGCGACAAGGTGCCGGCCGGCCAGGTCCCGGCGTGGCGCACCCGCGTCCAGTACGCCGTCACCGCCGACGGCCGGGCGGGCCTGCGCCGGCACCGCTCCCACGAGGTGGAGCCGATCGACCACTGCATGATCGCCGCGGAGGGTGTCAGCGAGCTGGGCATCGAGAAGCGGGTCTGGACGGGCATGGACTCCGTCGAGGCGATCGCCGCGACGGGCTCCCAGGACCGCCAGGTGATCCTCACGCCGAAGCCGGGCGCGCGGCTGCCGCTGGTCGAGCTCGACCGCCCGGTCTCCGTCCTGCGCGTCGACGAGCGCTCGGGCGGCGTCCACCGGGTGCACGGCCGTCCCTTCGTCCGCGAGCGTGCGGACGGCCGGACGCACCGCGTGGGCAACGGCGGATTCTGGCAGGTCCACCCGAAGGCGGCCGACACCCTCGTGACGGCGGTCATGCAGGGCCTGCTGCCGCGCAAGGGCGACATGGCCCTCGACCTCTACTGCGGCGTCGGCCTCTTCGCCGGCGCGCTCGCCGACCGGGTCGGCGACCAGGGCGCGGTGCTGGGCATCGAGTCCGGCAAGCGCGCGGTGGAGGACGCGCGGCACAACCTGGCCGACTTCGAGCGGGTGCGCATCGAGCAGGGCAAGGTCGAGTCGGTCCTGCCGCGCACGGGGATCTCGGAGGTCGACCTGATCGTCCTCGACCCGCCGCGGGCCGGCGCGGGCCGCAAGACGGTCCAGCACCTGTCGGCGCTGGGCGCCCGCAGGATCGCCTACGTGGCGTGCGACCCGGCGGCGCTGGCGCGGGACCTGGCGTACTTCGGCGAGGGCGGCTACCGGGTGCGCACGCTGCGGGCGTTCGACCTGTTCCCGATGACGCATCACGTGGAGTGCGTGGCGATCCTGGAGCCGGCGGGCAAGAGGGGCTGACCTGCCTTCCGGTTGCCGAGTTTCGGGCGGACCTCCCCACCCTCGGGCGGGCGGGGAGGCCGGTTCCATGGCGGCATGCCCTCAACCGCCAGCGCAGCGGGCCGGTGAGGGGGCGGAGTGCGGTTCGCCGGGAAGGAAGGTCACCTGCGGTGCGCCCGACCGGGGGTGGATGGTGACCTCGGCCGTCACGCCGTAGACCTCGGCGAGCAGTTCGGATGTGAGGACGCCGGCGGGTGGGCCCGAGGCGATGACCCTGCCGCCGCACAGCACGTACAGGCGGTCGCAGTAGTACGCGGCCAGGTTGAGGTCGTGCAGGGCGACCAGGACCGTCGCGGGCAGCCGGCGCAGGGTGCCGAGGACGTCCAACTGATGCCGGATGTCGAGGTGGTTGGTCGGTTCGTCCAGGACGAGGAGGGACGGTCGCTGGGCGAGGGCGCGGGCGATGAGGACGCGTTGGCGTTCGCCGCCGGAGAGCCGGTCGAAGGGGCGTTCGGCCAGGGTTGCGGCGTCGACCGCGGCGAGGGCCGAATCGATCAGGTCGCCGTCCTCAGGGGTGTCACCGTCCAGCAGCCGCTTGTGCGGGGTACGGCCCATGGCGACGACCTCACGCACCGTCAGGTCGAAGTCGGCGGCCGAGTCCTGGACCACCGCGGCCACCGTCCGGGCCAGCCGGCGCACGGGCAGGGACCAGGCGTCCGTGCCGTCGACGGCGACGCGGCCGGTGGCGGGGCGCAGGACGCGGTAGACGGTGCGCAGCAGGCTGGACTTGCCGCTGCCGTTCGGTCCGACCAGGCCGATGACCTTGCCGGGGCGTGCGGTCAGGGAGGCTTCCTCGACCAGGCGGTGCGCGCCGGCGGTGAGGGTGACCGTGTCGATGACGAGCTCGGTGCCGGTCATGGTGCTCCTCGGTCGGTGCTCCGACGGGCGTCGCGGCGCATCAGCCACAGGAAGAAGGGCCCGCCGCACAGGGCGGTGAGCACTCCGACGGGGATCTCCATGGGCGCGGCGACCACGCGGGCGGCGATGTCGGCCCAGATGAGGAAGACCGCACCGCCGAGTGCGGCCGTCGGCAGAACGCGGCGGTGGTCGCCGCCGACGACGAGACGGACGATGTGGGGCAGCATCAGGCCGACGAAGCCGATCGGTCCGCAGGCCGCGACCAGGACGCCGGTGACGAGGGAGAGCAGGACGAACATACGGGCGCGGAAGCGTGCCACGTCCAGCCCCATCGTGGTCGCCGCCTCCTCACCGGCGAGCAGCAGGTTCAGGTTGCGGGCCTGCACCATGAGCACGCCGACGCCCAGCAGTAGGGCGGTGCTGGGAAGCCAGAGTGCGTCCCAGTCGACGCCGCCCAGGCCGCCGAGGGTCCAGGCGAGGACCGCTCGGGCCTCGTTGCCCCGGTCGGTGGTGAGCAGCAGCAGGTTCAGTACGGCGGTGAGGACGGCGGCGACGGCCACACCGGACAGCACCAGCCGGGTCGAGGTGATCCGGCCGCCGGTGCGGGCGCTGGCGTAGACGAGCAGCAGTGCGCCGAGGGCGCCCGCGAACGCGGCGGCCGACAGCGACGCCGCCCCGAACAGGGCCACACCGAACACGATCACCACGACGGCGCCAAGGGACGCCCCGGAGGAGACGCCGAGCAGGTAGGGCTCGGCGAGCGGGTTGCGGATCAGGGCCTGCAGGGCGGTTCCCACGACCGCCAGCCCGGCACCGGCCACGGCGCCGAGGAGGACGCGGGGCGCGCGGACGTCCAGCACGATGGTCTCCCGCGCCCGCGACCAGTCCGGTTCCCCCCAGTCGGCGCCCAGGGCGTGCGTCACGATGCCCCACACCTGGCCGGGCGGTACCTGGACCGACCCGATGGCCAGACCGGCGGTGGCGGAGATCGCCAGGAGGACGGCCAGGACGAGGAGGGTGACGGGGAGACCGGCCCGGCCGTCCCGCCCGTCGCCCTGGCGCCGTTTTCGCACGGCGCGCTCGGTACCGGTCTCGACGACCGGGGCCGTCACGCGAAGCTCTCGGGGTGGATGCCGCGGGCCAGGTCCTCGACCGCGTACGCCGAGCGGATGCCGACCAGCGTCGCGGTCAGTGGCAGGACGACGAACCGCTTGTTCCTGATCGCGGGCACGTCCTCGAGGGCGGGTTGGGAGAGCAGGAACTTCTTCTTCTGCGCGACGCTCCCTGCGCCGGCGTAGTCGTAGATCGCGATGACCTCCGGTTTGCGCTCGACGACCTGCTCCCAGGAGACGTCGCCGAAGACGTCGTCGAGGTCGGCGAAGACGTTCTTGCCGCCGGCCAGCCGGATCAGTTCGGTGCCCAGGCTCTTGCCGCCCGCGGTGAAGGCGGACTTGTCGCCGCTGTCGTACACGAAGACGGGGACAGCGGGCTCGCCCTCGACCTTGGCGGCGGCTTTGCCGACGCGGCCCGTGAGGTCGGCGACCAGCTTGTCGGCCCGGTCCGGGACGCCGAAGATCCTGCCGATCGTGCGGATCTCGTCGTAGGTGTCCTTCATCGTCACCCGCTTCTTGCCGCAGTACTCGCGGTTGAGGTGGGTGTCGATGCCGGCGTCGGCGAACGCCTTGCGGGAACGGCCCTCGTTCTCGGCGAAGGCGCTGCCGTAGCCGCCGTAGACCAGGTCGGGCTCGGCGTCCAGGACCGTCTCGAACGACGGTTCCTTCTCAGCCAGTTCCGGGATCTCCTCGTAGTCCTTCTTCAGCTCTGGCAGCACGGCCGAGTCGGGAAAGGCGGTGCCGACCATGTGGTCCCCGAGGCCGAGGGCGAGCATGAGTTCCGCCGGGTGCTGGTGGATGGTGACGACGCGGGAGGGCGGTTTGTCGTACGTCGTCTTCACGCCGCAGTTGTCGACGGTGACGGGGAAGCCCGTGGACGACGCGGCCGTGGCTTTCGCGTCCTCGGTGGTGTCCTGCGACGAGCCGCAGCCGGCGGTCAGCAGGGCCGCGCACAGGGCGGCGGCCGCGGCCGTGGCACGCCGGGCGTAGTGCCTTCGGGCAGGCGGGAACAGCGGGGGACGGTCGTGCACGTGAAGCCTCCTGCGGAGTCCGCGCTCCTCGGATCGGGCCCGCGACAGGGCAGTCTCCTGACTCCCGGATCGACGCTCCCCCTTGCCTTCCCGCGCGGTGCGCAGTGGCGTCTTCAGGGGTGCACTCCCCGGTCACAGTGGCGGGACCGTGCCGGATTCGCACCGGCTTCCTGTCTCCCGTCGCGGCGATGACCCGCTGATCCTACGATCCGCCCAGCTCGCGTCAAAAGGGCGCGTATATCGGCGCGTACGCCCCCACGCCCTCCGTCATGCCTCGCGGACCGCTCGCAGCACCAGCCGCTCGGCGTTCTCGTCGTAGGGGCGGCCGTCGAAACCACCGAAGATCTCCACCTGGCCGAACCCCGCCTCCTCGGCCATGCGCCGTAGCTCGACCGCGCTGTACACGAACCACACCAGGGTCGTCCGCGTCACCCGCTCACCCCGGAGGAGAGCCCAGTCGCTGCGCAGCCGTGCCCAGCCGTCCAGCACGCTGTCCGTTCCACCGTGAGCCCGCTCACCCCTCGGACTGTGCGCCGTCAGGGTTCCGTCAAAGCCGGAGGTCTCGCCGTCAGGGAGCCGTCAACGACCGGTCTGATCCGGCCACGGATGCGCTTTTCTCGTGCTGTCCGTTCAACCGAACCTCACCTCAGGAGTTCGCGATGGCCGATCTGGCCTTCGTCGTCACCACGATCGCGGTGTTCGCGCTGGTGGCTCTTGTCGCCAAGGGGGTGACGAAGCTGTGACCGCCGAGAACATCGTCGGCCTCGTCGTGGCCGTCTCCCTGCTGGGCTATCTCGTCCTCGCCCTGATCTTCCCGGAGAGGTTCTGAGACAAGCGATGGGTCCCGTACTCGCGGGCGTGCTCCAGCTGCTGGCTCTCATAGCGGCGCTCGCGCTCGTCCACAAGCCCCTCGGCGCCTATATGGCCAAGGTCTACACCTCCGACAAGCACCGGCGCGTCGAGAAGTGGATCTACAAGGGCATCGGTGCCGACCCCGACACGCAGATGCGCTGGCCCGCGTACCTGCGCGGCGTGCTCGCCTTCTCGGCCGTCGGCGTCCTGTTCCTCTACCTGCTCCAGCGTCTGCAGGGCCATCTGCCGGGCTCGCTGGGCTTCGCCGCCATCGACCCGGACCAGGCGTTCAACACCGCCGCGTCGTTCGTGAGCAACACGAACTGGCAGTCGTACTACGGCGAGCAGGCCATGGGCCACGTCGTGCAGACCGCCGGTCTGGCCGTGCAGAACTTCGTCTCGGCCGCCGTCGGCATGGCCGTCGCGGTGGCACTGGTGCGCGGGTTCGCGCGCTCGCGCACCGGTGAACTCGGCAACTTCTGGGCCGACCTGGTGCGCGGTGTCGTCCGTGTCCTGGTCCCGATCGCCGTGGTCGGCGCGCTCGTGCTCGTCGCGTGCGGTGTGATCCAGAACTTCTCCGGCATCCACGAGGTCGGCCAGTTCATGGGCGGCACGCAGCAGTGGAACGGCGGTGCGGTCGCCTCGCAGGAGGTCATCAAGGAGCTGGGCACCAACGGTGGCGGCTACTTCAACGCCAACTCCGCCCACCCCTTCGAGAACCCCACCCCCTTCACCAACCTGTTCGAGATCTTCCTGATCCTGCTGATCCCGTTCTCGATCACGCGGACCTTCGGCCTGATGGTCGGCTCGGTCAAGCAGGGCTACGCGATCCTCGCCACCATGGCCACCATCTGGGTCGGCTTCGTCGCGCTCATGATGTGGACCGAGTTCGCCCACCGCGGCACGGCCTTCGAGCTGGCCGGCGGGGCGATGGAGGGCAAGGAGGTCCGCTTCGGCATCGGCGGCTCGTCGATCTTCGCAGTGTCGACCACGCTGACCTCGACCGGTGCGGTGGACTCCTTCCACTCCTCCTTCACCGGCCTGGGCGGAGGCATCACCATGCTCGGCATGATGCTGGGCGAGATCGCACCCGGCGGTGCCGGCTCCGGCCTCTACGGCATGCTGATCATGGCGATCATCGCGGTGTTCATCGCCGGCCTGATGGTCGGCCGCACGCCCGAGTACCTCGGCAAGAAGATCGGCTCCCGCGAGATCAAGCTGGCGGCCTGCTACATCCTGGTCACTCCGGCGCTGGTGCTCGTCCTCACGGCCTTCGCGATGGCGCTGCCGACCCCGGCGCACTCGATGACCAACAGCGGGGCACACGGGTTCTCCGAGATCCTCTACGCCTACACGTCCGGCGCCAACAACAACGGCTCGGCGTTCGCGGGCCTGAACGCGGACACGCAGTGGTTCAACACCACGATCGGTCTCGCGATGCTGCTCGGCCGTTTCCTGCCGATGGTGTTCGTGCTGGCGCTGGCCGGCTCGCTCGCCGAGCAGAAACCGGTCCCGGAGACCGCGGGCACCCTGCGCACCGACAAGCCGCTGTACACCGGGCTGCTGGTCGGCGCCATCATCATCATCACCGGTTTGACGTACTTCCCGGCCCTCGCGCTGGGTCCGCTGGCCGAAGGGCTGGCGTGATGACCACCGACGTGAAGAAGCAGGACTCCATGTCCACTCCCACCCTCGCGCCCCACCGGGACGCACCCACCGGGCACAAGGCCCCCGAGGGCCGCGTGGGCGCGGGCCTCTTCGACCCCGGGCAGCTGGTCAGGTCGCTGCCGGACGCCTTCCGCAAGTTGGACCCGCGGGTGATGGTCAAGTCCCCCGTGATGTTCGTGGTGTGGATCGGGTCCGTGCTGACCACGGTCTTCTCCTTCACGGACCCGGGCGACTGGTTCGGCTGGACGATCAGCGCCTGGCTGTGGCTGACGGTGATCTTCGCCAACCTCGCGGAGGCCGTCGCCGAGGGCCGCGGCAAGGCCCAGGCCGACACCCTGCGCAAGGCCAGGACCGACACGGTCGCGCGCCGCCTCGTGGACGGCTGCGAGCAGAGTGTGCCCGGCACCGGGCTGAGGATCGGCGACCTGGTCGTCTGCGAGGCAGGTGACGTCATCCCCGGCGACGGGGACGTCGTCGAGGGCGTCGCCTCGGTCGACGAGTCGGCGATCACCGGCGAGTCCGCGCCCGTCATCCGCGAGTCGGGCGGTGACCGCTCGGCGGTCACCGGCGGCACCAGGGTCCTCTCCGACCGCATCGTCATCAAGATCACGACCAGGCCCGGTGAGACCTTCATCGACCGGATGATCAACCTGGTCGAGGGCGCGGCCCGGCAGAAGACGCCGAACGAGATCGCGCTCAACATCCTGCTGGCCTCGCTCACCGTCGTCTTCCTGCTCGCCTGTGCCACGTTGCCGCCGCTGGCGGACTTCGCGGGCACGCACCTGACGATGGTCGTGCTGGTCGCCCTGCTGGTCTGTCTGATCCCGACCACGATCGGCGCCCTGCTCTCCGCAATCGGCATCGCGGGCATGGACCGGCTGGTGCAGCGCAACGTGCTCGCCATGTCCGGGCGGGCGGTCGAGGCCGCCGGCGACGTCTCCACCCTGCTGCTGGACAAGACCGGCACCATCACCCTGGGCAACCGGCAGGCCGCCGAGTTCGTGCCGGTGCGGGGCGCGACCGAGGCACAGGTCGCCGACGCGGCGCAGCTGTCGTCGCTGGCCGACGAGACGCCCGAAGGGCGCTCCATCGTGGTCCTCGCCAAGGAGGAATACGGCCTGCGCGAGCGGCACCAGGGCGAGCTGGTGGGTGCCGAGTGGATCGCCTTCACCGCCCAGACCCGGATGTCGGGTGTCGACGCCGACGGGCGCAGGATCCGCAAGGGCGCGGCCGGTTCGGTCGTCGCCTGGGTCGAGGAGCGGGGTGGCACGGTGGCCGACGACGCCGAGGAGATCGCCCAGCACATCTCCGAGGCGGGCGGTACGCCGCTGCTGGTCGCTGTCGAGGACCAGCGCGGGGCCCGGATCCTGGGCGTCATCCACCTCAAGGACGTCGTCAAGCACGGAATGCGGGAGCGGTTCGAGGAACTGCGCCGCATGGGCATCAAGACCGTCATGATCACGGGTGACAACCCCCTCACCGCCAAGGCGATCGCCGAGGAGGCCGGCGTCGACGACTTCCTCGCGGAAGCCACCCCCGAGGACAAGATGGCCCTCATCAAGCGTGAGCAGGCCGCAGGCAAGCTCGTTGCCATGACCGGCGACGGCACCAACGACGCACCCGCGCTCGCCCAGGCGGACGTCGGCGTGGCCATGAACACCGGCACGTCGGCCGCCAAGGAGGCCGGCAACATGGTCGACCTCGACTCCAACCCCACCAAGCTCATCGAGATCGTGGGGATCGGCAAGCAACTCCTCATCACCCGGGGAGCGTTGACGACGTTCTCCATCGCCAACGACGTGGCGAAGTACTTCGCGATCATCCCGGCGCTGTTCGCCGCCGTCTATCCCGGCCTGGACAAGCTCAACATCATGGGCCTGTCCTCGCCCGACTCCGCGATCCTGTCCGCGGTGATCTTCAACGCGCTCGTCATCGTCGCCCTGGTACCGCTGTCCCTCAAGGGTGTGCAGTACCGGCCGGTCAGCGCCGACAAGCTGCTCCGGCGCAACCTGACGATCTACGGCCTCGGCGGACTGGGCGCACCCTTCATAGGCATCAAGATCATCGACCTCCTCATCTCCCTCATCCCCGGGATCGGCTAAGGCCATGAACAACTCCGTCACGAACACCGCCCGGCTGGTCGGGGCGGGCCTGCGCGCCCTCCTCGTGCTGACCCTGGTGACCGGCGTCCTCTACCCGCTGGTCGTCACCGGCATCGCGCAGGGGCTGTTCCCCGACAAGGCGAACGGCTCCGAGATCAAGGCGGACGGCAAGGTCGTCGGCTCCTCCCTCATCGGGCAGGCCTACCACCTGCCGCTGAAGAAGGGCCAGGAGACCCCGGCACCGGACCTGAAGTGGTTCCAGGGCCGCCCGCAGAACGGCCTGGGCACCAACAGCGTCAACACCCGGTACCAGCTCATCCTGTCCGGCGCGACCAACCGGTCCGGGGACAACGAACAGCTCATCCCATGGGTGAAGGACGCCAGGGCCGCCGTCGTCAAGGACAACTCCACGGGCACCTACCGGGTCAAGCCGTCCCAGGTCCCCGCAGACGCGGTCACCTCCTCCGGCTCCGGGCTGGACCCGAACATCTCCCCGCAGTACGCCGGCCTCCAGGTCCACCGGGTCGCCGAGAGGAACGGTCTGCCCGTCGCCGAGGTGCGCAAGCTCGTGGACGAGCACACCGAGGGCCGCACCCTCGGCTTCATGGGCGAGCCGCGGGTGAACGTCCTCGGGCTCAACGTCGCCCTCGAGGAACTCGTGGCGAAGAACTGACGGCGTCTGTCGCAGGCCGTGCGCTGCACCCCGGTCGGGTCAGTGGCCCCGCAGCATGGCGGTGACCGCTTCGGCGGCGGTGGCGTGGACCGGCAGGACCGCGTCGACGCCGGTGAGGACGAGCATCCGCATCAGGCGGTCGGGGACGTCGGCGAGGGCGATCCCACCCCCCACCGCCTGGGCGGCGTGCCAGAGGCCGATGAGCGCGCTCAGACCGGCGGAGTCGCAGAAGCCGACCTGCGACATGTCCAGTACCAGATGCGGGCATCCCTGTTCGAGGACTCCCGACGCCTCGCGACGCAGGGTGTCCGCGGTGCGGGTGTCCACGTCGCCGACCACCGTGGCGATCGCGAGGCCGGGACGGGGGTGCTGGACGGTCAGGTGCAGCGTGTCGGTCACGTCGGTCGTCACTCCTGGCCGAAGTGGTCGGGCGGGGCAGCGGTGTGGGCGGTGGCGGCGACACCGCTGTCGGGTGTGGTGGGGGAGTGGGGGACGGACAGGGCCAGCAGAGCCACGTCGTCGCGGGCTCCGTCGGGCAGCGAGGCCAGCAACGTGATGCTGTCCTCGACCAGGGAGTTGGCGGTGACGAGGCCGGTGCGCTGGTGGAGGAAGCCGGCCAGGCCGTCCTCACCGAGCAGGGCGCCTTCGGTGGTGCGGGCCTCGATCAGCCCGTCGGTGTAGAGGAACAGGCTCTCGCCGGCCGTCAGGGAGAACGTGGTCTGGGCGAAGGGCGCCTGGGGAAACGCGCCGACGAGCATCCCGCCCTGGGGGCGCACGGTCCGCACCCAGACGGCGCCGCTGTCGTCGGGGCGCACGTGGTAGGCCGGCGGGTGGCCGCCGGTGGCCACGGTGACGGTGAAGCCGCCGTCCTGCCGGGGCTCCAGGAGGCCGAAGAGGACGGTGCAGAAGCGGCGGCCGGCCGTGACGTCGGTGAGCAGCACGGTGTTGAGGGCGCTCAGCACCGTGACGGGATCGGCGTCGATCTGGGCCGCGGCCCGCAGGGCGTGGCGGGCGAGGGCGGTGACGGTCGCCGCCTCGGGCCCCTTGCCGCACACGTCACCGAGGAAGAACGCCCACCGTTCGCCGTCGAGGGGGAAGACGTCGTAGAAGTCGCCGCCCACGTCGTGGACCGAGGCGGTGCGGTAGTGGCAGGCCAGTTCCAGGCCCGGCACCACGGGAAGGGCCGGGGGCAGCAGGGTGCGCTGGAGGGTGGAGGCGAAGGCGGCTATGGCGGCCTTGTCCTGCTCCGCCTTCTCCCGCGCCGCCCGTTCCGCTTCGGCCCGCGCCCGTTCCGCTTCGGCCCGCGCCCGTTCCGCCTCGGCATGCCGCTTCTCCGCCTCCCGGCGGGCCTGCTCGTCGCGCAGGGCGCGCAGCGCCGACAGCCGCAGCTCCATCTCGTCCAGCACGATCGCGGCGAGATCGGCCAGGGTGGCGGTGTCCTCCTCGGTGATCGAGCGCGGCCGGGTGTCGAGGACGTTGACGGTGCCCAGCCGGTGCCCCTCGGGGGTGACGATCGGTGCGGCGGCGTAGAAGCGCACCCCCATCTCCCCGGCGACCAGCGGATTGTCCGCCGCGACGGGGTCCTTGAGCGTGTCGGGGATGACCATCGCGTCGTCGCGCAGGATCGCCGAGCCGCACAGGCCCGGATCACGACCGATCTCCGCGACACCCTCCAGGCCGTGGGCGGCCTTGAACCAGATGCGATCGGTGTCCACGATCGTGACGGTCGCCACCGGCACGTCGAAGAGCCGGGCGGCCAGTGCCGCCACTCGGTCGAACGCCCCGTCGGG
Organism: Streptomyces sp. NPDC017943; assembly: GCF_044328425.1. Classification (NCBI taxonomy): domain Bacteria; kingdom Bacillati; phylum Actinomycetota; class Actinomycetes; order Kitasatosporales; family Streptomycetaceae; genus Streptomyces; species Streptomyces sp. NPDC017943. The sequence continues at coordinate 556,180 of NZ_JBIRHH010000005.1, read as the reverse complement.
GGGAGTGTCGAGGATGTCGTAGCGCCGCACCGCCGCTATACGGGCCGACTCCACATCGGGGTCGGGAACCAGCTCGGGGCGGCGCCCGGGAGCCGGGTCGGTGGCCGATGCCTGCTGCATCATCGGCTTTCCTCTCCGTCGATGGGCTGCCGCTGGGGACGGCATGAACCGCCGCAGCCTAGATCGGCCACAGGCCCGAACACCAATCTCGCCGTCGGCTCGGCACCGGATCGGCGTCACAGGCAGGGCCTGGCGGGCAGGTGGAGCCGAGCCCCGTCACATCCGCCGCCGTGGCCTCGACCAGCACCAGGGTCGTCGCGTCCCAGGCCAGGGTGGCGTCACCGCCTTGGGCGCCCCACGGGTCACGTGTCCTCTCCGGTGCTGTCGTGCTTGCCGGCGCCGGGGCGGTCGGCGCGGTGCCGGCTGCCGGGGAGCATCTCCTGCACCTTGGCCTTCAGCCCCTGCTTCACCATGGAGCCGCGGTCGCTGTCGCCCTTGAGGATCGCGGTGGCCGCCGCCTCGATCTGGTCCAGCGAGGCGTGCGGCGGGATCGGCGGCACGGCCGGGTCGGTACGGAAGTCGATGACGAACGGCCGGTCCGCGGCCAGGGCCCGGTCCCAGGCGGCCTCGACCTGCTTGGGCTTCTCCACCCGCACCCCGTCCAGCCCCATGCGCTGGGCGATGTCGGCGTAGGGCAGGTCGGGGATGGCTTGCGACTCCTCGAACTGGGGAGCCCCGGACATGGCGCGCATCTCCCAGGTGACCTGGTTGAGGTCGCCGTTGTTCAGCACGGCCACGATCAGCCGCGGGTCGGACCACTCGCGGTAGTACTTCGCGGCGGTGACCATCTCCATCATGCCGTTCATCTGCATGGCGCCGTCGCCGACCAGGGCGATGGCGGGCCGGTCGGGGTGGGCGAACTTGGCCCCGATCGCGTACGGCACGCCGGGGCCCATGGTGGCCAGGGTCCCGGACAGGGAGCCGCGCATGCGGCCGCGCAGCCGCAGGTGACGGGCGTACCAGTTGGCGGCCGAGCCGGAGTCCGCGCTCAGGATCGCGTCGTCGGGCAGCTTGCCGTCCAGGGCGTGGACGACGTACTCCGGGTTGACGGGGTCGGCGCTGACGGCGGCGCGGCGCTGCATGACCTCCCACCAGCGGGCGACGTCCTTCTCGATCTTCTTTCGCCAGGTCCGGTCCTGCTTGCGGTGCAGCCGGGGCAGCAGCCGCCGGAGCGTCTCCCGGGCGTCGCCGACGAGGTTGACCTCGTTCGGGTAGCGCAGACCGATCATGAACGGGTCGATGTCGATCTGCACGGCACGCGCCTGGTCCAGTTCCGGCATGAACTGCGTGTACGGGAAGCTGGAGCCGATCATCAGCAGGGTGTCGCAGTCCTGCATCAGCTCGTAGGAGGGGCGGGTGCCCAGCAGTCCGATGGAGCCGGTCACGTAGGGCAGGTCGTCGGGCAGGGCGTCCTTGCCGAGCAGGGCCTTGGCCACGCCGGCGCCGAGCACGTCCGCCAGCCGCTCGACCTCCTCGCGGGCGCCGCGGGCCCCCTGCCCGATGAGCACCGCGACCTTCTCGCCGGCGTTCAGCACGTCGGCGGCGCGCTGGAGGTCCTCGTCGGCCGGGACCGGCGCGTAGCGTCCCAGCCCCAGGCTGGAGGGCACCATCTTGAAGGCGTGCGTGGGCGGGCTGTAGTCCAGCTCCTGCACGTCTGCGGGCAGGATGATCGCCGTCACGGTGCGCTTGGCGTAGGCGGTGCGGAACGCGCGGTCGATCAGGTTCGGAAGCTGCTCGGGCACCGTCGCCGTCTCGCAGAAGTCGGAGGCGACGTCCTTGTAGAGGCTCGCGAGATCCACTTCCTGCTGGTAGGAGCCGCCCATGGCGCTGCGGTTGGTCTGGCCCACCAGCGCCACGACGGGAACGTGGTCGAGCTTGGCGTCGTAGAGCCCGTTCAGCAGGTGGATGGCGCCGGGGCCGGAGGTGGCCGCGCACACTCCTACCTTGCCGGAGAACTTCGCATAGCCGACGGCCTGGAACGCGGCCATCTCCTCATGCCGTGCCTGGACGAACTTCGGCTGGTTGTCCGCCCGCCCCCAGGCCGCCAGCAGACCGTTGATGCCGTCGCCCGCGTAGGCGAAGACGTGGTCGACATCCCACTCGCGCAGCCGCTGGAGGATGTAGTCGGACACCTTGGTGCTGGCCATGCAAGCTCCGTTCCGATCCCGTCGGTGAACCACTGTCCCCGGCGTCCGGACCGTGCACGGGGCGCGCGAGGAGACGACTCTTCAGGGGTAACCGAGCGGTTACGGGCGAAACGCCGGGGTCAGGGAGTCCGCCCGGTCGTCCGAGGCCCGGCCGCGGGTGGCCGCCGGCTTGGCCCGGTCGGGTGCAGGGCCGGGTCCTCGGCCCGCAGCGGGGTACGGCTGTCTCATGAAGGCACTCGTGATCAACTGCACGCTCAAGAAGTCCCCCGAGCCGTCCAACACCGCCGCGCTGGCCGAGGTCGTCGGCGACTGGCTGGCCGAGAACGCCGGCGTCGAGGTCGAGTACGTCCGGGCCGTGGACCTCGACATCCATCCCGGCGTGGTCAGCGAAGCCGTCGCCGCCGGTGACGACTGGCCCGCGGTGCACGCCAAGCTGCTGGAGGCGCAGATCCTCGTCATCGCGTCCCCGACCTGGCTCGGCCGGCCGTCCTCGGTCGCCCAGCGGGTCCTGGAGCGCATGGACGCCATGCTGTCCGAGACGGACGACGAGGAGCGCCCCGTCGCCTACAACCGCGTCGCGGGAGTCGTCGTCACCGGCAACGAGGACGGGGCGCACCACGTGATCAGCGAGATCAACGGCGCCCTGTGCGACATCGGCTACACCGTCCCCGGACAGTCGTGGACCTACTGGCATCTGGGCCCCGGGCCCGGCCCGGACTACCTCGACGACCGGCGCGGCCACGACTGGGCCCACAAGACCGGGCGCGCGATGGCGGCCAACCTGCACGGGACCGCGCGTGCGCTGGCCGCGAACCCACTGGGCGCCCCGCCCCAGTGAGCCGCGGTCGCCTGGCCCGCGACCCCGCGGCCGGCCCCGGACATCACCGGCGGAGCGGCGCAGGAAAGGGAGCCATCGGCCGGTGACTTCGGCCGGACGGGGGCGGGGCAGTCACCCGGAATCCGGACGGCGGGGTGTTGCGCGGCGGATGCGGAGGGGGCCGCGGGCCTCCTCCGACACGGGGCGGCCGGCCTGGGTCACCTCGACCTCCCCGGCCGCCACCAGGCGCCAGGCCGCCCGGCGGGCCGGGTCCATCAGCGCCCGCCAGCCGTCGTCGTCACCGTCGTAGGCCGCCCGCGCGGCGTCCGACGGGCAGATGGAGGACGTGGCCGCCCGCTGCTCCAGCAGGGCCATGATGGCCCGCTCCAGCCGCTTCTCGAGCTGCCGATCCGTCTGCGCCACGCCCTCCAGTCTGGCACCGTCCGCCGGGGAGCGGGCGGCGGCGGGGACGGGGGTGCGACAAGCGCGGCGATGTGGGTACCCGGTGCGGGCCGCCGCGGAGTGGACGGCAGGCGGAACGCACGGACGGAGGCGGATGTCCATGACGCGAGCGGCCCGGCCGGGCACCCCGGCGGTCGCCCGGCCCGAGCCACGGCGGACGACGGCCGTCTGCGCGCTGATCGGGGCCGCCGTGATGGCGGCGGTCGACGAGATCGTCTTCCACCAGATCCTCGGCTGGCACCACTTCTACGACCGGTCCACCACCAGCGTGGGTCTGCTGTCGGACGGTCTGCTGCACAGTGCCGAACTGCTGGGCCTGGTGGCCGGATTCTTTCTCTTCGCCGACCTTCGCCGCCGGCGCTCGCTCGACCGGGCCCACGCCTGGGCGGGCTTCTTCCTGGGACTGGGCGCCTTCCAGCTGTTCGACGGCATCGTCGACCACAAGCTGCTGCGCCTGCACCAGATCCGCTACGGCGTCGACGTCACGCCGTACGACTGGGCCTGGAACATCGCCGCGCTGGTGCTGCTCCTCGTCGGCACCGGGCTGGCCGTCCGCGCCGGGCGGAGTCACGCATCACGAACACGGAGGAAGCCACTGTCATGATCACCCCTGAGCAGATCAAGGACCTGCTGGAGTCCGACGCCGACGACCCGGTCCTCGTCGTGGTGTCGGGTGCCGCCGCGGTCGTCCCCGCGTCGGCCCTGGAGACGGACGACTACCGAGGGGCCCTGGAGATCGCCTCCCGGAAGGACCTCCTCACCGGGCTGGACGGTGAGGTCCCGTCAGGCCACGAGCTGGAGGAGATCGCCGCTCGCCTGGACGCCTCCGTGACCCGCCTCGGCGCCTGACCCGCCGGGCACGTTCGAACAGCCTCCGCGGGGCGGCGGTTCCTGCCGCCGCCCCTCGGAGGCTGTCGCGCGCAGGCGGCGCGGCGGTCGACAGCGTCGTATTCGCGCCGAATTCGCAGTCGCGGTCCGGTGAAGGTGAGCAGGGGGGTGAGCCGCGGGAATAACCGCATCCCGGGCCTCTGCACGGGACCGCACCGCGCAGGCTCCGTGAGACGGCGCCCGGCCCGTTCAACGTTTCCCCCCAACCGCACGTATGTACAGGAAAGTCGACCACCGCGTCCCCCAGCCGACGCGCTCCCCAGGTGTGTTCGCACCGTCTTCAGACCGGTACCCCACGCCGGAACGGAGGACCCAGTCATGGCCACCCCGCTCACCGCCGCCCGGCTCGTCGCCGCGCTGAAGGCCGAGGGCTGCGCCGTCCACGAGGTGGCCGGATGGCGCACCAACAACCGCAACCACGTGGGCCCTTGGGGGCCCGTGCACGGGGTGATGATCCATCACACCGTCACCGGCCCGGGCACGGACGTCGTCGGCCTGATCTACCGCGGCCACAGCGCCCTGCCCGGCCCTCTCGCCACCGGCTGCATCACCAAGGACGGCGTGGTCCACCTGACCGGCAACGGCCGGGCCAACCACGCCGGGGGCGGCGACCGCGACGTGCTGAACGCCGTCATCGGCGAGTCGTACGGCACCTACCCGCCCGCCACGCACGAACACGACGGATCCGCCGGCTCGGTCGACGGCAACGCCCGCTTCTACGGCTGGGAGTGCGAGAACAAGGGCGACGGCAAGGACCCCTGGCCGCCCGCCCAGTACCTCGCGATGGTCAAGGCCACCGCGGCGGTCTGCCGCGCCCACGGCTGGGGCCGCAAGAGCACGATCGGCCATCTGGAGTGGAGCGACTGGAAGGTCGATCCGCGCGGGTTCGACATGGCCGACTTCCGGCGCGACGTCGCCGACGCCCTGGCCCTGCCCGCGGGCCGCTGGAAAGGAGAGGACCCCATGCCCGAGTACGTCAACCTCGGAGTGACCCGGCCGTACCCGCTGCGGCCCGGCGCCTGGGACTCGGTGGAGTTCGCCACCGAGTGGGCCGACGAGTCCGGCGACCACGCCTCCGGCGGCAGCGTCTTCGTGCGGGGGCCCGCCCGCTTCACGGGCACCGTCAGCCTGCACCTGGAGGGCCTGCCGGCGGGCGCCGTCGTCCAGGCGCGCATGTCGGAGTACCAGGGCGACGAGCTGCGGTCCGACCACCCCCTGCACGAGATCGTCGGGACCGTCGGCGGCACCTTCGCCGTCGTGCCGCTGACGAAGCGGCTGGCCTCCGGGCGCGGGATGCGGGTGCGGCTGCTGAACCAGGCCGCCGTCCCGGTCACCGTCGCGAGCGCGGTGCTGACGGCGCTGGTGTGGGAGGAGCCGTAGGGAGCGGCCGTGAGCGGCTCTCCTGCGCGGGTACCCGGTTGACGCCCGCCGAGCTGCGGTGTGCGGAGCGCACCCGCAGGCTGGAGGGACGGCACGTCACCCCGAGGGAGAACCGGCATGGCCAAGAACCGCAGCGAAGGCGACCGGCCGAAGAAGGGCGACAAGGTCACCTGGAGCAGCCACGGCAGCACCGCCGAGGGCGAGGTCGAGCGGAAGATCACCGAACGGACGGAGGCGGCGGGCCGGACCGTCGACGCCTCGCCCGACGACCCCCAGTACGAGGTGCGCAGCGACAAGTCCGGCCGGACCGCCGTGCACAAGCCGTCCGCGCTCAAGAAGAAGAAGTGAGGCGGCGTGGACGACGGGCAGCGCGAGGAGACCTGGAAAGAGTTCCGTGAGCTGGTGAACATGTCACCGGCCGAACTGGAGAAGTGGCTGGAGTCCGACGACTCGCAGAGCGCCGGTCAGCACAAGGACGGCGGTGAGTCCACCGGGCACGCCTCCGGGCGCCGGATCGTGGAGATCCTGCGGGCCGGGAAGGGCGACCTCACGGACGACGACTACCAGCACATGCGCAAGGTCGTCGGGTACGTCCGCCGCCACCTGGCCCAGCGCCCCTCCGGGGACGTGCGGGACACGAAGTGGCGTTACTCGCTGATGAACTGGGGTCACGACCCGCTCGACGGGTGACGGCCCGGTCCAGCGGCGACGGGAGGAACAGCCCGCGCCCCCCGCTGGCCCTGCGCACGGCACGGCGGCAGGCGTGACGGCCCGGGCTCAGTGCTCGGCGGGCTCCTCCTGCGCGGGTACGGGGTGCCCGGCGAGCGCCTGGGTCATCCGGTGCTGGGTCTCCTCGGAGACCGCCCGGGCCTCCTCGACGACATCGCCGCGTTCACGTATGAGGCTTTCGTAGATCGGCAGTTCTTCGATCCGGGTCGTGTCGGTCGTCACCGTGTTTTCCTATCGCTGTGTCGGGCGGGGTCTGAAGGGACCGGGTAAGTCTGCGACACGCCTTTCCGGCGCCTTACCCACCCCCGTCCCGTGCAGATTTCCGTCACGGGTTTCGCACAATCCCCACATGTGTGACCCGCTGCAACAGGGGTACGGCGCGATGCTCGCCCTGCCGGCACGCAGAAGGCCCCGGGAGTCGTCCCGGGGCCTTCTGCGCGCGGTCGCTCAGAGCGAGGTGGTGTGCCCGCCCGTGTGCGCGCCCGCCGCGGCGCCCTGCGGCGTCAGCACGGCCTGGAGGTCGGCGCAGGCACCGGCGGTCAGCGGCGTGACCAGGCCGGTGGACAGACCGCCGACGAGGCTCGCGGAGGCGCCCACGCCGGCGTTGCCGCCGCAGACGTTCTCCAGCTCGGCGTCGGGGAGCTCGATGCTGTGGGCCGGGTCGGTGAGATGCATGGGAATTCCCTTCGCGTGAATGTCGCAGGATCAAAACACCGCCGAAGCGGAACGGCCAGTCGGTGACGGGCAGTTCGACGTGTCGATCCCCGACGGTTTTCACCGCTGTGACCGCGGGGTCACAGGAAAACCCCACTCATTCACGAAGTCCGGCGGCCCGCGGCGCACCGAAGGGTTGCGCCCGGAATGACGAAGCGGGCCATTCGGTGCCGCATTTTCGCTCCGCGCGTGCCGGGCGACGGCGACCCGGGCGGGCCGCCGCCCCCGGGCGGGCGGTGTGCAGATCCGCGGGAGATCCGGGCGCCGGGGCCCGGTCCGCCGAACGGTCCCGGCGCCCCGGGTGGGGCGATCGGGCGGGCCGCCTCGCGGAACGGCCCGCCGCGGCGTCACGCCGCCGCGGCGGGCTGCATCAGGCGGGCCAGGAGGTCGTCCAGGGTGACCAGGCCGGTCAGCCGGCCCGCGTCGTCCCGGACCACCGCCAGGGAGGCCCGGCGGCGGCGCAGCACCTCGATGGCGTCGGCGACCGTGGTGGCCTCGGTCAGCTCCGGAACCGGCCGGGCCAGTTCCCGCGCGGACGTGGCGCGGCCCCGGGCCCGGGCGACCAGGGCGTCCCGGGCGTGCACGGACCCCAGGACCGCACCCCGCTCCCGCACCAGCAGCCGTGTCCGGTCGTGCTCGGCGGCCAGCCGCAGCAGCGCCTCGACGTCCGCGCCGCCCTCGACCCAGGTGATGTCGGCGGCCGGGACGCGCAGCGCCGCCACCGGCGTCTCCGGCTCGGTCAGGGAGCGGGTCAGCAGCTCCGAATCGGTCGTGCTGATCAGGCCCAGCCGCTCGGACTCCTCCACGAGGTGCGTCAACTGCTCCCGGTCGTGGACCGGGGCCAGTTCGTCGCGCGGGGCGACCCGGCACAGCTGTACCAGGCCGTTGCTCACCCGGTTCAGCAGCCGGATCAGCGGGCGCACGGCCCGCACCACCGCACGGAACGGCGGGGAGAGCAGCATGGCGGAGCGCTCGGGGTGGGCGATGGCCCAGGACTTGGGCGCCATCTCGCCGACCACCATGTGCAGGAACACCACGACGATCATGGCGACGGCGAAGGCCACGCCGTAGCTGACCGCGCTGGGCAGGCCCAGGGCGTGCAGCAGCGGGTCGAGCTCGTGGGAGATCGCGGGCTTGGACACCGAGCCCAGGCCGAGCGTGCACACGGTGATGCCCAATTGGGCACCGGCCAGCATCAGCGACAGCTCCCGCATCCCGGCCAGGGCCGCCCCGGCGCCGCGCCGGCCCTCGGCCGCCGCCTTCTCCATGCGGTGCCGCTTGGCGGCGACCAGTGCGAACTCGGCCGCCACGAAGAAGCCGCTGCCGATCAGCAGCAGCACGGTCACGAAGACCGCCATCGGGAAACTCACGCCATCTCCTCGGCTTCCGCGGCTTCCTCCGCCGCCGCCGGCGGACCGATCCGCACCCGGTCGGCCACGTGCCGGTCCAGCGTGCGCACCTCGATCAGCGCGCTCCCGCCGCCGGGCAGTTCGGCCGTGACCCGGTCGCCCACGGTCGGGAAGCGGCCGAGCCGGTCCACGACCAGACCGGCCACGGTGTCGTAGTCGTCGTCCTCCGGCAGCCGGACGCCGGTGGCCTCGGCCACCTCGTCGAGCCGGCGGCCGGCGTCCACCAGCCAGCCGTCGCCGTCGGCGACGGCGACCGCCGTGACCGTGTCCGACTCGTCGGCGATGTCGCCGACCAGCTCCTCGGCGATGTCCTCGTAGGTGACGATGCCGGCGACGCCGCCGTGCTCGTCCAGGACGACGGCGAACTCGTCGTCGTGCTCCCGCATCCGTGCGACCGCGTCGGGCAGGGCCAGGGTGTCGGGCAGCAGCAGCGGCCGCCGGGCCAGCTCGCCCGCCGTCGCGCCGTCGACGCGGGAGGCGGGCAGGGCCATCAGCTCGCGCACGCCCAGCACGCCGGAGACGTCGTCCGGGTGGTCGCCGAGGACCGGGTAGTTGGAGTGGCCGTGCCGGGCGATCAGGCCGATGGCCTCACCGGCGACGGCGTCCCGGCGGACGAAGACGGCGTCGGCGCGCGGCACCATCACCTCGTCCAGGGTGCGCTCGGAGAACTCCAGGGCGTGGTCCAGCAGCGCGGCCGTGTCCTTGGGCAGCGCGCCCTGCTCGTGCGACTCGCCGATCAGGTGGCCCAGCTCCTCCAGCGTGGCGCCGTGGTGCAGCTCCTCCACCGGCTCGATGCCCACCCTGCGCAGCAGCTTGTTCGCCGCGGAGTCGAAGACGTGGACGAGGGGGCCGACCACCTTGAGGTAGCCCAGCGTGGAAGGCGCCAGCGCCTTCGCCAGCCGCTCGGGCACGGCGATCGCGAGGTTCTTCGGGGCCAGCTCGCCCAGCACCATCTGCACGACGGTGGCCAGCACGAACGCGAGCACCACGGAGACGCCGCCGACGGCGGCGTCGGGCAGGCCGAGGCCGGACAGGGCGGGCCGGAGCAGGGCGGACACCGACGGCTCGGCGATGAAGCCGACGACCAGTCCGGTGACGGTGATGCCGAGCTGCGCGCCCGACAGCATGAACGACAGCCGCTCCAGCACCTTCAGGGCGCGGGCGGCCCGGCGGTCGCCGGCCTCGGCCTCACGGGCCAGGGTGAGCCGGTCGGCGGAGACGTAGGCGAACTCCTGGGCCACGAAGTAGCCGGTGCCGGCGGTCAGCACGAACACGGCGAGCAGGCCCAGCAGGGCGTCGGCGGCACTCATCGAACACCACCCCGCCGTGTGCCGCGATCAGTGATGCCGTGGCGGGATGGTCGGGGACTGTGCCCCGGAGGGTCCGTCGGTCTGGCGGACAAGAACGTGCTCCTTAAGTGCGGTCTGTCTCCGGTTCAACGTCTGCCGCCGCCCCGGTGTTCCCGGATTCTACGGCCGTGTAGATGACAGCGCCCGGGCGAGGCCGCGGGGGTGCTCCCGAAAACCCGTTGCGCGCCGCATTGACATCGCGGAGCGTGTCGCATTGGGCCGAACGGGTGACGGTGCGCAACAATTGGCCGATGCAGACAGCGAGTGCCAGCCAGGACGGAGCATGCCGGTGAACAGCCACGATGTCACCGACGAACAGTGGGAGGGGCTCGCCCAGGTCGTGCCGCTGCGAGGAAGGGACGCCTGGCCCTCCTCCGTCGGCCACCGCTCGGTGCCCGAGGCCATGACGGAGGCCCGGCGCCGCTTCGTCGTGCTGCGGGTGAACGTCTTCGCCGACGCCCGCGACGTCGCCGAGACGCTGATGGCGGGCGTGCCGGTCCTGCTCGACCTCACCAGCGCCGAGACGGACGTCGCCAAGCGGGTGCTGGACTTCAGCACCGGGGTGGTCTTCGGCCTGGCGAGCGGGATGCACCGCGTCGACCGCAACGTGTTCCTGCTGACGCCCGCCGGGACCGAGGTGACGGGACTGATGGAGGGCATCGGCGTCCCCGAGGCGTGAGCCCCGGCGGCTCCCGCCCCCGGCGGGTCGCCCGTTCGTAGGAACCGGCCGGAGACGGAACGGTTCGGCCCGCTCCCGCGGCCCTACCGTCCGGGCATGACCCACCCCCCGCTTCCCCACCGCCCCCGTGTCACCGAGCTGCGCCTGGCCGCCTTCGCCGGCCACCGCCGTGCCGCGTTCCCGCTCGGGCCGCTCACCCTCCTCGCCGGCCGCAGCGGAGCGGGGAAGACGAGCGCGCTCCGGGCGTACGAGGCGCTCGCCCGGCTCGGGGGCGGCGCCGAACTGGGCGAGGTGTTCCCGGATCCGGCCGCCTGCGTGCCCGAAGGGGCCCGGCCGGACGCCCAGCACCGGCGCGGCTTCCGCATCGGCTGCACGGCCGACGGCCCGGCCGGCCCCGTGCGTCTCGACCTCGCCGTGCAGGCCGAACCGGACCTGCGCATCGTGGGCGAACGGCTGTCGGCGGACGGGACGGTGCTGCTGGAGACCGCCCTGCGCGACCCGCGCAAACGCACCGTGCAGGCCGCCTGGCACACGGCGGGGCCGGCCCCGGTGACCCGCGGCCCGCTGCCCGACGACCGGCTCGGCACCGCGCTGCTCCCGCTGCGCGTGGCGGGCCGGACCCCCGGGCAGCGGCGGGTGCTCGCCGCCGCCGAGCAGATGGTCGTCGCCCTGCGCTCCGCCTACTCCTGCGACCCCGAGCCCTCCCGCATGCGCGGGCGGGTCCCGGCCGGTTCCGGCAGGCTCCTCGGCGACTGCGCCAACCTCGCCGATGTCCTGTGGCGCACCCGGACCGAGTGCGGCCGCCGGCACGCGCTGTTCGTGGCGGCGGTACGGGTCGGCTGCGCCGGGCCGGTGGAGGACGTGTGCGCCGAGCGGTCGGCTCCCGTCCACGCCGGGCACTCCACCGGCACGCTCACCGCCGTGCCCCGGGCGGTTCCCTCCGCCCGCTCGGACGATCTCGCCTCGGTCCGCGCCCTGCTGGACCGCGGCGCCGGCGTGCGCACGGACCTCGCCCGGCTCGGGCACGGCGAGCTCCGCTACCTCGCCCTGGCGCTGGTCCTGCTCACCGGCCCCGGAGTCCTGGAGGTCGACCCGGCCGGCGAGGTGCCCGCGGCGCTGCAGACGCTCACCGTCCTGGCCGACGGTTTCGACCGGGGGCTGGACCCGCGGCAGCGGCGGGAACTGCTGGAGCTGGCGGTGCGGATGTGCGAGCGGGGGCACATCAGGCTCGTCGGGGCGGTCAGCGACGCCTCGTGGGCCGCGGGGACGGAGGGCGTGACGGTGGTAGACCTGGACCGTGACTGATCCGTCCCCCGCCCCGCACGACGAACGCCCGGACCTGGCGGCCCTCCAGCGCCGCCTGGCCGAATTCGCCGCAGCGCGCAACTGGCAGCCGTACCACACGCCGAAGAACCTGGTCTCCGCGCTGAGCGTCGAGGCGTCCGAACTGGTCGAGATCTTCCAGTGGTCGACCCCCGAGGAGTCGGCCCGGGTCATGGACGACCCGGACACCGCGCACCGCGTGAGGGACGAGGTCGCCGACGTGCTCGCGTACCTGTTGCAGCTGTGCGAGGTGCTCGGAGTCGACCCGCTGGCAGCGCTGGCCGCGAAGATCGACCGCAACGAACGGAGGTTCCCGGTCGAGTGACGCCCGGGTGAACGACAGGAGTCGCGCAGTCCGTTTGTACTCTGCGTAGTTGAACGGCGGTCCGAATCTGAATTGTTGTCCGTTAATTTCCGTCTTCCTCTGGCTTTTCGTCTCAGGGCACCTCACTCTGGGTAGTGAACAAGGGAGTTCGGGCAGCGGACGCGCGCGGCGCGTCGGGACAGACGGGGGCAGCGCATGGAAGCGGTGCGGCTCATCGTGACGAGCAAACGGTCCCTGGCCGCGGGCGGCGAGGTCCGGGAGATCCTGGCCGAGGTGTGGCAGGCGCAGGCCCTCGCGCAGGCGATCGGCAGCCGCCTCGCGGTCGCCGGACCGCCCGAACTGCGCGGCGAAGCCCTGGGGTTGACGGAGCTGGCGGGCCGCGGCTGCGGTGTTCTGGACACGCCCGAGCTGGCCCCCGGCGAGCTGCGGGCGGGCCAGCTCACGGAGTTGGGCGACGCCCGCCACACGCTGATGTACCTGGGCGGTCTCCTCGGCGAGGTCGGCATCGCGCTGGTCGCCCTGGCCTGCGCCGCGGACGACGAGGGCACGTACTGGCAGTGCATGGAGGCCATCGACGCGGCGGACGAGTCCCGCGACCGCGTCCTGGAAATGCTCCGCAGACTCGCCGACCGCGAACAGGCCCTCCCGGAGAGGGAAGCGGGCTAGCCCTCGAACGGGGCCCTCTCCGGGGAGGAGACGAGGCAGATCGCGCAAGGAGCGCTGGCGCAGACGGGACGGCCCGGGCCCGGGGGTGCAGCTGGGTCCCGTGCGCCACGGAGCCCCGGCAGGGGTTCCTGCTCGCGGCGCACCCCCGGGCACGCCTGGGCCCTCGGTGGGCCCGGGACACGTGGGGCCCGTGTCAAGGGTGCGGCGCAGCGGGTGTGGTCGCTCGCGGCGCGAAGCTCGGGGTCCTGCGCGGCGGGGCCCCTCGCGTCGCGGAGCACCGGCGGAGGTTCCTGTTCGCGGTGCACCCCCCCCGGGCGCATGCCCCGTGCCCGGCTGCGGGCACGCCTGGGCCCTCGGTGGGCCCGGGACACGTGGGGCCCGTGTCAAGGGTGCGGCGCAGCGGGTGTGGTCGCTCGCGGCGCGAAGCTCGGGGTCCTGCGCGGCGGGGCCCCTCGCGTCGCGGAGCACCGGCGGAGGTTCCTGTTCGCGGTGCACCCCCCCCGGGCGCATGCCCCGTGCCCGGCTGCGGGCACGCCTGGGCCCTCGGTGGGCCCGGGACGGGTGTGGCCGGTGTCGTGGATGCGGCGCAGCCGCGTGTGGGGCTGCTCGCGGCGCGAAGCCTGGGGTCTGGCGCGGCGCGGCCCGTGACCCCGCGGAGCCGCGGCGCAGGTTCCTGCTCGCGGCGCACCCCGGGCAGGCCGAGTGCCCAACGGGGCGGCACGCCTCAATCCTCAGCGTGCCCCGGGCCCAGCGCCTACGCCTGCCCGCCCTCCTGCGCCGTCGCGTGGTCCGTCCCGCGGACCTGCGGTCCGCGGTCCGCCCCACCCGCCGACTGGAGGTCCGCGTCGAGCGCCGACAGGTCCGCGTCCAGCGCCGCCATCAGCTCCTCCATCTGCTGCAACAGCCCCTTCGGCTGCGGCACGGTTCCCTCGGACATGACGGCCTCCCCGGCCCCTGGCCCCCAGCCGGAGGCCGACACGTTGACGCCCCGGCGCTCACCGGCCGGTGCGGAAGCCGGGTGCTCGGCTCCGCCCGAGCCAACGATCTTCGGCGGGGCCGGTCACTGGCCGGACCGGGCACGGGCCGCGGTATGGACGTAATTTCACCCGACCGGGGACCGCCCGGGTGAGGGTCCGGCCGCGAGATCGCCCACCCCGGCGTGCAGGATGGAGGTATGGACCTGCGCATCTTCACCGAGCCCCAGCAGGGGGCCACCTATGACACGCTGCTCGCCGTCGCCAAGGCCACCGAGGACCTCGGCTTCGACGCCTTCTTCCGTTCCGACCACTACCTGCGCATGGGCAACGTCGACGGCCTGCCCGGCCCCACCGACGCCTGGATCACCCTGGCCGGACTCGCCCGCGAGACCAAGCGCATTCGTCTCGGCACCCTGATGACTGCCGGCACCTTCCGGCTGCCCGGCGTGCTGGCGATCCAGGTGGCCCAGGTCGACCAGATGTCCGGCGGCCGCATCGAACTCGGCCTCGGCGCGGGCTGGTTCGAGGAGGAGCACAAGGCGTACGGCATCCCGTTCCCCAGGGAGAAGTTCGCCCGTCTCGAGGAGCAGCTGGCGATCGTCACCGGCCTGTGGGCGACGGAGGCCGGCAAGACCTTCGACTTCCACGGCACGTACTACGACCTGACGGAGTCCCCCGCGCTGCCCAAGCCCGCACAGCGCAAGATCCCCGTGCTCGTGGGCGGCCACGGCCCGACCCGCACCCCCCGGCTCGCCGCGCGGTACGCCGACGAGTTCAACATGCCCTTCGCCTCCGTCGAGGACAGCGAGCGCCAGTTCGCCCGCGTCCGCGCCGCCGCCGAGGAGGCAGGCCGCGGCGGTGACGCCCTGACCTACTCCAACGCCCTGGTCGTCTGCGTCGGACGGGACGACCAGGAGGTCGCCCGGCGGGCCGCGGCGATCGGCCGCGAGGTCGACGAGCTGAAGCTCAACGGCCTGGCGGGCTCCCCGGCCGAGGTCGTCGACAAGATCGGCCGCTACGCCGAGGCCGGATCGAGCCGTATCTACCTCCAGGTCCTCGACCTGCACGACCTGGACCATCTGGAGCTGATCTCCGCGCAGGTGCAGTCGCAGCTGTCCTGACCGGCCCGCAACAGGCCGGGGCCCGCCGGGGCCCGCCGGGACCCACCGGCCGCCCGGATAACCGAAGGCGCTGGTGGGCACGCGTGTGCGAAGCTGTGGGCGTCGTCCTGCCGAGCCCCCAGGATCACCACTCCTGGGGGCTCCTCCGTGCACGGCACCCCAGACGTCCACCCGGCCGGAGAGGCCCTCCGCATGTTCCTGACGATCACCACCACCGGCACACCCGAACGCCCCGCGACCGACCTCGGCTACCTGCTGCACAAGCATCCCGACAAGGCGCAGACGTTCTCCACCTCCCACGGCACGGCCCACGTCCTCTACCCCGAGGCGGACGACCGGCGCTGCACGGCGGCCCTGCTGCTGGAGGTCGACACGGTGGCCCTCGTCAGGAAGGGCAGGGGCAAGGGCCGCGGCGGCGCCCCGGACGCGGCCCTCGCGCAGTACGTCAACGACCGCCCCTACGCGGCCTCCTCGCTGCTCGCCGTCGCGTTGAGCAGCGTCTTCTCCAGCGCCATGAAGGGCGTCTGCAACGCCCGCCCGGAGCTGCCCGGGCAGGTGAGGCCGCTGCGCGTGGAGGTGCCGGCCCTGCCCGCCCGCGGCGGCCCGGCTCTCGTGGCCGGGTTGTTCGAGCCGCTGGGCTGGCGGGTCGCGGCCGAACCGGTGCCGCTGGACGGCGAGTTCCCCGAGTGGGGCGACTCGCGGTACGTGCGTCTGGTCCTGGAGTCGGACACACTCACCCTCGCCGAGGCCCTGCGCCACCTGTACGTGCTGCTGCCGGTCCTCGACGACGCCAAGCACTACTGGGTCGCCCCCGACGAGGTCGACAAACTGCTGCGCGCCGGTGAGGGCTGGCTGCCCGGCCACCCGCAGCAGAGGCTCATCACCAGCCGCTACCTGACGCGCCGCTGGTCGCTGACCCGTGCGGCGGCCGAGCGCCTGGAGCTGGTGCGGCTGGCCGAGGCCGACGACAGCGAGGTCGAGGACATCGACAACGCGGTCGCGGCGGAGACCGAGACGGAGGAGAAGCCGACCCCGCTGGCGGTGCAGCGCCGCGAGGCGATCGTCACCGCGCTGCGGCGGTCCGGCGCCGCCCGGGTGCTCGACCTCGGCTGCGGCCAGGGCCAGTTGGTGCAGGCCCTCCTCAAGGACCCGGCGTTCACCGAGATCGTCGGCGTCGACGTGTCGATGCGCGCGCTCACCATCGCCTCCCGCCGCCTGAAGCTGGACCGCATGGGCGAGCGCCAGGCGTCCCGCGTCACGCTGTTCCAGGGCTCCCTCGCCTACACCGACGTCCGGCTCAAGGGCTACGACGCGGCCGTGCTCAGCGAGGTGATCGAGCACCTGGACCTGCCCCGGCTGCCCGCCCTGGAGTACTCCGTGTTCGGCTCGGCCCGGCCGCGCACGGTCCTGGTGACGACCCCCAACGTCGAGTACAACGTCCGCTGGGAGAGCCTCCCGGCCGGTCACGTCCGGCACGGCGACCACCGCTTCGAGTGGACCCGCGCCGAGTTCCGCGCCTGGGCGGACGCGGTGGCCGCACGGCACGGCTACGGCGTCGAGTTCGTCCCCGTCGGCCCGGACGACCCCGAGGTCGGGCCGCCCACGCAGATGGCCGTGTTCACGATGACCACCCCGAAGGAGGCGAAGGCGGCATGACCGACGAGACGCAGGGGCGCGTGCTGCCCGTCACCGACCTGTCCCTGGTGGTGCTGATCGGGGCCTCCGGCTCCGGCAAGTCCACCTTCGCCCGCAGGCACTTCAAGCCCACCGAGGTGATCTCCTCCGACTTCTGCCGCGGTCTCGTCTCCGACGACGAGAACGACCAGAGCGCCACCAAGGACGCCTTCGACGTCCTGCACTACATCGCCGGCAAGCGCCTGGCCGCCGGCCGCCGCACGGTCGTGGACGCGACCAGCGTGCAGTCCGACGCCCGCCGCCAGTTGATCGACCTGGCCAAGCAGTACGACGTGCTGCCCGTCGCCATCGTCCTCGACGTGCCCGAGGAGGTCTGCGCCGAGCGCAACGCGGCACGCACCGACCGCGCCGACATGCCCCGCCGGGTCGTCCACCGCCACACCCGCGAACTGCGGCGCTCCCTGCGCCACCTGGAGCGCGAGGGCTTCCGCAAGGTGCACGTGCTGCGCGGTGTCGAGGAGGTCGAGCAGGCCACCGTCGTCACCGAGAAGCGCTTCAACGACCTGACCCACCTCACCGGCCCCTTCGACATCATCGGCGACATCCACGGCTGCTCCGCCGAACTGGAGGCCCTGCTGGGCAAGCTGGGCTACGTCGACGGGGTGCACCCCGAGGGCCGCACGGCCGTCTTCGTCGGCGACCTGGTCGACCGCGGCCCGGACAGCCCGGGCGTGCTGCGCCGCGTGATGGCGATGGTGAAGTCCGGCAACGCCCTGTGCGTGCCCGGCAACCACGAGAACAAGTACGGCCGCTACCTGCGCGGCCGCAACGTCCAGCACACGCACGGGCTCGCGGAGACCATCGAGCAGATGGCGGGCGAGAGCGAGGAGTTCGTCGCCGAGGTGCGCCGCTTCCTCGACGGCCTCGTCAGCCACTACGTCCTCGACGGCGGCCGGCTCGTGGTCTGCCACGCCGGTCTGCCCGAGAAGTACCACGGCCGCACCTCCGGCCGGGTCCGCAGCCACGCGCTGTACGGCGACACCACCGGGGAGACCGACGAGTTCGGCCTGCCGGTGCGCTACCCGTGGGCGGAGGACTACCGGGGCCGGGCGGCCGTCGTCTACGGGCACACGCCCGTCCCCGAGGCCACCTGGCTCAACAACACGATCTGCCTGGACACCGGTGCCGTCTTCGGCGGCAAGCTCACCGCGCTGCGCTGGCCGGAGCGCGAACTGGCCGAGGTACCCGCCGAGCGGGTCTGGTACGAGCCGGCGAAGCCGCTGCGCACCGAGGCGCCCGGCGGCCAGGACGGCCGGCCGCTGGACCTGGCCGACGTGCGGGGCCGCCGGGTCGTGGAGACCCGGCACCAGGGCCGCGTCGCGATCCGCGAGGAGAACGCGGCGGCAGCCCTGGAGGTCATGAGCCGTTTCGCGGTGGACCCGCGGCTGCTGCCGTACCTGCCGCCGACGATGGCCCCGACGGCCACCAGCAGCGTCGAGGGCTACCTGGAGCACCCGGCCGAGGCGTTCGCCCAGTACCGGGAGGACGGCGTCGCGCGCGTGGTGTGCGAGGAGAAGCACATGGGCTCCCGCGCGGTGGTCCTGGTGTGCCGCGACGCCGAGGCGGCCCGCCGGCGCTTCGGGGTGGAGGGCCCCACCGGGTCGCTCTACACCCGGACCGGCCGTCCCTTCCTCGACGACGAGGCGCTCACCGAGGAGATCCTCGGCCGGGTGCGCGCGGCGGCCGGCGAGGCCGGGCTGTGGGACGAGCTGGAGACGGACTGGCTGCTGCTGGACGCCGAGCTGATGCCCTGGTCGTTGAAGGCGTCCGGGCTGCTGCGCTCGCAGTACGCGGCCGTGGGTGCCGCGTCCGGTGCGGTGCTCCCGCGGGCGCTGGACGCGCTGCGGGGTGCGGCCGGCCGGGGCGTGGACGTCTCCGGCCTGCTGGAGCGCACCGGTGACCGGGCGGCCGACGCCGCCGCGTTCACCGCGGCCTACCGCCGCTACTGCTGGACCACCGACGGTCTGGACGGGGTCCGCCTGGCCCCGTTCCAGCTGCTCGCCGTCCAGGGCCGGAGCCTGGCCGCGCTGCCGCACGACGAGCAGCTCGCCCTGCTCGACCGGCTCGTCGAGCACGACGCAAGCGGCCTGCTGCAGACCACCCGGCGGCTCTGCGTCGACACCGCCGACCCCGTGTCGGTGCAGGCCGGTGTCGACTGGTGGCTGGAGATGACCGGCCGCGGCGGCGAGGGCATGGTCGTCAAGCCCGTGGGCGCGGTGGTCCGGGACGGCCAGGGCCGGCTGGTGCAGCCCGGCATCAAGTGCCGCGGCCGCGAGTACCTGCGGATCATCTACGGCCCGGAGTACACGCGCCCGGAGAACCTGGCGCGGCTGCGCTCGCGGTTCCTCAACCACAAGCGGTCCCTGGCGATCCGCGAGTACGCCCTGGGCCTGGAGGCCCTGGACCGTCTGGCCGGGGGCGAACCGCTGTGGCGGGTGCACGAGGCGGTGTTCGGGGTGCTGGCCCTGGAGTCCGAGCCGGTGGACCCGAGGCTGTGACGGCGGCCGGGCCGGGCACCGAGGCAGGTGCCCGGCCCGGCGTCGCCGTCGTCGCAGTAGCCGTGCCGTCGGCCCCTTGCCGTTGCCCGGAAACGAACAACCGGGGACGGAAACGCGCGAGGAGCGCGTCAAGGCGGGCTTCCGTGGTCAGGATGGAGGCATGGCATACCACGTCCACTCCGAGGCCGGGCGGCTGCGCCGCGTCATCCTGCACCGGCCCGATCTGGAGCTCAAAAGGCTCACCCCCAGCAACAAGACCTCGCTGCTCTTCGACGACGTGCTGTGGGTGCGCCGGGCCCGCGCCGAGCACGACGGTTTCGCCGACGTGCTGCGCGACCGCGGTGTCGACGTCCACCTCTTCGGCGACCTGCTGGCCGAGACGCTCGAGGTCCCGGCGGCCCGGACCCTCGTCCTGGACCGGGTCTTCGACGAGAAGGAGTACGGCCCGCTGGCCACCGACCACCTCAGAGCCGCCTTCGAGGCCATGCCCGGCCGGGAACTGGCCGAGGTGCTGGTCGGCGGCATGACCAAGCGTGAGTTCCTGGACGCGCACCCGGAGCCGACCTCCGTGCGCTTCCACGTCATGGAACTGGACGACTTCCTCATCGGCCCGCTGCCCAACCACCTGTTCACCCGCGACACCTCGGCCTGGATCTACGACGGCGTGTCCATCAACGCCATGCGCTGGCCGGCCCGGCAGCGCGAGACCGTGCACTTCGAGGCGATCTACCGGCACCACCCGCTGTTCCGCGACGAGTCCTTCCGCGTGTGGTCCGAGGGGCAGAGCGACTACCCGTCGACCATCGAGGGCGGGGACGTGCTCGTCATCGGCAACGGGGCCGTCCTCATCGGCATGAGCGAGCGCACCACCCCGCAGGCCGTCGAGATGCTCGCGCACAAGCTGTTCGCCGCCGGTTCCGCCGAGACGATCGTGGCGCTGGACATGCCCAAGCGGCGTGCGTTCATGCACCTCGACACCGTGATGACGATGGTCGACGGCGACACCTTCACCCAGTACGCGGGTCTGGGCATGCTCCGCTCCTACACCATCGAGCCGGGGGTGGGGGAGAAGGAGCTGAAGGTGACCGACCACCCGCCGGAGCACATGCACCGGGCGATCGCCGCCGCGCTGGGCCTGAACGAGATCCGGGTGCTCACCGCCACCCAGGACGTCCATGCGGCCGAGCGCGAGCAGTGGGACGACGGCTGCAACGTGCTGGCCGTCGAGCCCGGGGTCGTCGTCGCCTACGAACGCAACGCCACCACCAACACCCACCTGCGCAAGCAGGGCATCGAGGTGATAGAGATCCCGGGCAGCGAGCTGGGGCGGGGCAGGGGCGGCCCGCGCTGCATGAGCTGCCCGGTGGAGCGCGACCCGGTGTAGGCGCGGCCCGAGGCGCTCCAGGGCGCTCCCAGCGACTGCGGCCGTATAGACATGCTGACTCTCGTATAGTATTCCAATCGTCCGTGTCCCCGTATCCCTGGAGCGCCCCCATGGCGACTGTCCCGACCGCCCTCGCCGGCCGCCACTTCCTCAAGGAGCTGGACTTCACGGGGGAGGAGTTCCGCGCCCTGGTCGAGCTGGCCGCGGAGCTGAAGGCCGCCAAGCGGGCCGGGGCGGAGACCCGGTACCTGCGGGGCCGGAACATCGCCCTGATCTTCGAGAAGACCTCCACGCGCACCCGGTGCGCGTTCGAGGTCGCGGCCGCCGACCAGGGCGCCTCGACCACCTACCTCGACCCCTCCGGCTCCCAGATCGGGCACAAGGAGTCCGTCAGGGACACCGCGCGGGTGCTGGGGCGGATGTACGACGCGATCGAGTACCGGGGCGACAGCCAGCAGAAGGTGGAGGAGCTGGCCGCGTACGCCGGGGTGCCCGTCTACAACGGGCTCACCGACGACTGGCACCCCACCCAGATGCTCGCCGACGTGCTGACCATGACCGAGCACTGCGCCAAGCCGCTCACGGAGATCTCCCTCGCCTACCTCGGCGACGCCCGCTTCAACATGGGCAACTCCTACCTGGTCACCGGCGCCCTGCTCGGCATGGACGTGCGCCTTGTCGCGCCGAAGGCCTACTGGCCCGCCGAGGAGGTCGTCGAGCGGGCCCGGGCGCTCGCCGAGCACAGCGGGGCGCGCATCACGCTCACCGAGACGCGGGACGAGGGCGTCCGCGGTGCCGACTTCGTCGCCACGGACGTCTGGGTCTCCATGGGCGAGCCGAAGGAGGTCTGGGCCGAGCGCATCGCCGCCCTCGCCCCGTACGCGGTGACCATGGACGTGCTGCGCGCCACCGGCAACCCGGACGTGAGGTTCCTGCACTGCCTGCCCGCCTTCCACGACCTGGGCACCCAGGTCGGCCGGGACGTCCACGCCGCGCACGGCCGGGAGTACCTTGAGGTCTCCGACGAGGTCTTCGAGTCCGCCCACTCGGTCGTCTTCGACGAGGCGGAGAACCGGATGCACACCATCAAGGCGGTCATGGTGGCCACGCTGGCCTGAACAGGCCCTATGCTGACCGGCGGCCCGGAACCACCCCTCCTCCGCGGCCGCCCGCGCGACACACCCGTCGCACTCCGCACCACCAGAAACGAGCACCACCCGCATGCCCCGCTACAAGTCGCCCCATCTGCTGGTGGCCGAATCCGGCGCCGACCGCGAAGGCCACGGCCTCAAGCGCACGATGGGCCTCTTCCAGCTCGTCTGCTTCGGCGTCGGTGCCATCGTCGGCACCGGCATCTTCGTCGGTCTGTCCGACTCCGTCGCCCAGGCCGGTCCGGCCGTCGTCGTCTCCTTCGTCCTCGCGGCGATCACCTGCGTCTTCACCGCGTTCGCCTTCGCCGAACTGGGCGGCGCGATCCCGGTGTCCGGCTCCTCGTACTCCTTCGCCTACGCCGGGCTCGGCGAGGGCACGGCCTTCCTCGTCGGCTGGTGCCTGCTGCTGGAGTACGGCGTGTCGGTGTCCGCGGTGGCGGTCGGGTGGAGCCAGTACGTCAACGAGCTGCTCGACAGCCTCGTCGGGCTGCACCTGCCCGCCGCGCTGTCGGCGGGTCCGGCCGAGGGCGGGGTCGTGAACCTGCCGGCCGTCCTCGTCATCGCCATGGCGGCCGTGCTGCTGGTGCGCGGGGTGCGCGAGAGCGCCCGGGCCACGGCCGCGATGGCCGTGCTGAAGCTGGCCGTCCTCGTGGCCTTCGTCGCGATCGGCTTCACCGCCTTCGAGGACGGCAACCTCACGCCGTTCTCGCCGGAGGGCCTGGCCGGCATCGGCGCGGGCACCACCGCCGCCTTCTTCTCGTACATCGGCTTCGACGCGATCACCACGGCCGGCGAGGAGGCGAAGAACCCGCGCCGGGACATCCCGGTGGCGATCCTCGTCTGCATCGGCCTGGTCACGCTGCTGTACTGCGCGGTCGCCCTCGCCGCGATCGGCGCCATCGGCGGCGACGCCGTCGGCGGTCGTCCCGCCGCCCTCTCCTACGTGGTCAACCAGGTCACCGGGTCCACGGTCGGCGGCGGTGTGATCGCCTTCGGCGCGGTCGTCGCCATCGCCTCGGTGGTGCTCGCCGTGATGTACGGCCAGACCCGGATCCTGCTGTCCATGTCCCGCGACGGACTGGTCCCGCGGGTCTTCGAGAAGGTCTCGCCGCGCACCGCCACACCGGTCGCCGGCACGCTGATCGTGGCCGTCGTCTTCGCCGTGCCCGCCGCCTTCGCGCCGCTGGACGCCGTGGTGAACCTGTGCACCATCGGCACTCTGGCCGTCATGGCCGCGGTCAACCTCGCGGTCATCGCCCTGCGCCGCCGCGAGCCGGAGCTCGACCGCACCTTCCGCGTGCCGCTGTACCCCGTCACCCCGCTGCTCGGCGTCGGCTTCTGCCTGTACCTGATGTACGAGACGGGCGTGACGACCTGGATCCAGTTCGCCGTGTTCCTGGCGGTCGGGGCGGCCCTGTACCTGCTCTACGGGCGCCGCAACTCCCGGCTGGCCCGCGTCACTGCGCCGGACGCCGAGGAGCGGGTACCGCAGGCAGTCTGAACCAGACCGCCTTGCCCGACTCGGTCGGCCGGTGCCCGCAGGAGGAGCTCAGGGCGCGGATCAGGAGCAGTCCGCGCCCGTGCTCCTGCCAGGGGTCGGGCGGTCCGCCGGCCGGGCGGGTGAGATCGCCGGGCGGGGCCGGGTCGGTGTCGTGCACCTCGACCCGGCAGCCCGACGGCATCAGCTCCACGACCAGCTCTATCGGCTTCTCGCCGGTGGTGTGCTCCACGGCGTTCGCCACCAGCTCGGCCGTGAGCAGCTCCGCGGTGTCGCAGTCCGCCCCGTGCTCCAGCTCGGCCAGCGCCGTGCGGACCAGGGCGCGGGCCACGGGCACCGCGGCGGCGGTGTGCGGCAGCGCGACGCGCCAGGAGGCGGGGGCTGAGGGGAGTTCGTACAAGGCGGGTCCGTTCATGGAGCAGGACATCCTGCTTTCAACCTGATGAATGGTACGGCGCCGCCTCCGGAGGACGTCCGAGGGGCACCGCGAGGAGGCGCCGTCGCCCCCTCGCCGGACGGCCTACCCAGGTGAAGGCGGCGTTGCGCACCGCCGCTCCCGCCGTTACGCCGGTGTGGACGACCTGTGACGGATGTAACCGGCCCGGGTCGCGTCCGGGCCCCTCACTCCGTTCCTGCCCCTGCGGCGTATCGCGTACTCCTGACGGCAGTCACGAATGAGTGATAGCTTCGGGGGGTAGAGCTCAGTGAGGCAGTGCCCGCCCGAGGAGGCCGCACGTCATGAGTCCCTTCACCGGCTCCGCCGCCCGCACCCCGCGCTGGGAGCATCTGCGCGTCGAGGTCTCCGACGGCGTCGCCACCGTCACGCTCGCCCGCCCCGAGAAACTCAACGCGCTCACCTTCGGCGCATACGCCGACCTGCGCGACCTGCTCGCCGAGCTGTCCCGGGAGCGGTCCGTGCGGGCGCTGACGCTGGCCGGTGAGGGCCGCGGCTTCTGCTCCGGCGGCGACGTCGACGAGATCATCGGCGCCACCCTGGCCATGGACACCGCCCAGCTCCTGGACTTCAACCGGATGACCGGGCAGGTGGTCCGCGCGATCCGCGAGTGCCCCTTCCCGGTGATCGCCGCCCTGCACGGCGTGGCGGCCGGCGCCGGTGCGGTGCTGGCCCTGGCCTGCGACTTCCGGATCGCCGACCCCACCGCCCGCTTCGCCTTCCTCTTCACCCGCGTCGGCCTGTCCGGCGGCGACATGGGCGCGGCCTACCTGCTGCCCCGCGTCGTCGGGCTGGGCCACGCCACCCGGCTGCTCATGCTCGGCGACCCGGTCCGCGCCACCGAGGCGGAGCGCATCGGCCTGATCAGCGAGCTGACGGAGGAGGGCCGGGCCGACGAGGCAGCCGGGCAGCTCGCCCAGCGCCTGGCACAGGGCCCCGCCCTGGCGTACGCCCAGACCAAGGCGCTGCTGACGGCGGAGCTGGACATGCCCCTGGCGGCGTCGGTGGAACTGGACGCGTCGACCCAGGCGCTCCTGATGAACGGCGCGGACTACGCCGAGTTCCACGCGGCGTTCACCGAGAAGCGCCCTCCCAAATGGAGCGGACGGTGACGGGCACGCCCTCCGGGACGCGCGGAACCGCGCGACGGGCCGCGGACGAGCGGCACCCGCACCCGGGCCCCGGCCGGGCCCGGCGCGTGGCGGTCGTCGGCGGCGGCCCCGGCGGTCTCTACGCCGCCGCCCTCCTCAAGCGCCTGGACCCGTCGCGCGAGATCACCGTCTGGGAACGCAACGCCGCGGACACCACCTTCGGCTTCGGCGTCGTCCTCTCCGACGAGACCCTCGGCGGCATCGAGCACGCCGACCCGGAGGTCTACGAGGCCCTGCGCAGGGACTTCGTCCGCTGGGACGACATCGACATCGTCCACCGCGGCACCCGCCACACCTCCGGCGGACACGGATTCGCCGCACTGGGCCGCCGGCGCCTGCTGGAGATCCTGCACGCCCGCTGCCGCGACCTCGGCGTGCGCCTGCGCTTCTCCACCGAGGCCCCGCAGGACCTCGCGCGGACCCACGACCTGGTCGTCGCGGCCGACGGCGTCCACAGCGCCACGCGCGAGCGGCACGCGGACGTCTTCCGGCCGCGGATCACCCCCCACCGCTGCCGCTACATCTGGCTCGCCGCCGACTTCGCCTTCGACTCCTTCCGCTTCGAGATCGCCGAGACCGAGCACGGCGTGATGCAGCTGCACGGCTACCCCTACTCCCCGCACGCCTCGACGGTGATCATCGAGATGCGCGAGGAGGTCTGGCAGGCGGCCGGCCTCGACGAGCTCGGCCGGGACGAGTCCGTCGAACGCTGCGCCAAGATCTTCGCCGACGCCCTGGACGGCCGCCCCCTGAAGTCGAACAACTCGGCGTGGACCACGTTCCGCACGGTCGTCAACGACCACTGGTCGCATGGCAACGTCGTCCTCCTGGGCGACGCCGCCCACACGGCCCACTTCTCCATCGGCTCCGGCACCAAGCTCGCCGTCGAGGACGCCCTCGCCCTGGCCGCCTGCCTGAGCGAGCACGACACGCTGCCCGAGGCCCTCACCGCGTACGAGGCGGAGCGGCGCCCCGTCGTCGCCTCCACCCAGCGTGCCGCCCGGGCCAGCCTGGAATGGTTCGAGAACCTCTCCCTCTACCTCGACCAGCCGCCGCACCAGTTCGCCTTCAACCTGCTCACCCGCAGCCGCCGCGTCACCCACGGCAACCTGCGGCTGCGGGACGCCCGCTTCACGGAGGCGGTGGAGCGCGAGTTCGGCTGCCCGCCCGGCACGCCCCCGATGTTCACCCCGTTCCGGCTGCGCGGCCTGACCCTGCGCAACCGGGTCGTCGTCTCGCCGATGGACATGTACTCGGCCACCGACGGCGTCCCCGGCGACTTCCACCTGGTCCACCTGGGCGCCCGGGCGCTGGGCGGGGCGGGGCTGGTGATGACGGAGATGGTGTGCGTCAGCGAGGAGGGCCGCATCACGCCCGGCTGCGCCGGCCTGTACACCGGCCGGCAGGCCGAGGCGTGGAAGCGGATCACGAACTTCGTGCACGAGCAGGCACCGGGCACCGCCATCGGCGTGCAGCTCGGCCACAGCGGCCGCAAGGGCTCCACGAAACGCATGTGGGAGGGCATGGACGAGCCGCTCGACGACGGCAACTGGCCGCTCGTGGCCGCCTCCGCGCTGCCCTACAAGCCGGACGGACGGACCCCGCGGGAGCTGTCGCGGGCCCAGCTCACGGACCTCCGCGAGCAGTTCGCGGCCGCCGCCTGCCGGGCCGCCCGGGCCGGGTTCGACCTGCTCGAACTGCACTGCGCGCACGGCTATCTGCTCTCCGGGTTCCTCTCCCCGCTCACCAACCGCCGCACCGACGCCTACGGCGGCTCACCGGACAGGCGGCTGCGCTTCCCGCTGGAGGTCTTCGACGCGGTGCGCGCGGTGTGGCCGGGGGAGCGGCCCATGACGGTGCGCATCTCCGCGACCGACTGGGCGGAGGGCGGCACCACGGCCGAGGAGGCCGTCGAGATCGCCCGGGCCTTCGCCGCGCACGGCGCCGACGCCGTCGACGTCTCCACGGGCCAGGTCGTGGCCGACGAACGGCCCGACTTCGGACGCTCGTACCAGACGCCGTTCGCCGACCGGATCCGCCACGCCACCGGCGTGCCCGTGATCGCCGTGGGCGCCATCTCCTCCTGGGACGACGTCAACTCCCTGATCCTGGCGGGCCGCACCGACCTGTGCGCCCTGGCCCGGCCCCATCTGTACGACCCGCACTGGACCCTGCACGCCGCGGCCGAACAGGGCTACACGGGCGAGGCGGCGGTGTGGCCGGCGCCCTACCGCGCGGGCAGCCGCCCTCCCCGGACGGGCCGCACGGACGCCCCGAAGCCCCGCCTGAGCCTGTGAGCGGCGGTCCTCACGCGGCGCCCTCGGTGAAGTCCGTCTCCTCGGCCGTGATGATGCGGGCGCCCATGTTGAGCTCCATCATCTCCAGGGCGGCGGAGGCC
This sequence comes from Streptomyces sp. NPDC017943, assembly GCF_044328425.1. Taxonomy (NCBI): domain Bacteria; kingdom Bacillati; phylum Actinomycetota; class Actinomycetes; order Kitasatosporales; family Streptomycetaceae; genus Streptomyces; species Streptomyces sp. NPDC017943. Next base: position 528,905 of record NZ_JBIRHH010000005.1, on the reverse strand, counting down.
AGATGGGGGTGGATGGAGGCGACGGCGTCCCTCGGCACCGTGACCTGAAGGTGCCGGATGTGCGCGTCCAGGGCGGAGTAGAGCACGCACTGCTCGGTGACCTGGCCCGTCAGCACCACGTGACCGACCCCCAGGCTCCACAGCAGGTAGGCCAGGGGCGTCTCGTAGAAGACGGAGTGGCGGGCCTTCATCACGAAGAGGGACTCGTCGTCGGGCCGGATCGGCTCGATGAGGTCCGCGTGCGGCCGGGCGAGGGCGTTCTCCACCAGCTCTCCGTGGTGCGAGCGCCACCGCCCGAAGTTGTCGTTGGCGTAGATGACCGGCACGTCGGCCTCGCGGGCCCGGCCGATCAGGTCCGCGATGACCGGCACGACCTTCCCGACGGAGGGCAGCAGCAGTTCCGCGTCCTCGTGGTCGTACGTGTTGATCATGTCGACCACGATCAGTGCCGGCCGCTTCGGCCCCGACTGTTCTTCCATGGTCGCGTCTCCCGATGTGCAGCGTGGGGTACGGGGACGCGCCGGGTACCCGGGGGGCCGAGGAGACTAACAACGCCGTACGGGCAGGTCACAGCCCCACGAACCGGGCCCCCGCGTCCCGCAGCCGCTCGTGCAGCCCCCGGAACACCTCCGCCGAGCGCACCCCGGGCCAGTCCCCGGGCAGCAGCGCCGCGGGCAGCCCCGGATCGGTGTAGGGCAGGTGCCGCCAGGAGTCCAGGGCGAGGAGGTAGTCGCGGTACGCCTCCTCCTCGGGGGTGCCGTCGCGCTCCTCCCAGTCGCGCAGCACCCGCTCGTGGCGGTCGAGGAAGGCCTCGTGCTCCTTGGCGATGGCGGCCAGGTCCCACCAGCGGGCCACGGCCTCGGCGGTCGGCGCGAAGCCCAGGTGATCGCCCCGGAAGAAGTCCACGTACGCGTCCAGCCGCAGCCGCTCCAGGGTGTGCCGGGTCTCCTCGTACAGCCGCGCGGGCGCGATCCACACGCCCGGGGCCGCGGTGCCGAAGCCGAGGCCGGCCAGCCGGGAGCGCAGCACGTGCCGCTTCTGCCGCTCCGACTCGGGCACCGAGAACACCGCGAGCACCCAGCCCTCGTCCTCGGGCGGGGCGGTGGCGTACACGCGCCGGTCACCGTCGTCGAGGAGCTGGCGGGCGTCGGGGGACAGGGCGTACCCGGCGGCGCCCTGCGCGGTGCGGGCGGGCACCAGCAGCCCGCGTCTCTTCAGCCGCGACACCGAGGAGCGCACGGACGGGGCGTCCACGCCGACCGCGGCCAGGAGCCGGATCAGCTCGGCGACGGGCACGGGGCCCGGCGCGAAGCGCCCGTACGCGCCGTAGAGCGTGACGATGAGAGACCGTGGTGCATGCTGGTCGGACACATTGATCATCTTAGGTCGTACGGATCAGTGCCGGTCCTCTTCCGCCGATCCGTCCCCGGTCCCCGCCGTGCGCAGCCGGAAACGCTGGAGCTTGCCCGTGGCGGTGCGGGGCAGGGCGTCGAGGAAGGCGATCTCCCGGGGGCACTTGTAGGGCGCCAGCTCGGCCTTGACGAAGGCGCGCAGCGCCTCGGCGTCCCGTGCGGCGCCCTCCTTGAGGACGGCGAACGCCACCACGACCTGCCCGCGCGCCTCGTCGGGGCGGCCCACGACCGCGGCCTCGACCACGTCCGGGTGCCGCAGCAGCGCGTCCTCCACCTCGGGGCCCGCGATGTTGTACCCGGCCGAGATGATCATGTCGTCGGCGCGGGCGACGTAGCGGAACCAGCCGTCGGGCTCGCGGACGTAGGTGTCGCCCGTGATGTTCCAGCCGCCGCGGACGTACTCCCGCTGCCGCGGGTCGGCCAGGTAGCGGCAGCCGACCGGGCCGCGCACGGCCAGCAGTCCGGGCTCTCCGTCGGGCACCGGGTTGCCGTCCGGGTCCTGCACGCGCGCCTGCCAGCCCGGGACGGCCGTCCCGGTGGTCCCCGGCCGGATCCGGTCGCCGGCCGCGGAGATGAAGATGTGCAGCAGCTCGGTGGCGCCGATGCCGTTGATGATGCGCAGCCCCGTCCGCTCCCGCCACGCCCGCCAGGTGGCCGCGGGCAGGTTCTCACCGGCCGAGACGCAGCGGCGCAGGGACGACACGTCGTGGCCGTCCAGGTCGGCGAGCATCGCGCGGTAGGCCGTCGGGGCCGTGAACAGCACCGACACCCGGTGCCGGGCGATCGCCGGCAGCAGCTGCCGCGGCCCGGCCTGCTCCAGCAGCAGCGCGCTCGCCCCGGTCCGCAGCGGGAAGACCACCAGGCCGCCGAGGCCGAAGGTGAAGCCCAGCGGGGGGCTGCCGGTGAAGACGTCGTCGGGGCCCGGCCGCAGGACGTGCCGGGAGAAGGTGTCGGCGATCGCCAGGACGTCCCGGTGGAAGTGCATGCAGCCCTTGGGGCGGCCGGTGGTGCCCGAGGTGAAGGCGATCAGCGCCACGTCGTCGGCCGCGGTGCCGACGGCCTCGTAGGGGGTGCCGGGCGCGGGGCGGGCGAAGAGGTCGTCCGGGCCGTCGCCGCCGTAGGTCGCGATGCGCAGACCGGGGACCTCGGCCTTGACGAGGTCGTCGACGGCCCGCACGTCGCACAGCGCGTGCCGGACCCGGGCGATCTCGCACATGGTGCTCAGCTCGTGCGGCCGCTGCTGCGCGAGCACCGTGACCGCCACGGCCCCCGCCTTCAGCACCGCCAGCCAGCAGGCGGCGAGCCGGGGCGTGGTGGGGCCGCGCAGCAGCACGCGGTTGCCGGGGACGACGCCGAGTTCGCCGGTGAGCAGGTGGGCGATCCGGTCCACGCGGGCGCGCAGCTCACCGTAGGTCCACCGCTCGCCGGCCGGGGTGAGGAACGCGGGGCGGTCGTCCGGCGGGCCGCTCAGCAGCTCCGCGGCGCAGTTGAGGCGGTCGGGGTAGCGCAGCTCCGGCAGGTCGAAGCGGAGCTCGGGCCACTGGTCCGGGGGAGGCAGATGGTCGCGCGCGAAGGTGTCGACGTGGGCCGTGCGCCGTGCATCCATACGGTTCGCCCCCTTGGCGTGGGTGGCTCGCTCCTGGAGCGTATCGTGTTGGTGACGACAGTCAACGGTTCGCGATAGCCTCGGAGTGACCCGGCCGGAACGCAGGGTGGCGGAGAAGGGACCGGCGATGACCGCATTCTCGCTCGAACCTGCACAACTCGCCTGGTGCGCCGAACTGCGCGCCCTCGCCGTGGAGCGGCTGCGCCCGTACGCCGAGAAGGGCGAACCCGGCCGGGTGAACCGCCCCCTGGTCGCCGAACTGGGCCGGGCGGGGCTGCTCGGCCGGCTGTTCACCTCCGGCGCGCTCGACCTGTGCCTGATGCGCGAGTCCCTCGCCCACGGCTGCACCGAGGCCGAGACGGCCCTGGCGCTCCAGGGCCTCGGCGCCCACCCCGTCCACCTGCACGGCACCCCGGAGCAGCGGGAGCGCTGGCTGCCCGGGGTGGCCGACGGCAGCGCGATCGCCGCCTTCGCGCTGAGCGAGCCCGGAGCGGGCTCCGACGCGGCCGCCCTCGCCCTCCGCGCGGTCCCCGACGGTTCCGCCCGCTGGCGTCTGACCGGCGAGAAGTGCTGGATCTCCAACGCCCCCGAGGCCGACTTCCACACGGTGTTCGCCCGGACCGGCCCGGACGCCGGGGCCCGCGGCGTCACGGCCTTCCTGGTGCCCGCCGACCGCCCGGGGCTGACCGGCCGCGCACTGGACATGCTCTCCCCGCACCCCATCGGCGCACTGGACTTCGACGCCGTACCGGTCACCGCCGCCGACGTGCTCGGGGAGGTGGGCTCCGGTTTCCGCGTCGCCATGGGCACCCTGAACCTGTTCCGGCCCAGCGTCGGCGCCTTCGCGGTCGGCATGGCCCAGGCGGCCCTCGACGCCACCCTGGCCCACACCGCCGGCCGGGACGCCTTCGGCGGCACCCTGCGCGACCTGCAGGCCGTCTCCCACCAGGTCGCCGAGATGGCCCTGCGCACGGAGGCCGCCCGGCTGATGGTCTACGCGGCGGCCACCGCGTACGACGACGGCGCCCCGGGCGTGCCCCGGCGTGCGGCCATGGCGAAGCTGCTCGCCACCGAGACCGCCCAGTACGTCGTCGACACGGCCGTCCAGTTGCACGGCGCCCGCGCGCTGCAACGCGGCCACCTGCTCGAACACCTCTACCGCGAGGTGCGCGCGCCGCGCATCTACGAAGGGGCCAGCGAGGTGCAACGCGGCATCATCGCCAAGGAGTTGTACGCCCACCTGGAGGACCAGCGGTGACCGTCGAGCGCGTCAACCCGTCCCGGCTGGCCCCGCCGGCCGGCTTCTCCCACGCCGTGGTGGCCTCCGGCTCGCGCGTGGTCTTCCTGGCCGGCCAGACCGCGCTCGACGGCGACGGCAAGGTGGCCGGTGCGACCCTGCCCGAGCAGTTCGAACGGGCCCTCGCCAACCTGCTCGCCGCGCTGGCGGCCGCGGGCGGCACCCCGTCCGACCTCGCGCGGGTCACCGTCTACGCCACCGACGTCGAGGACTACCGCGCGCACGCTCCCCGGCTGGGCGCGATCTGGCGCGAGGCGGCCGGACGCGACTATCCGGCGATGGCGGTCGTCCAGGTCGTCCGCCTGTGGGACGCGCAGGCTTTGGTGGAACTGGACGGCTTCGCCGTCCTTCCCTAGCGGCGCCGTGCGGGCGGGGCCGCGGCCCCGGGGCGTCAGGCGGCGACGGCCAGGCCCTGCGCCGTGCCCCGGTGGGGCTCCACCACCCGGCCGTCCGGTAGGAGTTCGCCGGTGTCGTCGAAGACGATCGCGCCGTCGCACAGCAGGCTCCACCCCTGCTCGGGGTGGGCGGCGACGACGTGCGCGGCGGACGAGTCGGTCGCGGGGCACTGGGTCCGGTGGGCACACATGGCGCACCTCCACGTCGATTGGGCCGTGTGAAGCTTTCCCCTACCTCTTACGGACAGACGATCCTCCCGTCTCGACCGCGGGGGAACGGAGCGCCGGCAAGCGTGACGAGTCCAGGACATCGCCGCGACCGTTCCACGACGGCCGGTGCGGACTCGCCACCGAAGGGGTGAGGGTCACGGGCCCCGGCCCCGGGGGCCGGTACGAGTGGGAGACGGACATTTCACCTTATTCTGGAGGTTTCCCTCATGGGTTCACGTTCCCTTCTCGGCGCGGCGGCCGGTGCCGCGCTGCTCCTGCTGACCGGTGCGGGCGCGGCCCCCGCCACCGCGTCCACCGCCACGCCCGGCACCGCGTCCGCTGCCGTGGCGGACAGCGTCACCGTCGACGCCATCGGCCGGATCGCCGCCGACGGCACCGTCACCCTGACCGGCACCTACCGCTGCGCGAGCGCCAGTGGCCCGGTCTTCGTCAGTTCCTCCGTGAGCCAGGGCGTGTCCACGACCCGTCACGGCATCGGCGGCACCCGGGCCGTGTGCGACGGCGCCGAGCACCGCTGGGCGAACACGGGCCGCCCCATGCCCGGCTCCCTCGTGCCCGGCGCGGCCCGGGTCGAGGCGACGCTGATGGAACTGCGCCTCCTCGGCGGCCTGCCCCTGCCCAGCGCCCACGCCACCTCGGGCCAGGCGGTCACCCTGACCCAGGGCTGAGGCCGGCAGCCCCGACGGACCGGCGCGCGAGCCGCACACGCGGGCGCCGCCGGTCCGTCGTGCGCGGTCGGCCGACGGCTTCCTGCCGGGGGGGGGGTGGTGCGCCCGAGCCCCCCTTGACTGTTTAATTGCGAGGTCTGTGCAAAAGCCAGACCAAAGCAACAAGGGTGTGAGGTCACAATGTCGACCCGTCGGATACGAGGGGCCGCCGCCACGGCGGCGCTGGCCGCGGCGGTCACCGCCTGCTCCGCTCCCGGCGGTGGCGCAGCCGACGGCGCCGGGTCCGCGGCATCGGTCGTCATCGGCGTGGCCACCGAGCCCGACACCCTCAACCCGCTGCTCGGCTACGGCAAGGACGGCAACTCCAAGATCTTCGACGGGCTCCTCGCGCGCGACGCCGAGCTGAAGCTGAAGCCCGCCCTCGCGGCGAAGCTGCCCGAGATCACCGACGGCGGCCGGACGTACACGTACACCCTGCGCGACGGCGTCGAGTTCAGCGACGGCGAGCCGCTCACCTCCGCCGACGTCGTCTACACCTACCGGACCGCGCTGGACGCCAAGACCAACAACACCTTCAAGAGCGAGCTGGACGCCGTGCGGGAGGTCCGGGCCGACGGCGACGACAAGGTCGTCTTCACCCTGAAGTACCCCTACGCGCCCTTCGCCGCCCGCACCGTCCTGCCCATCGTCCCCGAGCACGTCGCGGCGAAGCAGGACCCCAACACCGGCACCTTCAACACCAGGCCCATAGGCACCGGCCCGTACGTCCTCAGCAGGTGGAGCAAGGGCGAGAAGCTCACCTTCAAGGCCAACCCCCGCTACTGGGGCGGCAAGCCGAAGGTCACCTCCTTCACCATGGCCGTCATCGGCGACGACAACGTGCGCGCCACCCGGCTGCGCTCCGGAGACCTCGACGGCGCCGTCCTGCCGCCGAACCTCGCCGCCACCTTCAAGAACGACGACGGCAAGCGCACCCACCGGGCCCGGTCCTACGACTTCCGCGCCGTCACCCTCCCCACCGCCAACCCGGTCACCGGCGACCGCGCCGTCCGGCAGGCCCTCGACGCCGCCGTCGACCGCAAGGCCATGGTCGACAGGATCCTCGACGGCGCGGGCCGGCCCGCCTACGGGCCGCTGCCCGTCGACGACCCCGCCTTCACCCGGGACATCGAGCGCACCCGGGACCTGGACAAGGCCCGCAGGATCCTCGACGAGGCCGGCTGGAAGCCCGGCAGGGGCGGCGTGCGCGCCAAGGACGGCCGGCGCGCCGCCTTCACCCTGCTCTACCCCTCCGGCGACAAGGTCCGCCAGGACCACGCCCTCGCCTACGCCTCCGACGCCAAGGAGGCGGGGATCGAGGTGACGGCCGAGAGTGCCACCTGGGAGGTCATCGAACCGCGCATGAAGGACACCGCCGTCCTCGCGGGCTTCGGCAGCACCGGCGACCCCGACTTCGGCCTCTACACCCTGCTGCACTCCTCCCTCGCCGGCGACGGCTTCAACAACATGGCCCGCTACGACAACCCGGTCGTGGACCGCGCCCTCGACGACGGCCGCCGCAGCCAGGACCCGGCCGAGCGCAAGGCCGCCTACGACACGCTCCAGCGCGCGCTGGTGCGCGACCCCGGCTACACGTTCCTCACCCACATCGACCACCTCTACGTGCTGGCCGACCGCTGGGACGGGTTGAGCACCCAGCTGGAGCCGCACGAGCACGGCTTCGCCAGCGGCCCCTGGTGGAACATCGAGGACTGGCAGCCCGAGCAGTGACCCGCCCGCCCTGGGCCGCGATGGCGCGGCTGGCGGGGCGGCGGGCCCTGTTCGCCGGTCCCGTCCTGCTCGTCGTCACCTTCGGCGTCTTCGCCATCGCCGCCGCCTCCCCGTTCGACCCCGTCAAGGCCTACGCCGGGACCGCCGCGCTCGGCGCCGACCGGCAGACCCTGGACCGGCTGCGCGAGAACCTCGGCGTGGACGAGCCGTTCGCCGCCCGCTGGTGGCACTGGCTGACCTCCGCCCTCGGCGGCGACCTCGGCCACTCCACCGTCATGCGCCAGCCCGTCACCCAGGTCATCGGCGAACGGCTCGTGTGGTCCGCGCTGCTGTGCGCGGCCGCGTTCGCCGTCGCCGTGCTCGCCGGCACGGTCCTCGGTGTGCTCGCCGCCCGCCGCCCCGGCTCGGCGGTCGACCGGGTCGTCACCTCCCTCGCCTACACCCTGGAGGCGGCCCCGGTCTTCTGGATCGCCCTGCTGGCCGTCTGGCTGTTCGCCCTGCAGTGGGACGTCCTGCCGGCCGGCGGACTCACCGACACCGGCAGCGAACAGGTCACGTTCGGCCAGGTCGCGAGCCATCTCGTCCTGCCCGCAGGGGTCCTGGCGGTGTCGCAGCTGCCCTGGTTCACGCTGTACGTGCGCCAGGGCGTCGGCGACGCCCTGGCCGAGGACCCCGTGCGCGGCGCCCGCGCCCGCGGCCTGAGCGAACGCACCGTCCTGCTCGGTCACGCCCTGCGCTCCGGGCTGCTGCCGGTGCTCACGCTCATCGGCTCCCGCGTGCCCGAACTCATCACCGGCGCCCTGCTCGTGGAGAGCGTCTTCAGCTGGCCCGGCATCGCCGCCGCCACCGTCGAGGCGGCCACCGCGGTCGACTTCCCGCTGCTCGCCGCCCTGACGACCCTGGCCACCGCCGCCGTGCTCGCCGGGAACCTGCTCGCCGACCTGCTGTACGGACTGTTCGACCCGAGGGTGAAGCTCAGTGACATGTGACGCGCCCGCGCCCGCAGGCACCGTGGAGCGGACCGAGTGGCGGTCGTCCGGCCCGCGCCGCCGCTCCACCCGCGCCCTGCGGGTGCGCACCTCCGCCGCGCTGGTGGCCCTCACCGTGCTGGCCGTGCTGCTCGTCCCGCCGCTGGTCCAGCTCGACCAGCAGGCCGTCGACCTGGCCGCCAAACTGCAACCGCCGTCGTGGGCGCACCCCTTCGGCACCGACGACGTCGGCCGGGACCTGCTGCTGCGCTGCGTGTACGGGCTGCGAGTCTCCCTGCTCGTCGGCGTGGCGGCCGCCCTGACGGCGACCGTCGTCGGCACGGCCGTCGGCGCGGCCGCCGGGGCGCTGGGCGGCTGGGCCGACCGGGCGCTGATGCGGCTGGTCGACACGTTCTCGTCCGTGCCGCACCTGCTCCTCGGCATCTTCGTGGTGGCCATGTTCCGGCCCGGGGTGTGGCCGGTGGTGATCTCCGTGGCGCTCACCCACTGGCTGTCCACCGCCCGGATCGTCCGCGCCGAGGTGCTGTCCCTGCGGTCCCGGCCGTACATCGACGCGGCCGTCTCCGGCGGGGCGTCGAGATGGCGGGTGGCCGTGCGGCACCTGCTGCCGGCGGTGCTGCCGCAGGCCGCCCTCGCCGCCGTGCTGATGGTGCCGCACGCCATGTGGCACGAGTCGGCCCTGTCGTTCCTCGGACTGGGACTGCCGACCCACACCGCGAGCCTCGGCACCCTGATCCAGACCGCCCGCGGCTCGCTGCTCGCCGGCCAGTGGTGGCCCACCCTTTTTCCGGGTCTCTTCCTCATCGTCCCGACCCTCGCCGTCGCCGGTCTCGCCGGGGCCTGGCGGGAGCGGATCAACCCCCGCCACCGATCGGAGCTGATGCTGTGAGCACCGAGACCGACGCCGCCGGACGGGACTCCGGGGCCGGGCGGGCTCCCGTGCTGTCCGTGCGGGGGCTGTCCGTACGGTTCCTGATGCCCGGCGGGCGCCGGGTCGCCGCCGTCACCGACGCCCGGTTCGACGTGGCCGCGGGGGAGTGCCTGGCCCTCATCGGGGAGAGCGGCTGCGGCAAGTCCGTGCTGGCGTCCGCGCTGCTCGGGCTGCTCCCCGGCAACGCGCAGACCGCCGGGTCCGCCCTGCTGGGCGACCTCGACCTGCTCACGGCCGGCGAACGCGTCCTGGCCCGCAGGGTGCGCGGCCGGCTCATCGGCCTGGTCCCGCAGAGCCCGGCCGCGCACCTCACCCCCGTACGCACCGTCCGCTCCCAGCTGGAGGAGACGGTCGCGGCCCTCACCGCCACCCGGGGCCGGTCCGCCCTGCGCGCCGCCGCCGAGGCCGCCGCCGAACGGGCCGCCTTCCCCGCCGGCCACCTCGACCGCCACCCCCACCAGCTCTCCGGCGGCCTGGCCCAGCGGGCCGCCACCGCCCTCGCCCTGGTGGGCGGCGCGCCCCTGCTGCTCGCCGACGAACCCACCACGGGACTCGACCGCGACCTCGTGGACCGTACGGTCGACGAGCTGCGCCGGCACGTCGACGACCCCACGGGGACCGACGGCGGCGGACGCGCCCTGCTGATGATCACCCACGACCTGTCCGCCGCCGAGCGGATCGCCGACCGGGTCGCCGTCATGTACGCCGGCCGGATCGTCGAACTGGCCGACGCCCGCGACTTCTTCGGATCGCCCGGCCCCCGCCACCCCTACAGCCGCGGCCTCCTGCGGGCCCTGCCGGAGCGGGACTTCACCCCGATCCCCGGCATGCCGCCCGAACTCGGCGACCTCCCCGCGGGCTGCGCCTTCGCCGCCCGCTGCGACCGGGCCACCGGCACCTGCACCACCGGCACTCCACCGCCCGGCACGGTCGCCTGCCACCACCCGTACGTGCCGGAGGACGTCCGTGCTTGAACTGCGTTCCGTCACCGCCGGATACGACCGGCACGCCCCGGTGGTCCGGGGCGTCTCGCTGACCGTGGCGGCCGGGGAGTCCGTCGGCCTGCTCGGGCCGAGCGGCTGCGGCAAGTCCACCCTCGCCCGGGTCGCCGCGCTGCTGCACCGCCCCGACTCGGGCACCCTCCTGCTCGACGGCACGCCCGTCCGGCGCTGGCGCCACCGCGCCCCGCGCGAGTCGCGTACCGCCTTCGGGGTCGTCTTCCAGCAGGCCAGGCTCTCCGCCGACCCGCGGCTGCCGCTGGCCGACCTGATCGCCGAGCCCCTGCGGGCCACCGGCCGGGGCGGGCAGGCGGCGCGGCGGGTCGCCGAGCTGGCCCCGGCCGTCGGCCTCACCGACGACCTGCTGACCCGCCGGCCGCACGAGGTCAGCGACGGGCAGCTGCAACGGGCGTGCCTGGCGCGGGCGCTGGCCCTGCGCCCGCGCCTGCTGGTCTGCGACGAGATGACGGCGATGCTCGACGCGTCCACGGCCGCCGCCCTGGTCGCCGCGGTCGAGGAGTACCGGTCCGCGACCGGTGCCGCCCTGCTGGCGGTGGGACACGACCGCACGCTGCTGCGGCGCTGGTGCGACCGTACGGTCCACTGGGACGACCTGGGCTGAGCGGCGGCGCGCTCGCGCGCGCCGCCGGGACGGCCGCCGGCCCGTCAGTGGTCGTCCCAGTGGCCTTCGTGGGCGGCGTGCCGGTGGCCGTCGTGCACGTAGTCGGTGTGGTCGCCGTGCCGTACGGCCTGGTGGCCGCAGCGGTCGCCGTGCTGGTGGTCGTGGTTGTGGTGCACGGTGTGGCCGTCGGCGCCGCACTCGTCGGCGTGGCCTTCGTGCATCCGGTGGATGTGGCCGTCGTGGGCGTAGTCGGTGTGATCGCCGTGCGGGAACGCGAGGTGACCGCAGTCGTCGCCGTGGGCATGGGCGTGGTCCTGGTGGGTGCGGTGCTCAGCGGTGGTCATGGCGGTGCTCCTTGCCTGTGCGCCGGGCCGGACCCGGCGGACGCGGGGGCTCTTCGGCGACATCGACCTATAGCGGCTTCCGTCTCGATTGTCCCGGCGGCGGGCCGCCGTGCACCGTTCGGGGGAGTGCGGACGGGTGACCGGGGTGCGGGGGAGCGCGGACGGGTGACCGGGCCGGCGCGGTCAGCGCACCGCCACGACCACGCAGCTGTCGCCGTACTGCCAGACCACGCCCACCGTGCCGAAACCGGCCTGCCGCAGCAGGTCCAGGTGGTCGGGGAGCGAGAGCCCGGCGGGGTCGCCGGTGCCGGCCGACCCCTCGCTTCGGGCGCGGTCGGCCAGCAGGTCCGTCAGCTCCGGGTCGCGGGCGGCGGCGGCCCACCAGGAGTCCCAGTCCTCCTGGGCGAACACCCGCTCGCGCACGGCACGGCATCGCCCGACGTGCGCGGCGATCGCGGCCGGGGCCCCCGCGCCCTGGGGCAGGTGGTCGCCGTTGACCAGGACGCCCCCGGGCCGCAGCGCCGCGGCGAGCTGCCGGTACACGGCGGACAGGGTGTCCCGGTCCAGGTAGTGCAGGGCCGTGGTCGACACGGCCGCGTCCAGGGGCCGGTCCAGCTCCAGAGCCCGGAGCCAGCCGGGCGCGCCGATCTCCGTGTCCACGTAGCGGGCCGCGTCCGGGTGGTGGGTGCGGCCCAGCTCCAGCAGCAGCGGATCGCGGTCCACGGCCACCACCTCGGCCGTCGGCAGCCGCCGGACCAGCCGTGCGGCCAGCGACCCCGGGCCGCAGCCCAGGTCGACGACCAGGGGCCGGGCCGTCCGGCCCGCCGTCGCGTGCTCGACGACGTCGGAGATCACGGTGAACCGCTCCTCGCGGTCGACGGCGTAGCGCTGCTGCTGGAGCTCCCACCGCTCCACCCACCGCTGTGCCGTCGCCAGACTCAGCCCCATCCGCCTCGCGCCACCTAGCCGCCTCGCACCCGACCCTTGCGGACCCGAGCCTACAGGTGGAAACGGTTACCATTACGCACTGCCGCCGCCGTCAGGCGAGTGAGGCGAGAACGGACAGCAACCGGTCGATCTCCTCCACGGTGTTGTACACGTGCAGACTCACCCGGACCGAACCGGTCCGCTCGCCGGCGTCGCCCTGGCAGAGGTGGTCGGAGCGGACCATGAAGCCGTGGCTGAACAGGACGAAGCCCAGGTCGCCCGAGTCGACACCCCGGTGCCGCAGGGTCACGATGCCCCGCCGTCGCTGCACCGCCGAGTCCGCGGCCAGACTCAGCGGGCAGCCCAGCACCTCGTAGGCGTCCAGGCCGCGCAGGCCCTCGGTGAGCCGGGCGGCCAGACCGACCGTCCAGCGCTCGACGCGCTCCACCCCTGCGGCGTCCAGCCAGTCCAGGGCCGCCTCCAGGGAGGCGATGCCCACCGTGTTCGGCGTGCCGCCCCACCCGCCGGGCGTGAACCGCGGCCCGCGCTCCTGCCGCGCCCACACCGCCCCGGTACCCGGCAGCGCCAGCGTCTTGTGCCCGGAGAAGACCACGAAGTCCACGTCCAGGTCGTCCACGGACAGCGGCACATGGCCCACCGCCTGGGCCGCGTCGAGGCAGATCACCGCCTCCGGGCCGACCGCCCGGCGGATGCGCTGCACGTTCATGTCGCCGCCGTACACGTGGTGCACGTGGGTGGCCGCGACGAACCGGGTGCGCGGCCCCACCCGTTCGGCCAGCGCGCGGTGGTCGTAGTCCCACGAGCCGCTCTGGTACGGCATCGGCACGACCCGCACCCGTACTCCTTCGCGGGCCAGTTGCCGCCGGGCCTCCAGCCAGGGCTCGATGTTGGCCCGGTGGTCGGCCCCGGGCACGACGATCTCGTCCCCGTCGCGCAGGAATCCGGGCAGCCAGTCCCGTGCGATCGTGCGCAGCCCCTCGGTCGTGCCGCTGGTGAAGTGCACGCCGGGACGCCCCGGACGGGTGTCCCCGAGGAACCGCCCGACCCGTTCCCGGGTGCGCTCCACCAGGTCCGTCGTCCGGTTGGCCCAGGTGTAGGTGCCGCGCGCGGCGTTGGCGTTCGACGTGGTCAGGTACGTCTGCACCGCGTCCAGCACGGCCCGCGGCTTCTGCGAGGTGGCCGCGCTGTCCAGGTACGCCAGCTCCGGGTGCCCGGCGACGAGGGGGAACTGGGCACGCAGCTCCCGCTGCCACGCGTGCAGGTCCTCGCAGGTGGTGGGTGCCGTCATGGTCAGTCCCGCACCAGGGGCGCGCCCGCGTCCCGCCAGGCGATGATGCCGCCGGCCAGGCTGCGCACGTCCGGGTGGCCCATGCGGGTCAGCAGCGCCGCGTACCGGGCGGACCGCTCACCGACCGGACAGGCCAGCAGGACCGGGCGGCTGCGGCTGAACGGCAGGCCGCCGCGGGCGAGTTCGGCGAACAGCTCGTCGACGATGTTCACCGATCCGTCGATGTGCAGCGCCGCGTAGGCGAAGGGGCTGCGCAGGTCCACGACGAGCGGCGCACCGGTCCCGATCCAGCGCCGCGCCTCGTCCACGGTGACCGTCGCCGCCCCGGCGACCTCGGCCTCGGTCAGGTCCTCCGCCGCGTTCCTCCGGGCCGGCCGGCCCAGCAGGTCCGGCCGGCGCTCCCGGACGTAGCCGACGTAGCTCTCCACCCGGTCGCAGACGATGAACACCGCGGTCCGCCGCCCGGCCTGCTCGTCGTCCAGGGCGCGCAGGTGGCGGACGGCGCCGAAGTAGGCCGCGCCACCGGTCGGGCCGCCCAGGATGCCGCAGCGGCGGTTGAGCGTGAGCATCCCCTCGATGGCCTCGTCCGCCGTCACCGAGTCCATCGTGTCGTAGGTGTCCGGGTCGAACAGGCCGACCTCCTGCACCTCGTCGATGGTGCGGATGCCGGGGATGAAGTCGGACTTGGCCGCGACCAGGCCGACCACGCGCACCGACGGGTCCTCCGCGCGCAGCGCCCGGGCGACGCCCGTGGACGAGCCCGCCGTGCCCACGCAGGCGACGAACCAGTCCGGGACCCTGCCGTCCAGGTCCTTCACGATCTCGGGGCCGGTGCCGGTGAGATGCGCCTCGGTGTTGCGCGCGTTGAAGTACTGGTCGGTGTGCAGGTACGAGTCGCCCGAGGCGGACAGGGTCCGGTGGAACTGCGTCAGCGGGTCGTCCGCGGCGGTCGGGTCCAGGCACTCGCTCTGGCCGGGCAGTTCCTCGATCCGCGCCCCGAGCAGCAGCAGGAGGTCCCTGATCTCCGGCACCCGCATGCGGTTGGTCACGCTCCGGAAACCCAGCCCGTGCATGCCCGCGATGACCGCCAGGGCCTTCGCCGTGTTGCCGCTGGACAACTCCACCACCTGGCTGCCCCGTGCGGCCGCCTCGGCCAGCAGCGGCTCCGCCATGCTCCAGGCGGCCCGGTCCTTCACCGAGCCGAAGGGGTTGAGCATCTCGAGCTTGGCGTACAGGTCGATGTGGCGCAGCCCGTGCACGGCAGGGTCGATCCGCACCAGCGGCGTGTTGCCTATCGCCTCGGTGATGCTGTCGTACCTCACAGGACTCCCCCCGAGGGCGTGGTCGGCCAGAACTGCTCGTCGAGACACCACCGCCAGTGGTCGCCGTCCTGCCAGGCGGCGACCTTCCGTGCGGTGGGCTGCAGTTGGGCGCCGGTGGCGTGGAAGTCCATCGCGTATCCGGCGGTGTTGGCGAAGGCCAGCAGGTCACCCGGCTCGGGACGGCGCGGCAGGAAGACCGTGCGCCGGGTGATCAAATCCGACTCCAGGCACAGACTCCCGAAGAGATGGACGGCGACGGGCCGCTCCTCGGCGGCTCCGGCGGCGCCCCGGGGGACGACGACCGGGTCCACCAGCACGCCGTGGTCCTCCAGGGCGATGTCGTCCGCCTTCGCGGCCAGCCGGACGAGCAGCGGGCCGCCGCCGTCCTGGGCGCGCACCTCCAGCACGCGCGCCAGCGTCAGCCCGCACTGGTCGAGCAGGGCCCGGCCGGGCTCGGTGTGCAGGTCGTACAGGTGCTCCAGCAGCAGCGAGGCCAGCGGCCGGCCGCCCAGCGCGGCGGCGGGCCGGCCGAGCAGTTCGTCGAGGTAGGCCGCGCCCGCGACGGGCCGGTACGCCGGGTACAGACCGAGCGTGCCGCGCAGGGTGCCGGACTCCTCGCGCAGCCCGTACCCGTGACCGCCCCAGGCCAGCGGCGGGCGGCGGCCCAGGACGGCCGCGGTGAGCTCCGTCGTGTACGCCTCCCACTGCTCCCGCTCGGCGAGGTAGCTGACGCCGAACCCGCCGCCGATGTCGACCGCGCGGGGCCGCAGCCCCCGGCTGCGGAACGCCTCCAGCGCCACCAGGCACCCCTCCAGGGCGACGGCCTTCTCCGCGACGCTCGTGGTGTCGAGGTGGAAGGCCACCCCGGTCGCCTCCATCGCGTCGCCGTGCCGCTCGACCGTCTCCAGCAGCAGCGCCAACTCCCGGACGGGCGTACCGAAACGACTGCGGCGGCTCAGCACCCGCACCCCCGGAGCCTCGAACCCCGACAGTCTCAGCAGCACGGGCACCGTTGGCAGGGCGTGCTTGCGCACCAGCGCCGCCACCTGCTCCAGCTCCGCGGCGGAGTCGGCGCTGACGGTGACGCCCGTACGGGCCGCCAGCCACAGGAACTCGGGGTTCTTGGGGCCCGTGGCCGTGATCCGCCGCGCGTCGAAACCGGCCCCGAGCGCGTGCTGCAGCTCGCCGAGCGAGGCCACGTCCACGCCCGCGTCCGTCGCCGCGAGCCGCCGCAGCAGGGCGCTGGAGCGGCTGGCCTTGTGGGCGTAGAAGATCTGCCCCGGCAGCCGGTGCGTCCGGTACACCGACCGGAAGCCCTCCACGTTCTCCGCGATCTGGTCGGGCACCACGACGTGCAGGGGCGAGCCGAACGCGTCGGCGAGCGTGTGCAGCGTCCCGTGCGCCGCCATGAGCGACCGGAGCCGCGGCTCCAGCCGTGGTGCGAGGTACAAGGGCTCCGGCGGTGGTTCGACGTACAACGGCCGGCCGTCCATGCGCGCTCCCTCCCCTGAAGCCGCTGGGCCCGATGTCCGGGCACGTCGGACACTCCCCGTGTGTCGCCGTATGACCCCTATCCATTCCCCGGTCGCTTTACGCCCTGCAAGGCCGGGGCCCCTCCCGCGGCCGGTGCGAAGCGGATCACGACGCCCGGGGGCGGCGCGCGCCGGGCGCCCACTACGCGCCCCCACCGCCCGGAGGGGCACCCCGTGCAGCCGGTCGCCCTCGCCGGACGGGTCCCGGGGCGGTCGTCCGGGCGGGCGAGGCCGCTGACCGGCGGCGGGTCACCGGCCCTTGCCGGCGCGGTACTTGCCGGTGTACCGCTGAGCGATCTCCCGTTGCTCGCGCTCCATCCAGGGGGCGGCGACCAGTACGTCCGGCAGCAGGGCCCGCTCCAGCGTCACCGCGCGGAACAGACGGGAGACGGTGACGTCGTGGTCCGGGCGGTGCACGACGGCGATGCGGTCGCCCGCGCGGATGTCGCCTGCCTCGATGACGCGGAGCATGGCGCCCGGCGACGCCGCCTGCGTGAATCGGCGCACCCAGCCCTTCTCGCCGAGCCAGCCGGCGAAAGTACGGCAGGGGATGCGTCCGCCGGTCACCTCCAGGACGGTGGAGGGACCGACCCGCCACCGTTCCCCGACCAGCGCGTCGCGCAGGTCCATGCCGAGGACCGTCAGGTTCTCGCCGAAGGAACCGTTGCCCAGGACCCGTCCCAGCTCCCGCTGCCAGCCGTCCAGATCCTCGCGGGCGAAGGCGTACACGGCGCGATCGGCACCGCCGTGGAAGCGCAGGTCGCAGACCGTGTCACCACGGACCCCGCCGCCCGCGAGGCCGGGTGGCCCCGCGGGGGCCACCCGGACCGGCCCGTCGACCGGCCGTTTGTCGATTCCGGTCGCGCCGCCCGGAGCGTCCGTGAAGGCCACCGCGCGGGCCCGGCCGACGTTGACGCTGAGCACGGAGCCGTGCGCACCGCTCACGCGTCGGGCCGCCGCGTGACCGGCTGCGCGCCCGCGGCCGCACCGGACTCGGGGGCGAACGGGCAGCGCCAGTGCGCGTCCGTGCGCATACCGGAGTACTGACGCGCCTCGGAGGCCTCGCCGAACTCGGCGAGGTTCGGGTTGATGGAACCCTGCAGGCGCATGTCGCGCTCACGGATGCGGTGCTGCAGGCCCTGGTAGACGCCGTTGTCCACCAGGCGCTTGAACTGGTGGTGGGAGTTGAACGCCATCGCGGGGAACGGGAAGCGGCGGGTGACCCGCGACGCGTTCTCGTGCAGGCCCACGATGAAGAACGGGTGTCCTGCCACGCTGAAACCGAACCGCGGGGAGGCGGGATCCGGATCCGCACCCTCCGCCCAGGCGAAACCGCGCTCGGCGTCCACGGCGTGCAGCTCGGTCAGCTGCCGCCACAGCAGGGTGTGGAAGTCCGGCTCCGTGAGCCCCAGCGGCCCGTCGAAGACCGCGACGACGGTGGCGAAGTTCTGCTCGGGGGCCAGGTCGCGCGAAACGAACTCCGTGAGGGCGTCGTGGAGCGCCGTCGTCGCACTCCCGGTGCCCATGGCACCCACCTGGACCTGACGCAGGCTCCCGCGGCGCAGGGCCGACTTCGCCCCCAGGCAGGAGAACTCCTCGCTCTCTATCCAGGCCGCCAACTGGTCATGGACGGACACGGCTGTCATCGAACCTCTCCCTCGGTGTGTCGGTCAACGTGCTCTTCTGCGCCGCGCTCTGGTGTGCCGGGCTGTGATCTGCCGGGGTGTGCCGAGGCGCTCGTGCGGCTGCCGCTCGTCGACCGGCACCGCCTCCTCCTCAGCACCGCACGACACTGGCCGCGGCGGAGCGTGCGTCGCGCGCCGTCAGCAGGTCCGACGGCCGCAGGCGCCACCCGCGTTCCCGCATCGCGGAGCTCACCCGCAGGGCGGCGAGCGAGTCGCCGCCCTGGGCCAGGAAGTCGTCGTCGGGCCCGAAGGCGGGGATGCGGAGCTGGGCCCGCACCAGGTCCAGCAGCAGGGCGAGTTGGTCGTCCTGCTCCGCAGAGCCGTCCCGGGCCGCACCGGACGCGGTGGTCGTCTGCGGCACGGGCGCCGCGTACTCCTGCGTGAGGAGCGCCGCCACGGCGCGGCGGTCGATCTTGCCGGAGCCGGTCAGCGGGAGCCGGTCGTGGACCCGTATCAGACCCGGGACCAGGTGGGAGGGCAGGCGTCCGCGCAGGTCCTCGCGTATCTGCTCGGCCGTCGGGCCGCCCGTGGTCACCGAGAGCGCGGCGGCCAGGACGCGCCCGCCGGTCCCGGTCCCGTCGTCGAGCGCCACGGCGGCGGCGCCGGTGACGCCCGGAGTGGCGGTCAAGTGCCGGTCCACGTCGTCGAGTTCGATCCGGTAGCCCCGGACCTTGACCTGGTTGTCCAGACGGCCGAGGAACTCCAGGGCACCCTCGGCGTGGCGTACGACCTGGTCCCCGGTGCGGTACATCCGCGCGTCGGCCACCGCGGCGAACGGGTCGGGACGGAAGCGCTCCGCCGTGCGCGTCGGGTCGTCGAGGTACCCGTGGGCGAGCGGACTCCCGCCGACCCACAGCTCACCGGGGCTGCCGTCCTCACAGGGGCGCCCGTCGGCGTCCAGGACGTACAGCCGGCGGGCGCCCACCGGCCCGCCGATGGGCAGCCCGGTCGTCGCCGGGACCGGCTCCTCCGGCCGCAGGACGAACGCCGTGCAGGTCACCACCGTCTCGGTCGGGCCGTAGCCGTTGACCAGCGTGCTGTGGCCCAGCGGTCCGTCGCGGTGCGCCCGCACGTCCGTCGTGACCGCCGCCTCGCCGCCGATGACGACGGTGCGCACGCCCTCGAAGGAGGGGCCGGTGCCGTCCCGCCCCTGCATCTGGGCGCAGAGCAGGCGCCAGTACGCGGTGGGCAGCTGGAGCACGGTCACGCCCAGGTCCCGCACCCGGCGGGCGAGCTCCGCCGGGCTCAGGGCACGGTCCGGGGTGTTCAGGAAGGCCACCGTGCCTCCGACGGCGAGCGTCGGCCAGATCTCCTCCTGGGCGACGTCGAAGCCGAGTCCGGCGAACTGCAGCACGGTGTCGTCGCCGCGCAGTCGCAGAAGGTCGCCGATGCCGGTGGCGTGCTCGGCGAGGGCGTCCTGGCCGACGAGCACGCCCTTGGGGGTGCCGGTCGATCCGGAGGTGTAGATGACGTAGGCCGCCCGGTCACCGGACGGGCCGATCGCCGGACGCGGGGGAGAAGCCGTGCCCACGAGGGCGCGGGGGCCGCCGGCGTCGACCACGGCCCTGGCTCCCGAACGGCCGAGCAGCCGGTCCCGGTAGGCGTCCGGGGCCGCGGCGTCCATGGGCAGGAAGGCGGCGCCGAGATGCCAGCAGGCCAGCATGGCGACGATCGTCCCCGGGCCGGAGGGCAGGCACAGCCCGACGACGTCGCCGGCGCCCACGCCGAGCGACGCCAGCTCGGCGGCGGACGTCCGCGCGCGATCCGCCAGCTCGGCGTAGGTGACCGCCGTGTCGGCGGTCCGCAGGGCGACACGCTCGCGGACGGCCGGGTCGGGGTGCCCGGCCCTCGCGGCGATCCGGTCGGCCACCGGCGGGGAGGCGGCGGTGGAGACGGCAGGACGGATGATGCTGATGGAGGTCATCGGACACCTGACTCGGTGGGAAGGTTCGGACGGTCGTCGGCGGCCGGGGCGTCCTCGGGCTCGGCGTGCGCGGGCCGCAGCCGGCGGCCGGCGGACAGGGCGACCAGGAAGCCGATCCCCCCGCACAGGGCCGCGAAGGCGTAGGCGGCCTGCGCACCGCGGGAATCGGCGACGTGGCCGCTCACCGACGAGCCGATGGACACCCCCAGCCAGAGGGCCGTGGACTGCCAGGCCAGCGCCTCCGTGCGGTGCGAGGCGGGCACACCGTCCACGACCAGCATCATGGCGACGATCATGGCCGGGCAGGAGCTCGATCCGGCCAGCAGGAGCACGACGCCGGCCCCGGCGAAGTTGTCGACCACGAGCATCGGCAGGATCCCGACCGCCATGACCAACGTCGAGACCCACAGGATCCGCGGCAGCGGGGCCGACCACTCGCGCGCGCCGTAGACCACTCCCGCCACCGAGCTGCCGATCGCGTAGATCCCCAGCAGGATGCCCGTCATGAACGGCTGGTGCTTCTCGTCGGAGAACGCGACGGTGGCGATGTCGATTGAGCCCCACATGCCGCCGAAACACAGGTTCAGTGCCGCCACGAGAGCGACCGGCCCCAGGAACAGGGCGCTCCTGCCGGCCCGCGGCCCGGGCTTGCGCTGCGGCTCCGTGCGCCGGCTGAGCGCGAGCAGGACACTGCCACCGCACACCAGGACGAGCGCGCTGACGAGACCCGCCGCCGGGCTCACCCCGACGGCGAGCGAGGTGGCGATCACCGGGCCGACGATGAAGACCAGCTCGTCGACCAGGGACTCCAGCGCGAAGGCCGTCCCCTTCAACGACGAGCCCTCCAGCAGGGCGCTCCAGCGTGCCCGGACCATCGAACCGAAGGCGGGAGTCGCCGCACCCGTCAGCGCCGCCGTGACGAACAGGACCCACAGCGGGGTCCCGTCCCTCAGCGTGCTCACCACGAACGCGCCACCGCTGACCGCGCACAGCACCGCGCAGGAGAGCAGCACCTTCCGCTGCCCCACCCGGTCGGCCACCCGGGCCAGTTGCGGCGCGGCCACCGCGTACCCGACCGCGGAGACGGCCGACAGCGCCCCCGCGGTGCCGTAGTTGCCCCGCGTGGCCGAGACGAACAGCAGGATGCTGATGCCGGTCATCCCCAGCGGGAACCGGGCGAGCATGCCGGGCAGGAAGAACCCCCACGCCCCCGGGGTCGCCAGGACCGTGCGGTAGCGCGCGACTCCCGTGCTCATCGCTTCAGCTCGGCCACGAAGCCCGCGACCAGGCGCGTGAGGGCCTCCGTCTCCTCGAAGTGGACGGCATGGCCGGCGTCGAGGTCGCGCGTCTGCAGATCGGGGTGACTGCGCAGGAAGTCGCGCACGCGGCCGTTGTCGACCAGCTTGTCCCGGGTGCCGAACACCGCCCGCACCGGCAGCCGCCCGATGCGCCCGTACTCCGTCTCGGACTTGACGGCGATGGCCTCCCAGGCGTCGATCGTGCCGGCCGTCACGTGCGAGAGCTTCAGCTTGTCGTCCTCGATGGCCGCCAGCCACTCCGCCCGATCGGTGAAGTCGGACGGCCGCAGCGGCACCCTGATGAACGGGCGCGTCGCCTCGACGGTGATGCCGAGCTCCTCGACGACGTCCAGGGCGGCGTCGATCGAGCGGTCCAGGACGTCGGAGTAGCGGTCGTTGAAGAAGAAGCCGGGGCAGACCATGAGCAGGCTCGCGAGCACGTCGCGGTCCGCGAGCCCGGCCGCGGCGACCGTCGCGACCTGGGCGCCGAAGCACCAGCCGGCCAGGTGGAGGCGGGTCGCGGGGCGGGCCTCCTTGAGGCTGCCGAGCAGCAGCTCGATGTCCCGCACGGCCAGGTCGCCGTCCGGGATGTGCCCGCGCAGGGCGTTGAGCCCCGAACCGCGCAGGTCGACGGCGAGGAAGGCGACATCGTGGCCGAGCCGGGCCAGTCCGGCCCCGAGCGGCGCCTGCCAACCCGCGTGGCTCATGCCCCCGTGGAGCATCACCACGAGGTCGGCAGCGGTCTCGGAGCCCCACCGCCGGTAGTGCGTGACGTCCCCGTCCGGCTGCTCGAAGGTGTGGACGCCTTCCAGAGTCGTCTGCGTGATCACTGCTGTTCGCTCCTCTGTGTCGCCGTGGTGTCCTCGGTGCACGCGAGCGCCTCGACCTCGACGCGCAGCGCGGGCGTGGCCAGTGCGGCCACCGTCATGACGGTCATGCAGGGGCGCAGGTCGCCCAGCCACTCACCCATCCGGCGGCGCCGGCGCTCCAGGTCGATCTCGCCGGCGAAGTAGAACGTCAGCTTGACCAGGTCCTCGTGGCGCATGCCCGCCGCCCGGAGGTTGGCCGTGACGTTGTCCAGTGCGACGCCGAGCTGCTCGACCGGGTCGTCGGGCAGCTCTCCGGCGGGGGTCATGCCGATCTGGCCGGAGATCACGAGCCACCGGACCGGCCCGGTGATCTCGGCCTGGTGCGAGTACGCGGCGAGTGGCGCCGCGATCCCCTGGGGGTTTCGGAAGGTGTTCACGGTGTTGCCTCGGTTCCCTTTCAGGCGGACGGCTGGCGGCGCGCGCCGACGCCGTCCACACACGTCTCGATCAGGTCGGTGGTGTCGCCGACGGAGCCGCCGGGGTCGTCGGCGATCTGCGTCAGGACCGCCTCGTACAGCCGCCCCAGTCCGTCGACCACGCGCTGCGGGAGGAGCCGGCCGTCGGCGTTGAGGGTGATCTCCAGCGCGCCACCGTCCGGGTCGCGGCCCACGGTGGCGAGGTACGGCGCGTCCGTGTGCTCGAACCACCGGACACCGGTGAGGTGCCCACCGCCGTGGGCGTCCGTGTACGCCGGGAAGTCCGTGTAGTTGAACAGCGCGGAGTAGCGGGGCCAGTCGTCGGGGCTGTCGCCGCTCGCGGCGCAGCGGCGGTGGGCGAGGGCGCGCATCTCGAACGCGAACACCTGGTCGATGAGCTCCGGCCACGTCTGGTTCCCGACCCGGACCCGGTGCGGCTGGAAGTTGAGGAACATCCCGACCAGGTCCTGCGCGTCGTCGGTCTCGGGGCGACCGTGCGTGAACACCCCCGTCAGGACGTCCGGTTCGCCCGTGGCCAGGGCCAGCACCTTCACATGTGCCGCCAGCAGCAGGTACTTGAGCGGGTGGCCCGTTCCGCGCGCGATCTCGCGCAGCCTGCCCTCCCGCTCGGCCGGCAGGACGACGGTCGCCTCGGCCCAGCGGGATCCGCCGTCGGACGGGTGCTGGGGCAGCCGTGCTCCCGGGTGGCCCGCGAGCACGTCGCGCCAGAACGCGCGCGACTCGGCGGAGGTGCGGGCCGCGGCCTCGGCCAGGGCGTAGGCGCGGAACGAGCCGGCCGCTCCGCCGGACCGGACGGGCCCGTCCCCGGACACCGCTCCGGCGCCCCCGGCCCGGGAGGCGTAGGAGAGAAGGAGGTCCCGCACGAGCAGGGAGAGGCTCCAGCCGTCGACGACCGCGTGGTGGAAGCTCATCGACAGCACGAAGCCGTCCGGCGCCGTGCGGTGTGCCGCGAAACGTATGAGACCGGGACGCTCCCACTGGAAGCCCGAACCGCGTTCCCTCGCGAACCACTCGTCGGGCGCCGAGGGGTCGTCCACGGCGTCGACCACGGTGAGATCGGGTTCGACCGAGGCGTACACGAGCTGCCGGGGAACGGGCGCCGCCAGGTCGACGGCGGCTCGCAGGGTCTCGCAGGACTCCATCATCCGCCGCAACCCGGCCCGCAGCAGCCCGGCGTCCAGGGGCAGCGCCACGGAGTAGGCGAACACGTCGTGGTAGGCGGACTGCGCGGGATCCCGCCGCGTCGCCCTGATCATCCGCAGCTGGGTGGTGGTGAGCGGATAGGCGTCGACCACTCCCGGGGCGAGCCCGTCCCGCGACGCGCCCGAGGTGTCCTGGGTGCCGCCCGCCGTCCCCGTGGTCCCGGGCCCGGACGCCGCCAGCCTGCGGACGAGGGCCCGTACCGTGCGCGCCTCCATGACGTCCCGCAGTTCGGCACCGGGGTGGCTCCGGCGCAGCTTGGCGAGGATGCGGATGGAGCTGATCGAGTCCACTCCCGCGTCGAGGTAGTTCTCCTCCACCCCGATCGTCTCGCTGCCGACCACCTTCGCGATGATCGCGCAGACGGCACGCTCCGCGGCGAGCGCGGCACCGTCGGCCGGCTCCTGCCCCGCGTACCGTTCCAGAGCGGCGAGGAACTCGCCTGCGTACTGCTCCGCCGTCGAGGTCTTGATCCGCGCCGCGTCGTGGGACACGGCCAGCTCCGTCCCTCCGGCGAAGTGGTCGCGGTGCACATGGACCGTCATCGGGAAGCTGGTGAGCTCGAAGTACCGGGCGCTCTCGATCGACACCGCCTCCCCCTGGTCGCCGGCCGGCGCGTAGGAGCGGAAGTCGGTGTAGTTGAAGACCACGTCGAAGAGCGCTCCCCCGTGCTGCCGCTCGATGTCGGCGAGGGGGAACCGCTGGAGCGGGACGAGCGCCCGCTCCCGCTCGAAGACCGAGGCCGGCAGGCCCGCGTCGTCCGGCTCGCCCACCTCGACGGGCAGCGGAAGGGTGTTGAGGAACAGGCCGACCATCTCGCTACCGCCGGGCACCTCCGGACGACCGTTGCCGACCAGCCCGGTGATCAGGCGCGAACGGCCGGTCAGACTCGCCAGAGCGGCGCAGTGCGCTGCCAGGTACAGCGACTTGAGCGGCAGACCGCGGGCCGCGGCGCTCCCGCGCAGCCGCTCCTCCAGCTCGGAGGGAACGGCCCGCTCCAGCACGGCCGTCTCGATCGCCGACGGCGCCGCGGAGCCGAGGTCGCCGGCCAGCAGGGTGGCGGAGAAGCCGTCGAGCATGCCGTGCCAGGCGTCCCGGTCCGCCGGACGCCGTGCGCTCGCACGCTCCAGCGCCACGTAGGTGCCGTAGCCGGGATCCGGGGTGTCCCCGGCCGCCGGGCCTGCGGGGAGCCCGGCGCAGCGGCGCCGGATCTCCTCGACGACGAGGGCGACGCTCCACCCGTCCAGGATCAGGTGGTGGAACGAGAAGGCCAGATTGACCCGGCCCTCTCCCCGCAGGTGGACGCGGAAGCGCAGGGGCGGCCTGCCGAGGTCCAGCGGGCGGTGCTTCTCGTCCTCGATCCACCCCTCGATCACCCCGTCCTGCGCGGTGACGGGCAGTCCGGTGAGATCCACGACCTCCACGGACGGTACGGCCACGGCCGCGTCCGGGCGGAGCACCACCTGGAGCGGTTCGTCGTAGTGCTCCAGATCGAAGAGCGACCGCAGTTGGGGATGGCGGGCCACGGTCTCCCGCACGGCACGGGTCAGTCCGGCCGGATCGGCCACGCCGGCCAACTCGTAGTCGAAGATGTCGTGGTAGACGGGCGAGGTCTCGTCGAGCAGCGAGTGGTAGATCATGCCCGACTGGAGCTTCGTCAGCGGCCAGGCGTCCTCCACCGCCGCCGGGAGCGCCCGCCTGTCGTCCTCCGACAGCAGCCCGAACGCCTCGGTGACCGCCGGTTCCGGTGACGCCGGGTCCCGGCGGGGCAGCGAGGCGGCGAGTTCCGCGATCGTGGTGTGCGCGAACACCTCGCGCAGGTTGACCTCGTACCCTGCCGCACGCAGCCGGGAACTGACGCGCAAGGCCGTGATCGAGTCTCCGCCGAGGGCGAAGAAGTTGCTGTCCGCGCCGACCGGTGCCCGTAGTCCGAGGACCTCCGTCCAGGCTCGGGCCACGTCCTGTTCGGCGGTGGTGGTGAGCGGCCGCACGGCCTGGCCGGCCGGTGCCGGGTGGGCCGTCGGCGCCGGCAGCGCACGCCGGTCCAGCTTGCCGTTGGGTGTGGTGGGCAGCCGCGGGACCTCGACGAGGTAGTGCGGCACGAGGAACTCGGGCAGCAGCGTGCGCAGCCGGGCCCGCAGGTCCTCGGGGTCGAACGCGGAGCTCACGACGTAGGCCGCCAGTGCCTGCGTGGGACCCGAGGTGTCCACGATCACGGCCGCGTCCTGGACGGCGGGCAGGTCGCGCATGACCGCGGCGATCTCGTCCGGCTCGACCCGCAGACCGCGCAGCTTGACCTGGTTGTCGATGCGTCCCAGGTACTGGATCTGACCGTCCGGCAGGAACCGGGCCAGGTCGCCGGTGCGGTAGAGGCGGGCGCCCGGTTCCGTTCCGTAGGGGTCGGGGACGAACATCCGCGCGTTGAGGTCGTCGCGCCGGTGGTACCCGGTCGCCACGGCGACACCGCCGATGCACAGCTCGCCCGGAACACCGATCGGCTGGAGCCGCAGATCCCGGTCCAGGACGTAGAGCCGCACGTTGTCGATGGGCTTGCCGATCGGGACGAGCTCTCCCGGGTAGTCGGTCCGGCAGGGCCAGTGCGAGACGTCGATCGCGGCCTCGGTCGGGCCGTAGAGGTTGTGCAGTTCGCAGGAGGGGAGCGTGGCGGCGAAGACCTCGATGGTCTTGCGCGGGAGCGCCTCGCCGCTGCAGACGACCCGCTTGAGCGGACCGCAGTACCGGGCCAGTTCCTCCGCCTCGAGGAACACGTTCAGCATCGAGGGGACGAAGTGCACGGTCGTCACGCCCCGGGACCGGATGAGTTCCTTGAGGTAGTCGGGGTCGCGGTGCCCGCCGGGCCGGGCCACGACGATGGCGGCCCCGGTCATCAGCGGCCAGAAGAACTCCCACACCGAGACGTCGAAGCTGTACGGGGTCTTCTGCAGCACCCGGTCCGCCGCGGCGCCGCCGGCCAAGGGGAAGGCCGACTGCATCCAGTGGAGCCGGTTGGCCAGCGCCTCATGGCGGTTGATCACACCCTTGGGCTGCCCGGTGGAGCCCGAGGTGTAGATCATGTACACGGGCGAGTCGGGGCCGAGGTCCCGGACGGGATCGGTGTCGTCCTCTCCGTCCAGGGACGCGTCCGGCAGGACGAGGACCCGGGCGGCGGCGCCGCCGAGCGCGGCGCGGTGGCGCTCCTGGGTGAGGATCAGCGGGACGCCGGCGTCCTGGATCATGAACTCGATGCGGGCGGCCGGGTATTCGGGGTCGATGGGGACGTACGCGCAGCCCGCCTTGACGATCGCGAGCAGCGCGACGACCATCTCCGCCGAGCGCTCCATGAAGACCCCGACGAAGGGGCCGGACCCGGTCGTGCCGAGGGTGCTGCGGATGCGGTGCGCCACCTGGTTGGCCCGCCGGTTCAGCTCCTCGTACGTGTACCTCTCGCCGTCGAACTCGACGGCCAGGCTGCCGGGACTCCGCCGGACCTGTTCCTCGATGACGTCGGCGACCGTGCCCTGCGGGTGGGCGACGCGGGTGTCGTTCCAGTCGCCGAGAATCAGGTCGCGTTCTTCGTCGCGCGTCATCGACACGGTGCCCACCGGCGCGTCGACGCCGGCGTCGGCCAGCGAGGTCAGCAGCCGGAGGTAGTTGCGCAGGAGCCGCTCGGCGGTGTCCCGCGTGAACAGGTCCGTGTTGAACTCGAGCTCGAACTCGTACGCGTCGTCCGCCCGGCTGACGTACAGCATCAGGTCGAACTTGGCGGCGGTGCGGCGTACGGGGTGGTGGACGGAGGCCGACCCGGGGCCGAGGTCGAGGGAGGGACGGCCGTCGAGCAGCGTGAGCATGGTCTGGAAGACGGGGTTGTGGTTGCGGGCCCGCTGGGCACCGAGCGCGTCGAGCACCTTCGGCAGGGGCGCGTCGCCGTCGTCCAGCAGCCGCTCGGCGGCTTCCCGGGCGTGGGACAGCAGGGTGCGGAAGGTGTCGTCCGGGTCCACCGGCACGTACAGGGGCAGGGTGTTGACGTAGCACCCGACCTGTTCCAGGTCCTCGGGGTTCGGCCTGTTCAGCACCGTGGTGCCGATGGCGAAGCCTTCCTGCCGGGTGTAGCGGTGCAGCAGCAGCGCGTACGCGGCGAGAAACACCGGGAAGGCGGTGCTGCGGCAGGTGCGGGCGCACTCCTTCAGCAGCGGTTCGACGTCCGCACCGGGCATGCGGAGGGTCAGGCTGTCGCCGCGGAACGTCTGCCTGGCCGGGCGCGGACGATCCAGCGGCATGCCGAGCAGGTCCGGGGCGTCGGCCAGCGACCGGCGCCAGCGCTCGACCGCGGCGGACCGCCCCCCGTCCGCGTCCGCCGACCGGCTCTCCGCGACGAAGGCGCGGAACGCGGCACCGGACACGGGCCGTCGGGGCAGGCGTCCGTCGTCCACCAGGGCCCGGTAGTTCTCCGCGATCTCGTCGAGGACCAGGCGGATGCTCCAGTCGTCGACGACGATGTGATGGGCCGTCAGGCCGAGCAGCCAGGTGCTGCCCGGCAGCGCCACCACGACCGCCCGCAGCAGGGGTGCCGAGCCCAGGTCGAACGGCCGCCGGTGGTGCTCGGCGAGGAGCTCCTCCGCCCGGGACCGGGCCTCGGCGCCGGACAGGTCCCGCAGGTCGACCACGGCCGTGGTGTCCGCCGGGGCGTTCCCGTCGGCGAGGTGGACGCGGGCCCGCGGCCCGCCGGGGGTCTCGTGGAACGACGTACGGAGGGCGTCGTGCCGCAGGACGGTGGCGTGGACCGCGCGGCAGAACGCGTCCGGATCGAGGTCACCGGACGTCTCGAAGGCCACCGACTCGTTGTACGCGGGCTCGTCGGAGCCGGCGAGCTGCTGAAAGAGCCAGAGGCTTTCCTGGGTGTACGAGAGCATGCTTGTGCCTGTGTCCGGTTCCCCGGCCATACCGCACTCCAAACTCAGAACGATGGTGGGCTCGTCGACGTGACGAGTGATGTGGATGCAAGGGATCCGCTCCCTGCCGCACGGGGCCCGGCGCGCTGCGTTCCGGACGCGTGCTCGGTGCGGTGCCGTCCGGGGGACGGGCGGAGTGCCGCCGTCCGTGTCCGGGCACGACGACCGGGCCGGCCTGACCGGCGCAGCGGGGCCGCTGCGGCGGGACCCGGCCGGAGGGCCGGATCCCGGACCGCGCGGTCAGGATGCGGTGACGCCCTTGTGGAACGGGTCGAAGACCTCGTCGTAGGGACGCAGGATCGAGCTGAGCGTGTCCGGCGCGTCGGAGCCCGGACAGTCGCCCTTGAAGGGCTCGGTCTCGATCGAGATGTGTGCGGCGGCCGTGCGCGCCAGACGCACGGCGGCGCCGGCGTCGTCGGCATGGACGACGACGTGCCCGCAACGATCGTCCGACCAGCGGAGTTCGGGCACGGTGTCGCCGGTCTCCACGCTCACGGACACCTCGACCACCCCGTCGACGGCGCGCGCCGCCTCCAGGCCGGTGACGGAGGTGACGACCCCCGGGGTCGCGGTGAGGAAACGGATGGCGGCCGCGCCGCGCGCGGGGTGCAGCCGACCGTCCAGGGGCGCACCGTCGCCGACGAGGCGGTAGGTCGCCTCCTCCATGTCGACCCCGTACACCATCCTGACGAGGTCGTTGATCCGGTCCCCTCCACGACGGGTGTGGGACTCGACGATCCGCGGCCCCTCGTCGGTGAGGATGATCTCCGTGTGCGACGGGCCGTCCTCCAGGCCGACGGCGTCGAGGAGCCGTACCGTCAGCTCGCGGATCCGGTCGAGCTGATCCCCCTCCAGGGGCGCCGGGGTGACGTGTCCCAGCTCCACCGTGCCGCTGTCGGTCTCCTTGGCGGTCACCGCGATGATCGTGTGCCGCCCCGCCTCGGAGAAGGCCTCCACGCTCAGTTCGGGCCCGACCAGAAGTTTCTCGACCTGGAACTCGCCGAGTTCGAACTCCTGGCACCAGGCCCACACCGCGTCGACGTCCTCGGCGGTCTCGATCCGGCGCACTCCGAGGCTGCCCGAACCCTTGGTCGGCTTGACGATGGACGCCCCGTGGGAGGCGACGAACGCCCGGAGTTCCGCCTGCGTGGGATCGACCGCGTAGGGAACGGGACCGATGCCCCGCTCGTTCAGCAGCGCCCGCATCGCGGCCTTGTCGTGCAGCAGCCGCGCACATCGTTCCGAAGTGCCCGCGATGCCCAGGGTGTCGGTGAGATGACCGGCGACCAGCTGGGCCGCCTCGGTCTGCGTGATGATCCGTGTGATCGGCGCGATCCGGTGCAGCGCGGTGGCCATCGCGACGGCGCTGGGCACGTCCTGGTAATCCACCAGGGCGAGCTGCTCGCAGTGCGGAATCAGTTCCGGGTCGAATTGTGAAGGCTTTTGCAGATAGGCGACATCCACGCCCGCAGACTTCGCCTTTGACACTAATCGGATGCTGTCCCCAATGACCAGCACACGCCCCCGTGTCACGATCATCCCCCGTTTCAGATCGTTCTTCCCACTAGCCGTCGGCGAGGTTAGCACAGGCCCGTCGGCCGACCCAGGGGTTCTGGTGGGATCCGCCGACGGCCGACCAGTACAGGCCTCCCACCTGCTGGAACAGTCGGTTGGCGACGGGAGATATTCGCTTTGCCGACAGTGTTCCGTAACTGTTCGGTGGCGAAGTTCCGCTTCCGTTTCCCTCTCTGCCGGATGGCGCGATCACGTCGCCAGGCAGAGGGCTGTCCGATGCCTTTCGGTCAATTGCTCGACAGGGGTTGCGGATGGCGGTCGGCAATGTCCTGAGGAAGGCGGGACGTGCCCCGGGTGCTGCGCTCGGTGGCTGAATTCGCTGGACCACCGAAGTCGTTCGCGCAGTCCGTGACACCGGTGGCGCGGTGGGAGGCACCGGTGGTGCGGTGGGAGGGGGGTGCGGTTCCGGGTGAGCGTCCGCCGTCCGGTCGGAGGTGCCGCGGATGTCTGAAAGCACCGCTTCTCGCCCCCTGCCCGCGGGCGTGCGCGCAGGGTGCGAGAAGGTGCCGCGGTTCTGTCCGGTCAGATGTCCCGGAACGTCTCGATCTGCGCCCCGATCGAGTTCAGCCGCTCCGCCAGGTCCTCGTACCCCCGGTTGATGACGTACACGTTGCGCAGCACCGACGTGCCCTCGGCCGCCATCATCGCCAGCAGGACGACCACTGCGGGGCGCAGGGCCGGCGGGCACATCATCTCGGCGGCGCGCCAGCGGGTCGGGCCCTCGACCAGGACACGGTGGGGGTCCAGCAGCTGCAGCCGGCCGCCGAGGCGGTTCAGGTCGGTGAGGTAGATCGCGCGGTTGTCGTAGACCCAGTCGTGGATGAGGGTCTTGCCCTGGGCGACCGCGGCGATGGCCGCGAAGAACGGGACGTTGTCGATGTTCAGGCCGGGGAACGGCATGGGGTGGATCTTGTCGATCGGCGCCTCCAGCTTGGAGGGCCGGACGGTGAGGTCCACCAGCCGGGTGCGGCCGTTGTCGGCGAAGTACTCCGGCGTGCGGTCGTGGTCGAGCCCCATTTCCTCCAGGACCGCCAGCTCGATCTCCAGGAACTCGATGGGCACGCGGCGCACCGTCAGCTCCGACTCCGTCACGACGGCCGCGGCCACCAGGCTCATCGCCTCGACCGGGTCCTCGGAGGGGGAGTAGTCCACGTCGACGTCGATGGTGGGCACGCCGTGCACGGTGAGCGTGGTGGTGCCGATGCCGTCGACCTTGACGCCCAGCGCCTCCAGGAAGAAGCACAGGTCCTGGACCATGTAGTTGGAGGAGGCGTTGCGGATGACGGTGGTGCCGTCGTGCCGGGCGGCCGCCAGCAGCGCGTTCTCGGTCACCGTGTCGCCGCGCTCGGTCAGCACGATGGGCCGGTCCGGGACGGTCGAGCGGTCCACCTGCGCGTGGTACTGCCCCTCGGTCGCGGCGATGTCCAGGCCGAAGCGGCGCAGTGCGATCATGTGCGGCTCGATCGTGCGGGTGCCGAGGTCGCAGCCGCCGGCGTAGGGCAGCTTGAAGTGGTCCGCGCGGTGCAGCAGCGGGCCGAGGAACATGATGATCGAGCGCGTGCGGCGGGCGGCGTCCGCGTCGATCGACGCGAGGTTCAGCTCGGCCGGCGGCACGATCTCCAGGTCGACGCCGTCGTTGATCCAGCGGGCGCGCACGCCGATGGACGCCAGCACCTCCAGCAGGCGGTAGACCTCCTCGATGCGGGCGACGCGGCGCAGCACCGTGCGCCCCTGGTTGAGCAGGGAGGCGCACAACAGCGCCACGCACGCGTTCTTGCTCGTCTTCACGTCGATGGCACCGGACAGGCGCCGCCCGCCGACGACCCGCAGATGCATCGGACCGGCGTAGCCGAGGGACACGATCTCGCTGTCGAGGGCTTCCCCGATCCGCGCGATCATCTCAAGGCTGATGTTCTGATTGCCGCGCTCGATCCGGTTGACCGCGCTCTGGCTGGTGCCGAGCGCCTCCGCCAGCTGCGACTGGGTCCAGCCCCGGTGCTGCCGGGCGTCACGGATGAGCTTGCCGATGCGTACGAGGTAGTCGTCTGCCATGGGGTTGAGGTTATCTCAGATATGAGATGGCGCCCGCCCGGGGGGCCGTTCGGGTGATGAACCGTCAACCCCGCCCGGCAGCCTCAGCGTCGCGACGTGCGGGTGGTGCGCCGCCATCCGAAGGGTCCGGGCAGATCCATCGACGTCGTGCGGCGTCCCGTGCTGCTGCGGGTGTAGCGCGGGCCGTTCTTGCCGCCGCCGGTGGTGATGGACCAGGAGCGCTTGTTGATGTTCAGCCGCACCCCCGGAAGAATCCGGAAACTCTTGCGGAACGTGAGGGGCATTCAGGGCCTCCTTCCGGTGTTCACCGGGCCCTTCCCGGTTCCGTTCGCTTACCCCGGGTTCCCGGATGGATGGCAGGCGGGATCGGACCTCGCCGCACATCGCATGGAGTCCGCCGCGCATCGCATGGAGTCCGCGGCACATCTCATGGAGTCCGGGCATGACGCTCCGGCCCTCGTGTACTAGAGTTATCTCGACATCGAGATATCTGCCGAGAAGCACCGCACGCCGCCACTCGGTAAGGGTTACCTAACTTAGCCTTACCTTAGCGGATCGGTCGAGATGCCGTGGCGGCAGGATCGTGGTGGTACGCGCACATCAATGAAGGAGACTGTCGTGTCGGCGAACAGCTTCGACGCCCGCAGCACGCTGCAGGTGGGCGACGAGTCGTACGAGATCTTCCGGCTGGACAAGGTGGAGGGCTCGGCCCGCCTTCCCTACAGCCTCAAGGTCCTGCTGGAGAACCTGCTCCGCACCGAGGACGGCGCGAACATCACCGCCGACCACATCCGCGCTCTCGGCGGATGGGACTCGCAGGCCCAGCCCAGCCAGGAGATCCAGTTCACGCCGGCCCGCGTGATCATGCAGGACTTCACCGGCGTGCCCTGTGTCGTTGACCTCGCCACCATGCGTGAGGCCGTCAAGGAGCTGGGCGGCGACCCGGCGAAGATCAACCCGCTGGCCCCGGCCGAGCTGGTCATCGACCACTCCGTCATCGCCGACAAGTTCGGCACCAACGACGCGTTCAAGGTGAACGTCGACCTGGAGTACGGCCGCAACAAGGAGCGCTACCAGTTCCTGCGCTGGGGCCAGACCGCCTTCGACGAGTTCAAGGTCGTCCCGCCGGGCACCGGCATCGTGCACCAGGTGAACATCGAGCACCTGGCCCGCGTCGTGATGGTCCGCGACGGCAAGGCCTACCCGGACACCCTGGTCGGCACCGACTCGCACACCACCATGGTCAACGGCCTCGGCGTGCTCGGCTGGGGCGTCGGCGGCATCGAGGCCGAGGCCGCCATGCTCGGCCAGCCGGTCTCCATGCTCATCCCGCGCGTCGTCGGCTTCAAGCTCACCGGTGAGCTCCAGCCCGGCACCACCGCCACCGACCTGGTGCTCACCATCACCGAGATGCTGCGCAAGCACGGCGTGGTCGGCAAGTTCGTCGAGTTCTACGGCGAGGGCGTGGCCGCGACCTCCCTGGCCAACCGCGCCACCATCGGCAACATGTCGCCGGAGTTCGGCTCCACCGCCGCGATCTTCCCGATCGACGACGAGACCCTGAACTACCTGAAGCTCACCGGCCGTTCCGAGCAGCAGGTCGCGCTCGTCGAGGCGTACGCCAAGGAGCAGGGCCTCTGGCTGGACCCGAAGGCCGAGCCGGACTTCTCCGAGAAGCTGGAGCTCGACCTGTCCACGGTCGTCCCCTCCATCGCCGGCCCCAAGCGCCCGCAGGACCGCATCGAGCTGTCCCGCGCGGCCGAGCAGTTCGGCGCCGACGTGCTCAACTACGTCGACGCCGGCGTCACGGGCGGCGACGACCGCAAGGCGGGCGTCCCGCAGCAGGAGCAGCCGCACGGCGTGCAGTCCCCGGTCGACGAGGCGTCCGCCGAGTCCTTCCCGGCCTCCGACGCCCCGGCCTACGGCAGCGACGACAACGGCGCCGGTGCCCCGCAGCACTCCGCCGTCGTCGCCGACTCCGGCCCGTCCAACCCGGTGCGCGTCACGGCCCCCGACGGCTCCTCCTACGAGCTGGACCACGGCGCGGTGACGGTCGCGGCCATCACCTCCTGCACCAACACCTCCAACCCGTACGTCATGGTCGCCGCCGCTCTGGTGGCCAAGAAGGCGGTGGAGAAGGGCCTGACCCGCAAGCCCTGGGTCAAGACCACCCTCGCCCCGGGCTCCAAGGTCGTCACCGACTACTTCGAGAAGGCGGGCCTGACCCCCTACCTCGACAAGGTCGGCTTCAACCTCGTCGGCTACGGCTGCACCACCTGCATCGGCAACTCCGGCCCGCTGCCGGAGGAGGTCTCCAAGGCCGTCAACGACAACGACCTCGCCGTCACCTCGGTCCTCTCCGGCAACCGGAACTTCGAGGGCCGCATCAACCCCGACGTCAAGATGAACTACCTGGCGTCCCCGCCGCTGGTCGTCGCCTACGCGCTCGCCGGCTCCATGAAGGTGGACATCACCAAGGACGCCCTGGGCACCGACCAGGACGGCAACCCGGTCTTCCTGAAGGACATCTGGCCCTCCGAGGCCGAGGTGAACGACGTCGTCGCCAACGCCATCGGCGAGGACATGTTCGCCAAGTCCTACGCGGACGTCTTCGCGGGCGACGCCCAGTGGCAGGCGCTGCCGATCCCGACCGGCGACACCTTCGAGTGGGACGGCGAGTCCACCTACGTGCGCAAGCCCCCGTACTTCGAGGGCATGACGATGGAGACCACCCCGGTCTCCGACATCTCCGGCGCCCGGGTGCTCGCCAAGCTGGGCGACTCGGTCACCACCGACCACATCTCCCCGGCCGGTGCCATCAAGGCCGACACCCCGGCCGGCAAGTACCTCACGGAGCACGGCGTCGAGCGCCGCGACTTCAACAGCTACGGCTCGCGCCGCGGCAACCACGAGGTCATGATCCGCGGCACGTTCGCCAACATCCGCCTGCGCAACCAGATCGCGCCGGGCACCGAGGGCGGCTACACCCGCGACTTCACGCAGGCCGACGCGCCGGTGTCGTTCATCTACGACGCCTCGCAGAACTACCAGGCCGCCGGCATCCCGCTGGTCGTCCTGGCCGGCAAGGAGTACGGCTCCGGCTCGTCCCGCGACTGGGCGGCCAAGGGCACCGCGCTCCTCGGCGTCAAGGCCGTCATCGCCGAGTCGTACGAGCGCATCCACCGCTCGAACCTCATCGGCATGGGCGTGCTGCCGCTGCAGTTCCCCGAGGGGCAGACCGCCGAGTCCCTCGGCCTGACCGGCGAGGAGACCTTCTCCATCACCGGCGTCACCGAGCTGAACGACGGCACCACCCCGCGCACGGTGAAGGTCACCACCGACACCGGCGTCGAGTTCGACGCGGTCGTCCGCATCGACACCCCGGGTGAGGCGGACTACTACCGCAACGGCGGCATCATGCAGTACGTGCTGCGCAGCCTGATCCGCAAGTAGGCCGCACCGCAGTGCGGCGCAGGGCCGCGTCCCCGGGTGACCGGGGGCGCGGCCCTCGCCGTTACCCGGGGTGCGGCGCCGGAAAGTCACGGGGTGCGCCGCGGACGGTCAGGGATGGTCCCGGGCCCGGGAGCGCCGGGACAGGGCGTCCACCGCCACGGCGGCCAGCAGCACCCCGCCCGTGATCATGAACTGCACCGCGTCCTCGACCCCCAGCAGCGCCATCCCCGAGGCGAGGGACTGGATGACCAGGACGCCCAGCAGCACCGACCAGGGCGATCCCCGCCCGCCGAACAGGCTGGTCCCACCGATCACGGCCGCCGCGATCGCGTTGACCAGCAGCACCCCGGAACCGGCGGCACGCGCGGTCGTCGGACTCGCCGAGGTCAGGCCCGACGCCACGAACAGCCCGCCCACCGCGGCCAGCGTTCCCGACACCATGAACATCGCGATCCGCACCCGGTCCACCCCGACGCCCGCCCGGCGCGCCGCCTCCACACCGCCCCCCAGCGCGTACACCCGGCGTCCCCAGCGGGTGCGGCGCAGCACGTAGTCCGACACCACCAGGACCACCAGGAAGATCAGCAGCGCCAGCGGCAGCCCCTGGAAGCGGTTGAGCGTGTGGGCCGCGGCGAAGGACACCACGGCCAGCAGCGCCGTCCGCAGCCAGACACCGCCCCACGGCCGGTACGGCATCCCGGCGGCCCGGTGCCGGCTGCGCCTGCGGCCCGCGGCCAGCAGGTACCCGGCCGTGCCGAGCGCCGCGACCGCGTACGCCGCCAGGTCGTTGCCGAAGTGCCTGCCGGTCAGCGAGGCGACCAGCCCTTCCTCGTCGATGGTGATCGTGCCGCTCGCGCCCAGCAGGTACAGCGTGAGCCCGTTCCACACCAGCAGCCCCGCCAGCGTCACCACGAACGCGGGCACGCCGACCCAGGCGAAGAACGCGCCGTGGAAGGCACCCACGGCCGTGCCCACGGCCACCGCCACCACCACGGCCAGCCACTCCGGCACACCCTGGTTCACGTTCAGCACGGCGAACGCGGCCCCCGCCAGCCCGCTGACCGACCCCACCGACAGATCGATCTCGCGGATCAGCAGCACGAACACGATGCCCACGGCCACCAGACCCGTCCCGACGACGTCCACGCCGATGTTGGACAGGTTGCGCGGCGAGAGGAACTTGTCGTCCAGCGCCTGGAACACGGTACAGATCACGATCAGCCCGGCGACGACCAGCAGCGGCCCCCGCTCGCCGTCCCGCACACCGCCCAGCACCCGGGCGGCGTACGCCCGCAGACCGTCCCGCCGGGCGCGCGCCGCCGGCCGCGGACCGGTGGTGACCGGCCCCGGGGACGGGCCGTCCCGGCTCACGGCCACGCCTCCCCGCCGCCCTTCGCACGGTGGGCGACGGCGTTGTCCGCGGCGCCGGTCACCGAGGAGATGATCTGCTCCTGCGTCACGGTGCTCACGTCGAACAGGCCGTTGTTGCGGCCCAGCCGGAGCACCGCCACGCGGTCGGCGACGGCCTTGATGTCGCCCATGTTGTGACTGATCAGGATGATCCCGAGCCCGCGGTCCCGGACCTCCTCGACGAGGTCCAGCAGATGGCTCGTCTGCTCCATCCCGAGCGCCGCGGTCGGCTCGTCGAGCAGCAGCACCCTGGGCGAGCCCATGAGCGAGCGGGAGATCGCGACCGCCTGGCGCTGCCCGGCCGACAGCGTCGCCACGGGCGCCCGTACGTCGGGGACGCGGATCGACAGCGCGCGCATCAGATCACGGGCCCGGCGCTCCATCTCCACCTCGTCGAGGATGCCCGCCCGGGAGATCTCCCGGCCGAGGAAGAGATTGCCCACCACGTCCAGGTTGTCGCACATGGCCAGGTCCTGGTAGACGGTCGCGATGCCCAGGGCGTGGGCGTCGTGGGGGCGTCTGATCTGCACCGGGCGCCCCTCCCACTCGATCACGCCCCGGTCGGCCGGACCGACCCCGGAGACCACCTTGACCAGCGTGGACTTGCCCGCGCCGTTGTCGCCCGCGAGCGCCACGACCTCGCCGGCCCGGACCCTGAGGTCCACGTCCACCAGCGCCTGCACGCCGCCGAACCGCTTGCAGACGCCGCGCAGCACCAGCACCGGGGGACGAGCCACGGGGACCACCTCCCTCACTCGGTGAGCCCGATCCGGGCACAGGCGGACCGGAGTTCCGCGGTGCAGACCTGGTCGACGGTGTACACACCGTCCCGGACGAGGGTCCGGCCGATGTTCTCCCGCGTCACCGGCACCGGCCGGAGCAGCAGGGCCGGGACGTCCTTCGTCGTGGGACTGTCCACGCTCGTCCTCACGAGGGCGTCCAGGTCGTTGCCGCGTGCCAGGGCCACGGCCATGGCGGCGGCCGCCTCGGTCTCCTTGCGGAACGGCTTGTAGACGGTCATGTACTGCTCACCCCGCACGATGCGCCGCACCGCGTCCAGGTCGGCGTCCTGGCCGGTGACCGGCGGCAGCGGTGTGACGCGGGCGCTCTTGAGAGCGGAGACGACACCGGCGGCGATGGAGTCGTTGGCCGCGAGCACCCCGTCGATCCGGTCCGGGCCCAGGGCACTGACGGCGGCCGACATCCGGTCGTGCGCGTTCTCCGCACGCCAGCCCAGGATGTCGTACGACCCGAGGACGCGGACCCGGTCCCGCAGCACGGCCGAGGCGCCCGCCTCGTACCAGGCGGCGTTGGGGCTGGAGGGATCGCCGTTCATCATCACGACACCGCCGCCGACGCCCCGTGCGCCCATGCCCTGCAACAGCGCCTCGCCCTGGAGCCGGCCGACCGTGCCGCCGTCGAAGCT
This sequence comes from Streptomyces sp. NPDC017943, assembly GCF_044328425.1. Taxonomy (NCBI): domain Bacteria; kingdom Bacillati; phylum Actinomycetota; class Actinomycetes; order Kitasatosporales; family Streptomycetaceae; genus Streptomyces; species Streptomyces sp. NPDC017943. The sequence goes on along the minus strand of NZ_JBIRHH010000005.1, from coordinate 490,274 downwards.
GACGAAGCCGGAAACGGGGCCCTCCGCGAGCCGGTCGTAGGCGACCACGGGGACGCCCTCGCGCCGCGCCTGACGGACCGACGAGCGCAGGGCGCCCGGGTCGACGACGTCCAGGATCAGCACCGAGACACCCCGAGTGAGCATGGCGGCCATCTGCTGCCGCTGCCTGGCCGCGTCGTTCTCGGCGTTGGCGTGCATCACCGTGCAGTCGGGGCACAGCTCCTTGAGCCGCTTCTCGAGCAACGGCTTGTCGGCGTGCTCCCAGCGCGGCACCGCCCGGCTCGGCAGCAGCACCCCGACGGAGAGTCCCTCGCCGCCGCCCCCGTTCTCCGAGCACCCGGCGAGGGACACCGCCAGCAGCGCCGCCAGCAGGGCGACGGCCGCACGCCACGCACGCCCCCTCACCACGGGCCCGCCTCACCGGGCCCCCGCTCCTCCCGCCCCGGCCTGCGCAGCCGCGCCCGCCCGGCGTCCCGGCCCCGCCCCCGGTTCCGGGCGCGGCCCATGCCCCAGCCCCGCCCGCGGCCCCCGTCCGCCCCCTCCCGCGGCCCGGCCTCCGGCTCCTCGTCCGCACCGGGTTCCGGATCCGGCTCGGCCCGGTCGACCACCAGCTCGCTCCACACCTGCTTGCCGCCGCCGACCGGCACCGAGCCCCAGGCCGCCGACACTGCCTCGACGAGGAACAGGCCCCGGCCGCCCGTCGACTCCCAGTCCACGACGACCGGCTTGGCCGGTGCGCGCGGCGAGGAGTCGCTCACCGTCACCCGCAGCCGGTCCGCCGCCAGGGTCAGGTCCACGCGGACGGCGCCCTGCGTGTGCACCAGCGCGTTGGTCACCAGTTCCGACACCACCAGCAGCACGGTGTCGGCCTCCTCGACCACGCCCCACGAGCGCAGGGTGCGCGCGCTGAACCGGCGGGCGTGCATCACCGCGTCCGGCAGCCGCCACACCACCCACCCCGCCCGCACCGGGCGCACGCGCATGCCGTCGTAGCGCAGGAGCAGCAACGCCACGTCGTCCTCGCGGCGGCCCTCCTCACCGAGCAGTTCGTCGGCCATCCGCCCCGGGTCGCCCGGATCGGCCGCGGCGAGCGTCTCGCGCACGAGCCGCATGCCCTCGTCCACCTGGAGGTCGGCCGACTCCACCAGGCCGTCCGTCACCAGCGCGAGCACCGACCCCGGGGCCAGCGCCCGCGCGGTGAGCGGGAAGTCCGCGTCGGCGAGGACGCCCAGCGGGAGCCCGCCCTCGACCGCGATCTCCTCGGTGCCGCCGTCGGGATGCCGCACGAGGGGGGCCAGGTGCCCGGCCCGCACGAACAGCGCGTCGCCCTCCTCCAGATCCAGCTCGACGTAGCAGCACGTGGCGAACAGGTCGGTCTCCATGCCGACGAGCAGCCGGTTCGCGTGCGCGACGACCACGTCCGGCGGATGGCCCTCGACGGCGTAGGCGCGGACCGCGGTGCGCATCTGGCCCATGATGGTCGCGGCCGCGGCGCTGTGGCCCTGCACGTCTCCGATGACCAGGGCCACCTTCGCCTCCGACAGGGCGATCACGTCGTACCAGTCGCCGCCCACCTGCAACCCCCGCCGGGCGGGCAGGTAGCGGGCCACGGCGACGCCGCCGGGCAGCCGGGGGAGGCGGCGGGGCAGCAGGCTGCGCTGGAGCATCGTCGCCAGCTCCTGCTCGGCGTCGTAGGCGTGGGCGCGTTTCAGGGCCTGCCCGACCAGCCCCGCCGTGGCGGTGAGCAGGGCCCGCTCGTCGGGGGCGAACTCGTGCGGTGCGTCCCAGCCGACGAGGCACACACCCGCCACCCGGTTGCGGGCCGGCAGCGGCAGCACCGCGAGACCGCCCGGGCCGATGCCCGTGAGCCCCGGTTCCAGCGCCGCGCCGGCCGGCCACAGGCTCATCCGCCCGTCGCGCAGCGCCGCCTGGAGCGTGGGCAGGGCACCGACGGGCGCGTCCGGCCACTCCGAGCGCCACTCGGTGCGCCACAGCTGCGGCCAGGCAGCGGGCCCCGGCGGATCGAGGACGGTGACGGCGAGCCGGTCCTCCAGCAGCTCGGCGAGCGCGATGCGATCGGCGCCCAGCGGCTCGCGCAGCGCGGCGACGACGACACGGCTGACGTCCCGCACGGTCGTCGCGTCGTCGAGCGCGGCCGTCAGCCACTGGAGCCGGGCCACGTCGCCGGCGCCCCGACGCAGCACGGGCGCCGCGCTCACCACCCCCAGCACCCGCTCCGGGACGCCCTCGGCCCCCTTGCGCACCCGGCACTCCAGCCGCAGCCAGCACAGTTCGCCGGTGGGCCGGCGGATACGGAACTCCAGCTCACGGCGGCCCGGCGCCTGCGCCGACGGTTCGATGACCGACAGCAGGGCGGGGACGTCCTCCGGGACGCTGCACGCGAGCAGGGTGTCGCTCTTGCCGTCGAACGCGCCGTCCGGGATGCCGAGCAGTTCGAGCAGGGCCGGGTCCGTCTCGACCAGCCCCGTGCCGGGCGTCAGCGCGAACGACCCCACGCCCATCGCACGCAGCGCCGAGTCCAGCAGGGGGCTGGGCGCCGACCGGTCGGCCTCGCCCCGCAACCGCCCGGCGACCGCCTCGGCGTACCGCTCCAGGAACTCGCGCTGCTCGGCCCCGAACCCCTCCCCGGTCTCACCCACCAGCAGCAGACACCCCAGCCCCCCGCCCGCCGCCCCCAGCGGCAGCGCCCCGAGGGGCGGGGAGGGGCCTCCGCCCTCCTCCACGCCCCCCGCCCCCTCACGCCACAGGGGCCGCCCGCGCAGACAGGCGTCGACGACCAGGGCTTCCGGCGCACGCGCCCCCGGCCCGCTCGCCCCGCCCCGGCCCCCGCCGGGCGACCCCCGCGGCTGATCGGGAAGCCGCACGTCACGCGCGATCCCGTACCGGTCCGGCTCACCCCCGGCCCACTCCACCGCCCGGAGCCCGGCCCCGCTCCCCGTGCGCACGAACACGGCCGTCAGGGTCACTCCGGCGAACGCCCGGACCCGTCCTCCGGCGGCCGACCCGCATGCCGGACCGGACGGGCGGGGGTGGCCGGACGGGCCGCCGCCACCGTCTGCCGAGGGGCGGGGCGTGCCGGTCCCGCCGTCGCCCGGCGGCTGTCCGCCGGGGTGCGCGGAGCGGGCGTCGCCGTCCTGGGGCATGTGCGCCGCCACCTCCCGTCCGTGCCGCGGCCACCGGCGGGTGGGAGTCCCGGGACTCCGGCGGAGCCGACGCGGACGCGACACGGGACCGGGACCGGCGGCGCCGGACCGCGCCTCCCACGACGGATCCACGCCGCGCATGAGCGGCAGGGCACCCACACCTCAGAATCGCATACCTGAAGAACACCGACATATGGGGCGAGGTGGCTCATCGCGGCGTGGCCGGGACTCAGCGCCGGGCGGGACTACGCGCCGGCCGGGGCTCGGTGCCGGCCGGGGCTCAGTGCCGGGCGGGGCCCTGGTAGCGGGGCGCGAGTGTGCCGGTCGCCGAGGAGCGGAGGCCGAGCTCCGCCGCGACGATGCGGTCCACCGCCTCGCCGTCGACCAGCCCGGGCACGCACACGACCTCGCCGGTCTCCAGGGCCCAGAGAGAGGCGGTCACCACGTCGTCGGCTGGCATGCCCCCGTCGTCGTGCACACGGGGCGCGTCACCGGCCACGGAGTCCTTCCCCTGCGTGAGGTGGAACTCGGTGGCGGTCAGTCCGGGGCACAGCACCTGCACACGAACCGGCGCTCCCTCGAGCTCCGCGGCGAGGGTCCGGCTGAAGGTGACGACGTACCCCTTGGTGCCGCCGTACACCGCCCGCGACGGCAGCGGGTCCGGCGGGAGCGAACCGGCGAAGGCGAGGGTGGACGCCACGTTCACCACGGCACCGCGCCCCCGTGCCAGCATGCCCGGCACGGCCGCGCGAGCGAGGCGCGTGAGAGCCACCACGTTCACGGCCAGCACCTTCTCCAGCAGCGCCGCGTCGGTCTCGGCGAAGGCGCCGTAGCCGTTGATGCCCGCGTTGTTCACCAGCAGCTCGACGTCGTCCCCGGCGGTCCGCCGCGCGACCCGGTCCAGGTCGCGGGCGTCCCCCAGATCGGCGACGACGGTCTCCACCGGTACGCCGTGCCGCCCGGTCAGCTCCTCGGCCAGCGCGCGCAGGCGCTCCGCGCGACGCGCCACCAGCACCAGCCCGTGCCCCCCGGCGGCGAGCCGGCGCGCGTAGGCCGCCCCGATACCGGAGGAAGCCCCGGTCACGACGGCCGTTCCCCGGACGGAACGGGCTTCGGGATGCGTGCTCATGTGGTCCTTCCCCGCGTTCGAGCTCGCCGGCGGCGCCTGCGGCCTGACACCACCCGGGTTCCGCGTTCGCGCGGGATGAAGCACCTCCCCGGCCGCCGCCGGTCCGCCGCGGCGCTGCTCGGAGCCGCCGAAGGCGGCAGGGCCGGGCCGCGCGCCGCCGTCCGGCGGTTCCGCGCGACCCGGCCCGATTGCGGCCGGTCGACGCCCTCGACGTCGTCGGTTCAGCCCAGCAGTTCCACCTCCGCCAGCGTCGCCTCGCCGTCGAGGACCAGGCGGTACTTCGCGTACGCGCCCGGCGACTTCACCGAGAACGCCCGGGTCTGCCGGTCCCAGGCGAAGGACTCCCCGGAGCGCCGGTCCAGCGTCCGCCAGGTCTCACCGTCCGCGGAGCCCTGGAGGGTCCACGCGGCCGGTGCCTTCGTGCGGTCCTTCGACGACGTCAGCGTGTACTGCACGGCCTCGGTGCCCGCTGCGGCCGGCAGGTCCACGGACGTCACCTGGGCATCCGTCGCCGAGGTGTCGTCGAACAGGGCGCCGTCGCCCTTCAGCGCGTCCACCCGGGGCTCCGGCACCTCGTCGTCCTCGGTGATCGACACCGGCGCCGCGTCCTTGCCGGTGCCCCAGGACGACGGCCGCGGCCCCATGTCGAACTCCAGGACACCGCCCCGGGCGACCACCGAGTGCGGCAGGGACGTCTTCGACCAGGTACGGCCGTTGACCTTCAGCCCCTGCACGTAGACGTTCCTCGCGCTGTTGCGCGGCGCCTTCACCACCAGCTCGCGCCCGTTCTCCAGGTGCACGGTCGCCTTCTCGAACAGGGGCGAGCCGATCGCGTACTCGCCGCTGCCCATCACCAGCGGGTAGAAGCCGAGCGCGGAGAACAGGTACCAGGCCGACTGCTCGCCGTTGTCCTCGTCCCCGTGGTAGCCCTGGCCGATCTCGCTGCCCGTGTACAGGCGGGACAGCACCTCGCGGACGTTCTTCTGCGTCTTCCAGGGCTGCCCGGCCGCGTCGTACATGTACAGGGCGTGGTGGGCCACCTGGTTGGAGTGGCCGTACATGCCCATCCGCACGTCCCGTGCCTCGGTCATCTCGTGGATGACACCGCCGTAGGAGCCGACGAACTCGGGGGAGGCCGTCTCGGGGGTGGAGAGGTACTCGTCCAGCTTGTCGGCGAGGCCCTTGCGCCCGCCGTACAGGTTGGCCAGACCCCGGCTGTCCTGCGGGGCGGTGAAGGCGTAACCCCACCCGTTGGTCTCGGTGTAGTCGTGGCCCCACACCCGCGGGTCGTACGCCGAGGACTCGACCCGCCAGTCGCCCTTCGCGTCACGGCCCTGGAAGAACCCGGCCTTGCCGTCGAAGAGCTTCACGTAGTCCTGCGCGCGGTTCAGGAAGTACTCCGACTCCTCCTGGTAGCGCTTCTCGCCGGTCTCCTCGTAGAGCCTGCGGCCCATGCGGGAGATGCCGTAGTCGTTGAGGTAGCCCTCCAGCGCCCAGGACAGGCCCTCGTGGGTCTCGGTGCTCGTGTAGCCGAGGAACGGGGAGGTGGCCATGCCCTTGCGGCCGACGCCCGGACTCGGCGGCACGACCGTCGCGTTCTTCACGGCCGCGTCGTACGCCGCCTTCGCGTCGAAGTCCACACCCTTGACGTAGGCGTCCGCGAACGCCACGTCCGAGGAGGTGCCCGTCATCAGGTCCGCGTAGCCGGGCGAGGACCAGCGGGAGGTCCAGCCGCCGTCCTTGTAGTGCTGCACGAACCCGTCGACCAGCTCACCGGCCTGGGACGGGGTCAGGAACGAGTAGGCGGGCCAGGTCGTGCGGTAGGTGTCCCAGAAGCCGTTGTTGACGTACACCTTGCCGTCGACGATCTTGGCGCCGGTGTCCGTCGGGGAGTCCGGCTCCGGCATGCGGGAGAACGGCGAGGCGTACTTGTACTCGCCATCGACCTTCTCGTGCCCGGAGTTCGGGTACAGGTACAGCCGGTACAGGCTGGAGTACAGGGTCGTCAGCTGGTCGGGGGTCGCGCCCTCGACCTCGACCTTGCCGAGCAGCCGGTCCCACTGCCGCTGGGCACTCTTCTTCACCGCTTCGAAGGACCGGTCCCGCGGGATCTCCTGGCGCAGGTTGTCCTTCGCCTGGTCGATGCTGATGAGCGAGGTCGCCAGGCGCAGGGTGACCGTCCGGTCGTCGGCGTCGAAGCGCAGGTAACCCTTGACGCCGCTGGAGTCGCCCCCGGTCACCGGCTGGTCGAACTCGCCGTAGACGAACAGCCGTGTCGCGCCCGTCGACAGCCCGGACTTGACGTCCGAGTAGCCGGTGACGACGCCGTTGTCCTTGTCGAGGGTCAGACCGGCCTGGTCGGTCACGTTGTCGAACACGACGCTCGCGTCGTCGCCCGGGTAGGTGAAGCGCAGGGCCGCCGCGTGGTCGGTCGGCGCCATCTCGGCCTTCAGCCCGTTCTCGAACCGCACGCCGTAGTAGTACGGTCGCGCCGTCTCGTTCTCGTGCCGGAAGGCCAGCTCCCGTGCCTCGCGGCCCAGTTCGGGGGCGCCGGACGCGACGGACGGCATCACCTGGAACGTCTGCCGGTCGCCCATCCAGGGGCTCGGCTCGTGGCTCGCGCTGAACGCCTGGATGGTGGGCAGGTTGTCCGCGTTGTTCGATCGCGCGTAGTCGTACAGCCAGCTCAGCGAACCGGCGTTGGTCACCGGCGTCCAGAAGTTGAAGCCGTGCGGGACGGCCGTCGCCGGGAAGTTGTTGCCCCGGGAGAAGCCGCCGCTGGAGTTGGTGCCGCGGGTGGTCACCGCGTAGTCCGACAGGTGCGCCTTCGGCCGCTCGGGCGTGACGGAGGCGATGCTCACGTCGTCCACCCAGCCGCGGAACTTGGCGGGACCCTTGGGGGAGTCGTACGCCACCAGGATCCGGTCCACGGTCTTCCCGGCCGCGACCGAGCCGATCCGCGCGGCCACGTTGTTCCACTGGTTGACGTAGAGGACCTTCGACGCGCCCTGCCCCTGCGGGGTCAGCGGGAAGCCGTGCTGGTCCGTGGCGCGCAGCTCGCTCAGATGGGTGCCGTCGGTGAAGGCCAGGTCGACCGAGACGTTCGTGGCGTCGTAGTCGAGGTCGCCGTCCGCCATGGACGGGAAGATCCGGTACGACAGCTGCGTGTTCCGGCCGACGGCCACGTTCACGTCGAAGACCTTGTTGTACGAGTACGCCCGGCCCTCGGCGGTGTGCCGGCCGGCGTAGCGCAGCGCCCGCTTGCCGGTGAACCCGGCACCGGCCTTGGCGGTGGGGGAGCCGCTCGGACCCCGGTCGACCAGCGAGAGCATGTCCTTCGGGATCGGGTCGTCGCTGCCGCCCGTGGAGAGCTGGAGGTCGGCGAGCTGAAGGATGTCGGCGCCGTTGTTCCGCGTCACCTCCAGCCGGAAGTGCGCGTAGGTGCCGGGCTCGGCCAGGTCGTACGTCCTGGTCTGGAACCGCTCCGCGAAGGACTGCCCGGAGCGGGTGTCGAGCGTCGTCCACTCCTTGCCGTCGGTGGAGCCCTTCAGGGTCCAGTCCTGCGGGTCGCGCCCCTCGGCGTCGTTGGCGGACGTCAGCGCGTAACGCTTGAGCTCGACCGGTTTGTCCAGGTCGAACTCCACCCAGCCGGTGGGCTCGAAGGCCAGCCACTTCGTGCTCGGCTCGCCGTCGACGAGGTTCTCCTTCACCTCGCCGCCGCCGGTGTTCTCGGCGCTCGCCCGGACGTCGGTGACCCGCTCGGTCACGTTGCCCGGTATGCCGCTGCTGTATCCGCCGTCGACGCCCGAGGCGCGCTTGGCGCCGCCGGGGCCGGTGTCGACCGTGTTCGTCCAGTCCGGAAGCGGGTCGTCCGCCTCGAAGGAGGACGCGAATCCCCGATCGGGTTTCGCCGGGGCCTGGGGCAGTGCGACCGCAACTCCCTGCGAACCCAAGGCCATGGCGAAGGCGGTCGCCGACACGACCGCCGAACCCCATCTGTGCCGAGCTTTCCGCTGCATCAACGGGTACCCTCCCTGCGCAGTGGACAACGTTGTCAGCTTCAATGCGCAAGGACCAGTAGTTGCCCAAGTGCCGCGATGTGTCAAGGGTGTTGTCTGTGGCATTCGAGGGCCGCGACCGGGATTTTTCCACCGGGAAACGTACAGGCCGCTCATACTTCCGCGAGGTCTCAACTCGGATAAGACCCGCGAGGAACCTTGTGTTCGATCTTGATCCGTTGGCGGGAAGTGGACTATACCTGTCGGGCGATTCACACGATCCGCACGTCACCAACCGCACTTTCCTGCACGACCCAGCTTGACCCGATCGCGGTGCCGGCAAGGATCCGGTTCACCGCCTGAGTCCTGGAGAAGGCGAGGACTTGAGCATGGGATCCACTTCCGCCGAGCACCACGGCACCGAGGGTGTCGGCCGCCGTGATCTGATCAAAAGGTCCGCCGCGCTCGGGCTGATCTCCGTCCCCACCATGAGTTTCCTGTCCGCCTGCGCGAGCAGCGGCGGGGACGACAGCGGGGACAAGGCCAAGGCCGGCAAGAAGACCGCGAAGAACCCGCTCGCCGTCAATGACACGGCGGGCATGGAATTCGTCCTGTTCGACGGTGGTTTCGGCAAGGAGTACGCCGAGGACGCCGTGAAGATCTACGAGAAGAACTTCCCCAAGGCGTCGGTGAAGTTCTCCGCCACCCAGAAGATCCAGTCCACGCTCCAGCCCCGCTTCAACCAGGGCACCCCGCCGGACCTCATCGACAACTCCGGCGCCGAGCAGATGGACATGGGCGTCCTCGTCGGCAAGAACCAGCTCACCGACCTCACCCCGCTGCTGGACGCGCCCTCCTACGACGACCCGGCCAAGAAGGTCCGCGACACGCTGCGCCCCGGCATCGTGGAGATGGGCCAGTTCGACGGCGAGAAGGTCTGGATCCTGTACTACGCCTACACCGTCTACGGCGTGTGGTACTCGCAGAAGGCCCTGGACTCGCTCGACGAGCAGTACCCGGAGACCTGGGACCAGATGCTCGCGGTCTGCGCCAAGGCCAAGAAGAAGGGCATGGCGGGCTGGACGTACGCGGGCAAGTACCCCTACTACATCCCCTTCTCGCTCTACCCGATGATCGGCAAGGTCGGCGGCCGCGAAGTCCTCGACGCCATCGACAACCTGGAGCCGAACGCCTGGAAGCACCCGGCCGTCAAGGCCTGCTTCGAGGCCTACTACGAGCTCTACAAGAAGGGATACGTCCTCAAGGGCACCCCGGGTCTGGACCACATCCAGTCGCAGACGGCGTGGGCCGAGGGCAAGGCGCTGTTCCTCCCGAACGGCTCCTGGGTGGAGAACGAGTCGGCGAACGTCATCCCGGAGGACTTCGACCTCGCGGTCTCCGCGCCCACCGGCCTCGACTCCTCCGACAAGATGCCGTTCGGCACCATCTGGGCCTCCGGCGGCGAGCCCTTCATCGTCCCGGCCAAGGCGAAGAACGCCGCCGGCGGCATGGAGCAGCTGCGCATCATGCTCAGCGAGGCGTCGTCGAAGAACTTCACCGGCAAGGTGAAGTCGCTGACCGCCTACAACGGCGGCACCGACGGCATCCCCCTCACCCCCGGCCTCAAGTCCGGCGTCGCTGCGCTGGACAAGGCGGGCGAGAACGTGGTGAATCCCCGTCTGCAGGACTGGTACGTGCAGTTGCAGAAGGAGAAGATCGGGGTGTCCGGCCTCGGCGAGATGATGGCCGGCCGCCTCACCCCGGCCGAAGCCATCAAGAAGATCCAGGGCTTCGCCGACGAGGCCGCCAAGGACGACTCCATCAAGCACTACAAGCACCAGTAACGGCACCGGAAAACCAATTTCCGCAACGGCACCGGAGTGGCGATGCAGCACGGCAAGTACCGGTTCATCGTGGGCTTCCTCGCGCTGCCCCTGGGACTGTACGCCCTCTTCGTGGTATGGCCGTTCATCCAGTCCATCTACTACTCGTTCACGGACTGGACCGGCCTGAGCCCCGAATTCAAGATGGTCGGTTTCGACAACTACAGCCGGATGCTCGACGACGACATCTTCTGGAAGTCGTTGCAGCACAGCCTGCTGTTCGCCCTCCTGCTGCCGGTGGTGACGATCGGCCTCGCGCTGTTCTTCGCCTTCATGATCAACGTGGGCGGCCGGAAGAGGAGGAACGGCCCGGTGGTCACCGGCGTCCGCGGTTCCTCCTTCTACAAGATCGTCTACTTCTTCCCGCAGGTCCTCTCGATCGCCATCGTCGCGCTGCTGTTCGCGTTCGCGTACAACCCGGACAGCGGCGCGATCAACTCGCTCCTGCGCGGCATCGGCCTGGACGACGTCCAGCCCCTCTGGCTGGGCGACCCCGATCTGGCCCTCTGGGCGGTGATGGGGGTCCTCGTCTGGTCCACGGTCGGCTTCTTCGTGGTCCTCTTCTCCGCGGGCATGGCCTCCATCCCCTCGGACATGTACGAGGCGGCCCTGCTGGACGGCGCGAACCGCGTCACCACGTTCTTCCGGATCACTCTGCCCCTCCTGTGGGACACGGTGCAGTCCGGCTGGGTCTACATGGGCATCCTCGCCCTGGGCGCCGAGTCGTTCGCGGTCGTGCAGATCATGACGACCGGGCCGGGCGGTCCCGACTACTCGACCACCGTCATGGTCCTGTACGTGTACCAGAAGGCGTTCCGGGACGGGCAGGCCGCCTACGCCACGACCATCGGTGTCGCCCTGCTCGTCGTCACGCTGGCCTTCGCCGCCGTCGTGATGCGGCTGGGCCGCCGCGAGCGGCTGGAGTACTGATGAAGACCACCGAAACCCCCGCTCCGCTCCCGGCCGAGTCCGGTGCCGTCCTCACCAAGGAGGACCTGCCGCCGGCCGCACCGCCCAGGGCGAGGAAAGAGGGCACGGTCCTCAACGTCTTCTCGCACGGCGTGCTGGTCATCTGGGCGATCATGGTGGTCATGCCGCTGCTCTGGGCGGTCATGACGTCCTTCAAGGACGACCGCTCCATCTTCAGCTCGCCCTGGTCCCTCCCGGACTCGCTGCACTTCGACAACTGGTCGCGGGCGTGGACCGAGGCCAACATGAGCGACTACTTCCTGAACACGGTCCTCGTGGTCGGCGGATCGCTCATCGGCACCCTGGTCCTGGGCTCCATGGCGGCCTACGTCCTGGCCCGCTTCGACTTCCCGGGCAACCGCTTCATCTACTTCCTGTTCATCGGCGGCATGAGCTTCCCGATCATGCTGGCCCTGGTCCCGCTGTTCTACGTCGTGAACAACATGGGGCTGCTGAACACCATCCACGGCCTGATCCTGGTCTACATCGCCTACTCGCTGCCGTTCACGGTGTTCTTCCTCACGGCGTTCTTCCGTACCCTCCCGACGTCGATCGCCGAAGCGGCCTTCGTCGACGGCGCCTCACACAGCCGCACGTTCTTCCAGATCATGCTGCCCATGGCCAAGCCGGGCCTGATCAGCGTGGGCATCTTCAACTTCCTGGGCCAGTGGAACCAGTACATGCTTCCCACGGTCCTCAACACCGACCCCGACAAGAGGGTCCTCACCCAGGGCCTGGTCCAGCTGGCGGTCAGCCAGGGCTACAAGGGCGACTGGTCGGGCCTCTTCGCGGGCCTGGTGATGGCGATGCTGCCGGTCCTGGCCGCGTACATCGTCTTCCAGCGGCAGGTGGTCCAGGGGCTGACGGCGGGTGCGCTGAAGTAGGAACCGGGGGTTCACCCCCGAGGGCGCTCCTAGATGCTCGGCGGTGCCGCTGAGGCGCGGGTGGCTCCGCAACCCGGCGTGGCGGGGTGCCGCTGCGCCCACCCGTGCCGCCCCTAGCGGCACGCATGCCCGCAGTTGGGGCGGTCCGCACCCGCGTACGGCGAGAAGGGGTCGTGCCGGGGGGTGTCCGCCCGCAGCTGGTTGGCGCGTCAACGGACAGTCAGTCGGCACGCACGTCGATCGCGCCGTTCCGAGGACGGACACCACACGGCGCGGCCCCGACCCCCCACCCGCCGGCAGGCGAAACGCACACCCCCGAGCACCCGCACAGGCCGCCGCAGGCGGAAAGCGCGTACCCCCGCATAGCCGTCCGCGACGAGACGCACACACCCTGGAATCGGTTCAACCTCTTGACGGGAGGCGACCCGAACGGCTCAGCTTAGAGTTCACTAGTTGGACATAGACGGGGCCTCACCGATGCGGCCCCGTGCGCAGGAGGTCGTCGTGGAGACTCCGGGGTCGCAGTCGTCGCTGCACCGAGCCAACCTGGAGCGTGTCGTACGAGCCGTGCGCCTGGCGGGCTCCCTCACCCAGGCCGAGATCGCCCGGACGACGGGTCTGTCCGCGGCGACGGTCTCCAACATCGTCCGGGAGTTGAAGGACGGCGGCACCGTCGAGGTCACCCCGACCTCCGCCGGCGGCCGCAGGGCGCGCAGCGTGTCCCTCAGCGGCGACGCCGGCATCGTCATCGGCGTCGACTTCGGCCACACCCACCTGCGCGTCGCCGTCGGCAACCTCGCCCACCAGGTGCTGGCGGAGGAGTCCGAGCCGCTGGACGTCGACGCCTCGTCCGCCCAGGGCTTCGACCGCGCGGAACAGCTGGTCAGTCGCCTGATCAAGGCGACCGGCGTCGACCGCTCCAAGATCGCCGGCATCGGTCTCGGCGTCCCCGGCCCCATCGACGTGGAGTCCGGCACCCTCGGCTCCACCGCCATCCTCCCGGGCTGGACCGGCACCAACCCCGCCGAGGAGCTCCACGGCCGCCTCGGGGTCCCCGTCCACGTGGACAACGACGCCAACCTCGGCGCCCTGGGCGAGATGGTCTGGGGCAGCGGCCGGGGCGTGCGCGACCTGGCGTACATCAAGGTCGCCAGTGGTGTCGGCGCCGGGCTCGTGATCAGCGGGAAGATCTACCGCGGTCCCGGCGGCACAGCCGGAGAAATCGGGCATATTACACTCGACGAATCAGGCCCCGTCTGCCGCTGCGGCAACCGCGGCTGCCTGGAGACCTTCACGGCCGCGCGCTACGTGCTCCCGCTCCTCCAGTCCAGCCACGGCACCGACTTGACCATGGAGGGCGTCGTGCGGCTGGCGCGGGACGGAGACCCGGGCTGCCGTCGGGTGATCGCCGACGTCGGCCGCCACATCGGCAGCGGAGTGGCCAACCTGTGCAACCTGCTGAACCCGAGCCGCGTGGTGCTCGGCGGTGATCTCGCCGAGGCCGGCGAGCTGGTGCTCGGGCCCATACGGGAGTCCGTCGGACGCTACGCGATCCCCAGCGCCGCACGGCAGTTGACCGTCCTTCCCGGCGCCCTCGGGGGCCGCGCGGAGGTGCTCGGGGCCCTCGCTCTGGCCCTCAGTGAAATGGGCGATTCGACCCTTCTGGACGGGACTGCCGGGGCACCCCGGCAGGCGGTCACCCCTGCCTTCACTTAGAGAACGGATGGCACCGTTGCCATCTCGTTAAGGATTTACTTCTTGACGTCGCACGCGCGGCCGAGTTGACTTCCAGCCACCTCGGCCGCAATGTCGCGGCCTCGTCAGGGAGGTTTCTGAAGTGAACACGCGTATGCGTCGCGCCGCCGTTGCGATTGCCGCCGGTGCCATGGCTGTTTCGCTCGCCGCTTGTGGCAGCGCCAAGGAGTCCGGTGACAAGGCCGACTCCTCCGGGTCCGCCAAGAAGGGCGACGACATCAAGGTCGGTCTGCTCCTTCCCGAGAACGCGACCGCCCGTTACGAGAAGTTCGACCGTCCGCTCATCGAGAAGAAGGTCAAGGAGCTCACCAACGGCAAGGGCGAGGTCGTCTACGCCAACGCCAAGCAGGACGCCAGCACGCAGAACCAGCAGGTCGACACGATGGTGACCAACAAGGTCGACGTGCTGATCGTGGACGCGGTGGACTCCAAGGCGATCGCCGGCTCGGTGAAGAAGGCCAAGGACGCGGGCATCCCCGTCGTCGCCTACGACCGCCTGGCCGAGGGCCCGATCGACGCCTACACCTCGTTCGACAACGAGACGGTCGGCAAGACCCAGGGCGAGGCCCTGCTGAAGGCGCTGGGCGACAAGGCCAAGGACGGCCAGATCGTCATGATGAACGGCTCCTCCACCGACCCCAACGCCGCCCAGTTCAAGAAGGGCGCGCACTCCGTGCTCGACGGCAAGGTCAAGATCGGCCGCGAGTACGACACCAAGGAGTGGAAGCCGGAGAACGCCAACGCCAACATGGAGGGCGCCATCTCCGCCCTCGGCAAGAACAAGATCGTCGGCGTCTACTCCGCCAACGACGGCATGGCGGGCGGCATCATCACGGCCCTGAAGGCCGCCGGCATCGACGACATCCCGGTCACCGGCCAGGACGCCGAACTCGCCGGTGTGCAGCGCATCGTCACCGGTGAGCAGTACATGAGCGTCTACAAGCCCTACCCGCAGGAGGCGGACGTCGCGGCCGAGATGGCCGTCGCCCTCGCCCAGGGCAAGTCGCTCGACTCGGTCGCCAAGGACAAGGTCGACAGCCCGACCACCAAGGCCGTCCCGTCCGTCCTGGTCCCGGTCGTCTCCCTGACCCAGGACAACATCAAGGACACCGTCATCAAGGACGGCATCTACACCGTGAACGACATCTGCACGGGCAAGTACAAGGCCGCCTGCGACAAGATCGGTCTCAAGTAAGCAGCCCTCCCGTCCCCGGGACACGGGAGTCCGCCCCCGGACTCCCGCGCCCACCAGGGGACCGGCTGCCCCGAGTTCCTCCGGCGCCCCGCCACACCAGCCCCGCAAGCTATGCGGGGCGCCGGAGTGATCACTCCTCCCACACTTCTGCACAACCTCCCGCCGGGTCAGGCGGCGAAGGAGATGGTTCACGTGTCCGCTACGCCCGTGCTGGCGTTGCGCGGGGTCTCCAAGCGATTCGGTGCCGTCCAGGCGCTCACCGACGTAGAGCTCGAGATCCACGCCGGTGAGGTGGTCGCCCTGGTCGGCGACAACGGCGCCGGAAAGTCCACGCTGGTCAAGACGATCGCCGGCGTGCACCCCATCGATGAAGGCGTCATCGAGTGGGACGGCAGGCCCGTCCAGATCACCAAGCCGCACGACGCCCAGAACCTGGGCATCGCGACCGTCTACCAGGACCTCGCGCTCTGCGACAACATCGACGTCGTCGGCAACCTCTACCTGGGCCGGGAGATCCGCAAGCGCGGCGTCCTGGACGAGGTGGAGATGGAGCGCCGCTCCCGCGAGCTGCTCGACACGCTGTCGATCCGCATTCCCAGCGTGCGCATCCCGATCGCCTCGCTGTCCGGCGGTCAGCGCCAGACCGTGGCCATCGCCCGGTCCATGCTCGGCGAGCCGAAGCTGGTCATCCTCGACGAGCCCACCGCCGCCCTCGGCGTGGAGCAGACCGCGCAGGTCCTCGACCTCGTCGAGCGGCTGCGCGAGCGCGGCCACGCCGTCATCCTCATCAGCCACAACATGGCCGACGTGAAGGCCGTCGCGGACAAGGTCGCCGTGCTGCGCCTGGGCCGCAACAACGGCGTCTTCGAGGTCAAGTCGACCTCGCAGGAGGAGATCATCTCCGCCATCACCGGCGCCACCGACAACGCCGTGACCCGCCGTGCGGCGCGCACGAACGGGGAGGTATCCAAGTGAGCATCGACAAGACCTCCGCGGCTCCGGAAGACCACGTCGTGGAGAACCCCGAGGCGGCCAAGGCCGCCGTCACGGTGGTCGACCCCCGGCTGCTGGTGCGCGAGCAGGGACTCAAGGGCTACGTCAGCGAGTTCAAGCGCAAGATGAAGTCCGGTGACCTGGGGTCCCTCCCGGTCGTCATCGGCCTGGCGATCATCTGGATCATCTTCGCGAGCCTGAACTCCAACTTCCTCACCGCCGGCAACCTCTCCGACATGTCCGTCGCGATGGTCGGCACCGGCATGATCGCCGTCGGCATCGTGTTCGTGCTGCTGCTCGGCGAGATCGACCTGTCGGTCGGCTCCGTGTCCGGTGTCGCCGGCGCCAGCTTCGCGGTGCTGAACGTCACCAACGGCATGAACGAGTGGCTCGCCTTCGTGCTGGCCATCCTCACCGGCACGGTCGCCGGCGTGCTGCACGGCTTCTTCTTCGCGAAGATCGGCGTCCCCGCCTTCGCCGTCACCCTGGCCGGTCTGCTGTTCTGGAACGGCTTCATGCTCCAGATCCTGGGCGACAACGGCACCATCAACCTCGACCCGGACGGGGTCGTGGCCCAGCTGACCAGCTACTACTTCTCCGACGTGGCCGCCGCGTACGCGCTGGCCGCGGTGGTGACCGCCGGGTACTTCCTCAGCTCCTTCCTGGGCAACCGCCGCCGCGAGGCCGCGGGTGTGCCGTCCCGGCCGCTGAGCGAGACCATCGTGCGGACCGTGCTGCTGGCGGTCCTGGCGTTCGCCGTGGCGATCGTCTTCAACCAGTACAAGGGCCTGCCGCTGGCCGTGGTGATCTTCATCGCGGTGCTGCTGGTGACGGACTTCGTCCTGCGCCGGACCGCGTACGGCCGCAAGGTGTTCGCCCTCGGCGGCAGCGTCGAGGCCTCGCGCCGCGCCGGCATCAACGTGGAGATGGTCCGCATCTCCGTGTTCGCGATCTCCGGCACCTTCGCCGCGGTGGGCGGTCTGTTCATCGCCTCCAAGATCGCCGCGGCCAACCAGGGCGCCGGCGGCGGTGACCTGCTGATGAACGCGATCGCCGCGGCGGTGATCGGCGGTACGTCGCTCTTCGGCGGCCGCGGACGCACCTGGAACGCGCTGCTCGGTGTGCTGGTCATCGTGTCGATCCAGTACGGGCTGGCCCTGGAGGGCATCGCCTCCCCGGTCCAGTACATGATCACCGGTGGCGTGCTCCTGGCCACCGTCGTCATCGACGCCGTGACGCGCAAGACGCAGAAGACCGCGGGTCGCGCGTAACCCCGAACCGCACACCTGTGCCCGGTACCACCCGGTACCGGGCACTCGTGTGTCGTGGGCGGGGCGCATCATGGGTAGAGCCGAACGCGTGACGTACGGCCCGGAGCCACGGCGCCGCCCGCCCGGGCGGAACATTAGACTCGACAAGCCCGGCAACAGCTCTACTGCAAGGAGGCACGGGTGCCGCTGCTGACCCGTATCAGGGGACCGCGCGATCTGGACCGGCTCAACCTGGAGGAGCTGAACCAGCTGGCGGAGGAGATCCGGACCTTCCTTGTCGAAGCCGTCTCCAAGACCGGCGGTCACCTCGGCCCCAACCTCGGCGTGGTGGAGCTCACCATCGCCCTGCACCGGGTCTTCGACTCGCCCAAGGACAAGGTGCTCTGGGACACCGGCCACCAGTCCTACGTGCACAAGCTGCTCACCGGCCGCCAGGACTTCTCGAAGCTGAAGATGAAGGGCGGCCTGTCCGGCTACCCCTCGCAGGCGGAGTCCGAGCACGACGTCATCGAGAACTCGCACGCCTCGACCGTCCTCGGCTGGGCCGACGGCATCGCCAAGGCCAACGAGCTGCACCGGCGCGACAGCCACGTCGTGGCCGTCATCGGCGACGGCGCCCTCACCGGCGGCATGGCCTGGGAGGCGCTCAACAACATCGCCGAGGCCAAGGACCGCCCGCTGGTCATCGTGGTCAACGACAACGAGCGCTCCTACGCGCCCACCATCGGCGGCCTCGCCAACCACCTGGCCACGCTGCGCACCACCGACGGCTACGAGCGCTTCCTCGCCCGCACCAAGGACATCCTGGACCGCACCCCGGTCGTCGGGAAGCCGCTGTTCGACACCCTGCACGGCGCCAAGAAGGGCCTGAAGGACTTCATCGCCCCCCAGGGCATGTTCGAGGACCTGGGCCTGAAGTACGTCGGCCCCATCGACGGGCACGACGTCGAGGCCCTGGAGTCGGCGCTCGCCAAGGCCAAGCGGTTCGGCGGGCCGGTCATCGTGCACTGCCTCACCGAGAAGGGCCGCGGCTACCAGCCCGCCCTCCAGGACGAGGCCGACCGCTTCCACGCCGTCGGCAAGATCCACCCCGACACGGGCCTGCCGATCGCCAGCTCCGGCGCCGACTGGACCTCCGTGTTCGGCGAGGAGATGGTCAAGCTCGGCGAGGAGCGCGAGGACATCGTCGCCATCACGGCCGCCATGCTCCAGCCGGTCGGCCTCGACAAGTTCGCCAAGCGCTTCCCCGAGCGGGTCTACGACGTCGGCATCGCCGAGCAGCACGGCGCCGTCTCCGCGGCCGGTCTCGCCACCGGCGGCGTCCACCCGGTGTTCGCCGTGTACGCCACCTTCCTCAACCGCGCCTTCGACCAGGTGCTGATGGACGTGGCCCTGCACAAGTGCGGCGTCACCTTCGTGCTCGACCGCGCCGGGGTCACCGGCACCGACGGCGCCTCCCACAACGGCATGTGGGACATGTCGATCCTCCAGGTCGTGCCCGGCCTGCGGCTGGCCGCCCCGCGCGACGCCGACCAGGTGCGCGCCCAGCTGCGCGAGGCCGTCGCCGTGGAGGACGCGCCGACGGTGGTCCGCTTCTCCAAGGGCGCCGTCGGCCCCGCCGTGCCGGCCGTGAGCCGCGTGGGCGGCATGGACGTGCTGCGCGAGCCGGGCACGGACCGGCCGGACGTGCTCCTGGTCTCCGTCGGCGCGCTCGCGCCGATGTGCCTGGAGATCGCCGGGCTGCTCGACAGGCAGGGCATCTCCACGACCGTCGTCGACCCGCGCTGGGTCAAGCCCGTCGACGAGGCCCTGGCCCCGCTCGCCGAGCAGCACCGGGTGGTCGTCACCGTCGAGGACAACAGCCGGGTAGGCGGTGTCGGCTCGGCGATCGCCCAGGCGCTGCGCGACGCGGGTGTCGACGTGCCGCTGCGGGACTTCGGCATCCCGCCGCGCTTCCTCGACCACGCCTCCCGCGCCGAGGTCATGGCCGAGATCGGGCTGACCGCGCCGGACATCGCCCGCCAGGTGACCGGGCTGGTCGCCAAGCTGGACGGCCGGTACGAGCGCGGCGCCGCGGAGACCGTGGAGTCCGCGCGCGACTGACCGCCGCAGGGCGCCCGCGACGACGGACGCAACCGGGCAGACCGGAATGGGTCGGTTACCCCACCGTGAGGGTGGTGTAACCGGCCCATTGGCGTGAATGCGCCCGTGCCGGGGCATACGGAGGGTGCCACCTCTCGATCATGTCGAGGACGACAAGCGTGGGAGGTACCCCGTGAGCAGTACCCTCTTCCGGACGAAGAAGGTCGAGCAGTCCATCCGTGACACCGAGGAGCCGGAGCACGCGCTCAAGAAGTCCTTGTCCGCGCTGGATCTGACCGTCTTCGGCGTCGGTGTGATCATCGGTACCGGCATCTTCGTACTCACCGGCACAGTCGCCAAGAACAACGCCGGGCCCGCGGTGGCCCTGGCGTTCGTCGCGGCCGGCATCGCGTGCGCGCTCGCCGCGCTCTGCTACGCCGAGTTCGCCTCCACCGTTCCGGTCGCCGGGTCCGCCTACACGTTCTCGTACGCGTCGCTCGGCGAACTGCCCGCCTGGATCATCGGCTGGGACCTCGTCCTGGAGTTCGCGCTCGGGACGGCGGTGGTGGCCGTCGGCTGGTCGGGCTACATCCAGTCGCTCATGGAGAACGCGGGCTGGACGATGCCCGCGGCCCTGGGCAGCCGCGAGGGCGCCGACGTGTTCGGCTTCGACATCCTCGCCGCCGCGCTCGTCCTCGTCCTCACCGGCATCCTCGTGCTCGGCATGAAGCTGTCGGCGCGCGTCACCTCGGTCGTCGTCGCCATCAAGGTGACGGTCGTCATGGTCGTGATCATCGCGGGCGCGTTCCTCATCAAGGGCGACAACTACGACCCGTTCGTCCCGAAGTCCAAGCCGGTGGACGCCGGGTCCAGTCTCGACTCGCCGCTGATCCAGCTGATGTTCGGCTGGGCGCCCTCCAACTTCGGCGTGATGGGCATCTTCACCGCCGCCTCGGTGGTGTTCTTCGCGTTCATCGGCTTCGACGTCGTGGCCACGGCGGCCGAGGAGACGCGCAACCCGCAGCGGGACATGCCGCGCGGCATCATCGGCTCCCTGATCATCTGCACCACGCTCTACGTCCTGGTGTCGATCGTCGTCACCGGTATGCAGAACTACACCAAGCTGTCCATCGACGCGCCGCTCGCCGACGCGTTCAAGGCCACCGGGCACCCGTGGTTCGCGGGCTTCATCAGCTTCGGCGCCGCGGTCGGCCTCACGACGGTGTGCATGATCCTGCTGCTCGGGCAGACGCGGGTGTTCTTCGCGATGAGCCGGGACGGGCTGCTGCCGCGCTTCTTCTCGCACGTGCACCCGCGCTTCAAGACCCCGCACCGGCCGACGATCCTGCTGGGCGTGATCATCGCGGTCCTGGCCGGCTTCACGCCGCTGACCGAGCTGGCGGCCCTGGTGAACATCGGCACGCTGTTCGCCTTCGTGGTCGTGGCGATCGGCGTGATCATCCTGCGCCGGACGCGCCCGGACCTGCCCCGCTCCTTCCGCACCCCGTGGGTGCCGGTCATCCCGATCCTGTCGGTGTGCGCCTCGCTGTGGCTGATGATCAACCTGCCCGCCGAGACGTGGGTCCGGTTCGGCATCTGGATGGCCGCCGGGTTCCTGGTGTACTTCCTGTACGGCCGTTCGCACAGCCGCCTGGCCAAGGGGGAGGAGCCGGCGGAGCCGGTGGACCTGCGGTAGCCCGCGGTGAGCAGCGCCCCGGCCGCGGCCCCGCCGTGGCCGGGGGCGCTCTACGGACGGGCCGTCCGGGGGCCCGCCACGTCCGCCCCCAGTGCACCGACCCGGGCGCGCAGCTCCCGGTCCGCCGTGACCACGAGGACCCGGCGGTCGCCCGCCGACGCGACCACCTCCACGATGTGGTCGTCGCCGCTGCCCCGTGCCGGCGACACCCGCACCCCGGGCACCGACTCGACTCCCCGCGCCGCCCCCTCCACCACGAGCACGATCTCCACGGGCCCGGGCACCCCGGCGATCCCGTCCGACGCGAGCCGGTCCCGCAGCCGCTCCGCCGCCCCCTTGCGGTCCCGCCACCACCCGTCCGGCACGGATCCGACGACGTTGGCGGCGTCGACGACGACGAGGACCGGCTCGGGCGCGTTCATCCGGCCAGGATCGCACGGCGCCGGGCACCGTAACCGGGGGTGGGCCGCGCACCGGGTCACCGGACCCGCATAAGGTGAACGGGTGAACGGCGACTGGTTCATCCGCGGCCGCGACGGCCGCCTCACCGTCTACCTGCCCTCCGGCGAAGCCGTCCTGTGCCGCGCGGAGCGCGGCCCCGGTGGCCCCTGGGAGGACGTCCCGCGCACCGTCGGCGGCAGCCAGAAGCTGCACCCGGGCGGGGCCGTCGGACAGGGCGCCGACCGCTACGCCCACCTGGCGGCCTGGCGGCCCACCGTGCCGGGGGAGTCCGGCCTCGTGCACACCACGCACTTCCGGCCCCGCCTGGCGCCCCTGGACTGGGTGCCGATCGGGCACCCGGACAAGCAGGGTGAGCGCACGGGCCCGCCGGCCGTCGCCGTCGACGGCCCCGGGCGCGGCTACGTCTTCGTGCGGAACGCCCGCGGCGGGGTGGGCCTGCGCAACCAGAAGGTCAGGGGCGGCTGGGGCGGCTGGCACGACCTCGGGGGCGAGGACGTCGGCGAGCAACTGGCGCCCGTGGCGGGGGAGTCGGGCCGGATGGAGCTGTACGCCTCGGCGCCCGGAATGATCCTGCACTGGGTGCAGGAGGGCGACGGGAAGAAGCCGGTGCTGGCCGACACGGTGGAGGTCGACGTCCGGCCGGGAACCCTGCGCGCGCTCGCCACCTCGGCCGAGCACACCAGTGTCTTCTTCACGGACGGGTCCGGGGACCTGTGCGCCTGGCGCCCCGGTGGGAAGCCGGTGAGCCTTGTCGCGGCCGCGGGGCCCGGGCCGGTCAGCGCCGTGCGGTGCGTCATCGAAGGGCACGACTGCACGGTGCTCGCCCAGCGGTCGGCGAGCGGCCGGGTCGCCTTCGCCGCCTATCCGACCGAGCAGGAGCCCGCCGGGGCCTGGTGGACCGAGTCGGGTCCGCAGCTGCCGTCGGACGCCCTGGTGGCGCTGGCGCTGGACGAGCACGAGGAAGTCGTCGCCGCCACGTTCTCGCCCTCCATGGGCACGCTCCTCCTCGCCCGCCGCAAGGACGAGCCGGGCCTGGCGCTCACCGCCTGGCGCGAACTGTGAGCCACCCGCCCGCGGGCGCACGGGAGGGCACCCGGGCATGACAGGAGGGCCTCCGCATGGCGCGAGAGGCCCTCCTGACGGTCAGTTCAGCGCACGGTTCACGCCGGGACGGACGCGACGCCCTGCGCCAGGAACCGCTTGCCGTTCACCCGCTCGGAGACGCCCTCACGGTCCAGGTACGGCGTGATGCCGCCCAGGTGGAAGGGCCAGCCGGCGCCGGTGATGAGGCAGAGGTCGATGTCCTGCGCCTCGGCGACCACGCCCTCGTCGAGCATGATGCCGATCTCCTGCGCCACCGCGTCGAGCACGCGGTCGCGGACCTGCTCCTCCGTCAGGACGGTGTCGCCCTGCTTCAGCAGCGCGGCGACCTCGGGGTCCAGCTCCGGCTTGCCGGAGTCGTAGACGTAGAAGCCGCGCTTGCCCGCCTCGACGACCGCCTTGAGGTTCGGGGAGACCGTGAAGCGGTCCGGGAAGGCCCGGTTGAGCGTCTCGGAGACGTGCAGACCGATGGCCGGGCCGACGAGCTCCAGGAGGACCAGCGGCGACATCGGCAGACCGAGCGGCTCGACGGCCTTCTCGGCGACCTCGACGGGGGTGCCCTCGTCGATGACGTTCTGGATCTCGCCCATGAAGCGGGTCAGGATGCGGTTCACGACGAACGCCGGGGCGTCCTTGGTGAGCACCGCGGTCTTCTTCAGCTTCTTGGCGACACCGAACGCGGTGGCCAGGGAGGCGTCGTCGGTCTGCTCGCCGCGGACGATCTCCAGCAGCGGCAGCACGGCGACCGGGTTGAAGAAGTGGAAGCCCACGACCCGCTCGGGGTGCTTGAGCTTCGAGGCCATCTCCGACACCGACAGCGAGGAGGTGTTGGTGGCGAGGACCGCGTGCGCCGGGGCGACCGCCTCGACCTCCGCGAACACCTTCTGCTTGACGCCCATCTCCTCGAAGACCGCTTCGATGATGAAGTCGGCGTCCGAGAAGCCCTCGGCCTTGTCCAGCACACCGGACACCAGCGCCTTGAGGCGGTTGGCCTTGTCCTGGTTGATGCGGCCCTTGCCGAGCAGCTTGTCGATCTCGCCGTGGACGTAGCCCACGCCCTTGTCGACGCGCTCCTGGTCGATGTCGGTCAGCACGACCGGCACCTCGAGGCGGCGCAGGAACAGCAGCGCGAGCTGGCTGGCCATCAGACCGGCGCCGACGACGCCGACCTTGGTGACCGGGCGGGCCAGGTTCTTGTCCGGGGCGCCGGCCGGGCGCTTGCCGCGCTTCTGCACCAGGTTGAAGGCGTAGATGCCGGCGCGCAGTTCACCGCCCATGATGAGGTCGGCGAGGGCCTGGTCCTCGGCGTCGTAGCCCTGCTGGAGGTCGCCGTTCCTGGCGGCGTCGATGATGTCCAGGGCGCGGTAGGCGGCCGGGGCGGCGCCGTGCACCTTGGAGTCCGCGATGAAGCGGCCCTTGGCGACGGCCTGGTCCCAGCCCTCGCCGCGGTCGATCACCGGGCGCTCGATCTTCAGCTCGCCCTTGAGGACGGACGCGGTCCAGATCAGCGACTGCTCCAGGAAGTCCGCGCCCTCGAAGATCGCGTCGGCGATCCCGAGCTCGTAGACCTGCTTGCCCTTGAGCTGCTTGTTCTGGTTGAGGCTGTTCTCGATGATCACCGAGACGGCCTTCTCGGGGCCGATCAGGTTCGGCAGGATCGTGCAGCCGCCCCAGCCCGGGACGAGGCCCAGGAAGACCTCGGGCAGGGAGAACGCCGGCACGGCCGCGGAGACGGTCCGGTAGGTGCAGTGCAGACCGACCTCGACACCGCCGCCCATCGCGGCGCCGTTGTAGTAGGCGAAGGTCGGCACGGCCAGCCCGGAGAGCCGCTTGAAGACCTCGTGGCCGCCCTTGCCGATGGCGAGCGCGTGCTCGTGCTCCTTGAGGATCTCCACGCCCTTGAGGTCGGCGCCGACCGCGAAGATGAACGGCTTGCCGGTGATGCCGACGCCGACGATCCCGCCGTCCGCCGCCTCCTTCTCGACCTGGTCGATCGCGGCGTTCAGGTTCGCCAGCGAGGCCGGGCCGAAGGTGGTCGGCTTGGTGTGGTCGTGGCCGTTGTCCAGGGTGATCAGGGCGAAGCGCCCGGCACCCAGGGGGAGGTCGAAGTGGCGTACGTGCGCACTCGTGACGACCTCGTCCGGGAACAGCTCGGAAGCCTGCTTCAGAAGCTCGGCGGTGGTGCTCACTTGTCCCCCTCGAAGTGCGGGTTCTCCCAGATGACCGTCGCGCCCATGCCGAAGCCGACGCACATGGTGGTCAGGCCGTAGCGGACGTGCGGCTGCTCCTCGAACTGGCGGGCCAGCTGCGTCATCAGGCGGACGCCGGAGGAGGCCAGCGGGTGGCCGAACGCGATGGCGCCGCCGTACTGGTTGACGCGCTCGTCGTCGTCGGCGATGCCGTAGTGGTCGAGGAAGGCCAGGACCTGGACGGCGAAGGCCTCGTTGATCTCGAACAGGCCGATGTCGGAGATCGACAGACCGGCCTGGGCCAGCGCCTTCTCCGTGGCCGGGATCGGGCCGTAGCCCATGACCTCCGGCTCGACGCCCGCGAAGGAGTAGGAGACCAGGCGCATCTTCACCGGGAGGTCGTGCTCCCGGGCGAAGTCCTCGGAGGCGATGAGGGAGGCGGTGGCGCCGTCGTTCAGACCGGCGGCGTTGCCCGCGGTGACCCGGCCGTGGACACGGAACGGGGTCTTCAGGCCCTGGAGGTTGTCCAGGGTCGTGCCCGGGCGCATCGGCTCGTCGGCGGTGACCAGGCCCCAGCCCGTCTCACCGGCCTCGGGCGAGGTGCGGCGGACCGAGATCGGCACCAGGTCGGCCTGGATCTTGCCGTTGGCGTACGCCTTGGCGGCCTTCTCCTGGGAGCGCACGGCGTACTCGTCGGCGCGCAGCTTGGTGATCTGCGGGTAGCGGTCGTGCAGGTTCTCCGCGGTCATGCCCATGAACAGGGCCGACTCGTCGACCAGCTTCTCGGAGACGAACCGCGGGTTCGGGTCGACACCCTCGCCCATGGGGTGGCGGCCCATGTGCTCGACGCCGCCGGCGATGGCGATGTCGTAGGCGCCGAAGGCCACGGAGCCGGCGACCGTGGTGACGGCGGTCAGCGCGCCGGCGCACATGCGGTCGATGGAGTAGCCGGGCACGGACTGCGGCAGGCCGGCCAGGATGCCCGCGGTGCGGCCGATGGTCAGGCCCTGGTCACCGATCTGCGTGGTCGCGGCGATGGCGACCTCGTCGATCTTCTTCGGGTCGAGGCCGGGGTTGCGGCGCAGCAGCTCCCGGATCGCCTTCACGACGAGGTCGTCGGCGCGGGTCTCGTGGTAGATGCCCTTCGGGCCCGCCTTGCCGAACGGGGTGCGGACGCCGTCGACGAAGACGACGTCCCTGACGGTACGAGGCACGATGGCTCTCCTCCAGGGTCAGGATTGCAGTGCTGCTGCGGTGCGCTGAGCGCGCGCTCAGTCCCCATGCTACTTATGAGTAACGTAGCTGCACACCCCTGACAGGCGGAGCGGTGAAGGTCACACCATTGGCGGTGCGGACCGTGCGGGGAGGCGGGACGGCGACATCGAGGATCTTGGCGTGATCTCGACGCCGCCTCCACCCCGGACGGGAGCACTCGTCACGGCGACTGCGCGGACAGCGCCTCCACCAGCACCGGTGTCACCTGCTCGACCTGCCAGGGGCGCGCGCCGTGTCCCGCCAGCGCCTGGGCGACCGACTCGGCGGTGACCTCCTTCGGCGGCTCCCAGCACACCCGCCGGACGGTGTCCGGGGTGATCACGTTCTCCTGGGGCATGGTGAGCCGCTCGGCCAGCGCCGACACCCCCGCCCGGGCCGCGGACAGCCGGGCCGCGGCGGCGGGGTCCTTGTCGGCCCAGGCGCGCGGCGGCGGGGGCCCGGCCACGGGCTGCCCCGGCTGGGGGAGCTGGGCCTCGCTCAGCGCCTTCGCCCGGTCCACGGCCGCCTGCCACTGCTCCAGCTGGCGCTTGCCCATCCGGTGCCCGAAGCCGGGGAGCGCCGCCAGGGCGCGCACGTCGGCGGGCAGGGCCAGGGCCGCCTCGACGATCGCCGCGTCCCCGAGCACCTTGCCGGGGGAGACGTCCCGCCGCTGCGCGATCCGGTCCCGGGTCTGCCACAGCTCCCGCACGACGGCCAGCTGCCGCCGCCGGCGCACCTTGTGCATCCCCGAGGTGCGCCGCCAGGGGTCCTTGCGGGGCTCGGGCGGCGGCGCCGAGGCGATCGCGTCGAACTCCTGCCGGGCCCACTCCAGCTTCCCCTGCCGGTCCAGCTCCTTCTCCAGCGCGTCCCGCAGGTCGACGAGCAGCTCGACGTCCAGCGCCGCGTAGCGCAGCCACGGCTCGGGCAGCGGCCGGGTCGACCAGTCGACGGCGGAGTGGCCCTTCTCCAGCACGAAGCCCAGGACGCCCTCGACCATCGCGCCGAGGCCGACGCGAGGGAATCCGGCGAGCCGGCCGGCCAGCTCCGTGTCGAACAGGCGGGTGGGCACCATGCCTATCTCGCGCAGGCAGGGCAGGTCCTGGGTGGCGGCGTGCAGCACCCACTCGACGCCGGACAGGGCCTCGCCCAGGCCGGAGAGGTCGGGGCAGGCCACGGGGTCGATCAGGGCCGTCCCGGCGCCCTCGCGGCGCAGCTGCACGAGGTAGGCGCGCTGGCCGTAGCGGTAGCCGGAGGCCCGTTCGGCGTCGACGGCGACGGGCCCGGAGCCGGCGGCGAAGGCGGCGACCACCCGGGCCAGGGCGGTCTCGTCCGCGACGACGGGCGGGATGCCCTCACGCGGTTCCAGCAGGGGGATCGGCGCCTCCGTAGCAGAAGATCCGCCGTCGTCCGGAGGAGCGCCTCCGGTGGTTCGCAGTGAGCTGTCTGCTGCGGTGTCGTGGGCGTCGGTCACCTGTCAAGGGTATCCATGGATGGAGAGCGCCCGCCGACGGAACGTTCCGTCGGCGGGCGCCCGGGGGTCGCAAACCAGTCATGCCGGGGAAGAGGCGGGTTCGCGAACCGTGTGTGACGCGACCGGGGTCAGTGGATGATCCCGGTCCGCAGGGCCACCGCGACCATTCCGGCGCGGTCGCCCGTGCCGAGCTTGCGGGCGATACGGGCGAGGTGGCTCTTGACGGTCAGGGCGGACAGGCCCATCGAGACGCCGATCGCCTTGTTCGACTGGCCTTCGGCGACCAGGCGCAGCACCTCGACCTCGCGGCCGGAGAGCTCGCGGTAGCCGCCCGGGTGGCTCGGGGCACCCGGGGGGCGGCGGTGCAGGCGGGCGGCGGCGGCGCCGATGGGGGCGGCGCCCGGACGGGTGGGGAGCCCGACGTTGGTGCGGGTGCCGGTGACGACGTACCCCTTCACACCGCCGGCGAGCGCGTTGCGCACGGCGCCGATGTCGTCGGCCGCCGACAGGGCGAGCCCGTTGGGCCAGCCCGCGGCGCGGGTCTCGGAGAGCAGGGTGAGGCCGGAACCATCCGGCAGGTGGACGTCGGCGACGCAGATGTCGCGGGGGTTGCCGATGCGGGGACGAGCCTCCGCGATGGACGAGGCCTCGATGACATCGCGCACACCGAGCGCCCACAGGTGGCGGGTGACGGTGGAGCGGACGCGCGGGTCGGCCACGACCACCATGGCGGTCGGCTTGTTCGGGCGGTAGGCGACCAGGCTTGCGGGCTGCTCGAGGAGAACGGACACCAGGCCTCCTGGGGTGCGGGACGGGGCCGGCTCGTGGGGGGTGAAGCCGGGACGAACCGTGCTTTCAAGGTCACAGTCGTCTTCGGCACCGACCCCGTCCGCCTTTAGAGAAAGATCACGATCCAGTGATAACAATCCGTGCAATTCGGACACGCGGTCGATCATTCGAAGGCCGGACGGTTTCGGTCTGCGTCGGTACGCGGTCGAAAGTGGCCGTATCGACAAAGTGATTCGGCCAAGAGGGGGACTCAGGTGTGATCGTCGGCAGGGCATGGTTGACCGCCCCGTACAGGTTCGATCAGTACGGGGTCGGTGAAGGGGATCCGTGCGGCTCGGTCAGTGCGAGCGGGGGCCGCGCCGCTGGGGCAGCGTCACCACCGAGGCGTCGCCGGGCACGGCCGGCGGCAGCCCTCCGACCTGGGCGAGCAGGTCGCACCAGGCGGCCAGGTGCGCGGCCGTGTCCGGCACGCCGCCCAGGCCCTCGCGCGGCGTCCACGACGCGCGGATCTCGATCTGCGAGGCGGCGGGACGGGCGGACATCCCGCCGAAGTAGTGGGAGCTCGCACGCGTGACCGTGCCGCTCGGCTCCCCGCAGGTCAGCCCGCGGGCCTGCAGCGCGCCGGTCAGCCAGGACCAGCACACCTCCGGCAGCAGCGGGTCCGCCGCCATCTCCGGCTCCAGCTCCGCGCGCACCAGCGTCACCAGGCGGAACGTGCCGCGCCAGGCGTCGTGCCCCGCCGGGTCGTGCAGCAGCACCAGCCGGCCGTCCGCCAGGTCCTGGTCGCCGTCGACGACGGCGGCCTCCAGCGCGTGGGCCCAGGGCGCGAGACGCTTGGGGGCGGGCGTCGGCTCCACCTCGATCTGGGGCCGCAGGCGCGCCGCCCGCAGCGCCTCGACGGCGGCCCGGAAGGGCAGCGGGGCGGAGTCCGCCTCCCGCCGGTCGTTCCCGGTGTCCTTCGCTTCGTCCATACCGCCAGCG
This sequence comes from Streptomyces sp. NPDC017943, assembly GCF_044328425.1. Classification (NCBI taxonomy): domain Bacteria; kingdom Bacillati; phylum Actinomycetota; class Actinomycetes; order Kitasatosporales; family Streptomycetaceae; genus Streptomyces; species Streptomyces sp. NPDC017943. The sequence goes on along the minus strand of NZ_JBIRHH010000005.1, from coordinate 461,008 downwards.
CCGTCCGACATGGGTCCCTGAGCCGCAGCCATGCGGGAAGGTTACGGGGACCGGAGCCCCGCGCGGGGCTAGACACCCCGCGCCCGTCCAGGGGCTGGATCACGCCGTCCGGCCGCGTGCGAAACTTGCCCCGTGAGTGCCAACGACGCCCCCCGGGCCCCGCAGCCGTCCGCCACGTACGACTCCGCCTTCCTCAAGGCCTGCCGGCGCGAGCCCGTACCCCACACCCCGGTGTGGTTCATGCGGCAGGCCGGGCGCTCACTGCCGGAGTACCGCAAGGTCCGCGAGGGCGTGCCGATGCTCGAGTCCTGCATGCGGCCCGAGCTGGTCACCGAGATCACGCTCCAGCCGGTGCGCCGGCACGGCGTGGACGCGGCGATCTACTTCAGCGACATCGTCGTCCCGCTGAAGGCCATCGGCATCGACCTGGACATCAAGCCCGGCGTCGGCCCCGTCGTCGAGCGGCCGATCCGCACCCGCGCCGACCTCGCGCAGCTGCGCGACCTGACCCCCGAGGACGTCTCCTACGTCACCGAGGCCATCGGCCTGCTGACCCGGGAGCTCGGCGCCACGCCCCTGATCGGCTTCGCCGGGGCCCCCTTCACCCTCGCCAGCTACCTGGTCGAGGGCGGCCCGTCCCGCACGTACGAGAACGCCAAGGCGATGATGTACGGCGACCCGGAGCTGTGGGCCGACCTGCTGGACCGCCTCGCGGACATCACCGCCGCGTTCCTGAAGGTGCAGATCGAGGCGGGCGCCTCGGCGGTGCAGCTCTTCGACTCCTGGGCGGGCGCCCTGGCCCCCGTCGACTACCGGCGTTCCGTGCTGCCCGCGTCGGCGAAGGTGTTCGAGGCGGTCGCCGGCTACGGCGTGCCGCGCATCCACTTCGGCGTCGGCACCGGCGAACTGCTCGGCCTCATGGGTGAGGCGGGCGCGGACGTCGTCGGCGTCGACTGGCGCGTCCCGCTCGACGAGGCCGCCCGCCGCGTCGGCCCCGGCAAGGCGCTCCAGGGCAACCTCGACCCGACGGTGCTGTTCGCCCCCACGGAGGCCGTCGAGGCCAAGACGCGCGAGGTTTTGGAGTCGGCCGAGGGCCTGGAGGGCCATGTGTTCAACCTCGGCCACGGGGTCATGCCGTCCACCGACCCGGACGCCCTGACGCGCCTGGTGGAGCACGTGCACACGCACACCGCGCGCTGAGTCCGCGCGGGGTCACGCGCGGGGTCGGCGCGCGGGGTCGGCGCGCGGGTCGGTGTCGATCGGCCGGTCCGGTGAACGCGGCCGCACGGGCGTGCGTATGAAGCGTCAACCGCCCGCGGCGCGGGGAAGGCGCATCGCGGGGCCGACGTGAGGAACAGGCGATGAACGACCGAGGTACTCCTCCGATGCACGCCCTGCCCGACGGCGAGGCGGAACTGACACTGGTGGTGCGGCTGCCCTGGGAGGACGTGGCCCGGCTCGGCCAGGAGGCCGGGCGGCTGGCGACCCAGATGCGGCGGCCCGTGACGCTGGACGAGGCGGTGAGCCACCGGTTGCGCTCGACGCGGGTGGCTGCGCACGCGAAGCCGGCGGGGGAGCAGCCGGCGGCGGTGATGGCCTCGTCGGGGTCGGCCTCGTCGGGGTCGGTGTCCTCCCTGCCGGCCCGGCCGCCGGCGGAGCAGGCGCGGCAGGCCATCGACCGGATCAACGGGACGGCGGGCACGGCGTAGGGCTTCGCCGTTGGGCTTCGCCGTTGGGCTTCGCCGTAAGGGCTTCGCCGTGGAGCTGTGTGTCCGTTGCCGGGTGCGGGCGCGTGGGGGCTGTTCGCGCAGTTCCCCGCGCCCCTGGCACCGCCCCGCGCCCCCCGGGGGCGGTGTCAGGACGGGGTGTGGATTTTTGAGGACGCCTTGCGGGCTGCCACCAGGACCGGGTCCCAGACGGGGGAGAACGGTGGAGCGTAGCCGAGGTCCAGGGCGGTCATCTGCTCGACCGTCATCCCGGCGGTCAGGGCCACCGCGGCCACGTCGACGCGCTTGCCCGCGCCCTCCCGGCCGACGATCTGCACCCCGAGGAGGCGGCCGGTGCGCACCTCCGCCAGCATCTTGACGGTCATGGGGGAGGCGCCGGGGTAGTAGCCGGCGCGGCTGGTCGACTCGACGGTCACCGCCTCGAAGCGCAACCCGGCCCGGTGGGCGTCCTTCTCGCGCAGGCCCGTGCGCGCGATCTCCAGGTCGCACACCTTGCTCACCGCCGTGCCGACCACGCCCGGGAACGTGGCGTAGCCGCCGCCGGCGTTGGTGCCGATGATCTGGCCGTGCTTGTTGGCGTGGGTGCCGAGCGGGATGTACCGCTCCTGGCCGGAGACCAGGTCGAACACCTCCACGCAGTCGCCGCCCGCCCAGACGTCCTCGTGACCGCGCACCCGCATCGAACGGTCCGTGAGCAGTCCGCCGTGCGCGCCGAGCGGGAGCCCGGCCCGCCGGGCCAGGGACGTCTCCGGACGCACGCCGATGCCGAGCACGACGACGTCCGCGGGGAACTCCGCGTCCTGGGTGGTGACCGCCCGCACCCTGCCGTCCTCACGGGTGAGGATCTTCGTCACCTCGGCGTCGCCGACCATCGTGATGCCGAGGCCCACCATCGCCTCGTGCACCAGGCGGCCCATGTCCGGGTCGAGGGTCGACATGGGCTCGGCGCCGCGGTTGACGACCGTCACCTCGTAACCGCGGTTGATGAGCGCCTCGGCCATCTCCACGCCGATGTAACCGGCCCCGACGACCACCGCCCGCCGCCCGGGGGTGCGCTCCAGCGTGTCGATCAGGGCCTGGCCGTCGTCGAGCGTCTGCACGCCGTGCACGCCCTCCGCGTCGGCCCCCGGCATCTCGGGCCGGATCGGGCGGGCGCCGGTCGCGATCACGAGCCGGTCGTACGCCGTCCAGGTCTCCTCGCCCGAGTCGAGGTCGCGGGCGCGCACCCGCCGGCCCTCGACGTCCAGGGCGGTGACCTCGGTGCGCAGCCGCAGGTCGATGTCGCGGGCGCGGTGCTCCTCGGGGGTGCGGGCGATGAGCCGGTCCCGGCCGGTGACGGCGCCGCCCACCCAGTAGGGGATGCCGCACGCCGAGTACGAGGTGAAGTGCCCTCGTTCGAACGCCACGATCTCCAGCTCGTCGGGGCCCTTCAGACGGCGGGCCTGCGACGCCGCGGACATGCCCGCGGCGTCGCCCCCGACGACGACCAGTCGCTCCCTGCGCGTACGGCTCATGCTCATGCGAACACGCTACGGGAGCAGGGCATTTCAGTCCCGCCCACCCGGCTGCCGTGACTCGGACGCGGGCACCGGGCGGGCCGTGGGCAGCGCCCCCGGGGTGCCCGTCGCCGGAGCGGGCCCGGGGCGGCGCGGCAGGCGCGGGCGGACGACCCGCAGCCACAGCAGCAGCAGGGCCGCCGCGGCCGCGGCGAACGGCAGGACCGCGCCGAGGGCGACGGCCAGCCAGCGCAGCACGGTCAGGAACGCGTGCCAGCCGCCCGCGAGCGCGTCGAGGAAGCCGGGGTCGTCGTCCCCGGCCGCCTCCGCCACCGGGGCGCGGGACAGGGACAGGGTGACGGTGGCCAGGCTGGTGCGGTCCTTCAGGGACGCCTGCCGGGCGAGCAGCGCCTCCAGGTCGGCCTGGCGGGTGCTCAGTTCGCCCTCCAGGGTGACCACGTCGCTGAGCTTGGTCGCCCGGTCCATCAGCTCCCGGATGCGCGCCACGCTCGCCCGCTGCGTCCTGATGCGGCTCTCCACGTCCACCACCTGGTCGGTGACGTCCTGCGCCTTGGCCCTGCGCTCCAGGAGTCTGCCCGAGCCCTCCAGGTCGGTGAGGACCTCCTCGTACTCCTCCACCGGCACGCGCAGCACCACACGGGTGCGCTCACGGCCCTTTCCGTCGCGGGTGGTGGTCTCGTTGCCGACGTAGCCGCCCGCCTCCTCGACGCGGGCGCGTGCCCGGTCCAGGGCCTTCGGGACGTCCTCGACCCGCACGGTCAGTTCGGCGGTGCGGATGACGGCGCTGCCGGTGAGCTTCGGCGGAGCGGTCGCCCGGGCACCGCTCGCGGCGCCGCCCGCCCCGGCCTCGGCGCCGGCGGCCCCGTCACCGAAGGCCTTGTCGTCGGCCTGGGACCCGGCGGCCGGGCGGTCGGCGGCCGACTTGCCGCCGGAGTCGTCGGCGGAGCCGCTGCACCCGGTGAGTGCCAGGGCCGCGGCCAGCAGCACGGCGGCCAGCGGCGGGACGGTGTGTCGTACGGGTCGTCGTGTGCGCATGCGGGCAGCCCCCGGGGTCGATTCGCCTGACGCCTCTTCGACGCCCGGGCGGGGGCCGGCGTTCGGCCCGGGACGGTTCCGATGCGGTCACGACCGGGACTCGGGACGGACACCGGGGCGCGGCGGCACACCCGGCGGGGTCTGAGAGGCTGGGGGCATGCGCGAAGTGCAAGCCCGCGAGGGCACGGATCGGGTCGTCGTGGTCGGGGCGGGCATCGCGGGGCTGGCCGCCGCGCACCGGCTGCTGCAACGCGGGGCGCGGGTGACGGTGCTGGAGGCCTCCGGCCGGGTCGGCGGCAAGCTGCTGCCCGGCGAGGTCGCCGGCGCGCGCGTGGACCTCGGCGCCGAGTCGCTGCTGGCCCGCCGCCCCGAGGCGGTGGAGCTCGCCCGTGAGGTCGGGCTCACGGACCACCTCCAGCCGCCCGCCACCGCGACGGCCGCCCTGTGGACCCGGGGCGCGCTGCGGCCCATGCCGAAGGGCCATGTGATGGGCGTTCCCGGCACCGCCGCCGCCCTGTCCGGCGTGCTGTCCGAGGAGGGGCTGGCCCGCATCGGACGCGACGCCGAACTGCCCCGCACCGAGGTCGGCGACGACGTCGCGGTCGGCGCGTACGTGGCGGCCCGCCTCGGACGCGAGGTCGTGGACCGGCTGGTGGAACCGCTGCTGGGCGGTGTCTACGCGGGGGACGCGTACCGCATCTCCCTGCGCTCGGCCGTCCCCCAGCTCTTCCAGGTCGCCCGGACCCACACCTCCCTGACGGAGGGTGTGCGGGAGATCCAGCAGCGGGCGGCCGCCGCCCGGCAGACCGGCCCGGTGTTCACCGGGCTGCGCGGCGGTGTGGGCACCCTGCCGCTCGCGGTCGCCGAGTCCGTCCGCGCCCGCGGGGGCGAGATCCTCACCGGCACGCCGGCGACGCGGTTGCGCCGCACCACCGAGGGCGACTGGGAGGTGGCCTCCGGCGAGCGCACCTGGCGGGCGGACGCCGTGATCGTCGCCGTCCCCGCCCCGGCCGCGGCGCGGCTGCTGCGCGCGGAGAGCCCCGCGGCCGCCGCCGAGCTCGACGCCGTCGAGTACGCCTCCATGGCCCTGGTCACCCTGGCCTACCGCCGCGAGGAGGCGGCCCTGCCCGAGGGCAGCGGCTTCCTGGTGCCGCCGGTGGACGGACGCACCATCAAGGCGTCCACCTTCGCCTCGCACAAGTGGGGCTGGATCGCCGAGGAGAACCCCGGCCTGCTCCTGGTGCGCACCTCCGTCGGACGCCACGGCGAGACGGAGATCCTCGAGCGCGACGACGCCGAGCTGGTCGAGGTCTCCCGCCGGGACCTGAAGGAGGCGACCGGGCTGGACGCCGCGCCCGTCGCCACCCGGGTCACCCGGTGGGACGGCGGTCTGCCCCAGTACCCGGTCGGGCACCACGCGCGCGTGGCGCGCATCCGCGAGCACGTCGCCGCACTGCCCGGCCTCGCGGTGTGCGGCGCCCCGTACGACGGCGTGGGCATCCCGGCCTGCATCGCGAGCGCCAGTGCCGCCGTGGACCAGGTCCACGGCGACCTGAGCGGTGTGCAGCAGCTCACCGCGCACCCGGTGCAGAGCCTGCACGGCGGAGCGGGAGAATGAGGGACATGAGTGACGACGCCTCCACCACCGAACCCGGCAGGATCCCGAACAAGGGCAAGCTGGCCAAGGACCTCAACGAGGTCATCCGCTACACGCTCTGGTCCGTCTTCAAGCTGAAGGACGTCCTGCCCGAGGACCGCGCCGGGTACGCCGACGAGGTCCGGGAGCTGTTCGACCAGCTCGCCGCGAAGGACGTGACGATCCGCGGCACCTACGACGTGTCCGGCCTGCGCGCCGACGCCGACGTCATGATCTGGTGGCACGCGGAGACCAGCGACGCCCTGCAGGAGGCGTACAACCTCTTCCGCCGCACGAAGCTGGGCCGCGCCCTGGAGCCCGTCTGGTCGAACATGGCGCTGCACCGCCCCGCCGAGTTCAACCGCTCGCACATCCCGGCGTTCCTCGCCGACGAGACGCCCCGCGACTACGTCAGCGTCTACCCCTTCGTGCGCTCCTACGAGTGGTACCTGCTGGCCGACGAGGACCGCCGCCGCATGCTCGCCGACCACGGCAAGATGGCCCGCGGCTACCCGGACGTGCGCGCCAACACCGTCGCCTCGTTCTCCCTGGGCGACTACGAGTGGATCCTCGCCTTCGAGGCCGACGAGCTGTACCGCATCGTCGACCTCATGCGCCATCTGCGCGGCTCGGAGGCCCGCCGCCACGTCCGCGAGGAGGTGCCCTTCTACACGGGCCGCCGCAAGGACATCGCCGACCTGGTCGCCGGCCTGGCCTGACCGGCCCGCCCGCGCGGCGGTCCCGGGCCGTCCGGGGCCGGCCGCGCACGCGGCGCGCAGCCCCGGCAGCCGTCCTTGCCGAGCGGAGGAGGGCGGCTCGTCGGGGCCCGGCGCGTCAGCCGCGTGCCTGCCGCTGCGCGAAGGCCGCGCGCAACTCCGGTTCTCCGACGGCCTGGACGCCGCGCACGGCCACCGACGTGAGGTACGCACGGTCGTCGGCGGCGCCGTCCGCGGTGCGGGTCAGCGCGCCCAGCAGCCGCTGACCGGCCGGGGAGGCCCAGCGCGCGTACGGGTGCACCTCGATCCGGGCGAGGGCCAGGCAGCTCAGGGCGAGGGCCAGCGGCAGCGCGAACCACAGCGCCACCAGGTGCCGCGGCAGCTCCGGCGGGACGGGCACCAGCAGCGCGAGGAGCCCGAGACCGAGGACGGCGAGGGCGGCCCGGCGCACCTGACGGACCGCCGAAGCCACCGTCGTACGCGCGCTGTCGGGCACCGCGAGGCCCGCGCGGACCAGCCCGTCGGCGATGCCCCGCACCGCTTCCGCCGCGGCGGCCGTGGTGCGCACCGGCGCGATGCGGCACTGCCCCTCGGGGCCGATGGCCCCTATCACCGAGCGCTCCATGTCGTCCCGCCCACGCGGGTCGACGACCGTGGCCCAGCCGGTGTGGGCCAGCAGCAGCCGGCGCTGCCGGGCCATCGCCACCAGCGTCACGTCGGCGACCCGCCGGGGTCCCCCGGAGAGGAACGCCGCCTCGTACAAGGTGAGTTCACGGTCCCGGCCGGTGTCGGAGCCACCGGCCGCGGCCCGCACGGCCGCCAGGCACAGGCGGGTGCACGCCGTGCCGGCCACGGCCCAGGCCGCCAGGAGGAGAAGGACCCAGAGCATATGTCGTTTGTATGTGACACCGTCGCGAGAACACCATGCCTCGTCCACGATACGGACGCAGTGTTGCCGGGATGTGACGTCGTGTACCGGTCGGGGCGCCCGCACGGGGTGTTCGGCCACTAGCCCACCCGGGTCCTTTGCCGCCGTCCGCGCCCCGCCGCGGCGGTGCGTCCCGTGGCCGCCGCCCCTCCCATGGGCCATGTTGCTGACGGTCGAGCCGAACGGCTCATGGCCGAGAGCGAAGGAGGCCCCGCGGTGGGTGAGCTGTACATCGGCGGCGAGTGGACCCGGGCGGCGGCCGGCGGCCGCCGCGACGTGATCAACCCCTACGACGCCTCCGTCGTCACCACCGTCGACGAGGCGGACGCCACCGACGTCGACCGGGCCGTGACCGCCGCCCGCAGGGCCTTCGACCAGGGCGACTGGGCGGAGGCCCCCTCCCGCCGGCGGGCCGATCTGCTGCTGCGCGTGCACGACCTGCTCCTGCGCGACCGCGAGGACATCGCCCGCACCGAGACCCTCGACACCGGCAAGACGCTGACCGAGGCGCGGATCGACGTCGAGGACGTGGCCAACGCCTTCCGCTACTTCGCCGAACTCGCCGGGAAGGACGGCGGCCGGGTCGTCGACGTCGGCCCGGGCGTCCTCAGCCGCGTCGTCTACCAGCCCGTCGGCGTGTGCGCGCTCATCGCCCCCTGGAACTACCCGCTGCTCCAGGCCTCCTGGAAGGTCGCACCGGCGCTCGCCGCGGGCAACACCTTCGTCCTCAAGCCCAGCGAGACCACCCCCCTGACCACGGTCATGATGATGCGCCTCATCGAGGAGGCCGGTGCCCCGGCCGGCGTCGCCAACCTCGTGCTGGGCTCGGGCGCGACCGTCGGCGCCGCCCTGACCGACCACCCCGACGTGGACCTGGTGTCCTTCACCGGCGGCCTCGCCACCGGCCGCCGGATCATGGCCGCGGCCGCCGGCGGCCCGAAGAACATCGCCCTGGAACTGGGCGGCAAGAACCCCAACGTCGTGTTCGCGGACGCCGACTTCGACGCCGCCGTCGACTACGCGCTCGACGCCGCGTTCCTGCACTCCGGACAGGTCTGCTCCGCCGGTTCCCGGCTGCTGGTCCAGGACGAGCTGCACGACCGGTTCGTCGACGCCCTCGCCCGCCGCGCCCAGGCCATCCGCCTGGGCGACGGCATGGAGGACGGCACCGAGAGCGGCCCGCTCAGCTCCGCCGAGCACCGCGAGAAGGTCGAGGGCTACATCGCACTCGGCCGGGAGGAGGGCGCCCGCCTGGTGACCGGGGGCACCCGGCCGAAGGACCCCGCCCTCAGCCGCGGCTTCTTCCTGCTGCCGACGATCTTCGCCGACTGCCACCGCTCCATGCGGATCGTCCAGGAGGAGGTCTTCGGCCCGGTCGTCACCGTGGAGCGCTTCGCCACCGAGGACGAGGCGATCGGTCTGGCCAACGACACCCGCTACGGACTGGCCGGCGGCGTGTGGACCTCCGACGCGAGCCGCGCCCAGCGCGTCGCCCAGCGGCTGCGCCACGGCACCGTGTGGATCAACGACTTCCACCCGTACGTGCCGCAGGCCGAGTGGGGCGGCTTCGGCCGCTCCGGCGTCGGGCGCGAACTGGGCCCCACGGGACTGCGCGAGTACCAGGAGGCCAAGCACATCTACCAGAACCTCGCCCCCGCACCCTCCGGCTGGTTCAAGGGCTGACCCGCGTCCGGCACCGCCACCACGCACCGCACCCCGAGAAAGGCACCGCATGGCCACCCCTCCCGCGCACGGCGCCGAGTCCGCCTACGACTACGTCATCGTCGGCGGCGGCACCGCAGGCTGTGTGCTCGCCGCCCGGCTCAGCGAGGACCCCGACTGCCGCGTCTGCGTCATCGAGGGCGGCCCCAGCGACGTCGGCGACGAGCGCATCCTGCGCCTGCGCAACTGGATCAACCTGCTCGGCTCGGAGTTCGACTACGGCTACACCACCGTGGAGCAGCCCCGCGGCAACTCCCACATCCTGCACTCCCGGGCCCGCGTCCTCGGCGGTTGCTCCTCGCACAACACCCTGATCAGCTTCCTGCCGCTGCCGCAGGACCTGGACGACTGGGTGAGCCGCGGATGCGCCGGCTGGGACCCGGCCACGATCCTGCCCTACCGGGAGCGGCTGCTGACCGAGATCGTCCCGGTGGCCGAGGCCGACCGCAATCCCATCGCCGCCGACTTCGTCACCGCCGCCTCCCGCGCCCTCGGCGTGCCCGTCGTCGACGACTTCAACGCCGAACCCTTCGCCGACGGCGCCGGCTTCTTCTCCCTGGCCTACCAGCCGGAGGGCAACCTGCGCTCCTCCGCGTCCGTCGCCTACCTGCACCCGGTGCTGCACCGGCCCAACCTCACGCTGCTGCTGGAGACCTGGGCCCACCGCATCGTCCCCGACGCGTCGGGACGGCTGACCCGCGTCGCGGTCCGGGGCGCCGACGGCGAACCCGCCACCGTGCGCGCCGAACGCGAACTGCTGCTGTGCGCGGGCGCCATCGACACCCCGCGCCTGCTGATGCTCTCCGGCATCGGCCCGGCCGACGACCTGCGCGCGCTCGGCATCGAGGTCCGCGTGGACCTGCCCGGCGTCGGCGAGAACCTGCTGGACCACCCCGAGTCCGTCATCGTCTGGGAGACCGACGGTCCGCTGCCGCCCAACTCCGCGATGGACTCCGACGCGGGCCTGTTCCTGCGCCGCGACACGGCGCAGCCGCGCCCCGACCTGATGTTCCACTTCTACCAGGTGCCGTTCACCGTCAACACCGAACGCCTCGGCTACCCCGTGCCGCCGTACGGGGTGTGCATGACGCCGAACGTGCCGCGCGCCCGCTCCACCGGGCGGATGTGGCTGCGCAGCAGCAACCCCGCCGAGCATCCGGCGCTGGACTTCCGCTACTTCACCGATCCGGAGGGCCACGACGAGCGCACCATCGTGGACGGGCTGAAGGTGGCCCGCGAGGTGGCCGCGACCGCCCCGCTGCGCGACTGGCTGGTCCGCGAGGTCGCTCCCGGCCCGGACGTCGTCTCGGACGCCGACCTGTCCGAGTACGGCCGCCGCGCCGCGCACACCGTCTACCACCCGGCCGGCACCTGCCGCATGGGCTCGCCGGACGACCCGATGGCCGTCTGCGACCCCGACCTGAGGCTGCTGGGCGCGGAGGGCGTGCGGATCGTCGACGCGTCGGTGTTCCCGACGATGCCCACCATCAACCCCATGGTGACCGTCCTGCTGGCCGCCGAACGGGCCGCCGACCTCGTCACCGGCCGCCCGGGCCCGGCCGAGCAGGGAGCCTCGCGGTGACACAGCCTTCTGCCGCCGCCCCCGGACCGGCCCCGGAGGGCGAGCGGGGCTCGGAGTTCCGCAAGGACATGGGCCCCTGGGCGAACTTCGCCCTCGGCTTCACGTACCTCTCCCCGGTGGTGAGCACCTACACCCTCTTCGGCACCGCGCTCGCCGAGGGCGGGCCGCCGATGATCTGGGCCTTCGTCATGGCCGGTGCCGGCCAGTTCCTCGTCGCGCTGGTCTTCGGCGAGGTCGTCGCCCAGTACCCGATCGCGGGCGGTGTCTACCCGTGGGCGCGGCGGCTGTGGGGCACACGCTGGGCATGGATGACCGGCTGGGTCTACATGTGGGCGCTGCTGGTCACCATCACGTCCGTCGCCTACGGCGCCGGGCCCTACATCGCCATCCTCTTCGGCTTCGATCCGACGGTGCACACCACCGTGCTGTGCACGGCCGTGCTCATCGTCGTGGCCATCGCCGTCAACTACCTGGGCACCAGGGCCCTGTCGGCGGCCGCCGTCATCGGCTTCGCCGGTGAGCTCATCGGCGCCCTCGTCGTCGGCATCTACCTGCTCGCCACCCACCGGCACCACAACCTCGGCGTCATCTTCGACACCTACGGCACCGAGGGCGACGGCTCATACCTCCCGGTGTTCCTGGCGGCCGCGATCATCGGCTTCTACCAGTACTACGGCTTCGAGGCGTGCGGCGACACCGCCGAGGAGGTCGAGCACCCCGGCCGCGTCATCCCCAAGGCGATGCGCCGCACCATCTACATCGGCGGGGCCGCGGCCACGTTCACCTGCATGTCGCTGCTGCTGTCGGTCACCGACTACGACGCGGTCATCTCGGGCGAGCAGGCCGACCCGGTGGTGGACGTGCTGTACGACGCGATGGGCGAGACCGGGGCGCGGCTCGTCATGGCCGTCGTACTGATCTCCTTCCTGTCCTGCACCATCAGCCTGCAGGCCGCCGCCGGGCGCCTCATCTACTCGTACGCACGCGACGAGATGGTCGTCGGGCACCGGCTGCTGCGCCGGTTCGACCACGCCCGGGCGGTGCCCGGCTACGCGCTGCTGGTGTCCGCGGCCGTCCCGCTGCTGATCGCGTTCGCCTCACTGCTGTCCGAGGACGCGCTGACCAACATCGTCTCCTTCGCGATCCTCGGCATCTACGCCTCGTTCCAGATGGTCGTCCTGGCCGCCCTGCGCGCCCGGCTCAAGGGCTGGCGCCCGGCGGGGGAGTTCACCCTGGGCCGCTGGGGCACGGCCGTGAACGTCGGCGCGCTGGCCTACGGCATCTTCGCCATCGTCAACATCTGCTGGGCCCGCACCCCGGAGAAGCCGTGGTGGGAGAACTGGATCGTCCTGCTGTGCGGCGCGGTCGTGCTGGGCACGGGGCTGCTGTACATGTTCACCACGCACCACTACGGCCGCAGCGACGCGCCCGCGGGTGACGCGGTGCCCGGGGAGAGCCGGAAGGCCGGGCGTTAGCGCCGCAGCAGCACCCTGCGCGTGGCGCGGGCCAGCCGGTGCGCCGGGCGGCGCGAACGCGGCTTCGGCCCCGACCGGTCCAGCCACCACGCGCGCAGCTCCCGCCGGGCCGCGCCGTCCTCCGGCAGCCCGGCGGAGAGCAGGTGCGCGGCGAAGGACAGGGCGTCGCGCCGGTAGCCGCCGGTCATCGGCCGGGCCTGCGCGTAGCCGAGGAACGCCGGGCGGTACCGCGGGCCGAGGATCTCCGGCAGTTCGGGCGCGACCTTCGCGACGACGTCCGCCCGCTTCGCGGCGAGCGCCCGGGCCTGCACACCGATCCGCACCCGGTCGAACCCCTCGGGCACGGGCGTCCCCGCGACCAGCGCCGACAGCAGCGCGGCCTGCGCGAGCCCGAGCCGCTCACGCGCCTCGTCCGCCTCGCCTGCGGCCCCCGGACCGGAGGCGCCCCCCGACGCCCCGGCCGGACGCCCCCCGGCCCGGCCGCCCAACGGCAGGGACGACTCGCCGGGGCCGGGTACGGCGGGCGCGTCGGCCGTGGCGCACACCCCGGCCGGCACCCGCTGCACCGCTCCCGCCTCCACGGCCCGGCGGACGGCGGCCAGTTCGCCCTCCAGCTCCGCCGGGGCGGGGAAGTTCTCGTCGCGCTCCAGCAGGACACCCGGCGGACGGACCCGGCGGGCCAGGTCGGTCAGGATGTCCAGGACCGGCCGCGGGACGGGGTGGGCGTGGCTGTCGTGCCAGACGCCGTCGCGTTCGAAGCCGCCGGCGACATGCACGTAGGCGATGGCCTCCAGGGGCAGTTCGGCGAGGGCCTCGGCCGGGTCCTCGCCGCGGTTGACGTGGTTGGTGTGCAGGTTGGCCACGTCGATGAGGAGCCGCACGCCCGTACGGTCCGCGAGCTCGTACAGGAACTGGCCCTCCGTCATCTCCTCGCCCGGCCAGGCCAGCAGCGCGGCGATGTTCTCGACGGCCAGCGGCACCGGCAGGGCGTCCTGCGCGATCCGCACGTTCTCGCACAGCGCGTCCAGCGCGTCACGGGTGCGCGGCACGGGCAGCAGGTGACCGGCCTCCAGATGCGGCGTCGCCGTCAGCGCTCCGCCGGCCCGGACGAACGCGATGTGCTCGGTGACCAGCGGGGACCGCAGGACGTGGGCCCGTTCGGCGAGCGCGGCCAGCCGGCCGGGGTCGGGCCGGTCGGCGCCCCCGAGGCCCAGCGAGACACCGTGCGGTACCACGGTGACGCCGCGCTCGCGCAGCCGCAGCAGCGACTCGGGCAGATGCCCGGGGCACACGTTCTCGGCCACGGCCTCGACCCAGTCGATGCCCGGCATGCGTTCCACGGCGTCCGCGATCTCCGGCCGCCACCCGATGCCCGTCCCCAGTCGCTCCATCGTTCCCCCTCCTCCACCCGGCCGATCCCCGGACGTGACGGGGGTATGGCCCAGCCGCCCGCGCCCGAACCCTCCCCGGTGCGGCTTCAGAGCAACATTTGAGGTTCGGCGCACGCGGTGGCCGCCGGACGCGCCCGGCGGCCACCGTCCCCCTGACCCGGCGGGGGGCTACACCCGGTGCGAGGAGTGGTAGTTGAACACCGACCACAGGACGAACAGGCCGGTCACGATCATGATGATCGACCAGAACGGCTGGTACGGCAGCCACAGGAAGTTCGCGATCAGCGCCAGGCCGACCACGACCGCGCTCACGGCCCGCGCCCAGGTCGCGCCGGTGAACAGGCCGAACCCGGCGATCATCACGAGCAGGCCGACGATCAGGTGGATCCAGCCCCACGCGGTGAGGTCGAACTCGAAGACGTAGTCGCCGAAGCTCGTGTACACCTCGTCGTTGGCGATCGCCGCGATGCCCTGGAAGATCGCGAAGAACCCGTAGACGATCATCAGGGTGGCGCCGAGGGCGAGACCGCCGGCCGCCCACGGGTCGCCGGAGCCGCCGGAGCCGCCCGGCTTCCGGTCGTCGGCGGGAGGGGCGGGGGGAGGGGGCGCGGCGCTGGTCATGGCAGCCTCCTGGGTCGGGGTTGTCCGTAACCCCACTGGAGCACCCGGCCGCGTCCGGCGCTCCCGCGACTGCTCCGAACGGGTGGTGACCGCCGGCCGCGCCGCGTGCCGCTACCGGCGCAGCGCCGGGTGGTCGGCGACGACCGTGCACGAGCCGGGAGCGATCTCCGTGAACCCGGCGTCCCGGACCAGGGGCAGCCCCGCGGTGGTCAGGGCGGACCAGCGGGCGGGGTCGGCCGTGCGCACGGCCAGCGGGAAGCCGGCGTCCCGCCACGCGGCCCGCTCGGGGCCGGACAGCTCCCACCAGGCCAGCTGCGCGCCGTGGCCGGCCTGCGCCATCGCCTTGCCGGCCGACATGCCGAGCTCCGGGTTCAGCCACAGCACGACGGCGTCCGGGTCGGCACCGGCCGGCTCCTGCGGATCGTCCAGGTCGGTGCCGGAGACCTGGAGCCGCGCGAGGTCCTTCGGCCAGCCGTCCAGGGGGACCGGCGGGAAGACCCGCACCTCGGCGGACGTGCCGGTCACCGTGATCCCGGGCAGGGCCGCGGCCCGGCGCCACTCGGCGCCCCGCGCCCGGCGCACGACCTTGCGGATCCGGGCGTCCTGCCAGTCGCGCACGGCCCGGGCCCAGGCGCCGTCGCCCTCCGACCGCTCGTCGGCCAGGATCGTCAGCACGGCCCGGGCGGCCGTCTCCAGCGCGTCGGTGCGCGCCGGCGGGTCCGCCCGCTCGATCCGCACGACCAGCGGCAGCACGAACTGCGGCGCCGCGTCGCGCGCGGAGGGGTCGGACCGGAAGGGACTGTCGCTCACGGGCGTCGGATCTGCGCTCACGCCCCCAGTCTGCCAGCCGGAAGATCGTACGAACGCGCGCTCAGCCCGAGCAGGACGTGCGTTCGGCCTCGCGCCACTCGCAGGTGGGGCAGTACGTGATGCCCTTGTACGACTCCGGGTACTCCGTCGGCTCCCGGCACAGCACACTCCCCCGCTCTCGGCTGCGCTCGCGCGGGGGGACCCCCATCGCGTACGGCGGCCCGTCCGCCCGGGGCGGCCTGGTCGCGTCGATCAGGCAGTAGTCGTTCTCCTCGCTCATGCCTCCAGCGTAGGACGGTCAGCGGCGGGCACCCGCGGTCCGGATCAGATCGGACACCTTCACGAACCGGTAGCCGCGGCGGCGCAGCTCGGGCACGATCGTGCGCACCGCCCGCTCGGTGGCCGGGGCGGCGCTGCGGGTGCAGTGCAGCACCACCACGGACCCCGGCCGCACCCCGTCCAGGACCTGCCGGACCACCACCTCCGGGTCGGTCTCGAACGCGTCGCCGCCGACGACGTCCCACTGCACGGCGGTCACCCCGGCCGGGGCCAGCGCCTTCAGGGCCCGCCGGTCGTAGCAGCCGCCGGGGAAGCGGAAGTACGGCATCGCATCGGGCACGCCCGCCGTGCGGAACGCGGCGTACGCGCGCTCCACGTCCGGCCGCATGCGCGAGGCCGCCACCTCGGGCAGTCCGTAGCAGTCGCCGGTGAAGGCGTGGTGGCTGTAGGAGTGGTTGGCGACCTCGAACAGCGGGTCCCGGCCGATGGAGCGGGCCTGGCCGGTGTACTCCTCGGCCCACCGCCCCGTCATGAAGACGGTGGCCGGGACCCTCAGCGCCCGCAGGGTCGCGATGAGCCGGGGATGGTCGAAGCGCTCGCCCGCCGCCGCCCGCTGCCCCTGGCCGGCGGTCATGTCGGCGTCGAAGGTGAGCGCCACCGTCGCGCCGCCGGTGCGGGGCCCGTGCTCGAAGACGGGGGTCAGGCCCGCGGGGCCGGGCGCGAGGGTCGGCGGCTTCGCCGCCGGGGCCGGGACCTGCACGGCGGTGGAGGCGGGACGCGGTGGCCGCTCGGCTCCGCAGGCGGCGAGGGTCGCGGTCAGGGCGCAGAGGGCGGCGGCCCGGCGCAGAGCCGGGCGGCACAGGGGGACGCTCACCGTATGAAGATGTGACCGGGAGCGCCCCGCCATGCGTGCCTGCCGCCGGTGTCACCCGGCCGTCAGATGTCGCGCTTGTCCAGCGGCTTGGTCGCCGGGCCCTGGATCACCTTGCCGTCGGTGTCGAAGCGCGAGCCGTGGCAGGGGCACTCCCAGGCCCGTTCGGCGGCGTTGAAGTCCACCAGGCAGCCCAGGTGGGTGCAGCGCGCGGACACCGCGTGCAGGGCTCCGTCGTCGTCCCGGTAGACCGCGACCCGGTGACCGCCCGCGCGGACCACGGCCCCCTCGCCGGGCGGCAGGGACTCCACCGGCGGCGACGGCCGCAGCCGGTCGCCCACGAAGTGCCCGGCCACCTTGGCCTGGGTCTTCAGGAAGGACGGCGCCTCCCGCACGGCCGGCTTCACCCGGCGCGGGTCGTACAGCCCGCTCCATTCGCACTCCTCGCCGGTGATCTGCGCGGCGAGCAGGCGTCCCGCCATGATGCCGCCGGTCATGCCCCAGCCGCCGAAGCCGGTGGCCACGTAGGAGTGCCGGGCGCCCGGGTGCAGCGGGCCGACCATCGGCACGGTGTCGGTCGGGGTGTTGTCCTGCGTCGCCCAGCGGTGCGTGACCCGCAGGCCGGGGAAGTGGCCGGTGGCCCAGGAGGTGAGGCGCTCGAAACGGTCCCGGGTGTCTCCCGTGCCCGGCGTGAAGTGCTCCCCGGTGACGATGAGCAGCCGCCGGTCCCCGTCCCCGTCGTACGGCGCCGTGCGGACCGAGCGGGTGTTCTCGTCGGGGGTGATGTACATGCCGTCGGGGTCCTGCCCGGCGGGGAGGGGCCCGGCGACGACCAGCTCCCGCTTCGGGGTGAGCCGGGTGAACAGCAGCGCCCGGTCGAAGATCGGGTAGTGCGTCGCGACGACGACGTCCCGGGCGCGCACGGCCGCCCCCGTCGAGGTCGACAGCCGGCACGGTTCGCCCTCCTCCATGCCGAGGACGGTGGTGTCCTCGAAGATCCGCCCGCCGTGCCCGGCGAGATCGGCGGCGAGGGCCAGGAGGTACTTGCGCGGATGGAACTGCGCCTGCCCGGTGACCCGGACCGCGCCGGCCACCTCGAAGGGCAGCCCGGTCTCCGTGACGAACGAGGCCGGCAGCCCCGCCTCGGCCGCGGCGCGCGCCTCGGCCCGCAGCTCCTCCACCCGGCGCGGGTCACTGGCGTAGGTGTAGGCGCTGCGGGTCTCCCAGTCGCAGTCGACACCCAACTCGGCGGCCACGCGGGCCGCGTGCTCGATCGCCTCGGACTGGGAGCGGGCGTACAGGCGCGCCCCCTCGGGGCCGCGGGTGCGGCGCAGCCTGTCGTAGACCAGCGAGTGCTGGGCGGTGACCTTGGCGGTGGTGTGCCCGGTGACCCCGGCGGCGACCCGGCCGGCCTCCAGGACCGCGACGCTGCGCCCGGCCCGCGCCAGTTCCCACGCGGTGCACAGCCCCGCGATCCCGGCGCCGATCACCGCCACGTCGACGTCGAGGTCCTCCGCCAGCGCCGGGTGGTGACCCTCCGGTGCTGTCTCGAGCCAGTACGAGCCCCTGACCTGCTGCTTCTCGCTCATGGACCATCGAGTACCCCGGTCGGCCCGCGTCAGTGCCGCCCGGACGGGACGAGGGGCACCGGGCCGGGCACCCGGCGCCCCTCGTACCGAAGCGGTCCCCGGTCAGCGGCGCCAGGGCCCCGTCACCGCGAACGTCGTTCCCGGCGTGTAGCAGTTGACGTACATCGTCTCGCCGTCGGGGGAGAAGGTCACACCGGCGAACTCCCCCCACTCCGGCTCCCCGGGCGTGCCGATGTTCTGCCGGTTGCGGGCCATCGGGTAGACCTGGCCGCGCCGGGTCACGCCGAAGACGTGCTGGGCGCCGTCACCGTCCTCGCAGACCATCAGGCCGCCGCTGGGCGCGAGACAGATGTTGTCCGGTGACTCGCCCGGCATCTGCACGTCGGTGTCCGGGCCGAAGACGATCACCAGGGTCAGCCGGCGGCGCTCCGGGTCGTAGCGCCAGACCTGCCCGTAGTGGTCGGCCGCCGAACCGTCCGACCGGTGCGCGAAGGACGACACGAAGTACACCGACCGGCCGCCCCAGTAGCAGCCCTCCAGCTTCTGCGCGTGCGTGATGCCCCCGCGGCCGAAGTCCTGGAACCGGATGGGCGTCTGCGCGGCCAGCGGGTCGGGTACGTCCACCCACTCGATGCCGTCGAACTCGGCGCCGATCTCCTGGACGGTCGACAGGTCGGGCACGCCCGGCACCCGCATCGCCTGGAGCCGGCCGCCCGCGCGCAGCGAACCGCGGCCGCCCAGCGGCTTTCTCGGCAGGAAGCGGTAGAAGAGGCCGAAGGGCTTCTCGAAGGCGTCCTCCGTCTCGTAGACCACGCCCCGGCGCGGGTCGACGGCGATCGCCTCGTGCTGGAAGCGGCCCATCGCCGTCAGCGGCACGGCCCCGGTGCGGTGCGGATCGACCGGGTCGACCTCGAAGATGAAGCCGTGGTCCTTGGTGTAGCCGTTGGTGCCGGCCTTGTCCTCGGTCTCCTCGCAGGTCAGCCAGGTGTCCCAGGGGGTGGGGCCGCCCGCGCAGTTCACGGCCGTGCCGGCGATCGCGACGCGCTCCGACAGGACGTGGTTGCGGGAGTCCAGCGTCAGCGCGGTGCATCCGCCCTTGCCCGCCGGGTCGTAGGTGAGGCCCTCGACCGTCGGGACGGGGATCTTGCCGTTGGCGCGGTTCTCGTGGTTGCGGACGAGGTGGACCCGGCCGCCCCGGCCGGCGAAGGCCGACATGCCGTCGTGGTTGGAGGGCACCTCGCCCTCGCCGGAGCGGAGCCGGTCCCCCTCGCGGGAGAGGATCCGGTAGCGGAAACCTTCCGGCAGATCGAGGACGTCCTTCGGGTCGGGGACGAGCGGGCCGTAGCCGGTGCGGCCGAGGGTCTGGGCGGCGGCGGTACCGGCGAAGAGTTCGGAGAGGGCGCCGGAGAACGCGATCCCGACACCCAGGGCCCCCGTCCCGGCGAGCACCTGACGTCGTGTGGCGGAACGACCGGTTTCGGTCATGGGAAAACCTTCCTGCTGGCGGACAGGAACTGTGATCCCGCTGTGTCTACCACCTGGTGCGGGCGGCGGGAACCACGCGGGCCGGGCGGGTCACCCCTCGACGGAGCGCCGCAGCTCCTCCAGGGCCTGACCGGCCTGCTCGGCGCGGTCGAGGGTGTCCTCCACGGCCGCCTGCGAACCACCCTCATGGCCGCCCCTCTCGAGGAACCTCAGCAGCTCCACCGGGATGGGCAGCACCAGCGTGGAGTTCTTCTCCGCCGCGACGGCCATCACCGTCTGCAGCAGCCGCAGTTGCAGGGCCGAGGGCGTGTCTGCCATCTGCTGGGCGGCCTGGGACAGCTTCTTGGACGCCTGGTACTCGGCGTCGGCGTTGATCAGCCGGGCCCGCCGCTCGCGGTCGGCCTCGGCCTGGCGGGCCATCGAGCGTTTCATGGTGTCCGGCAGGGAGACGTCCTTGATCTCCACGCGGTCGATGGTCACGCCCCACTCCACGGCGGGGCTGTCGATCATCAGCTCCAGACCCTGGTTGAGCTTCTCCCGGTTGGACAGCAGATCGTCCAGCTCGCTCTTGCCGATGATCGAGCGCAGCGAGGTCTGGGCCATCTGCGAGACGGCGAAGCGGTAGTCCTCGACGTTGACGACCGCGGCCGCGGGGTCCACCACCTTGAAGTACACGACGGCGTCGACCCGCACGGTCACGTTGTCGCGGGTGATGCCCTCCTGCGCGGGGACCGGCATGGTCACGATCTGCAGGTTGACCTTGCGCATCCGGTCGACCGCCGGCACGACCAGGGTGAAGCCGGGCCGCCGCACGTCGCCGTGCAGCCGGCCGAGGCGGAAGACCACACCGCGCTCGTACTGCTTGACCACGCGCGCCGCCGACGCCACGTACACCAGGGCGCCGGCCCCCACCGCCGCCGCGGTGGCGATCAGCTCTTCGACCATGCCGACCTCCCGTTCGAGGTCCAGGTTTTTGTACCTTTCTGCAACGATATGCCCGCAACCGGGCACGAGGCCATGCCCCGGCGGCCGGGGCCGGACGCGGGACGGCCCGGGGTGCGCGCGGAGGCCGCCGCGCGCACCCCGGGCCGGGGAGGGGGCCGGCTAGGCCGGGGTGACCTCCTGCGCCGGGGACACGGCCGGTTCGCCCTGCGTGACCTTCACCGGCTCGGTGCCCGCGGTGCTGTGCCGGGCGGCCCAGCTCTCCAGGGCCGTGCGGCAGGCGTGGTCCAGGTGGTGCAGGCCCGAGAGGTCCAGCTCGACGGGGCGGTCCTGCGGGAGGGACTCCAGGCTGTCCAGGATCTTCGGCAGCCGCAGGAATGTCGCGTTGCCCGACAGGTACACCTGGATCGGCCCGGCGCCCTTGTCGATGATGTCGAGCTTGACGTGCGAGGCGTCCCAGGCGGTCTTGACGACCGACAGGGCCAGACCGATGAGCACCCCCTCGAACATGTTCACCGCGACGATCGACACGGCCGTGATCACCAGGATCAGCGCCTCACCCTTGTGAGCCCCCCACAGCGCCCTGATCTGGCGGAACGGGATCAGCTTCCAGCCGGCGTGCACGAGGATGCCGGCCAGCGCGGGGATCGGGATCAGTGCCAGGGCCCACGGCATGGCGGCGGCGAACAGCAGCAGCCACACGCCGTGCAGCACCCGGGACGCCTTGGTCCGGGCGCCCGCGCTCACGTTGGCGGAGCTGCGCACGATGACCGCGGTCATCGGCAGTGCGCCGAGCAGACCGCACAGGGTGTTGCCCGCGCCCTGGGCGACCATCTCCTTGTTGTACTCGGTGCGCGGACCGTTGTGCAGCCGGTCCACGGCCGCCGCGCTGAACAGGCTCTCCGCCGAGGCGATCAGCGCGAACGCGATGATCGTGCCCCAGATCGCCGGGCTCGCCAGTTCGCCGAAGGCCTCCGCCCCGGGCGGCTGGACCACCCCGAGCAGACCCTCCACCCGGACGGTGGCGACGGGCAGCCCGAAGGCGAGCGTGACGACCGTGGCCAGGACGACCGCGGCGAGGGCGCCGGGTACCGTCCGGACGGCCTTGGGCACCTTCTTCCACAGCACGATGACGGCGATGGTGCCCGCACCGATCGCGAGGGAGGCCAGGGCCTCGGTGCTGCCGAACACGTCGATGAACGCCCCGGGCAGACCTGCGATCTTGCCGAGTCCGGACTCCGGGGCCTTCAGGCCCGCCGCCGCGTAGATCTGGCCGGCGATGATCACCAGTCCGATGCCGCAGAGCATGCCCTCGACGACCGAGACGGAGATCGCCCGGAACCAGCGGCCTATGCCGAGGAATCCCATGGCGAGCTGGAGCAGCCCGGCGAGCAGCACGATCACCCCGAGCGTGGCCACGCCGAACTCGGTGACGGCCTGGAAGACCAGCACGGTGAGACCGGCGGCGGGCCCGGACACCTGGAGGCTGCTGCCGGGCAGCAGCCCGGTGACGATCCCGCCCACGATGCCGGTGACGAGACCGAGCTCGGCGGGGACGCCGGAGGCGACCGCCACCCCGACACAGAGCGGCACCGCGACCAGGAAGACGACGATGGAGGCGAGGAAGTCCTGCCTCAGATGAGGGAACTTCGACATGACGGACATCATGGTCACCGGCCTCCTCAGAGCGTCTCGAACGTGTCGTAATCCGCGCGGTGCTCCCGCACCACGCCGGTGTGGACCTCGTAGTACCAGCCGTGCAGCCGGAGCCGGCCCTCGGCCAGCCCCCGTTCGACGCACGGGTAGGAGCGCAGCCGCAGCACCTGGGTGAGGACGTGGTTCTGCACGGCCTCGGCGACCGTCGGGTCGGCCGGGTCGGCGCAGTCGGGCCGGCCGGTGGAGTGCGCGAGCCAGGCGCGCACCGCCGGGACCGCGTCGAGGTCGTCGCCGCGCACCACGGCGCCCACGGCGCCGCAGTGCGAGTGGCCGCAGACGACGATGTCCGAGACGCCGAGCACGTCGACGGCGTACTCGATGGTGGCGGCCTCCGCGGTGGGGTGGCCGAGGGTGTGTGGGGGGACGACGTTGCCCGCGGTGCGCAGCTCGAAGAGCTCGCCGGGACGGGCGCCCGTGATCAGGGCCGGCACGACCCTGGAGTCGGAGCAGGTGATGAACAGGACGTCGGGGGACTGGCCCTCGGCGAGGCGGGCGAACTCCTCAGGGCGCTGTCCGAACGTACGGGCGTTGTCGATGAGGGGCTGCATGGCGTGATGAATCCTCCTGGCGCGCAGTGGGGGCGCGTCGGACGGGCATGACGAAGGGTGGGGGGAGCGCTGTGCGGCTCAGCAGCGGAAGACCTGCAGCGCTGCCGGGGTGCGCGGCACGAGGGGTCTGGAGGCGTGCGCGGTGCCGCTGAGGGCCGGTTCGGCCGGCGCCGGTGTGACGTGCGGCGGCAGCGGCCGGCCGGACGCCGCGGGTGCGCGGTCGGCGGGGTGGGACCGGGCACGGGTGCGCAGGGGACCGGTCGGGTCCCCGGGGTGTGCTGCGCGGCACGAGGTCGTCTCGTCCCGCAGGGCCTGTCCGGCGGGGGTGCTTCCGGGGCCCGGGAAGGTGTGCGGAGGGGTGGCTCCGGGGGCGGCCTTGGCCTGGGCTTCGCCGAGAGTGTGCGCGGATGCGAACGAAGCCGTGGGTGCGAACAGCACGAGGGCCAGCGCGGCGGCGGCGAGGACCGACACCATGGTCCAAAACGTCGTAGCTCGGAACATGCGCCCCCCTTCACCGCGTCACACGCCCGGCACGCACCAGCAGTTGGTCAACGGCTGGTCAAGAAACAACATTAACCCTGCAAAGTTGTTTGCAGGGTTAACTTAAAGTTTCCGGCTGAAGAGAGCCTGAAAATCGTGGGTGGGTGGCCTGAAGCGGCGCCCACCTCACGGTTTTCGCTGCACGGTTGGGGCGACGGTCACCCGGAGTCGGCCAAGGTGCCCGCGTCACGGGCGAGGGCGGTGAGCCGGGATATGGCCCTGAAGTACTTCTTGCGGTAGCCGCCCTTCAGCATCTCCTCGCTGAAGAGCCGGTCGAACGGCAGCCCCGACGCCAGCACGGGCACCTCGCGGTCGTAGAGGCGGTCCGCGAGGACGACGAGCCGGAGCGCCGTCGACTGGTCCGGCACGGGCTGCACCCCGGTGAGGCAGACCGCCCTCACCCCGTCGGTCAGGGCGCCGTAACGGCTGGGGTGGACACGGGCCAGGTGCTCCAGGAGGGCGGGGAACGCGTCGAGGGAGGCGCCCTCGGTGGCGTGCGCCGTGGCGGTCACCTGCTCGTCGGAGAACGGCGGCGGTGCCTCGGGCAGCCCGCGGTGGCGGTAGTCCTCGCCGTCGATGCGCAGGGCGCGGAAGTGCGCCGACAGGCCCTGGATCTCTCGCAGGAAGTCGGCGGCGGCGAACCGGCCCTCGCCGAGCTTGCCGGGCAGCGTGTTGGACGTGGCCGCGAGCGCGACTCCCGCCTCGACGAGCTTGCCGAGCAGGGTGGACACCAGCACCGTGTCGCCCGGGTCGTCGAGCTCGAACTCGTCGATGCACAGCAGGCGGTGGCCGGACAGGGTCCGCACCGTCTGCTGGAAGCCGAGCGCGCCGACCAGGTTGGTCAGCTCCACGAACGTGCCGAACGCCTTCAGCGAGGGTTCCGCGGGGGTGGCGTGCCACAGGGAGGCGAGCAGGTGGGTCTTGCCCACGCCGTAGCCGCCGTCGAGGTAGACGCCGCGCGGGCCCGAGGGGGCCTGCCTGGCCGCCCTGCCGAAACCGAACAGGCGCCGCCTGCCCGGGGCGGAGCCGCCGCCGAGCCCGGCCGCGAAACGCTCCAGGACCTCGACGGCCTCGGTCTGGCTGGGCTGGTTCGGGTCCGGGATGTAGGTGCTGAAGCGCACGGAGTCGAACCGGGGCGGCGGCACCATCTCGGCGACCAGGCGGTCCGCGGGTACGTGCGGCTCACGGGCGCACAGCGACAGCGGGGCCGGGTCGGTCACGGGGCCGGTTCCGGATGCGGCGGGGGAAGAGGACACGGTTCACCATGCTACGGCGCGTGGAACACTGCACGGCATGCGACGTCTGTTCCCTGTGACCGATGAAACAGCAGCTCCGGCGCCCGGCGGCGCGTCCGGCGGGGGAAGCGGACGGGAGTGGAGCCTGGCCGAACTGGCCGCCGCCTACGCCTACCCCGAGCCGGGCCCCGAGGGGCCGGCGCCGTACCTGCGGGCCAACATGGTGTCCACGCTGGACGGGGCCGCCCAGCACGACGGGCGCTCCCAGCCCATCTCCGGCGCGACCGACATGCGGATCTTCGGCACGCTGCGGGCGCTGGCCGACGTCGTGGTCGTCGGGGCGGAGACGGTGCGCCAGGAGGGGTACCGGCCCGCACGCGCGCGTGCCGACTTCGCCGCCGCCCGGGAGGCGGCCGGCCAGGGCCCGGCACCGGCCATCGCGGTCGTCACCGCCGGGCTCGACCTCGACTTCTCCCTGCCGCTGTTCACCTCCCCGCTGGTGCCCACACTCGTCCTCACCGGTGCCGCGGCCCCGCAGGACCGCGTGGCCGCCGCGGAGAAGGCGGGTGCCCGGGTGGTCACCGCCGGGGAGGGCATCGGTGTCGACCCCGCCCGGGCCGTGCGGGCGCTGGCCGCTCTCGGCCACACCCGGCTGCTCACCGAGGGCGGTCCGCGACTGCTGGGCCAGCTGGTGGCGGCGGGGGTGCTCGACGAACTGTGCCTGACCCTCTCGCCGATGCTCACCGCGGGCGACGCGCAGCGCATCGCCGGCGGGCCGGCCGTCACGGTCCCGCACCGCTTCGCGCTGCTGTCGATGCTGGAGGAGGACGGTTTCCTCTTCACGCGGTACGGCAGGCTCCCGGCGCACTGAACCGCCGAAGCCGGGGTAGAAGGTGCCGGCGGCCGGGAGTCGGCCGCCGGTCCGGCCGCGGGCGGCGCAGAGGGCCGCCGCCGGACCGGGTGTGAGCGGAATGTTCCGTTCTGTTCGGTTTCCGCAGGGCACACTGAATCCGGCAGTACCCGTGCGATCACGGGGCAGGATGGTTTCCGCAGGGCCCGCCGCGGCCCACGCAGGAGGTGGGGCCCCGAGGCCCCCGGAGCAGAAGGGGCGCCTGGTGTTCACAAGCGTTTTGATGATCGAGAAGGCCCTGACGTCCGCCGACGTGGAGTTCGTCACGACCTTGCACGGCGAGGAGGAGGTGTCCTTCCAGGTGCTCCTCCAGCCGCGCGGCGAGCAGGCGGACCGGCTGCTGCGGGCCATCGACGACGTGGCGCTCGGCGAACTGGACGAGGCCGTGCGCGAGGGCGAGACCCCGGAGGGCGAGGAGGCGCTGAGCGTGGGGCAGCGGGCGCTGGAGGTGTCCCTCGCCGCGCTGCGCGCCTCCGGGAGCCGGGCCCAGGGCCGGCTGATCGAGGACCATCCGTTGGACGCCCTGAAGTCCCTGGTCGCCGAGGTCGGGGCGGACGAGGTGATCGTGCTCACCGATCCGCACTACGTGGAGGAGTTCTTCCACCGGGACTGGGCCTCGCGCGCCCGGCACAAGGTCGGCGTGCCCGTGCTCAAGCTGTTCTCGCACAGCAAGGCGTAGCCCCGAAGGCACCGGGTCCGGGGTTGGCGCGGCCCCGGGCGCCGCTGAAATAGGGTGGGGGCCGCCCACACCGTCGCGCCGCACTTGGAGAACCGCATGGCACCCGGCCTTCCCACCGCCATGGACCGACCGCACTTCATCGGCATCGGTGGTGCGGGCATGTCGGGGATCGCGAAGATCCTCGCCCAGCGCGGGGCCGTCGTCGCGGGCAGCGACGCCAAGGAGTCGGCCACGGCCGAGGCGCTGCGGGCGCTGGGCGTGACCGTGCACATCGGGCACGCCGCCGCGCACCTGGCCGACGACGCCAGCTGCGTGGTCGTGTCCTCGGCGATCCGGCCGGACAACCCCGAGCTGGCCCGCGCCGCCGAGC
The DNA here is from genome assembly GCF_044328425.1 of Streptomyces sp. NPDC017943. NCBI lineage: Bacteria > Bacillati > Actinomycetota > Actinomycetes > Kitasatosporales > Streptomycetaceae > Streptomyces > Streptomyces sp. NPDC017943. The sequence continues at coordinate 434,684 of NZ_JBIRHH010000005.1, read as the reverse complement.
TGGGCATTCCCGTCGTGCACCGCTCCGACGCGCTCGCCGCGCTGATGGACGGGCTGCGGCCGATCGCCGTCGCGGGCACGCACGGCAAGACCACCACCACCTCGATGCTGGCCGTGTCGCTGAGCGAGCTGGGCCTGAGGCCCTCGTACGCGATCGGCGGCGACCTGGACGCGCCCGGCTCCAACGCCCTGCACGGCGAGGGCGAGATCTTCGTCGCCGAGGCCGACGAGTCGGACCGCAGCTTCCACAAGTACGCGCCCGAGGTGGCGATCGTCCTCAACGTCGAGCTCGACCACCACGCCAACTACGCGTCGATGGACGAGATCTACGCCTCCTTCGAGACGTTCGTGGACCGGATCACCGAGGGCGGCACCCTGGTGATCGCCGCCGACCACGAGGGCGCCCGCGAGCTGACCCGGCGGGTCGCCGGCCGCGGTGTGCGGGTGGTGACCTACGGCGAGTCCGAGGACGCCGCGGTGCGGATCCTGTCCGTCGTGCCGCAGGGCCTGAAGAGCGAGGTCACCGTCGACCTGGACGGCGAGCGGCTGACCTTCACCGTCTCCGTCCCCGGGCGGCACTACGCGCACAACGCGGTCGCGGCCCTGGCCGCGGGCGTGGCGCTGGGCATCCCGGCCGCCGGGCTGGCCGGGGCGATCGGTGCGTACACGGGGGTCAAGCGCCGCTTGCAGCTCAAGGGCGAGGCCGGGGGCGTGCAGGTGATCGACTCCTACGCGCACCACCCCACCGAGATGACGGCCGACCTGGAGGCGATGCGCGCCGCGGCGGGCGACGCCCGGATCCTGGTCGTCTTCCAGCCCCACCTGTTCTCCCGCACCCAGGAGCTCGGCAAGGAGATGGGGCAGTCGCTGGCCCTCGCGGACGCCTCCGTGGTGCTGGACATCTACCCGGCCCGCGAGGACCCGATCCCCGGGGTGACCAGCGAGCTGATCATCGAGGCGGCCCGGGCGGCGGGCGCCGACGTGACGCCGCTGCACGACAAGGCCGACGTCCCGTCGGTCGTCGCGGGAATGGCGAAGCCCGGTGATCTCGTTCTCACCATGGGAGCGGGCGACGTCACCGACCTCGGCCCGCTGATCCTGGACCGTCTGTAGAACCGAGGGGCTGGAGGCTCATGCCGTACGACGTTCAGAAGCCGGACGAGCAGTGGCGCGCGGAACTGTCCCCGGGCGAGTACGCGGTACTGCGGCAGGCGGCCACCGAGCCCGCCTTCACCGGTGAGTACACCGACACCAAGACCCGGGGCGTCTACTCCTGCCGCGCCTGCGGTGCGGAGCTGTTCACCTCGGACACCAAGTTCGAGTCGCACTGCGGCTGGCCGTCCTTCTTCGACCCGAAGGACACCGACGCCGTGGAGCTGATCGCGGACCGCTCGCACGGCATGGTGCGCACCGAGGTGCGGTGCGCGCGCTGTGGCTCGCACCTCGGGCACGTCTTCGAGGGCGAGGGGTACCCCACGCCCACCGACCAGCGGTACTGCATCAACAGCATCGCGCTGCGGCTGGAGCCTCAGGAGGGCTGAGCCCGGGCGCCTCACCGCAGTCGGCACTCCCGCTCGGTGAGGCGCCGGGTGTCCCCGGCGGTGCGCCGGCACAGCACGACGGTGTCGGTGGTGCCGTCGTCCGCGCGGCGCACCGCCTTGAGGACGATGCTGTGCCCGGTGCGGTCGCCGTACAGCGCGGCGCCGGTGAAGTCGATGGTGCCGGTCGCCATGCCCTCGATCTTGACGCTGCGCAGGTTCACCCAGGTCGAGGCGCGGCTCTGCGGCCGGTCGCCCCGGGTGGCCGCCCAGAACAGGGCGCGGGTCGCGTCGTGGGCGAGGGCGGTCTGGCCGCTGGCCAGGGCGGGACTGTCGTGGCGCAGCCGGTGGCCCCGCAGGCCGGGCAGGTGCTCGGCCGCGTCCAGGTAGAAGGCCGTCCTGGTGGCGGCCTGCTCCAGTTCGGCCAGGGCCGCGTGGTACAGCGTGACGTCCGGCGCGACGGACTGGCCGCCGCCCGCGAAGTCCGCCTTGGACAGGTCGTCGCCGGTCAGGATCGCCAGCGGCTTGCCCGCACAGCCCGGTTCGGTGCCCAGCTGCGTCATCAGCGGGTCGACGTCCTCCACCCGGCCCGCGAAGTAGATGACCGACGGCACCCGGCCGCTCCGGCAGATCTCCTGCGCGTGCGAGCGCAGTTCCGGCTTGCCGCCGCTGAGGTTGTAGCGGCGCTCGGGGTGCAGGGTGAAGCCCTGCCGCTGGAGCATGCGCCGGCCGTAGCGGGCCTGCTCGTCGGTGTACAGGTCGTCGGTGCGGGTCGTGTCCCGGGCGAGGACCAGGGCGTACTGCCGCCGGTCCGGAGTGCGCAACTGTGCGGCTATCAGGCCGAGTTGCCGGGTCTGCCACTCGTCGGTGGCGGCCAGGCTGAACCAGTTGGCGAACTCGCGCGGCAGATACGTCGCGGAGTTGGTGCCGGAGACCACCGGAAGCCCGGCCCGCATCAGGGTCTGTGTCGTCGCCCGGCTGGACTTCAGGTCCCGGCCGGTGCCCACCACCCCCACCACGGTGGGGTCGTGCGCGGCGTACGCGGCGATCGCCTCGGCCATCTCCTCCTGGTGGCCCAGGTCCAGCCCGCCGTTGGCGATCAGCACCCGCAGCTTGACGCTGGAGTTCTCGTTCACCACCGCCTGCGCCAGGTACACCCCGGCCAGTTCCTCGGCGCCCTTCACGAGGGAGGACCCGGAGTCGGTGTCGGCGCTGAGCGGCCCGGCGTAGACGACGGTGACGTACGCGCCGCCGTGGCGGGCCAGCACACCGGCGTTCTGCCGGGCTATGCGGTCCTCCAGTTCGGCCACCGTCCACGGGCGGCCGCCGCCGGCGGTGAGGGCGGCGTCGTCGTCCCCGGAGACGGGGGCGGGCAGCCAGTCGGCGAAGCGGACGTCACCTGTGGCGATGCCGATGCACTCCGTGGACCCGCCGGGGGTCTGGGCCCGTCTGGTGTCCCGGTTGGCGGTCAGCACCGACGCCGAGCAGTACCGGTCGTGCAGGGCGTCGGCCCGCATCACGGTGCCCGCGGTCAGCAGGGCGACCACCAGGACCAGGGTGTGCAGCGCCCACACCAGCCGGGCGAACGTCGGCCGGGCCGAGGCCCGCCGGTGGGGGCGGCCCTCCTCGACGGGGCCGAGCTGGTCGTGCGGCAGCGGGATCTTCATCACCCAGGGCAGCACGGACCGCTCCCGGCTGGGCGACTGCTCGGCCCGCAGATTGTGCGCCCACTCCCGGTACCAGGTGCGCAGCCGGTCGCCGAACTTGGGCGGCTCGGCGGCCGGCGCGGGCGGCGTGCGGACCACACTGCGCTCCAGCCGGGGCACGTCGTCCGCGCGCACGGCGGCGACCACGAGCAGCGGGTCCAGTTCACTGCGCCGGCTGCGCACGTCGCTGATCGCGCGGATCAGCTCGATGCCGCCGTTGCGGTCGTCCGCCCGCGGCAGGAACAGCACCGGCGGACGCGGCCGTTTGAAGCCGCGCAGGTCCCAGCTCCACCTGCGGTGGTTGTCGCGCAGGTCCTCCCGCAGCGCCAGCACGCACAGCTGGAGGTGGAAGTCGCCGCCCGACTTCAGCGCCTCGGCCACACCGTGGGCCCGGGCGGCGATCGCCTTCCAGGAGCGCACCGGCCGCAGCAGCGAGGCCTCGGTGGGCTGGTCCTGGTCCGCCGCCCTGAGGAAGGTCGTCGTCATGAACCAGCGGCTCTCCCGGCGCAGCCACAGGAAGATCGGCGCCCGGCCGGGCAGCACGTAGTTGAGGACCGTCAGCAGCAGCAGGAACACCAGACCGGCACCGACGGCGACGTACCACTCGCTGCGCGCCAGGAGCGCGGCGAGCACGGTGACCAGGCTGGCCGGGAAGATGTGCGCCATGTCGACCAGCGGCAGGCCCGAGCGCCAGCGCGCGGTGTTCCGCGGCCGCCAGCGCTGCTCGGCCAGCTGGTCGAGCAGCAGCTGCCGCTGGTCCTGGCCGGCCCCCGGGCTGTCCGGGGCGGGCGCCGGCCACTGGTCGCCGAGCGCGGTGACCGCGTCCTCGACGGCGTGCACCAGCCGCAGCCGCGGGAAGGCGTAGCGCCGGTAGACCGACTTCGGGCCGCCCCACTTCTTCGGGTCGCTCAGCGCGCGCACCATGGCCGCGGCCCGGCGCACCTCCGTGCCGCCCTCGTAGGCGTCCTGCGCGACCGCGCAGCGCGTGCCGTGCGCCCCCTGGCCCGTGTGCAGCTGCCGCACCAGCGCGGCCACCGCCTCGTCGTCGGCGGCGTCCTGCGCGTGGACGACGAAGACCGGCATGGGCGGCTCGGTGCTCGTGCGGAAGTCCTGGATGAGGATCTCGAGCTGGTTCTGGAGGTGGACGCCGGCACCGGTGTCCGGCGTCCCGTCGTGCCCTCCCGGACAGACCGGCGGCGTGCGGTCGCTGTTCACCATGGGCAACCCCCGTTCACCTTCGGTGAGTTACGAGGTTAACCGCTGCGGATGGGGTGCGAGTGGGTGACGGACCGACTCCGCTTCCCGGGCGTGCCGCGCCCGCCGCGCGGACCGTCGGACCGGCACCCCGGCGTCCGCCACCGGGAAGCCCGGGCTGCGCAGCACCCGTCCGCCCTCCTCGACCGCGAACACCTCGCAGTGCTCCCGGGACGCCGCCCACCGGGCGCCCTCGGCCCCGAGCGCGAACGCCGCCGTCGCCACCGCGTCGGCCTCGGTCAGGGTCGGGGCCGCGACGGTCACGGCGAGCAGCCCGGTCGCCGGACGGCCGGTGCGCCCGTCGAGGATGTGGTCCCCGCGTTCGTAGCGCGCGGAGGTCGCGACCGCGCCGTCGGTGAGGTCCACGACCGCGCACAGCAGGCCGGCGTCCTCGGGATGGCGCACGCCGACGCGCCAGGGACCGCCGGCGACGACGACGTCACCGCCCGCGTTGAGGCAGAAGCGGCGGGCGCCGGCGGCGCGCAGCACCTCCGCTCCGCGCTGCACCGACCAGCCCTTCACCACGGCGCACGGGTCGAGACCCCGCCCCGGCGGCCGGGCGTCGAAGGCGCCCCCGGTGGCCAGCCGGTACTCCTCGCACAGGTCCAGCACCTCCCGCAACTCCGGGCTGACCACGCGGAGTTCGCCCCGGTCCAGCCGGGACACCTCACTGTCCGGCCGGAACGGGCTGAACCGCGCGTCCGTCTCGCGCAGCCACGCGAACAGCTCCTCCACCGGGCCCGCGGGGAACCCCGGGTCGTCGACGCGGACCGACACCGGGAACCCCATGACGTGCTCCACGCGCCGCACGGGTCAGCCCCTCGCGTCGAGGGCGGCCTGGAGGGACTCCCGGTAGCCGTCGCTGGTGACCGTCGCCCCGGACACCGTGTCGACGTCGGCGCTCTGCTCCCGCAGCGTCTCCTCGATCAGCCGCGGCACCGCGGCCGTGGTCTGCGGGTGGTCCGGCTGCCGCAGCATCCGCACCGAGGCGATCGCGTCGCCCTCGAAGGTCACCTCCACCTGCACCGGCCCCTTCTCGGTGTCCACCGTGGGACCGGCGACGACCGTGGACCCGCCGCCCGATGAGGACACCGAGGGCGTGGACGCCGGGGCCTGGGCGGCGGCCGGCGGCGAACCGGTGCCCGGCGACGGGGTGTAGCGCCAGACGGGGACCAGGCCCGCGACGCTGAGGACGAGGACGGGCACGGCTCGTTTCACGACGGTCTCCTCGTCATCCGGCCAGGCTGAAGCGTTCGAAGTGGATCTGCGGCCGGGGCACGCCCAGCGCGCGCAGGGAGCCGAGCACCGCGCTCGTCATCGGGGGCGGGCCGCACAGGTAGACGTCCCGGTCGGCGATGTCGGGTGCCAGCCGGGCCAGTTCGCCGGGCGCCAGCCGGTCGGGCACCGGCGGGCCGGTCACCACGTGCAGCTCGGCGCCCCGGGCCCGCGCCAGCTCGCTCAGTTCGCCGCGCAGGACCGCGTCCCGGTCCGTGGCGACCCGGTAGATCACCACCGCGTGCCCGTCCAGCTCCTCCAGCAGGGCCCGGATCGGCGTCACCCCCACGCCCCCGGCGATCAGCACCGCGTCCGGGCGGGTGCGGTGCAGGGTGGTGAACGCGCCGTAGGGGCCCTCGGCGAAGACGCGTGTGCCCGGCCGGAGGTGCCGCAGGGCCGCGCTGCCCCGGCCGGCCCGCTTCACGGTCAGCCGGAGCGTGCGGCCGTCCGGCGCGGCGGACAGGGAGAACGGGTTCGCCTGCCACCAGCGGTCCCGGGTCAGGAACCGCCACAGGAAGAACTGCCCGGCCCGCGCGGGCAGCCGGTCCAGATCACGGCCGGTGACGTAGACCGACACCACGTCGTCGTTCTCGGGGACGACGGCCGTCACGCGCAGCCGGTGCCGCAGGTTGCGCCACACCGGCAGCACCAAGCGGCCCGCACCCACCGAGGCCAGAGCCGCGCCCCACAGGGCGTACCAGTACGCCGTGGCCGCCGGGGACGAGGCGAACGTCGTCCCCGCCGCGACCTGGTGGGTGAACGCCAGCACCACCGCGACGTAGGTGTACAGGTGGACGAAGTGCCAGGTCTCGTAGGCCAGCCGGCGCCGGGCGTACCGGGCCGAGACCGCGCCGACCACCAGGAGCAGCGCCAGCGCGACGATCGCCCGCAGGACGCCCTCGACCGTCTCGGCGAGGTCCACGAGCTGGTTCACCGGGTCCAGGGACGAGGACGCGGCGTAGCCGAGGACGACGAACACCGCGTGCGCGAGCAGCAGCCACAGCACCGTGAAGCCCGTCCAGCGGTGCCAGGACGTCAGCCGGTCCATGCCGATCCGCCGGTCGAACCAGGGCAGCCGGGCCACCAGCAGCAGCTGGAACGCCATGAGCAGGGACGCGTACAGGCCGGTCAGCCGGCCCAGCACGAGCAGCGCGTTCGAGGCGAATCCGGCCTGGACGAAGAACACCGCCACCACGACGGCGTTGGCCAGCAGCACCGCGTACAGGCCGGCGCGTCCCACCACGCGGGGGCGGATCACCGGCCGGGCCGCCACGGGGGGTTGTCGGAGGGTGGTCACCGTCGGCAGCTCCTTGATCGGGTCCTGGGTACACCGAGCTTGGCGCGGGGGAGCTGTCGGGAAGCTGTCGCCCGTCTTTCAAGTGGTTATCGATCCCGGGGGCGGGCGCCGGGCGGCTGTGGCGGTCCGGGAACCGTGCCGCAGTATGGGGGCGTGGAGAAAGTACGACTTCTCGTCGTCGACGACGACCCGCCGATCGCCGACCTCGTCGCGACCGTCGCCCGCTACGAGGGCTGGGAGGCGGTCGCCGCGTACACCGGCGAGGACGCGCTGCGGCGGGCCGCCGAGTTCCACCCCGACATCGTGGTGCTCGACCTGATGCTGCCCGGCGTGGACGGCTTCGGCGTCCTGGACCGGCTGCGGGCCTCCGGCACGATGGTGCCGGTGGTGTTCCTCACCGCCCGCGACGGCGTCGCCGACCGGGTCGCGGGCCTGACCCGCGGCGGCGACGACTACCTCGTCAAGCCGTTCGCGGTGGAGGAGCTGATGGCCCGGCTGCGGACCGTGCTGCGGCGCAGTGCCGGGCCGTCCTTCCAGCGGTCCGTGCTGCGGGTCGGCGACCTGACGATGGACGAGGACACCCGCCAGGTGCGGCGCGGCGCGAGGCTGCTGTCGCTGACCCCGACCGAGTACGAGGTGCTGCGCTACCTGCTGCGCAAGTCCCCGACCGTGCTCACCAAGGCGCAGATCCTCGACCACGTCTGGGAGTACGGCTTCGGCGGCCGCTCCAACGTCGTCGAACTGGTCGTCAGCCGGCTGCGCCGCAAGCTCGACGAGTCCGGCGACGGCGCCGCCCCGCTGATCCACACCGTGCGCGGCTTCGGCTACGTGCTGCGGCAGGCCGCCGAGTGAGCGCACGGCTCAGGCGGACCTACCGCAGGATGCGCCTGGGCACCCGGCTCGCCCTGGGCCTGGGCGCCCTGTCCCTGGTCGTCTTCGCCGTCGTCGGCACCGCCTTGACCACGTACATGCGCGACTACCTGTCGGCCCAGCTCGACACCCAGCTCGCCCAGGCGCAGATCGCCCAGTCCAAGAGCATCGCCGACCACGGCACCCTTACCGGCAAGAAGTACTACAGCTGGTTCTACGCCGTGTACGACGTGTCGGACGGCAGGCCCGCGCTGCGGCGGCCCGAGGACCCGGTCGACCTGCCGCAGGACGTCGACGACTTCACCGCCCTGGCCTCGGCGCAGACCGCCGCCCACACCGAACTGCTGCGCACCGAGCACCTGAAGGGCGCCGGCACCTACCGGCTGCGCGCCTGCGAGGTCGAGCCCGGCGTCGTCCTGGTCAGCGCCGCCCCCATGGACGAGATCCAGGACACCGTCGGGCAGTTGATCACCATCCAGGTCGTCACCTTCGCCCTCGCGCTGCTCGCCCTGGTCGTCCTCGGCCGCCGCATGCTGCGCCGGGGCCTGAAGCCGCTCAGCGACATGGCGACCACCGCGCACGGCATCGCCTCGCACGACCTGACCGAGTCGGCGGCCCGGCTGCCGCTGCGCGCCGACGGCCGCGACGGCGGGCCGGAGGTGGACGAACTGCGCACCGCCTTCAACACGATGCTGGAGCACATCGACGACTCCCTCGCCGTGCGCGCCGAGGCCGAGCAGCGGCTGCGCCGGTTCGTCGCCGACGCCTCGCACGAACTGCGCACCCCGCTGATGTCGGTGCGCGGCTACGCCGACCTCTTCCAGTACGCGGCCGCCAACGCCCCCGCCGAACGCGACCGGCACCTGGCCCGGCTGCGCGCCGAGGCGGCCCGCATGGGCGTCCTGCTCGACGACCTGCTGCTGCTCGCCCGGCTGGACGCGGCCGAGGTGGACACGCCCCTGCGCCTGGAGGACGCCGACCTGACCGACCTGGTGGGCCAGGCCGCCGAGGCCTTCCGCGCCGGCCGCCCCGGGCACCCCCTGACCGTGTCGGCCGGGCCGGGCCCGGTACGGCTGCGGATGGACCCGCTGCGCATCCGCCAGGTGCTGGACAACCTGCTGGCCAACGCCGCCGTGCACACCCCGGCGGGGACGCGGGTGTCGGTGGAGGTGCGCCTCGTGCCCGGCGCGGCCGAGGTACGGGTCGCCGACACCGGCCCGGGCATCCCGCCGGAGGACCGGGCCCGGGTCTTCGACCGCTTCTACCGCGTCGACAAGGCCCGCAGCCGCGACCGCGGCGGCAGCGGCCTCGGCCTCGCGGTCGCCCGCTCCCTGGTGCGCGCCCACGGCGGCCGGATCGAGGTCACGAGCGAGCCCGGGACGACGGTGTTCACCGTCCGCCTGCCGGTGCGGGAAGCGGCCCCCGCAACCCCGTGACGTGCGCCCTCTAGACTCGCACCGGACAACAGCCCGCACGACCACGGCCAGCAGCGTCCGCCAACCCGAAGGGCCCCGGCGTCTTGATACGGATGGAATCAGTCACCAAGCGGTACCCCGACGGCACGGTGGCCGTCGACCGCCTGTCCCTGGAGATACCCGACCGCTCGATCACCGTCCTCGTCGGTCCGTCCGGCTGCGGCAAGACCACCACCCTGCGCATGATCAACAGGATGGTCGAACCGAGCGAGGGAACGATCCTCCTCGATGGCGAGGACATCCAGCGCCGCCCCGTCACCGCCCTGCGCCGGTCCATGGGGTACGTCATCCAGAACGCCGGCCTCTTCCAGCACCGCACGATCGCCGACAACATCGCGACCGTGCCGCGCATGCTCGGCTGGGGCAAGCAGAAGGCCCGGGCGCGGGCCGGTGAACTCATGGAGCGCGTGGGGCTCGACCCCGCCCTCGCCGGGCGCTACCCGTACCAGCTCTCCGGCGGTCAGCAGCAGCGCGTGGGCGTGGCCCGGGCGCTGGCCGCCGACCCGCCCGTCCTGCTGATGGACGAGCCGTTCTCGGCCGTCGACCCGGTGGTCCGCAAGGGACTCCAGGACGAACTGCTCCGCATCCAGGACGAGTTGGGCAAGACCATCGTCTTCGTCACCCATGACATCGACGAGGCGATCAAACTCGGCACGACGGTCGCCGTGCTGCGCGAGGGCGGCCGCCTCGCCCAGTACGCACCGCCCGCCGAGCTGCTGTCGAACCCCGCCGACGCCTTCGTCGAGGACTTCCTCGGCGCCGACCGCGGCATCCGGCGCCTGTCGTTCTTCCCCTCCGCGCACCTCGCGCTGAGCACCGGCCCGGTGATCCCGCTCGACGCCACCGCCGCGCAGATCACCGCCCCCGACGCCCCCTGGCTCCTGGTCACCGACGCCGACGGCCGCCCCCTCGGCTGGGGCGAGCGGCGCGATCTGACAGCCGGTGACATCCGGGCCGACCGGCTCCTCCCGCCCGGGCGGCCGTTCCTGCCCGGCACCGACTCGCTGCGCGTCGCCCTCGACTGCGCGGTGCTCTCCCCGGCCGGCCACGCCGTCGCCGTGGACGGCACCGGGCGCGTGACCGGGGTGGTCTCGCAGCAGACCATCGGCGAGGCCATCCGCAGCGCCCACGCCGCCGAGGTGGCCGAGGTCGCCTCGTGAACGGCTTCTTCGACATCCCCAGCGACCTCCAGCACAGCTGGCTCGGCCTGGTCGGGCTGCACCTGCGCGAGGCCCTGCTGCCGGTCCTCGCCGGCCTGCTGCTGGCCCTGCCGCTCGCCCAGCTCTGCGTCCGCTTCCGCTGGCTGTACCCGCCCGTCCTCGGCGTCACCACCGTCCTCTACGCGGTGCCGTCCCTGGCCTTCTTCGTCGTCCTCATCGACTACACCGGCCAGACCGAACTGACCGTGATGATCCCGCTGGCCGTCTACAGCCTCGTGGTGCTCGTCCCGGCCATCGTCGACGGGGTCCGCTCGGTCCCGCAGGAGACCCTGGCCGCCGCCACCGCCATGGGCTTCGGTCCCGTACGCCGCTACGCGCAGGTGCAGTTGCCGATCGCCGTGCCCGCCATCATCGCCGGGCTCCGGGTCGCCACCGTCTCCAGCATCTCCCTGGTCAGCGTGGGCACCCTCATCGGCAACCAGGGCGCCCTCGGCAACCTGCTCGCCGACGCGCAGAAGTACGACCGCCCCGAGCTGGCCGTCAACTCCGTGCTCACCACGGCCGTCCTGGCCATCCTGTGCGACGCGCTGCTGGTCCTGCTGCGCGTCCTGCTCACCCCCTGGATGCCGAACGCCCGGCGCGACCGCCGTGTGGCCGGCACCCGCGGGGCGGCCGTCCCGGCCGCACAGGAGGCCGCCCGGTGAACGTCCTCACCTTCGTCCAGGCCTTCTTCGGCGACAGCGCCCACTGGCACGGCTACGACGGCATCCCCCAGCGCCTGCTCGAACACGTCCAGTACTCGCTGCTCGCCCTCGCCCTCGCCGCCGCCATCGGCCTGCCCGTCGGACTGCTGACCGGGCACACCGGACGCGGCGGCAACGCCCTGGCCCTCATCGCCACCGCGGCCCGCGCGCTGCCCAGCTTCGGCCTGCTGGTGCTCATCGTCATCGTGATGGGCTTCGGTCTGCTGCCGGTGATGATCCCGCTGGTCGTGCTGGCCGTCCCGCCGATCCTGGTGACCACCTACGAGGCGGTGCGCACCGTCGACCCGTCCCCCGTGGACGCCGCCCGCGGGATGGGCATGCGGGAGTCGCGGATCCTGTTCCAGGTCGAACTGCCCGTCGCCCTGCCGCTGATCCTGAGCGGCCTGCGCTCCGCGGCCATCCAGATCGTCTCCACCGCCACCATCGCCGCGTACGTCAGCCTCGGCGGCCTCGGCCGGTACATCGTCGACGGGCTCTACCAGCGCGACTACGAGAAGGTGGTCGGCGGCGCCACACTGGTCGCCGTCCTGGCCCTCGTCACGCTGGCGCTCTTCTGGGCGGCGGGCCGCCTGGCCGTGTCGCCCGGTGTGCGCAGGCGCTGAATTCCCCACCGATTTCGTAGGAAAACCGTGACGAGGGCGACCTTGACTGATCGTGAGGCCGCTGGATTGGATCGACGGATGACTTCCACCGTGCGCAACAGCAGGTCCAGGACGAGGAACACCGGTGCGGCGGCCGTCGCGCTCGCCGCGGCGGCACTGCTCGCCGGCTGTTCGTCCGGTGACACCTCCGACGACCCGCTGGCGGGCGAGAAGGCCGAGAAGGGCACCGTCGTCGTCGGCTCCAACAACTTCGCCGAGTCCACCCTGCTCGCCGACCTCTACGGCGAGGCGCTCAAGGCCAAGGGCATCAAGGTCGAGTACAAGCACAACATCGGCAGCCGCGAGACCACCTACGGGCTGATGAAGAACGGCTCCGTCACCGTGCTCCCCGAGTACAACGGCTCGCTGCTCGCCTACCTCGACCCCAAGGCCGAGCAGAAGTCGGCGGACGCCGTGAACGAGGCCGTCAAGGCCAAGCTGGACAAGAAGCTGACGCTGCTGAAGTCCTCGCCGGCCGAGGACAAGGACTCGGTCACCGTCAACGCAGAGACGGCGAAGAAGTACCAGCTGACCTCCTCCTCCACCCTCGCCGACCTCAAGGACGCGGCCCCCGACCTGGTGATCGGCGGCTCGCCCGAGTTCCAGACCCGGCACCAGGGCCTGAAGGGCCTGAAGTCCGCGTACGGGCTGGAGTTCAAGTCCTTCAAGGCGCTCGACGCGGGCGGACCGCTCACCCAGGCGGCACTGACCCGCAACACCGTGCAGGCGGCCGACGTCTTCACCACGGACCCGGCCATCGTGAAGGAGAAGTTCGTCGTCCTGAAGGACCCGGAGAACCTCTTCGGCTTCGCGAACGTGACGCCGCTGGTCAACCGGAGCGGACTGCCGAAGGAGGGCGCCGACGTGCTCGACGCGGTCTCCGCGAAGCTGGACACCGAGACGCTCCGGGACCTCGACGCCCAGGTCCAGCTGGAGAAGAAGGACCCGCTCGACGTCGCGAAGGCGTGGCTGAAGTCGGCGGGGCTGAGCTGACGGACCGGACGTGAGCACCCGGGCGGCGCGGACCGCCCGGGGTGCCCACCACCGGCGGCGAGCAGCCCTACGCCCGCACCGCCGACGCGATCAGCTGGTCGATCAGGGCGATCAGCACGTCCCGGCACGACTCCCTGTCCCGCGCGTCGCACAGCAGCACCTGCACGTGCTCCGGCAGCGCGAGGGCCTCCCGGATGTCCTCGGGCGGATAGGGATGTTCGCCGAAGAAGCCGTTGACGGCGACGACGAACGGGATGCCCCGGCGCTCGAAGAAGTCGATCGCGGCGAAACTCGACTCCGGGCGGCGGACGTCGACCAGCACCACGGCGCCGAGCGCGCCGAGGGCCAGGTCGTTCCACATGAACCAGAAGCGCTGCTGGCCCGGCGTGCCGAACAGGTACAGCACCAGGTCCCGGCTGATGGTGATGCGGCCGAAGTCCAGGGCCACCGTGGTGGCCCGCTTCTCCTCGATGCCGTCCAGGTCGTCGACCCCGAGACCGGCCATGGTCAGGGGTTCCTCGGTGCGCAGCGGGGCGATCTCGCTGACCGATCCGACCAGGGTCGTCTTGCCGACGCCGAAGCCCCCGGCGATGAGGATCTTGACCGTGTCGGGTGCGGAGGCGTCGGTGACGACGTCAGAGCCGGCCAAGGCCGTCCCTCACTTTCTGCAGCAGGTCCAGGTCCGGTGTGGTGCGGGTGACGAGCCGCGGCGGGCGGACGGTGATCCGGCCCGCCTCCAGCAGGTCGCAGAGCAGGATCACGACCACGCTCACCGGCAGGTCCAGCCGGGCCGCGACCTCGGCCACGGCGACCGGCTCGGCGCACAGCCGGAGGATCCGCAGGTGCTCGGGCTGGCAGCGGACCGCCGCGGCAGGCGGGGGATCGACCGCGGTGACCGTCGAGATGAGCGTGAAGTCGCCGCGGCTGGGCCGCGTCCGGCCACCGGTCAGGGTGAACGGTCTGACCAGCCGGCCCGCCGGATCGCCCTCGCCCACCTCACACGCCGGGATCGGTCGCGGGCCCGGCGGTGCCGCGCGGTGCCGCACTGAGGTGCTCGCCGATCTTCTTCACCAGCATGTTCATCTGGTAGGCCACCACACCCACGTCGGCGCCGGGGCCCGTCAGGACCACCAGGTGGGCGCCGGGCCCGGCGGAGGTCAGGATCAGGTAGCTGTTGGCCATCTCGATCAGCGCCTGGCGCACCGGGCCGCCCCGGAAGTCCATGCTGACGCCCTTGCTGAGGCTCATCAGCCCCGACGCGGTCGCCGCGAGCCGTTCGGCGTCGTCGCGCAAGAAACCGGTGGACTTGCTGACCACCAGGCCGTCCTCGGAGAGCACCACGGCCTGGTTCACGTCGGCGACCCGCTCCACGAGTCCGGTCAGCAGCTGGTCGAGCTGGGTGTGCGTGGCGGGGATGGGGCGTGTCATTGCGGTGTCCTTCGTCAGCGGTCGGCGGGCGGAGTCGAGGGAACGGGGCCGGGGGCGGCCTGCCGGGGTGGTGCGGCCTCCTCCCCGGCGGACGACGGCTCGTCGCCGCCGTCCCGGGCGCGGAGGGTGCCGCGCTGGAAGCCGGCCAGGGAGGAGGCGGCCGCCTCGGCGGTGAAGTCGTCGGGGGAGTCGTCCCCGGGGGCGGGCGCGGCGTCCTCGCGCAGCTCCTCCACCAGGCTGGTCTGGGGCACGCGGCGGGGCAGCGGTGCGAGACCGTCGGTGCGGGGGACGACCTCGCGGGCGGCGGACGCCACGGACGGCGCCGTGCGGGCCGCGACGAGGGGCCGGGGCTCCCGCGCCCGTGCGGGACCGGCGGAGCGGTCGGCCTGCCGTGCCGCCGCGGGCCGCTCCGCGTCCGTCCCGCCGCCGGCCGCGGGGGCCCCGTCGTCCGCGGGGGCGTCACCCGCGCCGTCGGCGCCGGGCCGCTCCGCCGGGCCCTGCGCACCGGCCGCGCTCCCGGCCGGCCCGGCCACGGGCGCGTCGTCGTCCGTCCCGCGCACCACGATCTCGTGCGGGACCAGCACGATGCCCGTGGTCCCGCCGTACGGAGAGGAGCGCAGGGTGACGGTGATGCCGTGCCGGTGGGCCAGCTGGGCGATGACGAACATGCCCAGGCGCAGGTCGTCGGCGAGCGCGACGACGTCGAACTGCGGCGGCACCGCCAGCTGTTCGTTGAAGGAGGCGTAGTCCTCCTCCGACATGCCGAGCCCGCGGTCCTCGACCTCCACGGCCAGTCCCTTGGCCACCATGGCGGCCCGGACCGTGACCGGGCTCGGGGCGGGGGAGTAGGCGGTCGCGTTGTCGATGAGCTCGGCCAGCAGATGGATGACGTCGGCCACCGCGGGCGGCGCCACGCACACCTCCTCCTCGGTGTGCACCTCCACCCGCTGGTACTCGGCGACCTCGCCGATCGCGCTGCGCAGGATGTCGATCAGCGCCACGGGCTCGGTCCAGCTGCGGCCCGGCCGTTCACCGCTGACGATGACGAGGTTCTCCTCGTAGCGGCGCAACTGGCTCGCGGTGGAGTCCAGTTCGTACAGGCCCTGGAGGATCTCGGGGTCGGTGTGCCGGCGTTCCAGGGTGTCGAGCTTGCTCAGCTGGAGGTTGACCAGGTTCTGGCTCTGCCGGGCGATGCCCAGGATGACCTTCTGGAAGCCCCGCCGGGTGTCGGCCAGTTCGACCGCCGTGTGCACGGCCGTGCGCTGGGCGGTGTGGAACGCCCGCGCCACCTGGCCGAGTTCGTCGTGGCCGTAGTCCAGCGCAGGCGTCGCCGACTCCACGTCCACCGTCTCGCCCCGCTCCAGCCGGGCGACCACGTCGGGCAGCCGTTCCTGCGCGAGGCTGACGGCGGCCCGGCGCAGGCCGCGCAGCCGCCGCGACAGCGAGCGGGTGATTCGCCAGGACATGCCGACGCACAGCAGCATGGCGATCAGCCCGCCGGCACTGAGCAGCGCGGCCTTGAGCAGCAGCGCGTCCGCCCGGTCGGCGCTGCGCTGGAGCAGGCCCGTCGTCTGCTGCTCGATGAGGGACGCGTACTGCTCGGACAGCCGGTCCATGGCGGCGTCCCACCGCTGCCGCTCGTCGGGCAGCGCGATCCGGTCGCGCGCGGCGGAGGAGTTGCGGGCCGCCAGCACGCGGTCCTCGACCGACTCCAGGGCCCGCCAGTGCGGCCCCGCCATGATCCGCTCGGTCTGCGCCTTGGCGCTGCCGGTCAGCTGCGGCAGCACCTGGTCCTGCACCAGCCAGCGCCGGGTGTGGACCAGCTCGGTGAACCGGGACCACGCCTCGTCGTCCATGTGCCCGGACGGCCACGCCAGGGTGAGCTGCGCGTCCTCCCGCGACACCAGCTCCGCCGCGTGCTCCAACCCCACCAGCGGCCCGGCCTGCGAGGTGAGGTCGCCGTCGTCCACCTGGGACAGCGCCTGGAAGGCGTGGATCTGGTCGTCGACGATCGAGGAGTACTGGTCCAGCGCCTGCTGGGGGGTGATGTCGGTGGGGTCGTCCACCTGGTCCCGGTAGTACTCCAGACTGCCGACCGAGCCCAGCACCGAGTACAGCCGCTCGGAGATGCGGGCGGGCGCCTCGCCGATGGCGTCCGCCTGCGCGACCAGCCGGCCGACCGCCTCGTCGGTCTCCTCGCGCTGTGCCTCCAGGGCGGCCCGGGAGCCCTTGGGCGACGCCAGCCAGGCGGCCGACATGCTGCGCTCCCGCTGCAGTGCCAGGGTCGCGTGGGTGCCCATCGCGCCGGTCGACCGGCTCAGCTCGGTCTGCTCGCGCAGCGTGCGCCCCTCCGAGAACATCTGGATGGTCGTCACGCCCCACATCGCGGCGAGGGTGACGCTCGGCACCAGGGCCAGGAGCACCAGGGAGATGCGTATGGAGCCGAGGTGGCGCCGGGCACCTGTCCGTCGAGACATCGTCGTCCTAGGGCGATCAGCGGGAGGCGGGGGGCTGGGCGGGGGAGCGGTCGGGGAGGGCGGGGGCGGGGCGCGGTGGGGGTCCGGGCACCGCACGCGGGATGCGCAGGATGCTATCCGCCCGGGCGGACGCGCGGGCCCCGCACGGGCGGAACTCGGGCGTCACGGAGGCGTCCGGTCACCGGGTCCCCGCGGCGGCGAACCGTGCCACGGCCGAGACGTTGGACTTCGTCACGAAGGCCGGGCCGGTGAGGACCGGAGCGGTGCCGCCGCCGCTGACGTTGCCGTTGGTGCGGTACAGCCACAGGGCGTCCACCGCGAGATAGCCCTGAAGATACGGCTGCTGGTCGACGGCGAACTGCACCTCGCCGCCGCGGACGGCCTTGACGAGGTCCTTGTCGAGGTCGAAGGTGGCCACCTTCGCCCTGCTGCGCGCCTGCCGCGTGGCCTCGACCGCGCCGAGCGCGTACTGGGCGCCGTTGGTGACGACCTGGTCGATGCCGGGGTCCTGCCGCAGCCGGGCGGCGATGGCGGCGGTCACGGCGTCCCGGTCGGTGCCGTCCACGTACAGGTTGTCGGTCTCGCCGCCGAACGTCTTCTTCACACCGGCGCAGCGGGCCTCCAGCGCGACGTTGCCCCGCTCGTGCACCACGCACAGGGCGTGTTCGGCGTCGAGGCCGTCCAGCTTGTCGCCCACGGCCCGGCCGGCGACCGACTCGTCCTGGCCGAAGTACTCCAGGAGCCCCGCCGGACGCCAGGCGTCGATACCGGAGTTGAGCCCGACGACGGGGATGCCGGCGGCCTTCGCCCGGGCGACCGGGCCGCGCATCGCCGCGGGTTTGGCCAGGGTGACGGCGATGCCGTCGACCTTGTCGCGGACGGCGTCGTGCACCAGTTCGGCCTGGGCGGCCGGGTCGGCGTCCCCGGCGTAGGTGAGGTCGATGCCGTCCTTGGCGGCCGCCGCCTCGGCGCCCTTGCGCACCAGGTCCCAGAAGGCGTCGCCCTCCCCGCCGTGCGTGACCAGGGCCACCCGCATCCCGCCCCCGGAGCCCGCCGGGTCCGCACCGTTCCCGTCGTCGCCCAGGGCCGAACAGGCGGACAGCAGCAGGCAGACGACGGACGCCAGGGCCGCGGCCCGGACGTGTCCGGCCGGGGTGTGCGGCGGGGGAGGAGTGTTCATGAGGGGCGGACCTCGCTGTGCGGCCGAGCAAGAGCAGGTGGAGAGTGCGCACGGGGGCCGCGGGGTGGACACCGGCCGGACGACTCTCGCTGGCCGGAGCCAACCCTGTGTGACCACTGGTCGTCAAGTGAGCAGCCACGAGCCGTGAGTTGATGCTGCCGCATCGTGATGATCTGTCCGACCGGCCGAACAGCGGTGCCGGCCGCGGGGCGCGCGCGGGCATGCCGCGGCCCCGGCCCGTGTCGTCCGGGCCGGGGTGGTGGGGCCGGTGCCCCCAGGGCAGGAGGCCCGTACCCCCCAGGGCGGGCCGGTACCCCCCAGGGCGGGCCGGTGCCCGTAGCAGGTCAGGCCCGCTGCGCGGGGATCGTGCCGGTCACGGCGGACTTCGCGGCCCTGGCCTCCCTCCGGCGCCTGCGGCGGCTGATCCGGGGCTCCTGGTCGGGGAGCCAGCCGAAGGTGAGGCAGCTGCCGACGACGCCCAGCAGCAGCCCGACGAAGAAGCCGCCCAGGTTGGACGTCACCCAGCTGCCCAGCGAGACCAGCACGCCGATGACCGAGTAGAACAGCCGCTGGGCGGGGTTGGCGAGCACGAGCACACCGCACAGCAGCATCACCACCGGCAGCAGGTAGCCGGCCAGCCCCTGCATGCCGACGTGCAGGACGACGTCCAGCGACGCCTTGAGGGTGAGCAGGATCTCGGCCCCGCCGAGGGCGAGCAGCAGCCCGCCCCAGAACGGGCGGCCGGCCCGCCACCGGCGGAAGGCGGGCCGGAGCCCGTCGCGCGGGGCGCCCGGCATCAGCAGCCCGACCCGCTGAAGCCCAGCTTCAGACCGGGGAGTTTGAACACCCCTGCCGTGGTGGCGTAGTTGGTCTGGCGCAGGTTCGCGATGTGCACGGTGTCGGACTGCTGGCTGAACACGCCCTTGGGGCCGCGGCCCTGCGGCCCCGCCTTGTCCAGGGTGCTGGCGTCGTTGCCGATCTCGATGTTGTTGAAGGCCGCGTCGCCCGACAGCTCCGTCGAGTCGGTCGTCAGATCGCTCGCGGTGACCTTCTGGGCGCCGCCGCCGGCCCGGATGACCAGGTTGGTGCCGCCGAGGTCGACGCTCTGGCACAGCTTGGTGAGTGTCGCGTTCTTGATCACCGAGGTGATGACCAGGACCTGGCCGCCGGTGTCGCCCGCGTTCGGGCTGTCCTCGGCCATCTCGTCCAGGCCGCCGAACTGCGCGAAGCCGGTGCCGTTCAGTTCGGTCGCGGTGACGGTGAACGGCATGCCGGAGATGGCGAACTGCACACCCAGCGCACCCTGCGCGGTGAGGACGGCGAGGGTCGCGGCGGCCAGGGTGGCCGGCACCGCCATGACCGCGGCCCGGCGCGCCCGGACCCTTCCGCGCCGCGCGGGGGCGTCGCCCGGGGCGGCGGAGCCGTCCGGTCTCTCGGGGAGGTGCTCGGTGGAGGAGGTGGTCATGTCAGCTCCAGGTGCATGTCGGTGCGGATCGGACGTCGTTGGCGCGCTGTCCTGGCGCGGACACCGACCGCGTGCGCACGTCTCCTCGCGACGTCCGGCCGTCGCAAGGGCTTTCCCGTTACGCCGCAGTAGCCGACCAGGAAGTTACCGGCGGTTACATGGAGGGTCAAGGGAGGTGTGGACACCGAGTGAGGACGGTGTCCCGAAGGTGAGTCCGCCGTGTTCCGAAAGACTCACCCGGCGCACAACTCCCTTACACCGCCTTGACGTTGGCTCGGCGCCAGGTCTACAACTTCCCTCGTCCCACCGGATCCGTGGCGCCGGATCCACCGCGCGGCGCCGTCCGCGCGTTCCGGACTCCGCTGCCACCGCACCGCAGCTCGTCGCCCGGCGCGTCCGAACGGGCTTTCCACGCCCGCGTTCCCCTCGTACGGCACGGCCGTATCGCCCGGACCGTGACACCAGCCACCCCCCTGCCCGGCCCGGCCCGGCCGGAGGGCCGACCCGTGCGCGCCCCCCGGCGCCCGCGGCCGGCCGCCGCCGGTCCGTCACGTACGGAGAAGGCGTGACGGGCCGGCGGCGGACGTGCCGGTCTCCCCGCCCCCCTCCACCCCACGCCAGCGAAAGAGGTACACCCGCATGCGCACACGCACCCTCGTCACCCTCACCGCCGCCGTCGCCGCCCTGGGCCTGGCCGCCCCCGCCTCGGCGGCCGACACCCCGGTGCTGACCACCGCCGACGGCGCCGCCGTCGAGGTCGGCGCCGTCCTCGACGCGTCCCTGGCCGAGGGCACCGCCGCGACCTTCCGCTCCAGCGCGACCGGCACCAACGGCATCTCGTGCACCTCGTCGGCGTTCTCCGCGACCGTCACCGACAACCCGGCCGCGCCCGGCACCGCCACCGAGTCGCTGAACTCGCACAGCTTCGCCACCAGCGGCTGTTCGGCCAACGTCGTCGGCGTGCTCGGCGTCAGCGGCATCACCGTCGACAACCTGCCCTACACGGCGAGCGTGTCGTCCGACGGCACCCTCACCGTGACGCCGGCGGCGGGCTCCACGCTCCAGTCCACCGTCAAACTGCGCACCCTGCTCGGCACCGTCACCTGCGTCTACCGGGCGCCCGCCCTGACCGGCACGGCGAGCAACGCCGACCACAGCATCTCGTTCACCAACCAGCAGTTCACGAAGGCGTCCGGCTCGTCCCTGTGCTTCGCCAACGCCTTCTTCACCGCGAAGTACGCCCCGGTGACCACGGGAGGCTCCGCCGTCACCGTCAACTGATCGCGCACGAGGCCCCGTTCAGCGCCTGCGCAGGCGCAGGGCCAGGGCGGCGCCGCCGGTGAGCACCAGCACCGCGGCGGCGCCGCCCGCGAGCGTGCCCGAGGACGGCCCCGAGCCGGCCGCGGCCGCCGAGGCCGACGGGGTCCGGGCATCCTGCGGCCGCGAGCGCGGAGCCGCGGCGCCGCCGGCGGCCCCCTCGGCGGCGCTTCCGCCCGGCTCGGAAGCCCCGGTGGCCGGGGCGGCCGGGG
The DNA here is from genome assembly GCF_044328425.1 of Streptomyces sp. NPDC017943. Classification (NCBI taxonomy): domain Bacteria; kingdom Bacillati; phylum Actinomycetota; class Actinomycetes; order Kitasatosporales; family Streptomycetaceae; genus Streptomyces; species Streptomyces sp. NPDC017943. Next base: position 413,633 of record NZ_JBIRHH010000005.1, on the reverse strand, counting down.
CGGTCGTCCCCTTGCCTCTTTCCTCGCGTGCCTTGCCCCCCGCCCCGGACGCCTCGCCCCCACCGCTCTGCTCGTCGCCCGTGCGCGCCTTCGCCCGCCGCGCCGGGAACACCACGTCGGAGCAGGAGTAGTAGGTGTCCGGCGTGCTGCTGTTCTGCCACACCGTGTACAGCACGTGCCGTCCCACCCGGTCGGACGGCAGGGTCGCCCTGAAACGGTAGGCGCCGTCCGCCAGCGCGGGGTCGGTCACCTGCGCGAAGGGCTTCTCCGGCAGGTCGGACCAGGTGAGCGGGCGCCCCGGGTCGAATCCGGGTTTCGTCAGGTACATCCGGAACGTGCCGGCGTGCGGGATCGTCGACGCGTACCGCAGGCCGAGCCGCGCGCCGGGCGCCACCCGGGTCGACGGCCAGTCGGCGCGGGGGAGGTCCAGACCCCGGTAGGCGGGCAGGCCGCCGCTGCACAGCTTCCCGTCCGGGACGACCGCACGGTCCCGTCCGGCCACGTTCGCCACGCGCAGGTTGTCCCAGGCCGTGAACGGCCCGCCGTTCGCGGCGACGGCCGCCCGGCAGGCCGGCGTGGCGGCCCGCTCACCGCCCTCGGGGGAGCAGGCCACCACCCGGCTCACCGGATCCGTCGGCGCACCGTGCGCCGCGGCCGGCGCCGCCGTCCACAGCGGCAGCAGCAGCGGGGTGGTCAGGGCGGCGGCGAGCGCCGTGCGCTGGACGGTCGTAGCGAGCATGTCCGGATCTCTCCTCGGCGGGCCGGAGGGTCGGTCATGCAGTACGGGAAACCGGGCCGCCGCGTTCACTTCGCCACGACCCGTTCGAATCGGGCCATTCCCGCTCGATCGCCTTTCACCGAGGGTCGGTTCGCGATCGGATCGAGGGTTTCCCCCGTATCCCGGTGACCGGCCCGTTGCCTAATGTTCGACCACAGCTGACCCACAGGTAACCCCGAACGGGTCCGCCCCCCACCCGCGCCTGGCCGGCCATCGCGTCGCTCTCCGCTTTTCGAACCACCCCCCCTCCGCTTCGAGGACGAAGCGACCCCACCGCCGCTCCGCCGCGCCGGAGTCCGGCCACGAAAGGCAACGACCGTGCGTACCTCCCCAGAGCTCAGACGGAAGCTGATGTCCGTCGCCGTCGTCTCCGTCGCCCTGCTGACCGCCGCCCCCGCCTCGGTCGCCGTCGCCCAGGAGCCCGCCCCGCGCCCCGCCGCCGTCCCCGCGGCCCAGACGGAGGCCGCCCCGGGCACTCCCGCCGAGCGCCTCATCGTCGGCTACAAGGCCGGCGCCGGTGAGGCCGCGTCCGACAAGGCGGCCGCCGCCGACGCCGCCGCCAAGGCCGAGAAGACCGGCGAGGACGTCGACTTCCGCCGCCGCCTCGGCACCGGTGCCGCCCTCGTCGACCTGGGCGCCGCCCCCTCCACGTCGTCCGTCGCCGACGTCGTGGCCGCCTACCGGGCCGACCCGCAGGTCGCCTACGTGGTGCCGGACCGGCTGAACAAGCCGACGGCCGTCACCCCCAACGACACCGAGTACGGCAAGCAGTGGGACCTCTTCGAGTCCACCGCGGGCATGAACGTCCCGGGCGCCTGGGACACCACGACCGGCAGCGGCGTCACCGTCGCCGTCATCGACACCGGCTACGTCACGCACTCCGACCTGGCCGCGAACATCGTCGGCGGCTACGACTTCATATCCGACACCGCCGTCTCCGTCGACGGCAACGGCCGCGACAGCAACCCGGCCGACCCGGGCGACTGGTACAACGCGGGCGAGTGCGGCGCCGGCGTCCCGGCCTCCACCTCCTCCTGGCACGGCACGCACGTGGCCGGCACCATCGCCGCCGCCACCAACAACTCCAAGGGCGTCGCCGGCATCGCGTACGGGGCGAAGATCTCCCCGCTCCGCGTCCTCGGCAAGTGCGGCGGCTACGACTCCGACATCATCGACGCCATCACCTGGGCGTCCGGCGGTTCGGTGTCCGGCGTCCCCGCCAACACCAACGTCGCCAAGGTCATCAACATGAGCCTCGGCGGGAGCGGCGCCTGCTCCAGCGCCACCCAGAGCGCCATCAACGGCGCGGTCGGCCGCGGCACCACGGTCGTCGTCGCCGCCGGCAACGAGAACACGAACGCCTCCACCGCCTCCCCCGCGAACTGCTCGGGCGTCATCACCGTCGCCGCGACCAACCGCGCCGGCAGCAGGGCCTCGTACTCCAACTACGGCTCGATCGTCGACATCTCCGCCCCCGGCGGCGAGACCCGGACGACCACCGCCAACGGCATCCTGTCCACGCTGAACTCGGGTACGAAGACGCCGTCGACCGAGAACTACGCCTACTACCAGGGCACCAGCATGGCCACCCCGCACATCGCGGGCCTCGTCGCGCTGATGAAGTCGGCCAACTCCGCCCTCACCCCGGCGCAGATCGAGTCGGCCGTCAAGGCCAACGCCCGTCCGCTGCCGGGCACCTGCTCCGGCGGCTGCGGCGCCGGCCTCGCGGACGCCGCGAAGACGGTCCAGGCCGTCAAGGGCGGCACCTCCACCGGCACCACCTTCTCCAGCACCACCGCCGTCGCCATCCCGGACAACGGGGGCGCGATCGAGTCCCCGATCAGCGTCACCGGCCGCAGCGGCAACGCCCCGTCGGCCCTCCAGGTCGGCGTCGACATCACGCACACCTACCGCGGTGACCTCGTCATCGACCTGGTGGCCCCGGACGGCACGGCGTACCGCCTGAAGTCCGCCGCGTCGGACTCCGCGGACAACGTGAACACCACCTACACCGTGAACGCCTCCAGCGAGGTCGCCAACGGCACCTGGAAGCTGCGCGTCCAGGACACCGCGGCGCAGGACACGGGCACGCTGAACGGCTGGAAACTGACCTTCTGATCCCTGCTGTTCTCTTCTGATCCTTCGATCGACTCGTCGACTCGTCGACTATTCGGTCCTTCGATCCTTCGATCCTTCCCTGACGGGAACTCACAACAGGGCGGGGCCACGAGCGGGCGGGCCGGCCGGTGCGGATGGGGCACCGGCCGGCCCGCCTTCATGTCTGCCCGCGGACACCCGCTCCTTGGAAACCGGATGCGCTGTTTCCTGTCGGCGGCCGGGCGTGCTATGCCGGAAGTGCCCCCGAAAACAAGCCCCCCTGCCCGATGAGCGCCGTCTGAGGGTGAGTTATCGTGTGCGGGGGGTAAAAACAAACGGCATGACCCGTTCATTTCCGTCCCGGGAGAGTTCAGCCGATGGCGAGGCAGTTGCGAGCCGAGCAGACCCGTTCGACGATCATCACGGCCGCCGCTGACCTGTTCGACCGCCGCGGCTACGAATCGACCTCCCTCAGCGACATCGTGGAGCACGCCCGCGTCACCAAGGGCGCCCTGTACTTCCACTTCGCGGCGAAGGAGGACCTCGCCCAGGCGATCCTCGAACGCCAGTCGCTCACCGCCCGGCGCCTGGCGACGGAGACCGAGAACCGCGGCCACACGTCGCTGGAGGCACTGATGCGCCTCACCTTCGGCATCACGCGCCAGTCCGTCGACGACCCCGTGCTGCGCGCCGGACTGAGGCTCGCCACCGGAGGCATCCGCCCCCGCCCACCGCTGAGCCACCCGTTCACCGAGTGGCTGGACATCGTCACGGCCCGGCTCGTCGGCGCGGTCAAGGAGTCCGACGTCCACCCGGACATCGACATCGACGTCGTCGCCCACTCGCTCGTCTGCTTCTTCGTCGGCACGCGCGTAGTGGGACGCTCCCGGGAACCCGTCGCCCGCCAGCCCCGCCGCACGGCCGAGATGTGGACCATACTCATCCGCGGCCTGGTCCCGGTCACCCGCCGCGCCCGCTACCTGAGCCTCGCCGCCCGCTTGGAGCGGGAGATCGCACCCGTGTGACCGGCCCGGCGCACCCCTGGTGCGCGTTACGGTGAGCCCCATGCCCGACACCCCACGCCCACCCGTGCTCCTCGGCGACCGGCCGGGCTCCTTCCCGCACAGCGTGCTGGCCGAGCGGCACCCCGCCATCATCCGGCAGGTCCGCGAGGCCTTCCCGTACGGACCGGAGCAGCACCGCGCGCTCGACGAGCTGCTCGCCGGCTGCACCGAGGGCCGTATCGAGGCACTCCCCGCCGACGCGCACGACCGCGCCCTCTGGGAGGACTGGGGACTGCGCGCGTACGCCGGACGGTCGTGGTTCGAGGTGCCGTGGCTGTGGTCGGAGAGCTGGTTCTACCGCCGCCTGCTCCAGGCGGTCGGCTACTTCGGCCCCGGGCCCTGGCAGGGCATCGACCCCTTCCGGCCCTTCAAGCAGGCCGAACTCGACTCCGCCGAGACCGACGAGGAACTGTCCGCACTCGACACCCTCGACGCCCGCCCCGCCGACGAGCGCTGGCGCGCCCTGCTGCACGGCTCCCTCTGGGGCAACCGCGCCGACCTCGGCTTCCGCATGTCGGCGGAGGGCGCCCGGCAGACGGACGCCGTACCCGGTCTCGTCGCCGACGACGGCGACCTGCTGCGGTCGCTGCTCGACGCCCCCGGCGCCCCGGGCCCGCGCACCCTGTGCCTGGTCGCCGACAACGCCGGCCGCGAACTCGTCCCCGACCTGCTGCTCCTGGCCCACCTGCTGGCCACCGGCGGCATCGACCGGGCCGTCCTGCACGTCAAGCCCCACCCGTACTACGTCTCCGACGCCACCACCGCCGACGTGGTCGACGCCCTGCGCCGCCTGACCGGCGCCGGGGGAGCCGCCGCCCGGTACGGACGGCAGCTGTGGTCCGCCCGCGCCGACGGACGGCTCGTCCTGCGCGCCCACCCGTTCTCCTGCGCGCCGCTGCCCTACGAGGAGATGCCCGGCGACCTGCGCGCCGAATTCGCCTCCGCCACGCTGACGGTGTTCAAGGGCGACCTCAACTACCGTCGCCTGGTGGGCGACCGGCTCTGGCCCGCGACCACGCCCTTCACGGACGTCACCGCCTGGTTCCCCGGGCCGGTCGCCGCACTGCGCACCCTGAAGTCCGACGTGATCACCGGCCTCGACGCGGACACCGAGGCCCGGCTGGACGCGACGGAGGGCGCACGCTGGCGCACCGGCGGCACCCACGCCCTGATCCAGGTGCGCATCCCCGGCTAGCGAACCGCCCACCGGCCGCGACCGGCGCGGGAACGCAGCAGTGCGGGACGGAAGTTGCCGGATCACTCCCGATTCACGCGATGGTGTGATCATGTCCGCGGCCGCGGATGCCGCCCGCGGACCGCGGGTAGCTCCCGGCCATGACGCAGCCGTTCGAGCTCCCGCACTTCTACATGCCGCACCCCGCGCGGCTCAATCCCCATCTCGACCAGGCCCGCGCCCACTCGACCGAGTGGGCGCGCGAGATGGGCATGCTGGAGGGATCCGGCGTGTGGGAGCAGGCCGACCTCGACGCGCACGACTACGGCCTGCTCTGCGCCTACACCCACCCCGACTGCGACGGGCCGGCGCTGTCCCTCGTCACCGACTGGTACGTATGGGTCTTCTTCTTCGACGACCACTTCCTGGAGAAGTACAAGCGCAGTCAGGACCGGGCCGCCGGCAAGGCACACCTGGACCGGCTGCCCCTGTTCATGCCGCTGGACCTGTCGGCGCCCGTGCCCGAACCGGAGAACCCGGTCGAGGCCGGTCTCGCCGACCTCTGGGCGCGCACGGTGCCCGCGATGTCGGAGGACTGGCGCCGCCGCTTCGCCGTGGCCACCGAGCACCTGCTCAACGAGTCGATGTGGGAGCTGTCCAACATCAACGAGGGGCGCATCGCCAACCCCGTCGAATACATCGAGATGCGCCGCAAGGTGGGCGGCGCCCCCTGGTCGGCGGGGCTCGTGGAGTACGCCACCGCCGAGGTGCCCGCCTCCGTCGCCGGGGCCAGGCCGCTGCGGGTGCTCATGGAGACGTTCTCCGACGCCGTGCACCTGCGCAACGACCTCTTCTCCTACCAGCGCGAGGTCGAGGACGAGGGGGAGAACAGCAACGGCGTCCTCGTGCTGGAGACCTTCTTCGGGTGCACCACCCAGGAAGCCGCCGACACCGTCAACGACGTGCTCACCTCCCGGCTGCACCAGTTCGAGCACACGGCGTTCACCGAAGTGCCCGCCCTGGCCCTGGAGAAGGGACTGCGGCCGGACGAGGTCGCGGCCGTGGCGGCCTACACCAAGGGGTTGCAGGACTGGCAGTCCGGCGGCCACGAGTGGCACCTGCGCTCCAGCCGCTACATGAACGAGAACGCCGTGCGCGGCGGCAGCCCCTGGCCGGGCTGCACCGGCCTCGGCACCTCCGCCGCCGACGTGCGCGCCCTGCTCGCCTCGGCCGGAGCCGACCGGACGCGCTCCTACACGCACGTGCCCTACCAGAGGGTCGGGCCGTCGCGGATCCCCGACATCCGGATGCCGTTCCCCCTGCAGCTCAGCCCGCACCTGGACCACTCCCGCGCCACCCTGCACGCCTGGGTGACCCGGATGGGCATCCTCTCCGAGGGCGTCTGGGACGAGGACAAGCTCCGCGCCTACGACCTGCCCCTGTGCGCCGCCGGCCTCGACCCGGACGCCACCGAGGAGGCCCTCGACCTCAGCTCGCAGTGGCTGGCCTGGGGCACCTACGGCGACGACTACTACCCCCTGGTGTACGGCCACCGCCGCGACCTGGCCGCGGCCCGGATCACCACGGCCCGGCTGTCCGACTGCATGCCGGTCGACGGCAGCACGCCACCGGCACCGGTCAACGCCATGGAACGCAGCCTGATCGACCTGTGGTTGCGCACCACCGCCACGATGACGCCCGACCAGCGGCGCACACTCAAGAACGCGATCGACTCGATGACCGAGAGCTGGGTGTGGGAGCTGTCGAACCACCTCCAGAACCGCGTCCCCGACCCGGTCGACTACCTCGAGATGCGCCGGTCGACGTTCGGCTCCGACCTGACGCTGAGCCTGTGCCGGATGGGCCACGGCCCGGCGGTCCCTCCCGAGGTGTACCGCAGCGGCCCGGTCCGCTCCCTGGAGAACGCCGCGATGGACTTCGCGTGCCTGCTCAACGACGTCTTCTCGTACCAGAAGGAGATCGAGTTCGAGGGCGAGATCCACAACGCGATCCTCGTCGTGCAGTCGTTCTTCGGCTGCGACTACCCGACGGGGCTCGGCATCGTGCACGACCTGATGAGCCAGCGCATGCGCCAGTTCGAGCACGTGGTCGAGCACGAACTGCCCGTGCTGTACGACGACTTCCAGCTGTCGGACGAGGCGCGGGCCGCGATGGGGACGTACGTGGACGACCTGCGCAACTGGATGTCCGGCATCCTCAACTGGCATCAGCAGGTCGACCGTTACAAGGAGGCCTGGCTGTCCCGGCGCGCCCACGGCTTCCTGCCCGACCGGCCGCCGGCCGTGCCGGTACCGGCCTTCCACTGAGCGGCCCGGCCCGGCCCGCCCGGCCCGGGCCCGCCGTCCTGCCGGCTCGCCCCGCACTCGCCCACGGGTGCGGGGCGAACCGCGTCCGCCCTCCGGCTCTCCGCCCCCTCCCTGTCCCGCGCAGGGGCCGCTCAGTCTCACTCGTTCGTGGCTCGTCGGCCGCAGAACCGTTGGGTAGAGCATCTGCCGTGATCGTCCCGCGTCCGCCGGAGGCGATCGGCACCACCCGGAGGCGAGCCATGGAACAGACCGCGCTGCGACCCAAGCCCATGCCGGGCCAGGACCCCGGCGGGGCGCCACCGCGGAAGGAAGGCGGCCCCTCCCGGCCCCGCCCGCACGCCGCCCGGCGGCGCGGGCGCCGGCTGCTGAACGTGCTGTTCGGCGGCTTCGCCGGTGCGGTCCTGGTGCTGTCCGGTGTCGGGCTCGGGGCGATGGGCTCCACGGTGGCCGCTCACGGCGCCTTCCTCGGCCAGCGCGGGCCGCACGCACCGGCCTCCCCGGCCCCCTCACCGTCGCCCGAGGCCTCGTCACCCGCGGTCCCGCCGCCCGCGGCGGCGACCCTCGGCGTGCAGGTCATGGACGCCCGCGGGCCGGGGGCCGTGGTGGTCGGGCTCCACGTCCCCGGTCCGGCGCAGCGAGCCGGGCTGATCCGGGGCGACGTACTGCTGACCCTCGACCGGACCCGGATCGACACGGCGGCCGACCTCGTACGGGCCGTCGCGCGGGTGCGCCCCGGCCGCGAGGTGACACTGACCGTGCGGCACCGCAGCGGCGGCTACGAGCAGCTCACGGCCGTACCGGCGGTCGCCGCGTGAGCGTGCTCCGCGGCGGAGGACTCACACGGCGGAGCCGTCCCCCGGGCCGGGACGATCTGCCGCCGGGCGCTACAGCGGGCCTCTTCGGCTGCCCGGGGTGACCGACCGTGGGACGGGCTCTCGCCGTGGTGCCTCGGCCCGGTCGGCGACCGGCGGCAGGGAAGGGCCTTGTGGGTTGTCCTGCTCCGGTGCGGGATGATCCGCCGCCGGGAGCACGGGTCAGGGCCCGGACAGCATCCCCGCGTGACCTTTCGGTCCGGTGGGCGAGCGGCCGCAGGGCAGCGCCTTGTGCGGCGCCCCCCGGCCCGACTGCTCGGCGATCCGCCACCGGTGACCGCCGCCTCGCCCGCCGGGCAGGCCGCACCCCCCGCACCGGAGGGGCACCGCGGTCGCGTGCGGGTACCGGGGGTGCCCGTGCGGGTATCGGGGGCGTGCGAGTGGACATCGGGGGCGTGCGAGTGGACATCGGGGGCGTGCGAGCGGCCGGCGGCCCGCCCCGTGCGCGCTTCGAGCCCTTCCGTACGGCCGGGGCCGGGGGAAAGCCCGCAGACGGCTCGCGCGGCCCCCGTCCGCCGGGCAGGATGCTGCCCGTACCCCTTCGTCCGTCCTGGGAGGCCCGGATGACCGGAAGCACGGCCGCGTCCTTCACCGCCGACGACTACCGGGCCCGCATGGAGCGTGCAGCGCGGTCGGCCGCCGAGGCCGGACTCGCCGGTCTGCTGGTCGCCCCCGGGCCGGACCTGACGTGGCTGACCGGATACACACCCCCCGCCGTCACCGAACGGCTCACCCTGCTGGTCCTCGCCGGGGACCGGGACCCCGTCCTCGTCGTCCCCGCCCTGGAGGCCCCGGACGCGCGCAAGGCGGCCGGCGCCTCGGCCCTTGAGCTGAGCGACTGGACCGACGGCAAGGACCCCTACGCCGCCACGGCCGCGCTGCTCGCCCCGGCGGGCCGGTTCGGCGTCAGCGACAACGCCTGGGCGCTGCACCTGCTGGCCCTCCAGCGGGCGGTGCCCGGCAGCGCCTACGTCTCGCTCACCGAGGCCCTGCCGATGCTGCGGGCCGTCAAGGACGCGGCCGAGCTGGAGCTCATGGCGGCCGCGGGAGCCGCCGCCGACGCCGCCTTCGAGGAGATCCGCACCGTCCCCTTCGCCGGGCGCCGAGAGGCGGAGGTGGCCGCCGACCTCGACCGGCTGCTGCGCCGGCACGGCCACGAGCAGGTGGACTTCACCATCGTCGCCTCGGGCCCGAACGGCGCGAACCCGCATCACGAGGCCGGCGACCGGGTCATCGAACGCGGCGACACGGTCGTGCTCGACTTCGGCGGCCTGCGCCACGGCTACGGCTCCGACACCTCCCGCACGGTGCACGTGGGCGAACCCACCGACGAGGAGCGCCGCGTCCACGACGTCGTGCGCGCGGCCCAGGAGGCCGGCTTCCGCGCGGTGCGGCCGGGCGCCGCCTGCCAGGACGTGGACCGGGCGGCCCGGGCGGTCATCGCGGACGCGGGGTACGGCGAGTACTTCATCCACCGCACCGGGCACGGTATCGGCGTCACCACCCATGAGCCGCCGTACATGATCGAGGGCGAGGAGCAGCCCCTGGTGCCGGGCATGTGCTTCTCCGTGGAACCCGGCATCTACCTGCCCGGCCGCTTCGGCGTGCGCATCGAGGACATCGTGACCGTCACCGAGGACGGCGGGCGGCGCCTGAACACCACCACTCGCGAGCTGGTCATAGTGGAATGACGCCCCCTATGTCCCCACGAAGCCTCCCGAACGGCAACGGCGCGACCATGACCCAGGCACCCACCCCCTCCGCGGACACCGTTCGCCGGCTGGTCCGCTCCCTGCTCAAGGACGGCGGGGGCGGCAAGAAGTCGCGCGGCGAGGAGGGCCGGGGTGGTGCGGCGACCGTGCGGGGCGCCGACCCGGACGTACGGCCCGCCGGCCCCGATGTCAGACCGGCCGGCCCGGACGCAGGGCCCGCCGGTGAGGGGGTGTCGGCCGCCACCTGGTGGGTCGGCTCCCGCCACGTGCTGCGCCTGGCGCCCGACCGCGAGGCCACCCTCCGCCAGCGCCGCGAGCTGCGGCTGCGCGACCTGGTCCGCCCGCACCTGCCGATGACGGTTCCGGTCAGCGTGGCGACCGGGGAGTGGGCGCCGGGGCTGCACTACACCCTCGACACCAAGGTGCCCGGCGGCTCCGCAGAGCGGCACGACGTGTCCGCCGTCGGCGAGGCGGACCTCGCGGCGCTGCTCACCGGCCTGCGCGAGGTGCCCGTCCGGCAGGCCGAGACCCTGGGAGTGCCGCGCGCCGCGCCGCGCTCCCTGGAGGCCCTGCGGCGGGCGGCCGCCCGGGCGGCGCAACGACTCGCCGAGTCCGACGAGTTCGACGCCGCCGGGCTCGACCGGCTCACGGCGCCCGCCGCGGCCCAGCTCGCCGCCCAGCCCGGCTCGGCCGTCCTCACGCACCACGCCCTCACCGCGGCTCACCTGGTGGTGAGCGCCGACGGGCGGGTGCGCGGCGTGCTCGGCTGGGGCGGGGCGGTCGTCGGGGACCCGGCAGAGGACATCGCCGGGCTCGCCGCCGCCGTCGGCTCACCGGCCGCCGTACGCGCCGCCACCCTCGCCGGCTACGGTGCCCGCCCCTGCCTGCGGGGCCTGTGGCTCGCCCGCTGCGACACCGTCGTCCACCTCGCCGAGGCCCTCACCGGAAAAGCCCTCACCGGAAAAGCCCTCACCGCAAAGGCCCTCTCCACCGAGGACCTCTCCACCGAGGACCTCTCCACCGAGGGCATCACCGCATTGCGCACCCGCCTGCGCCACGCCTGGGAACCGATCCTGCTGGAACGGGTGACGGACCTGGGAGCCCCCGAGGACGTCCCGTAACGGCCCTCGCCGTACGGCGATTTTCGGCCTGATGCGCCGGAACCCCCACCCCACTCCTCCCGCGTCGAAGCGCGTTCGGGTTGCCCGGTTCGCCGCATTTCTCAGCCTCCATGATCGAAAAGGGAGGGGCCGATTCCTGCCCGTATGACAGGTGAATTGCCGGGAACAGCCCGGAAGTTTGTGCGACTCCTGTGACAACTTGTGTGCGCCCGGTGGCCGCTGGGGTCGCCGGTGCTCGTCTTCCTGTGGGGGGAAGTCCATGCATGAGCGTGCCTTCGGCATGCCGTTCCGGCGTGCCCGCAAGAGATCCGCAACGGGTGTCTCCCTGGCGGCGATCGCCTCGATCGCCCTGGCCGTCTCCGTCCTGCCCGGCGCGGGCGTGGCGGCGGCCGACGACAAGCCTGTGTCGGCCTGGGGCAAGGACAGCCCGGACTTCGAGATGCCGCCGGTGAAGGTCGGCGCGAACCGGCCGGTGGCGTCCGAGCGCTCCGAGAACCCGACGGACGAGGCGTTGCTGCCCTGGCAGCGCGAGCAGCGCGAACGCGTCAAGGGCCCCGCGGGCAAGGCGGGCGGCGGCAAGCAGGCGCCGTCGTCCCGGTCCGCGGCCGACGGCGCTTCCACGCAGAGCCTCGTCCCCGAGGGCCAGGGCAATGTGCCCTGGCACCGCTCCACCAGCTTCGCGATCACGGACGCGCTCACCGCGAAGATCGACTACTCGACCGGCAACCTGATGCTGACGGCGACGGACTTCGACATCGCCGGCGTCGGCCAGCGCCTGCAACTGGCGCGCACCTACAACTCCCTGGACGCACCCTGGGGCCGGGTCTCGCAGCGCTGGTGGCAGCAGTACGAGCGCTATCTGTCCATCGGCTCCTCGGAAGTGATCTTCTACGACGCCTCCGGCGCGACGGTCCGCTTCACCAAGAACAGCGACGGCTCCTTCACCACGCCCAAGGGCTACTCGCAGGACCTGAAGAAGAACGCGGACGGCACCTACACGCTGACCAAGTGGAAGTCGGGTGCGAAGGAGACCTACAACCAGTACGGGACCCTGACGAAGATCACCGACCGCAACAAGGGCACGATCACCGTCACCCAGCACGACGACAACGGTGAGAACAAGGGCTTCAAGCTCACCGAGACCCGCTCCGGCCGCTTCATCGACCTGGTGAAGACCTACCCCTCGCAGTGGCAGGCCAAGGACAACACCGGCCGCACGGCCGTCTACAACCTCGACGCCGACGGCAACCTGGCCACCACCACCGACACCGAGGGCAAGACGGTCACCTTCCGCCACGACTCCTCCGGCCGCATCGACAAGATCACCACCGCCGAGGGCCGCGTCACCGTCTTCACCTACGACGACACCAACCGCGTCACCTCCATGCTGCGCGGCACCGCCCTCAACAGCGACGGCCACACCGGCCCGACCTGGACCTACAGCTACAGCGCCGCCTCCCCGACGGCCGCCGGGACGACCACGGCCAAGGACCCGGAGCTGCACGGCACCAAGTACGTCCACGACGGTGACGGCCGGGTCACCGAGGTGTTCGACGCGCTGGAGCGCAAGCGGTCGACGAAGTTCGACGCCAACAACAACATCGACACCAGCACGGACGCGATGGGCTCGGGCACCACCCCGGGCAACGTCACCGACTACGGCTTCAACACCCGCAACAACCTCGAGACCGTCACCCTGCCCACCGGCGGCAAGACGGTCAACAGCTGGCAGACCATCGCCGGCGGCGACGTGCCCAAGGACTCCACCAACGCCGACGGCGAGAAGACCAGCTTCACCTACGACACGGTCGGCAACACCACCTCGGTGGCGCAGACCGGCACCGGCGGCGGCAACGTCTCCTTCGAGTACAACCCCGCCACACCGACCTGCGGCGGCTTCGAGGGCCAGCGCTGCAAGGCGAAGACGAAGATGACCTCTACCAAGACGGTCACCACCGACTTCCAGTACGACACCAAGGGCAACCTGAAGTCCGTCAAGGCCCCCGCGCCGCTGGGGGAGACGACGTTCACCTACGACGCGCTGGGCCGCACCGAGACGGTCACCGACGCACGCGGCATCAAGAAGGTGTTCGTCTACGACGAGTTGGACCGCGTCACGACGGTGTCCACCACCAACGACACCGTGCGCTACTGGTACGACGGCGACGGCAACCTCGTGCAGCGCTCGGACAGCACGGGGACGGTGAAGTACGAGTTCGACCCGCTGCAGCGCGAGACGGTCCGCCACCTGCAGGACGGCTCCCAGACCCTGCTCGCCTACACCCCGGCCGGCAACGTCGACTACTACCGGGACCCGGCCGGCACGACCGACTACACCTGGAACGACGTCAACAAGCTGACCGAGCTGAAGGATCCGCAGGGTCGTGTGACGACGTACAAGTACAACAACAACGACGTCCGCACCACGACCACCTACCCCGGCGGCACGGTGCACAAGGTCGACGTCGACAACTCCAGCCGTCCCAAGACCATCAAGGCGACCTCCCCGCAGGGCACCCTGGTCGACCTCGCGTACACCTACGGCTACGGCACGAACGCCGGCACCGACGGCTCCAAGATCCGCACCTCGACGGACAACGTCCGCGGCACCAAGCGCACGTACTCCTACGACGGCGCGGGCCGCTTCTCCTACGCCAAGGAGGAGAAGTCCGGGGCGGTGACGGACTCCTGGCAGTACTGCTACGACCTGGCCGGCAACCTCACTTCGCAGGGAGCCGACCAGGGCTGCCCGCGCGGCACGACCTACACCTACAACGACGCCCAGCAGCTCACGGCCAAGTCCGCCACGAGCGGCCCCTGGTCCTACGACGCGATCGGCAACGAGACCGCCGGCGCCTCCACCGACGAGTACGCCCGCACGGGGGAGTCGTACACGGACCACTCGCAGCTGAAGTCGATCACCGTGGGTGGGAAGGCCTACGCCGGCCAGTACGGCTCGACCGACCAGAGCGAGCGCATCAAGCTCGGCGACACCTACTTCCACAACGGCCCGCTGGGTCTGTCCGCGAAGACAACTGCCGGTGCGGACATGGGCTTCAACCGCGAACCCGGGGGCACGTTGAACTCCATGACGACCGGGGGGAAGACGTACTACTACCTCACGGACGCCATCGGCAGCGTGGTCGCCCTGGCGGACGGTGACGGCAACAAGGTCAACACCTACGCCTACAGCCCCCGCGGCGTGCGCATCCTGTCCCAGTCGTCCGAACCGGTCGCCCAGCCCTACCGCTTCGCCGGCGGCTACCAGGACCCCACCGGCCTGTACCACTTCCAGGCCCGCTACTACGACGCCAACATCGGCCGCTTCACCCAGCCCGACCCCTCCGGCCAGGAGAAGAATCCCTACCTCTACGCCGAAGGCGACCCGGTCAACCGGATCGATCCCAACGGACTGAGTTGGGTAAGCGCCGTTGCTGAAGGTGCGGGTGATGTCACTGAAGCGGTTTCGAACGGTCTTCAGGGCGATACCGATGCCTTGTGGGGGCAGGTTGCCGGACTTGCCACCGGGATCGCAATCGAATCCGCCTGCGCCTTCGTTGCCGGAGTCACCGCAGTGCCGACAGGAGGAGCCGCAGCGTTCGCTCTCGGGACAGGCTGCACAGTTGTCGCATCAGCAGCCGGAGAATACGTGGGTGGAAAAGTCGAAGATTCGCTGAAAAACTGATCGAGCGATGAAGTGAAGGATTTGGGGTGGCCGTTGACAGCGGCCACCCCATCGGCGAAGGAGAGAGGTATGGCGAAAGTTTTCGAGCGGACCTACGGCGAGGGTACGTCAAAGAGAAATTTCTATATTTTCGCGGCATCGTCTGCGCTCCTTTACCTGCTTGCTTTGATCCTGGGCATGAAAGGTGGTTGGGATGCGGCTCTCCCGCTCCTGGCTGTAGCGGTGATAATTGACGCTCTGGTATTCATCGCATGGATCGCTTTCCGGCCTAAGGGTCAAACGCGTTGAGTGGACCAAGATATTCAGAGGGGATCTCATGAATCTGGCTCGCGGATGGTACCCTGACGGCCCCTTCGGGCTGGTTCTCTTCGTAGTGGCGCTTGCGGTGGTCCTGGGGATCTTTATCTACTACGGGATGAAGAACAAGCGTCGCGGGTCCTCAGGAGGAGATCAGTGAAAAGGGCTCTTCCGGCTAACATCGAAAAGTATCTGCAACCTTCTTTGCAGACGTGATCTATTTCGCTCGGCCACCCCTCTTGATTACCTGTCCTCCCTTATGTCAATGCCTCTGCTCCGCAGAAGGACGGGGAGTCACCATCGCGGTCGTGCGGGGAAATTGAGTAGGGGAGCCAGCGAAATCGACGGGCATATGCCTTCTGGCCAATGAGGGCCGCGTCATGCCCGACGGCGCTGCCGGCGTGGTGATCCTCGGCATTGCCGCTGCCGCCCTGAAGGCCATGATCGTCTACGGCAGGGCGCGCCGGGACCGCGGCCGCCGAGGCTGATCGGTTCACCCGATCTGTATCTGCTGCCACGGCCTCGAGCCACAGGAAGTGCTGGGCGTGGGCAGGACGTTTTCTAGACAATAGGGGGATTGATGCATATTGCTGTGGGGATCTTCATGGCCGTGTTCGGTTTGTCATTCGCCGTCTTTGCGCCTCGCCTCACACGGGCGACTGCTGCCAGTTCCAGAGAGATGTTCGGGACGACCGGCGGGAAGCCGATGCAGGTCTGGAACCGGACTGTCTTCACCGTGGCCGGGATCGCCCTGGCTGTGTTCGGCATCCTCCATGCTGCCGGCGTCGTCGGCTGAGGGGTGGGTTTCGCTTTCACAGCTGGCTGCACCTACCTGACCCGCAGTCGGAACCCTCGGTAAGTGCTCGTATGGAGGAGATACCGTGCACTCACACATCGCTTCGACGTCCCTCGCCTACAAGGGGCTTGATGGCGTTCCTGTCTGGCTCTCGTTCGGACTCGTGATCGTGGCTTTCATCATCTTCGGTGTGACACAGGTCCGTAAGCGCAAGTAGCCGGAAGCATCGCAGCGAACGATGCTTCCTCCGGCAGCGGCTCCCGTTTCGGAGCGCCTCAGAGGGTGACGGGTGGTGGCTGCTCGAAGGATGGGGGCTCTCACCATCTCCGGCAGAAGGCAATGGGCACCCACGGCGTGATCACCCGTCAGGTGCCAACTCCGATGCTCGGCTAGTCAGTTGAAAGCGTCGGTCATGCAGTCCACCCGGCAGTCGGCAGCCTCGAAGCGCCGGCGGAGGGCGGCAGCTGCTTCTTCGCGCTCCACAGAGAGGTACCCGTAGTGCCGGCGCGCCACCCTGGTCACGTCTGCGACCGTGACGATGGCCGGTTCGCCGTGTGCGGCCCGTCGACGTGCTCCGGCGATTGCCATGTCCGCGGAGCGCAGCAGGTTTCTGGAACGATCCCGCATCACGGCTGCCTGGGCACGTTTCGCCGAGAGGGGACGCAGGACACGTCCTCTCCAGATGTAGCCGGCGGCGACAAGGATGAGACCGAGCGCTACGAACAGGAGTCCGCCTGGAGCATGAGGTCGCATCCACCCAGTCTTCACCACGCACATGGTGACCGTCATGCCCCTGCCCTCTGGCCGATGAGGGCCGCGTCGTTACCGGAGCTGTTTCTGCCGCACCTCTGACGGAATGGTGGCCGTGGCGAGGCAAGGCATCACGGGGCCGCCGGCCGTCACGCCTGCAGCAGCACCACGCCCGACTCGCCCGGGACCCGCACCACCCCGTCCTCCCCGGGTGGGTCCACCGGCTCCCACGCGGCCAGCACGCGCGCGTGCGGTACGCCGAGCGGCAGGTCGGCCGGTTCGGCGGCCAGGTTCACGGCCACGAGGACGTCCCCCCGCCGGAACGCGATCCAGCGCCGCTCCTCGTCGAAGGCGACCTTGGTGTCGGCGAGGTCGGGGTCGGTCAGGTCCGGCTGCGCGTGGCGCAGAGCCAGGAGCTGCCGGTACCAGGCGAGCATGCGCGCGTGCGGCTCGCGTTCCGGTTCCGACCAGTCGAGGCAGGAACGGTCCCGCGTGGCATGGTCCTGCGGGTCGGGAACGTCCTCCTCCTTCCAGCCGTGCGCCGCGAACTCCCGCCGCCTGCCCTGCCGTACGGCCTCCGCGAGCTCCGGGTCGGTGTGGTCGGTGAAGAACTGCCAGGGCGTGCCCGCCGCCCACTCCTCGCCCATGAACAGCATCGGCGTGAACGGGGCGGTCAGGATCAGCGTGGCCGCGCACGCCAGCAGGCCGGGGGAGAGCAGAGCCGAGAGCCGGTCGCCCTGCGCCCGGTTGCCGATCTGGTCGTGCGTCTGGCCGTAGCCGAGCAGCCGGTGCCCCGCCACCCGGGCGCGGTCCAGCGGCCGCCCGTGGTGCCGCCCACGGAAGCTCGAGTACGTCCCGTCGTGGAAGTAGCCGCCGGTGAGGGTCTTGGCGAGACCGCCGAGCGAGGCGCGCGCGAAGTCCGCGTAGTAGCCTTGCGCCTCGCCGGTCAGCGTGGTGTGCAGGGCGTGGTGGAAGTCGTCGTTCCACTGCGCGTGCAGCCCGAGCCCGCCTTCGGAGCGCGGGGTGATCAGCCGCGGGTCGTTGAGGTCCGACTCCGCGACCAGGAACAGCGGCCGGCCGACCTCGGCGGCCAGGGTGTCCACGGCCGTCGACAGCTCCTCCAGGAAGTGCAGCGCACGCGTGTCGACCAGCGCGTGCACCGCGTCCAGCCGCAGCCCGTCGAGTCGGTAGTCCCGCAACCACGCCAGCGCGCTGCCGATCAGGAAGTCGCGCACCTCGTCCGAGCCGGGCGCGTCCAGGTTGACCGCGGCGCCCCACGGGGTGTGGTGGGTGTCGGTGAGGTACGGCCCGAAGACCGGCAGGTAGTTGCCGGAGGGGCCGAAGTGGTTGTGCACCACGTCGAGCACCACCCCGAGGCCCAGTTCGTGGGCCCGGTCGACGAAGCGCTTCAGTGCCTCGGGACCGCCGTACGGCTCGTGCACCGCCCACAGCGAGACACCCTCGTAGCCCCAGCCATGCGTGCCGGGGAAGGGGGTGAGCGGCATCAACTCCACGTGCGTGATGCCGAGTTCGGCGAGATGCTCCAGCCGTTCCGCGGCCGCGTCCAGCGTGCCCTCGGGCGTGTACGTGCCCACGTGGAGCTCGTACAGCACCGCACCGGCCAGCGGGCGTCCCCGCCACTGCGCGCGCCACGCGTGCCGCTCGTGGTCGACGACGGCGCTCAGTCCGTCCGGACCGTCCGGCTGCCGCCGCGAGCGCGGGTCCGGCAGCACCGGGCCGTCGTCCAGTGCGAAGCCGTACCGTGACCCCTCGCGCGCGTCCGCCTCGCCCCACCACCACCCCGGCCGCTCCGGATCGCGCTCCAACGCCTGCGTGACGCCGTCGCACTCCAGCGTCACCCAGTCGGCCTGCGGTGCCCACACCTCGAACTGCACGGACGGTTCCCCTTCGTCTGCTCACCGTGATGTAGCCCGTCCATGGTGCGTCAAACTCGATCAATCCGCTGGCCCATCCACCCATTTGCGGCGGGTCTCGCCGGTACCGGGTGCCGGGCGGCGGTCCTCCCGTTTCCTGGACAGCCCGCCCGCGCTGCCCGACAATCACCGGGTGACGTCGTCCTTCGAGTTCAACACGTACCCCGCGCGGTTGTCCGACGCGGAGCGCGACAGGGCGCTGAAGGTGCTCCGGGACGGCGCCGCCATGGGCCGCCTGTCCCACGACACGTTCGTCCGCCGCATGGAACTGGCGCTCGCCGCCCGCCGCCCCGACGAACTGGCCGTGCTCACCGCCGACCTGCCCACAGAGAGCCGTTTCTCCCGGCTGGTGTTCGGCAGCGTCGAGGCGGTCTCCGGGTTCACCGTGCGGTTGCGCCGGGCGTGGCAGGCCGAGCGACTGCCGAAGCTGCTGCTGCCGCATCCGCAGCTCGGCCATCCGCTGCGGATAGGGCGCGATCCCGCCAGCGGGCTGCGGCTCAGCCACGAGACGGTCTCCCGGGTGCATGCCGAGCTGCGGCACCAGGGCGGCCTGTGGGTCCTGCGCGACCTGGGCTCCACCAACGGCACCACCGTGAACGGGCGGCGGGTCGTCGGCGCGGCCGTCGTCCGCGAGGGCGACCAGGTGGGCTTCGGCCGCATGATGTTCCGGCTGTCGACGGCCTGACGGCCTGACGGCCTGACGGCGTGACGGCGTGACGGCCCGGCGGCTCGGTGTCCCGGAGGCCTGACGGCCCGGTCGTTCGGTGTCCCGGCAGCCTGACGGCCCGGCGGCCCCGCGCCCCGCCCTCGCCGGCCCCACGCCCGGCGGCCCCACACCCCGTGCCCGCCAACCTCCCCGACTCCCGCATCACACACCTCCACCACCCCCACCCCCGGCGGCACGACAGTCCGGCGTCCAGCACCGCTGCGCGCGCCCGGCCTCGCCGACCCATTGACCGGAAACCGCCCCACCACTCAGCTCTGGCCTGGGATGTACCGGTTGTCGATCGACCGGAGCTGGCTCAAATACCGGTGCTGTCCACGGTGTTGACGCGCCCTCGAACTCGTGACTGACTGTGCGTACGCCCTGCACATGGGGTGAAGCCACGGCGCCGCATCGGGGAGGTGTGCCCTGCCGCCCCTGCCTCGTTATCCCACCGTCGACGAACTCGGCGCCCGGGCCGCCGCCCTCGTCGCCCGTCACCCCAGGGACGCCCGGCTGCGCCGGGTCGGCACCTCCCGGGCCGGGACCCCGCTGTGGCTGCTGTCCGTCGGTCACGGCGAGCGCCACGCCCTCGTCGTCGCCGGACCCCATGCCAACGAGCCCGTGGGCGGGGCCACCGTGCTGCGCCTGGCCGAGCGGACCCTGGCCGACCCGCGGCTCACCGAGGGCGCCGACGCCACCTGGAACCTGCTGCTGTGCCTCGACCCGGACGGGCTGCGCCGCAACGAGGGCTGGCTGACCGGCCCGTACACCCTCGGCCAGTACTTCCGCCACTTCTTCCGGCCCGGGTTCCTGGAGCAGCCCGAGTGGCTGCCCGACGGCGCGGACGCCGCCGCCCTGCCCGAGACCCGGGCGCTGCTCGACGTCCAGGACGAGCTGCGGCCCGTGCTGCAGTGCTCCCTGCACGGCGTCGACGTGGGCGGGGGCTTCGTCGAGCTCACCCACGACCTGCCCGGCCTCGGTCGGCGCCTGGCACACACCGCCGCGCGGCTCGGCATCCCCCGCGAACTCGGCGCCTACGACGCGCTGTACTGGCCCGGTCTGGAGCCCGCCGTCTACCGCATACCGCCGCCGCGACGGGCCGGGCTCGCCGCCGCCATCACGGAGGCCGCGGTCGAGTCGACCTGGTACCACCCGCACCGCCACGGCACCGTGACCGCGGTCGTCGAGGCCCCCATGTGGGGCGTGGCGGCCGTGTCGGACGGCTCCCCGCCCCCGGCGCGGGACGCCGTGCTGCGGGAGGTCAGCCGCACCCTGCGCCACGACACGCATCTGCTGCGCCTGCTGCTGGCCAGGATCCGTCCGCAGCTTGCCGGTGTGCCGGACGCGGCCCGGCTGCTCGCCCCGGTCGGCGACTACCTGCTGGTGTGCCCCGGCCTCGCCGACGCCTGGGACCCCGACACCGGCGGCGGGCCGCACCGCATGCCGCCCCTGACCTCCGCCCACCTGGCCGCCCTGCGCATCTCCGGCCGCCGGCTGGCCCTGCGCACGGCGGGCCTGCTGCACCAGCTCGTACGGGCCACCGGACGCGACACGGCAGACGTGCTGCCCGAGCTGGACCGGCTGATCGACACCTGGTGCGCCGACTACCGTGACGGCTGCCGGGCGCGCTGGGTCCCGGTCGCCCGGCAGGCCGAGTACCAGGCGCGCGTGGTGCTCTCGGCGTTCGAACTGGCCGCTCGCCGGGCCCGCCGGGCGACCCCGGCCGCGGGTCCGGGGAGCGAGCCGGGAGCGGCTACTGCGTCTCCTCACGCGCGTGCAGCGCCGCCGTGACGACCGTACGGGCCTGGTGCTCGACCTGGTTCTCCAGCGGTACCCAGCGGGCCCGGAAACGCTCGGCGAACGCATCGCTCCACGTGGCCACCAGCGTCTCCAGCTGCGCCGCCGCCCGCTCGTCGGTGCCGCGCAGCACCCGCAGCAGCATCGCCGCCGCCCGCAGCGGCACCCGGCGCACGAAGGCGTCGACGCTGCCGACGTAGGCCCGGGTGAGGTCGGGGGGCGGCGTGTGGAGCAGGTCCGAGGCCAGGCCCGGCACCAGCTCCAGACCCCACCGGGCCGCCCGCAGCAGCGGCCCGTCGACCCCGGCGAGCCGGGGCAGCGCGCCGTCGAGCACGCGCGTCACCTCCAGCGCGTCGGCCTGCAGGCGCCGGGCCAGCCGGCCGATGGCAGCCGCCGGTGACGGGTGCGGAGCCGGGTCGTCGACCAGGTCGCTGGCCCACATCGGCACCTCCACCACCGCGGTGAGCCCGCCGTAGCGGTGGGCGTGGTACCAGGTGCTGAGCCGCGCGTCGTCCGGCAGGCTCGGGTACGCCGGGCCGATGTCGGGGGCGGGCATGACGTGCACGCCGGGCCCGGAGGCGGGCCAGCCCGCGGCGTCCGAGGCGCCGGTCTCCACCGGGATGTGCAACTCCGCCGCGGACTTGGCGAACGGCTCGGCCAGCCCCGGCACGTCCCGCGTCAGCTGCACCCAGCTGCCCCCCAGGTCCGTGCCGTGCAGCGTCACCTGGAGGTAGGGGCGCAGCTCGTCGATGACGCCGGTCAGGGCCCGGGTCTCGGGCGGCAGCCGGTCCGGCGGCAGCAGGGACGGGGCCCACTCCGGCTGCTCGGGTCCCGCGGGCCGGAAGAAGCCGAGGTGGTAGTCGTGCAGGCTGCGCGGCGCGGGCGTGACGTGCAGGCTGGCCCCGTCGGGGTCCGCGCACAGCAGGAAGTGCCAGGAGATGCCGTCGCGCAGCTCCCGCTGCTCCAGCACCCGGCGGGCGACCGCGAGGAGGGTGCAGGAGCCGGTCGGCTCGTTGGCGTGGGCGCCGGCCACCACCAGGACGGCGCGGGGCGCACGGCCCACGGACAGCAGGTGCAGGGGCCGCCCCGCGCGCGAGGCACCCACCTGCCGCAGGGTGCACACGCCCGGGCGCTGGGCGGTCAACGCCCGGGCGGCCGACACCAGTTCGGTCACCGTCGGGTAGCGCAGCTCCGGCAGGACACTCACCCCCGTCACATCCGCCCGAGTTCGCCTTCGCAGTACCCCACGGCCATGGTGCGAAGTCAAGGGCGCGTCGGGGGAGGCTCCCGGGGGCGCCCGGAGGCACCGGCCGACCCTGCCGGGGGACGGCGTGCCGGGCCACCCGGACGGTGACCCGGCACGCCGCCCGGCCTCAGTCGCCCGCCCGCTCCAGCAGGGCCACGGGCAGGTCGGTGAACAGCTCCGCCGCAGGCACGTGACCGGTGAACTCCCGTCCCGGCCGCAGGGCGTCCGACCAGCGGCCCGGGGGCAGCGTCAGCGCCGTGTCCCGCCAGCCGCCCGCCTCCGCCAGCCGCAGCGACAGCCGGGTCACGGCCGTCACCACCTGCCCCGAGCGTGCGAACGCCAGGCAGTGCCCGGCCGCCGGGCCCTGGGCCGGCAGCGGCTGGTAGGTCGCCGTGTCGCCGAAGGCCTCCGGGCGGCGGGCCCGCACCGCCAGCGCGGCGCGGGTGAGCGCCGCCTTGTCCGCGGACGTGCCGCCCTGCTCACGGGGCGGATAGTCCACCGCCCGCCGGTTGTCGGGGTCGACCAGGGCCCGGGACTCGGCCTCCGTGCCCTGGTAGACGTCCGGAACACCCGGCATCGTCAGGTGGACCAGGGCCGTGCCCAGCACGTTGGCCCGGATGTGCTCCTCCAGGGACGCGCGGAACGCGGCGACCCGCTCGCCCGGCACCCCGCACGGCCCGGCCGCGACGAACCGCTCCACGGCCTCCTCGTACGGCGGCTCCTGCTCGGTCCAGCTGGTGAACAGGCCCGCCTCGCGCACGTGCTTCAGCAGCGCGCCCTGCACCCGCTCCGGCTCCGCGGGCCCCAGGCCGAACACCGTCTGCCAGGCCGCCCAGGCCAGCTGCGCGTCCGGCACGCCCGCACCGTCGCGGGTGACCTCCGTGAGGACGTCGGCCCAGCGCTCGGGGCACTCGGTGAGCACGTTCAGCGCCGCCCGGACGTCGGCGCTGCGCTTGGTGTCGTGCGTGGAGGTCACCGTCCCGGTCAGCGGCCAGTCGCGCTGCACGCGCGCGCAGTACGCGTGGAACTCCTCCGGCGTCAGGGCGGGGCGGCCGGGGTGGCCGCCCACCTCGGTCGCCGACAGCAGCGGCACGTACCGGTAGAACGCCGTGTCCTCCACGGACTTGGCCCGCAGCGCCGAGGAGGTCTGCGCGAACCGGGTGCGGAACTCCACGTGCGCGGGCCCGTCGCCGTACCGCCCCAGCAGCAGGTCGCGCACGACGTCCACCGCCCCGGCCTCCTCGGGCACGGCGAAGGCGTGCCGGGCCTCGGCGGCCGCCTCCTCGGTGACCACGGACGCGGCGCCGGTGGACTCGTAGGGCCGGTAGACCTCCATGCGCACCAGCAGCTCCTGCAGCGCGGTGCGCAGCGCCCAGGGCGCGCGGTCGCGCAGCGCCGGTTCCGGCGACGCGGCGCACAGCCGGGTCGCCGTCCGCGTCAGCCGGTCCGTCTCGGTCGCGAGCTCGTGCGTGAGGACCTTGTACGCGGCCCGCCGCACGGTCGCCTCCCACTGGCCGCCCCGGTCGGTCTGCGGGGCCGCGAAGCGCCGGTACTGCCCGAGCAGGTCCCCGCAGCCGGCCGGGTCGGCGAACACCGCGTCCATGTGCCGCAGGGCGTCGTAGCCGGTGGTGCCCGCGACGGGCCAGGAGGGCGGCAGCCGCTCGCCGTCGGCGAGGATCTTCTCCACGACCGTCCAGCGGCCGCCCGTCGCCTCGTGCAGCCGGGTGAGGTAGCCGTCGGGGTCGGCCAGCCCGTCGGGGTGGTCGATGCGCAGCCCGTCGAACACGCCCTCGTGCAGCAGCTCGAGGATCTTGTCGTGGGTGGCCTCGAAGACCTCCGGGTCCTCCACCCGGACGCCGATCAGCTCGGAGATGCTGAAGAACCGCCGGTAGTTGAGCTCGGTCCGGGCCAGCCGCCACCACACCGGGCGGTACCACTGCGCGTCCAGCAGATGCGGCAGCGCCAGGTCCTCGGTGCCCTCGCGCAGCGGGAAGACGTGGTCGTGGTAGCGCAGGACGTCCCCGTCGACACGCAGCTCGTCGAGCACCTCGCCCAGCGGCCCGCCGAGCACCGGCACCAGCAGCTGCCCGCCCTGGGCCTCCCAGTCGATGTCGAACCAGCGCGCGTAGGGGGACTTCGGGCCCTCGCGCAGCACCTCCCACAGGGCGCGGTTGTGGCGCGGGGACATGGCCATGTGGTTGGGGACGATGTCCACCACCAGGCCGAGCCCGTGGCTCCTGGCGGTGCGCGCCAGCGCCCGCAGCCCGTCCTCGCCGCCCAGCTCCTCGCGCACGCGCGCGTGGTCGACCACGTCATAGCCGTGCGTCGAGCCCGGCACCGCCTCCAGGACGGGGGACAGGTGCAGGTGCGAGACGCCGAGCGAGGCCAGGTACGGCACGGCGGCCTCGGCTGCTCCGAACGGGAAATCGGGCTGCAACTGCAGCCGGTAGGTGGCCGTGGGCACCACCGGGTCAGGTCGCTCAGGTGTCATGCAGACCTACGTACCCGCACCGCCGGGGTTCGTGCCTCCCGCGCCGCCGGGTGCGCCGCGCGTCGCCCGGACGAGTGGCTTCGTCCGGACGACGCGGCGGCGGAGCGGCCCGTGGGCCGCGGCGGGGCTAGACGGGCCGGCGCAGCACCGTCATGCTCCGGTCGGTCAGGGTCAGCCGGTCCCCGGCCTGCACCTTCAAGCCGGTGTCGGCGGGCGCGCCCCGCGGGCGGGCCGTGTCGATCACGACCTCCCACTGCCGCCCGTGATTGACCGGGATCTCGAACTCCAGCGGCTCGGGCGAGGCGTTGAACATCAGCAGGAACGAGTCGTCGCTGATGCGCTCACCGCGCGCGTCCGGTTCCGAGATGGCGTTGCCGTTGAGGAACACGGTCAGCGCCGACACCTGGGCCGAGTCCCAGTCCTCCTGCGTCATCTCCCCACCCTCGGGCGTGAACCAGGCGATGTCGGACAGGTCGTCGTGGGTGCCCTCCACGGGCCGCCCGTGGAAGAAGCGCCGCCTGCGGAAGACGGGGTGGTTGCGGCGCAGCCACACCATCGCGCGCGTGAAGGCCAGCATCTCGGTGCTCCGGCCGTCCCCGGCGCCCTCCTCGCCCTCCTCCGGCCACTGCACCCAGGACAGCTCGTTGTCCTGGCAGTAGGCGTTGTTGTTGCCCCCCTGGGTGCGGGCGAACTCGTCGCCGTGGCTGATCATGGGCACGCCCTGGGACAGCATCAGCGTCGCGATGAAGTTGCGCATCTGCCGCGCCCGCAGCGCCAGCACGTCCGGATCGTCGGTCTCGCCCTCGGCGCCGCAGTTCCAGGACCGGTTGTGGCTCTCGCCGTCCCGGTTGTCCTCGCCGTTGGCCTCGTTGTGCTTGTCGTTGTAGGCGACCAGGTCGTGCAGGGTGAAGCCGTCGTGGCAGGTCACGAAGTTGATCGAGGCCAGCGGACGGCGGCCGTCGTCCTGGTACAGGTCCGAGGAGCCGGTCAGCCGCGAGGCGAACTCCGCGAGGGTGCGCTGCTCGCCCCGCCACAGGTCGCGCACGGTGTCCCGGTACTTGCCGTTCCACTCGGTCCACAGCGGCGGGAAGTTCCCCACCTGGTAGCCGCCCTCGCCGACGTCCCACGGCTCGGCGATCAGCTTCACCTGGGAGACCACCGGGTCCTGCTGCACCAGGTCGAAGAACGACGACAGCCGGTCCACCTCGTGGAACTGCCGGGCGAGCGTCGCCGCCAGGTCGAAGCGGAACCCGTCGACGTGCATGTCCGTGACCCAGTACCGCAGCGAGTCCATGATCAGCTGGAGGACGTGCGGGGACCGCATGAGCAGGGAGTTCCCCGTGCCCGTGGTGTCCATGTAATAGCGGGGGTCGTCGGTCAGCCGGTAGTAGCGCGGGTTGTCCAGGCCCTTGAAGGACAGGGTCGGGCCCAGGTGGTTGCCCTCGGCGGTGTGGTTGTAGACCACGTCGAGGATCACCTCGATGCCGGCCTCGTGCAGGGCCTTCACGGCCGACTTGAACTCCAGCACCTGCTGGCCCCGGTCGCCCCAGGACGCGTAGGCGTTGTGCGGGGCGAAGAAGCCGATGGTGTTGTAGCCCCAGTAGTTGTTCAGGCCCATGTCGACCAGGCGGTGGTCGTTCACGAACTGGTGGACGGGCATCAGCTCCAGGGCGGTGACCCCGAGCTCGGTGAGGTGCTCGATGATCGCCGGGTGCGCCAGGGCCGCGTAGGTGCCGCGCAGCTCCTCCGGGAGGCCGGGGTGGCGCATGGTGAGGCCCTTGACGTGGGCCTCGTAGAGCACCGTGTGGTGGTACTCGGTGCGCGGGCGCCGGTCGTCGCCCCAGTCGAAGTAGGGGTTGACCACGACCGACGTCATGGTGTGCGGCGCCGAGTCCAGATCGTTGCGCCGGTCGGGATCGTCGAAGTGGTAGCCGTAGACCTCCTCGCCCCAGTCGATGGAACCGCTGATCGCGCGCGCGTACGGGTCGAGCAGCAGCTTCGCGGAGTTGCAGCGCAGTCCGTGCTCCGGCGCGTACGGTCCGTGCACACGGAACCCGTACCGCTGTCCCGGCATGATCCCGGGCACGTACGCGTGCCGGACGAACGCGTCGCTCTCGCGGAGCTCGATCGCCGTCTCCGAGCCGTCGTCGTGCAGCAGACACAGCTCTACTCGGTCCGCGGCTTCGGTGAAGACCGCGAAATTGGTACCGGCGCCGTCGTACGTGGCACCGAGTGGATACGCCTCTCCAGGCCAGACCTGCATGCTTACGACTCTTTCAGGTGTGCGGCGCCGGTGGGGACGCCTAGGTCCCGAGTCTCCCCGAAAGTGAGGGAACCTCCTGTGACTTATCTCCCTCTTACCGTGTGACCAGTGCATACGCGGTATGCCGAAACGTTGGGGCAATCACATACTCCCGGAGCGGTTGGGGGAGTAGGGGGACATACGTGCGCAGCAGAGTGCACCGCCATCTGGGCAAGGTGGTGGCCGGGACGGCCGTCGCGGTGGCCGGCACCGCCGTGATGATCGGGATCACGCTCCCGGGCACGGCGGGGGCGGACGAGACGCGGCCCGGGGCGGGGCGGTCCGTCCCACAGGAATCCGGCGCGGACGGGGCGGGCCGGGCGGTGGCGCCGGGGGTCGTCGAGCAGGCGCCGGCCGAAGGGGAGAAGGGCACGGGCCGGGACCCGCTGACCGACGACGAGACGCAACGGGTCGCGAAGATCGCCCTCAGCCGGCAGCTGTTCCGCAGCGGTGAGGGCGTGGACGGCGAACGGGGACCGCAGCTGCTCGGCGTCGACCTCGCCGAGCCCGAGGCGGACGAGGTGGGCGACCCGGCGGCGCCGCGGCGCGCCGACGTGACGTTCTACGACTACCGGGACGACACCCTCGTCACCCGGACCGTCGAACTGGGCACCGGCAAGGTGGTGCGGACCGGCACCCAGCACGGAGTGCAGCCGCCGCTCAGCCTCGCCGAGAAGGCCGAGGCCGCCGCCCTCCTCATCGCCGACCCGCTCGGGGCGGATCTCAAGGCCGACTACAAGGACGCCACCGGACGGCCGCTGACCTCGGCCGACCAGCTCCGGCTCAGCGGCGCCGTCTACCGGGCCGCGCCGGGCGCCCAGCCGGCCGCGCTGGACCGCTGCGGCGAGCACCGCTGCGTCCGGCTGTTCCCGAAGATCAAGAACGGGCCGTGGGTCGACGCCCGGTCGCTCGTGATCGACCTGAGCGCCCGCAAGGTCGCCCGGCTCGACCACTGAGCCGCTCCCTCCGCTCACCCGTCCACCTCGCTTCCCTGGCAGGGAGTCATCTCGTCATGCGTGTGAACAGCACCAGCACGGCCCGTACCCGCGTGGCCGCGGGCCTGACCGTGGCCGCCCTGGCGGCCGGTGTCACCACCGGCGCCGGACCGGCCGCCGCCCGCCCGCAGGCCGCCCCCGCACCGGCCGCCGACTGCAGCGCGGCCTACCGCATCGAGCAGAAGCTCTCCACCGGCACCACCTGGCGGATGTGCTGGCGCTACGACGGCAAGGCCGGCCTCGTCCTGGAGAACATCACGTACCAGCCCAAGGGGGAGGCCAAACCGATCAAAGTCCTGAACAGCGCCCGGCTCGGCCAGATCCACGTCCCCTACGACGACGGCAAGGTCGAGTACGACGACCTGACCGGCTTCGACTTCGCCCAGGGGCTGATGAACCTGGCCCCCGGCGAGTGCCCGGGCGGCACGATCAAGACGGTCAAGGTCCCCGACTCCTGGAACGAGGACCCGAACGTCAAGGGCCTGTGCACCACCACCCGCTCCCGCGGCCACGCCTACCGCATGCAGGGCGACACGGCGAACAAGGTCTTCCAGACCGCGGGCAAGGACCTCCTCGTCTACACGGTGAACCAGGTCGGCTGGTACGAGTACATGTCCGAGTGGCGCTTCCAGGACGACGGCACGATCACCATGAACGTCGGCGCCACCGGCAGCCTGTCCTACGACGACTACGACGCCGGCGACGGCCGCGGCTGGCCCATCGGCAAGGGCGCGAGGGCCAAGGCCACCAGCCACAGCCACAACGCGTTCTGGCGGCTGGACTTCGCCCTCGACGGCTCCACGAAGAACACCGTCGAGCAGTACGACTCCACGGTCACCGCGCCCACCCGGGGACAGCGCGCCCCCACCACGAAGACCACCCGCACCAAGGTCACCAAGGAACTCGCCGGAGACAGCAAGAACTACCGGTGGTGGCGCGTGGTCAGCGCGGCCGGCAAGAACAAGGACGGACACGCGCGCTCCTACGAGATCGTCCCGGGGCCGTCCACCAGATACCCGGGCCGCGCCTACACCAAGCACGACGTGTACGTCACCCAGTACAACAAGTGCGAACTGTTCGCCAGCCACAACCCCGGCAACTGCGGTGCCGGCGCCGGAAAGTCCGTCGACAAGTGGGTCGACGGGCAGACCCTCACCCACCCGGTGGTCTGGACGAACATCGGTTTCCACCACATAGCCCGGGACGAGGACCAGCAGCCCATGCCGGTGCACTGGCAGGGATTCTCCATCGCCCCGCGCGACGTCACCGCGATGAACCCGCTCACCCCGGCCGAGCTCGACTGGCAGAACGGGCACTGGCAGCCGCGCAGTTGAGAAAGATGCCGCCCATCCGGCTGCACCGCCGACCGCTCCCGGAGTACCCTTCCTTGATCGTTGGGTGGGGCTCCGGGACGTGCGACGCCGGGCCCCTCGGCAGAGCTCGGGGGAGCGGAAGGCGGTGCGCGGGTGGGCTCGGGAGGGCTGGAGCTGCCCCCTGGTGACGCGGGTCACGAGGGGAGCTCCGCAGACGTCCCGCCCGGTGCCGTGTCCCTGGCCCGGCCGATGGACGCGGCGGGCTCGATCGGCCCGGAGCTGGACTGGGGCGCCGACGCCTGGCGCGAGGTCCGCACCCGGGCCCAGCGGGCCGGCCGGGCCTACATCTGGCTGAACCTCGTCGAGCAGCGGCTGCGCGCGGTCGTCGCCGCCGTGCTGCGTCCCGTCTACGAGCCCGTCCACGGCGAGGACTGGGTGGTGGCCGCGGCCGGCCCGGCGGGCCAGGAGTGGGTGCAGCGGGCGGTCGCGGTCCGCGAGGTCAGCCGCCGCAAGGGCTATCTGCTCGACCCGGCCGACGACAACGTGCTCTCCTTCCTCACCCTGCCCCAGCTGCGCGAGCTGATGGTGCAGCACTGGCCCTGCTTCGAGCCCTACTTCGACGACCGGCGCGACGTCGAACTCGCCCTGGACGAGCTCGAGGTGACCCGCAACGTCGTCTCCCGCAACCGGGCCCTGTCCGAGGCGGTGCTGAACCAGGCCGAGCGCGCCTCGGCCCGCCTGCTGGAGATGCTCGGCGCGGGCGGTGACGTGCCCTCCGCCCGGCGGCTGCCCGTCGACGCCGTCGAGGACCTGGTCGGCGACCGCTACGCCGACGTCGTGGCCGTCCACTCGGACCGGGTGCGGCTGATGCGGCAGTTCCCGGCCGAGGACATCTTCGGCGGCGCCCGCCGCCTCGACGCCATCGGCATCGGCCTCAACCTGCTCGTGCAGAACTTCTCCGGCCGGCGCCTGGTGCGGCTGGCCGAGTCCGGCTGCCGCGTCCGGCTGCTGTTCCTCAACCCGGCCTCCAGCGCGGTCAAGCGGCGCGAGCGGGAGCTCGGCATCAAGCGCGGCGAGCTCGGCCGGGCCGTGGAGATGAACATCCTGCACATGCGCCGGGTGCGCGCGCGGCTGCGCGACCCGGGGGCCTTCGAGATCCAGGTCTTCGACGAGACGCCCCGCTTCACCGCCTACCTCGTCGACGGCGACGGGGCGGACGGCATCGCGGTCGTGCAGAACTACCTGCGCCGCACCCGGGGCATGGAGGCGCCCGTGTTCGTGCTGCGCAACAGCGGCAGGGTGGTCAAGCCGGGTGAGAGCGACGAAAGCGGACTCTTCCCCACCTATCGCGAGGAGTTCGAGGTGATGTGGGCGGATTCGCGACCCGTGTCGTGAACCCCCCGGGCGTCAGGCGGCCGCCCGTGGGGCCCCGCGGAAGCGGAGCGCGGTCCTTCGATTGTCAGTGGTGCGTGGGAAGGTGGGGACCACTGGGGGAACGCACCACAAGAAGGGGGGCCCGTCCATGGGCTGGCACCGGGAGCTGCTGATCGGCTTCGACCTGGAGACGACGGGCACGGATCCGCGCGAGGCGCGCATCGTCACGGGGGCCGTGATCGAGGTCCGGGGCGGGGAGCCGGGGGGCCGCCGCGAGTGGCTCGCCGACCCGGGGGTGCCGATCCCCGAGGACGCGGTGGCGGTGCACGGCATCAGCAGCGAGCGGGCGGCCGCCGAGGGCAGACCGGCCGACCGGGTGGCGGACGCCCTCGCGGACGTCCTCACCTCCTACTGGAAGGCGGGCGTGCCGGTCGTCGCCTACAACGCGACCTTCGATCTCACCCTGCTCTCCGCCGAGTTGAGACGCCACGGCCTGCCGTCCCTGCGCGAGCGGCTGGGCGGCGCCGACCCGGCCCCGGTCATCGACCCGTACACCATCGACCGCCGGGTCGACCGCTACCGCCGCGGCAAGCGCAACCTCGAAGCGGTCTGCGCGGAGTACGGCGTCGTCCTGGACGCGGCGCACGACGCCCTGGCGGACGCCCTGGCCGCGGCCCGTCTGGCGGGCGCGATAGCCGACCGCCACCCCAAGATCGCGATGCTCGGCCCGGCGGACCTGCACCACCGCCAGATCGAGTGGCACGCGCAGTGGGCGGCGGACTTCCAGGACTTCCTGCGCGCCAAGGGCGACCCGGCGGCCCGCGTCGACGGGGCGTGGCCCCTGCGGGAGTTGGCCGGCGAACCGGTCTGAGCGGCCGGGCGGCTCGTTCAGAACGGATACCACCGCACGGTCTCGTCCCCCTCGCGCAGCGACGTCACGCGCCGCTCGAACTCGGCGCGTGCCTTCGGGTTGCCGGGCGCGTGCTGCGCGACCCATGCGCAACTGGCCGTCTCCCGCGCCCCGCGCAGCACCGAACAGCCCTCCCATTCGCGCACGTCCCAGCCGTAGGCGCGGGTGAACGACGCGTAGTCCGCGTCCGGCAGCCCGTACCGGTCGTGGGACAGCGCCATCACCACCAGGTCGTGCTCGCGCAGGTCGGCGGAGACCGTCTCCAGGTCCACCAGGACCGGGCCGTCCGGCCCGACGTGGACGTTGCGCGGCAGGGCGTCCCCGTGGATCGGCCCGGGGGGCAGCTGCGGTGTCAGGGCGGCGGCCTGCGCGGCGAACCCGTCCCGCCGGGCCCGCAGGTAGGCCGCGTCCGCCGGGTCGACCGCGTCCCCGGCGAGCCGCAGCCACCGCTCCACCCCGCCCAGCAGGTCCCGGGCCGGCAGCGTGAAAGGAGGAAGAGGCGTGGCGTGCACGATCCGCAGCAGTTCGGCCAGATCCCGCGGCTCGGCGGGCCGTACGGCGTCCGGCAGCCGGTGCCAGACCGTCACCGGGTGCCCGTCGACGAGCAGCGCCTCCGGCTCGGCCGCCCGCACCGCCGGCACACCGGCCCCGGCCAGCCATGCCGCGACCTCCAGCTCGTGGCGGGCCCGGTCCAGCAGCTCGGTGTCCCGGCCGACCTTGACGACCAGGTCACCCGCGGCGAACACCGCGTTCTCGCCCAGGGCCAGCAGCCGCGCCTCGCGTGCCGTGCCGGGCAGCACCCCGGCCCCGGCCAGTACGTCCCGCGCTCGTGCCTCGTCCATCGTCCGCCTCCGTCGTCCGTGCCGGGGCCGCCCTTTCCGGCCACCGCCGTCGACAGTGTCGCATCGGTACAGGTCACAGGGCATGTGCGCTCCCTTGACGAGGTGGACGGCCTTCACGACCATGAGCGGGCCGGCCGAGCCGCACAGAGGGGCTGATTCCGTGACGTCCGTGACCGAGGCGCGGCCCCCGGGCCGGCAGGCGGGCCCCGGGCCCGGCCGGGCGCCGTCCCGGCGGGCCGTCGACCACGGTGCCTGGTTCCTGGTGCTGCCCGCCCTGATCCCCATCCTCGTCCTGAGCGTCGGCCCCCTGCTGTACGGCGTGCTGCTGGCCTTCACCGACGCCCAGTCGGGCCGCACCCGCGCCACGCAGTGGATCGGCGCCCTCAACTTCCGCGACCTGCTGCACGACACCTTGTTCTGGGAGTCGTTCCGGATCGGGCTGGTCTGGGCGGTCGGGGTGACCGTGCCGCAGTTCCTGCTCGCCCTGGGGCTCGCCCTGCTGCTCGACCAGGACCTCAGGCTCCGCTGGCTGGCCCGCGCCCTGGCGATCGTCCCCTGGGCCATGCCCGAGGTGGTCGTCGGCGTCATGTGGCGGCTGGTCTACCACCCCGACGCGGGAGTGCTGAACGAGACCCTGCGCGACGTCGGGCTGGGCGGCGGACGGGACTGGCTCAGCGGCCTGGCCACCGCCCTGCCCGCGGTGATCCTCGTGGGCGTCTGGGCGGGCATGCCGCAGACGACGGTCGCCCTGCTCGCGGGACTGCAGAACACCCCGCGCGAACTCCACGAGGCCGCGGCGGTCGACGGCGCGGGCGCCTGGCGCCGCTTCCGCACGGTCACCTGGCCCGCCCTGAGACCCGTCGCCCTGGCCGTCACGGCCCTCAACCTCATCTGGAACTTCAACTCCTTCGCGCTGGTCTACGTCCTCACCAGCGGCGGCCCGGGCGGGCGGACCCGCCTGCCGATGCTGTTCGCCTACGAGGAGGCCTTCCGCTACGGGCAGTTCGGCTACGCGGCGGCGATGGGCTGCGTGATGGTGGCCCTCGTCTCGATCGCGCTGGCGGTGTTCCTGGCCGGGCGCCTGAGGGCGGGGGACGGCACGTGAGGACCAGCACCCCGGCCCGCGCCGGCC
This sequence comes from Streptomyces sp. NPDC017943, assembly GCF_044328425.1. Taxonomy (NCBI): domain Bacteria; kingdom Bacillati; phylum Actinomycetota; class Actinomycetes; order Kitasatosporales; family Streptomycetaceae; genus Streptomyces; species Streptomyces sp. NPDC017943. Next base: position 379,918 of record NZ_JBIRHH010000005.1, on the reverse strand, counting down.
AGTACACCGCGCTGCTCGCCTACCTCGTCTTCCTGGCCTTCCCGTTCCTGTGGCTCGTCTCCACCGCGTTCAAGCCGCCGCGCGAGCTGGGCAGCCTGCACCCCACCTGGATCCCGCGCGACCCCACCCTGGACAACTTCCGCCAGGCCTTCGACGAGCAGCCGCTGCTGCACGCCGCCCTCAACTCCCTGCTGGCCGCGGCATCGGCGGCGGTCGTCGCCGTCGTGATCGCCACGCCCATGGCCTACGTGCTCGCCCGGCGCCGCACCCGGCTCGCCCGGGCGGTGACGGGCTGGGTGGTGGTCAGCCAGGCCTTCCCGTTCGTGCTGCTGATCATCCCGCTGTTCCTGGTGCTGAAGAACCTCCGGCTGATCGACTCCGCGGCGGGGCTGGTGCTGGTGTACGTGGTGTGGGCCCTGCCCTTCGCGCTGTGGATGCTCACCGGGTACGTCCGGGCCGTGCCGCCCGAGCTGGAGGAGGCCGCCGCCGTCGACGGGGCGGGCCGAATGCGGACCCTGGTCTCGGTCACCGCGCCCCTGCTCGCGCCGGGCATCGTGGCGACCGGGCTGTTCGCCTTCATCACCGCGTGGAACGAGTTCTTCTTCGCGCTGGTGCTGCTCAAGACACCGGAGAAGCAGACGCTGCCGGTCGTGCTCACCCACTTCATCGGCGCGGAGGGCGTCGCCGACCTCGGGCCGCTGGCCGCCCACGACCAGCTCCTCACCGCCTTCGAGGGCGGCGAGGCGCCCGACATCATCCACGACGCCTCCGACGACCTCGCGGACTTCGCCTACGGCGGCCACCTGGCCGACCTCACCGGTCTGCTGCCCGCCCGGCTCACCGAGGACATCCCGCGGCGCAGCTGGGCGACCACCACGTTCGGGGACGGCGTCTACGGCGTGCCGTTCCTCCAGGAACCGCGCGTGCTGATCGCGAACTCGGCGTGGCTGGAGCGGGCGGGGGTGCGCATCCCGACGCCCGAACGGCCGTGGAGCTGGGCCGAGTTCCGCCGGATCACCGCGCGCCTGAGCGGCCCGGGGAAGTACGGCGTCGCCTGGCCGCTCAAGGAGCCCGTCTCCGCCACGCTCAACCTCTCGCTGTCGGAGGGCGGCCGGCTCTTCCACCGCGGGCCCGACGGCAAGGTCACCGTCCGCTTCGACCAGGCCGACCAGGTCGTGCCGCGCACCGTGCACGAGCAGGTGAACACCGACCGCAGCGCCTCGCCGACCACCCTGGGCAGCGGCGGCTCGGACACCCTGCCCGGCTTCTTCGGCGGCCGCCACGCCATGGTCCCGCTGGGCTTCTCCTACCGGCAGCAGATCGTCCAGCAGGCACCGAAGGGCTTCGCGTGGCGGGTGCTGCCCGCCCCGGCCGGCGCCGACGGACTCACCCAGGGCGTCAGTCCCCAGACCCTGTCCATCGCCGAGGACTGCCCGCACAAGCGCGAGGCCGCCGCGTTCCTGGACTTCCTGCTGCGCCCGGACAACATGGTCCGTCTCGCCCTCGGCGACTGGATGCTGCCGACCGGCACCGAGGCCCTGCGGCACCCGGCGCTGCGCACCACCCGGCACGGCTGGGCCACCGGCACTGCCCTCGCCGGGCACCTGCGCCCGGCTCCCGCGCAGACGGTCCGGGGCTACCCGGAGTGGAAGGACAAGGTGGCGACACCGGCACTCCAGGAGTACTACAGCGGGGCCATCGGCCTCGGCGAGGTGCGCAGACGGCTGGAGAGGGACGGCAACCTGGTCCTCGCCCGGTACCAGCGCTGACCCCGGCCCCGGCGAGCCCCGTCCCGCTGCCCGGCGGGAGCCCTCCGGCGGCGGGTGCCGCCCCGCCGCCCCGCCGCCCGGTCCCGGCGGCTCCCGGCGGGTGGTCACCTCCCCCTGCCGCGAAAACCCGTTGTCCGCCCACCGAGCCCGGCCTAGCGTGCTGTCCGTGGGTATCAACGCCATCCACCTCACCGGTCACGGCCGGGGCTGTGCGCACGCCACCAGGACGCGCCGCCGCCCCGGAGCCCTGACCGGCCCGGGGAGCAGCACCGACCGCCGCTGAGCCGCCGATCCCGGCGCCGCGCGATCTCTCCCTCCCACCTTTCTTCCGGCCAGGGCCCTCGTCCGCCCTTCTCCCTCCGGAAGACAAGGACCGCAGCCCATGGGCCGCCCCCTCATCCCGTCCTCCCGCGCGCTCTCGCAGAACTTCCTCGCCGACCGCGCCGCCGCCGAACGCTTCGCCCGGCTCGCCGTCCCGCGCGCCGGAACCGTCCCGCTCCTGCTCGAAGTCGGCGCGGGCAAGGGCGCGTTGACCGCTCCCCTCGCCCGTCGCTGCGGCGAGCTGCGCGCGTACGAGATCGACGCGCGGCTCGTGCCGGGGCTGCGCGCCCGGTTCTCCGGCAGCCCGGGCGTCCACGTCGTCGCCGGGGACTTCCTGGCCGTGCGGCCGCCGCGTACGGACTTCTCGGTCGCCGGGAACGTGCCGTTCTCCCGGACCGCCGAGGTCGTCGACTGGTGCCTGCGCGCCCCCGCCCTGACCGACGCCACGCTCCTCACCCAGCTCGAGTACGCCCGCCGGCGCACCGGTGACTACGGCAGCTGGACGCTGCTGACGGTCCGCAGCTGGCCCCGCCACTCCTGGCGGCTGCTCGGCCGGATCGGCCGGCGTAGTTTCCGGCCGGTGCCGCGTGTGGACGCCGGGGTGCTGCGCATCGAGCGGCGGGTGGCCCCGCTGCTCGACGCCGGCGCCCTGCCCGGCTGGCGCTCGCTGGTCGAACTCGGCTTCTCGGGGGTCGGCGGCTCCCTGCACGCGTCGCTGCGCCGGACCCATCCGCGACGCCGGGTCGACGCCGCCTTCCGGGCGGCGGGTCTGGACCGGGGTGTGCTGGTGGGCGAGGTGGACCCGGCGCGGTGGCTGCGGCTGCACGAGGTGCTGCTCCCGTGAGCGGAAACCAGGTTGCACGAGACGTATCGTCTCGCCTAGGGTCTCCGGTATGACCCGTCGCGCGCACATCGCCATGTTCTCCATCGCCGCCCACGGCCACGTGAACCCCAGCCTGGAGGTGATCCGCGAACTCGTGGCCCGCGGGCACCGGGTGACCTACGCGATCCCGCCGGTGTTCGCCGGGAAAGTCGCCGAAACCGGTGCCGAGGTGAAGCCCTGGACCTCGACGCTGCCCTCGCCCGACGACGACCCCGAGGCGTGGGGGAGCACCCTGCTGGACAACGTGGAGCCGTTCCTCGACGACGCGATCCAGGCCCTCCCGCAGCTGGCCGAGGCGTACGAGGGCGACGAGCCGGATCTGGTCCTGCACGACATCGCCTCGTACCCGGGCCGGGTGCTCGCCCACCGCTGGGGCGTGCCCGCGATCTCCCTCTCCCCGGCCATGGTCGCCTGGGAGGGGTACGAGCAGGAGGTCGCCGAGCCCCTGTGGGAGGAGCCGAGGAAGACCGAGCGCGGCCGCGCCTACTACGCCCGTTTCGGCGCCTGGCTGGAGGAGAACGGCATCGCGCTGCACCCCGACGCGTTCGCGGGCCGGCCCGACCGGTCGATCGTCCTGATCCCCAAGGCGCTCCAGCCGAACGCGGACCGGGTCGACGAGCGCGTGTACTCCTTCGTCGGCGCCTGCCAGGGCGACCGCACCGCCGAGGGCGACTGGCGGCGGCCGGCCGGGGCCGGGAAGGTCGCGCTGGTCTCGCTCGGGTCCGCCTTCACCAAGCAGGCCGGTTTCTACCGGGAGTGCGTGCGGGCCTTCGGCGGCCTGCCGGACTGGCACCTGGTCCTGTCCATCGGCAGGCACATCGACCCTGCCGTCCTCGGGGACGTCCCCGCGAACGTCGAGGTGCACTCCTGGGTGCCGCAACTGGCCGTGCTGAGGCAGGCGGACCTGTTCGTCACGCACGCCGGTGCGGGCGGCAGCCAGGAGGGCCTGGCCACGGCCACGCCGATGATCGCCGTACCGCAGGCCGTGGACCAGTTCGGCAACGCCGAGATGCTCCAGGCGCTGGGCGTCGCCCGGTACCTGCCGACCGAGCAGGCGACCGGCGAGGCGTTGCGCGAAGCGGCCCTCGCCCTCGTCGGCGACCCGGAGGTCGCCCGGCGCCTGAAGGAGATCCAGGCGGAAACGGCCCGGGAGGGCGGCACGCGGCGCGCGGCGGATCTGATCGAGGCCGAACTGCGCGCACGTCACGCCTGACGGATCACGCCGAAGTGGGTCCGGCCGGTTCGCCGAAGCGGGTCCGGCCGGTTCTCCGAACCGGCCGGACCCGCCGCGCAGCCGGGTTCCGCCTCACACCCTGAGCGGTTCGCCCTCGTCGTCGCGTGCCGCCGCCCGCGCGACCGCCTGCGGCGCCTCGTCGTGCGTGAGGTCGGGCATCCGGTGCAGCCACTTCGGCAGGTACCAGTTGCGCTCCCCGAGCAGGGCCATCACCGCCGGGAGCAGCACGCCCCGGATGATCGTCGCGTCGATGAGGACCGCCGCCGCGAGACCCACGCCCATCTGCTTCATGGACTGCATGGACAGCGTCCCGAAGATGGCGAACACGGCGACCATGATGACCGCGGCACTCGTGACGACCCCGGCCGTGGTGACCACACCGTGCCGGATCGCGTCCTTCGTCGTCAGCCCGCGCAGCCGCGCCTCACGGATCCGGGACACCACGAACACGTGGTAGTCCATCGACAGGCCGAACAGGATCACGAACAGGAACAGCGGCAGCCAGGTGATGATCGCGCCGACGCCCTCCGCACCGACCAGCGACGCGCCCCAGCCGTGCTGGAAGACCGCCACGAGGATGCCGTACGCGGCGCCCACCGACAGCAGGTTCAGCACGATCGACGTCAGCGCGATCGTCAGCGAGCGGAACGACAGCAGCATCAGCGCGAAGGCGAACACCACCACGAAGGCGAACACAGGCACGACCGCGCCGGCCAGCTGGTCGTTGAAGTCCTTCGACCCGGCCACCTGCCCGGTGATCGGCGCCTCCAGCCCCTCCACCTTGCCGAGCGTGGCCGGACGCACCTCGTCGCGCAGCTTGTCCAGACTCACCCCCGCCTTGTCCAGGTCGGAGCCGCCCACCAGCGGGACGTAGACGAACGCCACGTTCTGCGCGTCGTGCAGCTTGATCTCCACCGGGCCGCGGGAGGCACCCGAACTGATCGCCCGGTCACGGAAGCCGGCCAGCGCCGCCTTCACCTCCGGCGCGTTGATGTCGTGCGCCTTGACGACCACCTCGGCCGGTTCCGAACCGCCCGGGAAGGCCTCGTTGAGCCGGTTGTACGTCTGCACGATCGGCAGGGAGTCGCCGAACTCCTGGTCCAGCGTGAGCTGTTGCGTCTTCATGCCGAGGGCGGGGGCCGCGATGGCCAGCAGCGCACCGGCCGCCACCGCCACGGCGACCACCGGACGGGCCAGGACGCGCCGCAGCACGGCCGTCCAGAACCTGCTGTCCCCGCGGGCGCCCCGCCTGCGCCGGCGCAGGAACGGGAGGCGGCCCTTCTCCACCCGCTCGCCGAGCAGCGACAGCAGGGCCGGCAGCACGGTCACGGACCCGACCATGGCCACGGCGACCACCATCAGCGAGGCGAGGCCCATCGCCTCGAACTCGGCGAGTCCGGTGAACAGCATGCCCGCCATCGCCACGCACACCGTGACGCCCGAGACCACGATCGCCCGGCCGCTGGTCGCGGCGGCGATCCGCAGCGCCGTCTGCGCGTCCCGCCCGGCCTCGCGTTCCTCGCGCTCCCGGCGCAGGTAGAACAGGCAGTAGTCGACGCCGACCGCCATGCCGACCAGCAGCATCACGGAGTTGGCGGTCTCGCTCATCGGCATCACGTGGCTGACGACGCCCATCAGGCCCATCGTCGCCATGATCGCGGTGACGGCGAGCGCCACCGGCAGCAGCGCGGCGACCAGCGCCCCGAACGCGATCAGCAGGATGCCGAGCGCGACCGGCACCGCCGAGTACTCGGCCTTCTTGAAGTCGTCGCCGAACGCGTCGTCGAACGTCTTCATCATGCTGGCGCCGCCGATCTCCTCGATCCGCACCGCCGCGTGGTCCTCCTGCACCCCCTCGACGGCCTTCAGCACCGGCTCGACCCGCTCACCGGCGGTGTCGGACGGGCCGCGCATGTCGAACTGGACGAGTGCGCTGCGCCCGTCCCTGGAGATCGTCTTCGCCTCGTACGGGGAGGTCACGTCGGTGACCCGGCCGGTGCCCTCCACGGCCGTGACGACCGCCGTGACGGCGTCGCGGAACTCGGCGTCCGTCGCCTTCAGATCACCGCCTCTGGCCTGGATCAGGACGGTCTCGCCGGCCGGTTCCTCGATCCCGGCGTCCTCGACGATCCGCGCGGCGGTGTGCGTCTCGCCCTTCAACTGGTCGCTGTCCTTGACGTCGACCCGGCCGGCCGCCGAACCGAGCCCCATGGCCAGGACGACGAACAGGACCCAGATGCCGACGGCGGCCCATCGGTGCCGGGCGCTCCAGCCGCCGGCCCGGGCGGCGAGCCCCCGTACCCGTGCTTCTCCGTTCCCCATGGCGGGTCTGCCCCCTCGTGCCTCGGCGGCGGCCCCCTGCCGCCCCCCTCCGTGTCGAAACTAGGGGCCGGGGACGTCCATCTCGTCGTGCTGACCGGTGAAGTGGCGCGCCCGGTCTCCTCCCCGTGGACCGAGCCCCCTCCCCACTGGGGAGGACCCGCACCGACTGTGGTCCCTTACACCTATCGGCAGACATTCCGGGCTGCCGGGGTGTGTGGATCCTGGGCAGACGGTTGTGCCGCGTGGTGACCCGTGAGTAATTTCGGGGACCGGGCAGCTGCCCGCCCGGCCGTCGTGCCCGCCCCCACGGGGCACGACGGCCGGCTCGGGGCCCCCGTGCGGACCGGGCCGGTACCACCCGGCGGACGCGGGCGTTCCCGCCGGCCCGACCTGGCGGCAGCCCTTAGGGTGAGCGGATGACGACGACTTACGCGGCCCTGCTGCGCGGGATCAACGTGGGCGGCAGCCGGAAGGTCCCGATGGCCGAACTGCGCGCGCTCCTGACGGATCTCGGGCACGGCGACGTACGCACCCACCTCCAGAGCGGCCAGGCCGTGTTCTCCTCCGGGCAGGGGGACGAGGAGTCGCTGGCGGCTGGGATCACGGCGGCGATCGAGCAGCACTTCGGTTTCGGCGTCGACGTGATCGTGCGCCACCACGCCTACCTGAAGGCGATCGCGGAGAGCTGCCCCTTCCCGGCCGCCGGCCTGGAGCCGAAACAGCTCCACGTCACCTACTTCTCCGCACCCGTCACCCCCGACCGCTTCGCCGGGATCGACCGGAGCGCGCACCTGCCGGAGGAGTTCCGGATCGGCGACCGCGCCCTGTACCTCTACGCCCCGGACGGCCTCGGCCGCTCCAAGCTGGCCGAACAACTGGCCAAGCCGCGCATCACCCGCGGCCTGATCGCCACGACCCGCAACTGGAACACCGTCCTCAAACTCGTGGAGCTGACGGATGACTGAGGACGGCCGCGACGTCCGGGCGGCCGTCGAGGGCGAACTGGCCCTGCTCGACCCGCGCACCGGCCGCTCACCGGGCACGGTGGAGGCGCTGCTGCACCCGGACTTCCAGGAGTTCGGCGCCTCCGGACGGCACTGGGACCGGGCCGGGATCGTCGCCCTGCTGACCGGGACCGCCGACGCCGGCGACCGGCCCGCCGTCACGACCGGCATGCGCGGGGTGCGGCTCGCCCCGGACGTCGTCCACCTCGTCTACGACACGGAGCTCGACGGCCGCCGCGCGCACCGCAGTTCACTGTGGCGGCGGACGGACGGCGTGTGGCGGCTCTACTTCCACCAGGCGACCCCGTTCGGCGCGCCCGCCGGGTGACCCGGCGGGCGGCGCTCCCTCCTGTCGCAGGGCCGTCCTGTCGCAGGGCCGTGCCGCCCCCGCCGCCGACCGCGTGAACAGCTCGGTCACGGGGGCCGTACCTACGGGCGACGGACGGTACGGACACGGAGTCTCGCCAGAGGGAGCGCACGGCCGGCGACAGGAGCCCGCAGCATGACCGACACCCACCTCGTCTACGCCTACGCGGTCCTGCGCCGCACCCCCGAGGCCGCCGCCGCGGCGGCACACCTGCGCGGCGTCGCCGGGGAACCGGTCCGTCTGGTGGACCCGGCCACCGCCGCCCCGCCCCTGGCCTTCGCCGTCGGCCCGGTCCCGCCCGAGGACTACGGCGAGGCGCCCCTCGAGGCCCATCTGGACGACCTGGACTGGCTGGAGTCCACCGTCCGCTCCCACCACACCGTGGTCGCGGGCCTGGTCGCCTCCGGCGCGGCCGTGCTCCCCCTGCGCCTGGCCACGGTCTACCCCGACGAGCACAGCGCCCGCCAGGCCCTCGACACCCGCCACGACTACTTCCTCTCCCTGCTGACCCGCCTCACCGGGCACGTGGAACTCGGCGTCAGGATCCACGCCGCCCCGGAAGTCCTGCCGCCGGGGACGGGCCCCGACAGCACCCACGAGCCGGCGCCGGGGCTCGGGGTCGGCCGCGCCTACCAGGCCATCCGTCGCCGCAGGCAGCGCCGGACGGAGGAAACCTGGCGCGTGGTCGCCGAGGGCGCCGCCCGGCTCACCCGGACCGCCGGCGCCCTGTCCGTCGACCGTGTCGCCCACACCCCCGAACGCACCGGCCCGGCGGGCTCGGGCACCGCCCTGGGCAACGACGCCTACCTGGTCCCCAGGGACCGCGTCGACGCCTTCCGCACGGGCGTCCTCGCCGTCGCGCGCGGCATCCCGGGACTGCGCGTGGAGGTCACCGGGCCCTGGGCCCCGTACTCCTTCGCCCTCCAGCCCGAGCCCGCGCCGTGACGCTGCCAGACGTGACGCTGCCAGACGTGACGCCGCGAGCCGTGACGCCGCTCGCCGTGACGCCGCTCGCCGCGGGCGCTCAGGCGCTCGCGGCCCGCAGCGCCGGAACGCGCGCCGCCTCGTAGCGCTCCAGCACCACCCGCGCCACCTCGGGCGCGGGACCCAGGACGTCCGCGAGGACGTCCGCGTCCGCCGCGCCCCGGGCGATCCGGTCGGGCAGGAAGCCGGGGGCCAGGACGTACGGGGCGACGGCCACCCGGGCGCAGCCGAGGGCGCGGAGTTCGCGCACCGCGTCCTGCGTGCGCGGAAGGGAGGCGGAGGCGAACGCGGGCCGCACGGCGCACCAGCCGGTGTGCCGCCACTCCCGCGCGATTGCTGCGATCACCGCGTTCGCCTCCGGGTCGGAGGACCCCGCCGAGGCCAGTACGACCCCGGTCGAGGACTTGTCGGCGGGTGTCAGACCCGCCTCGTACAGCCGCCGCTCCAGGGCCGAGAGGAGCAGCGGCGAGGGGCCGAGGACCTCCGCCTGGCGGATGCGCAGCCGCGCGGGGGCGTCCGCCAGGACCGCCGGGATGTCCGCCTTGGCGTGGAAGGCCCGGGTGAGCAGCAGCGGCAGCGCCACGACGTCCCGGACGCCCTGGACCGCCAGGGACTCCAGCACGCCCCCCACGGACGGCACGTTGAAGTCCAGGAAGCCGGTCTCCACCCGCACGCCGGGACGCAGCGCGCGCACCCGGCGCACGAGGGCGTGCACGGTCGCGGCGTGCCGCGGGTCGCGGCTGCCGTGGGCGATGACGAGGAGAACGGGCGGCTGGATCATGTCACTCACTTCACGAGCAGGCCGCGGCTGCGCAGCACCCACCGCTCCAGCGGACTGAAGATCAGCAGGTCGATGGCGATGCCGACGATCAGGATGAGCAGGATGGCCTCGAACACCATGGCCATGTCGCTGGCGTTGCGGCCGTTCTCCAGCAACTGGCCCAGCCCGACGCCCAGGTCGGGGAAGGAGGCGATGATCTCGGCCGCCATCAGCGAGCGCCAGGAGAATGCCCAGCCCTGCTTCAGGCCCGCCACGTACCCGGGCAGCGCCGCGGGCAGGACGATGTGCCAGGTGCCTTTCAGCCCGGTCGCGCCGAGCGTGCGGCCCGCGCGCAGGAACAGCGGCGGCACCTGGTCCACGCCCGACACCAGGCCGTTGGCGATCGACGGGACCGCGCCGAGCAGGATCACCGCGTACATCATCGAGTTGTTCAGCCCCAGCCAGATCACCGCCGGCGGGACCCAGGCGACCGAGGGCAGGGACTGCAGGCCGGACAGGATCGGCCCGATGGCCGCGCGGACGAACTTCACCCGGGCGACGAGCAGGCCCAGCGGTGTGCCGATCACCAGGGCCAGGCAGAAGCCGAGCAGGCCGCGCGAGACGCTGGTCCAGATGTAGCCGAGCAGTTCGCCCTCGAGCCACGCGGTGTGCACCACGTCCCACACCGCGGACGGCGCGGGCAGCTTGGTCGGATCGTCGACGATCTTGAACGAGACCAGGGCCTGCCAGACCGCCAGCACCAGCGCCACGGCGAGCACCGGCGGCAGGATCTTCTCGGTCAGGGTCTGCCGGAACGGCCTGCGGCCGGTCTGCACCGTCTCCAGTGCGTCCAGGCCCGCCTCCAGTCCGGCGAGATCGCTGCCGTCCTTGGTGACGGTCGTCTGATCAGTGCTGGCCATGGCGGCGGATCTCCCCACGCAGTTCTTCGGTGATCTCGACGGACAGTTCCGCGACGGCGGTGTCCTCGATGCGGCGCGGATGCGGGATGCCCACCGTCCACTCGCGGGCGATCCGCCCAGGGCGGGAGGACAGCAGCACCACGCGCTGCGCGAGCCGGACCGCCTCGCGCACGTTGTGCGTGACGAACAGTACCGACAGCTGCGTCTCGCGCCAGATGCGGGTCAGCTCGTCGTGCAGCACGTCCCGCGTGATGGCGTCCAGCGCCGCGAACGGCTCGTCCATCAGCAGCAGCCTGCTCTCCTGGGCGAGCGCCCGGGCCAGCGCGACCCGCTGCCGCATCCCGCCGGACAGCTCGTGGACACGCTTGCCGTACGCGCCCTTCAGCCGGACGAGCTGAAGCAGTTCCTCGGCCCGCTCCCGGCGCTCGGCCTTCGCCACGCCCCGCAGCTTCAGGGCGAGTTCGATGTTCTTGCCCGCGGTCAGCCACGGGAACAGCGCGTGCTCCTGGAACATCAGCGCCGGGCGGCCGTCCGTGACGATCTCGCCGGCGGTGGGCCGGTCCAGGCCCGCCACCAGGTTGAGCAGCGTGGACTTGCCGCAGCCGGAGGCACCCAGGAGGGTGACGAACTCCCCGGGCGCGACGTCGAGGGTGATGTCGTCGAGGACGAGCTGCTGTCCGGCGGGGCCGGCGAAGGACTTCGAGACGTGCTCGATCCGTGCGGCGTGGGTGGCCGCCTCGGTGCCTTCGGCGGCCTTGGCGAGAGTCGTGGCCATGGTCGTCACCTCCTGGATACGTTGCGGGATACGGGTCAGCTCGCGCCGAGACCGGCGTCGTCGACCGTGGGCGCGCCCTCGGCCCGAAGGACCTCGTTCAGCGGCGCGAGGTCGTAGATGCCCTTCAGGTCCGGCTTCTCCAACAGGCCCGCCTTGACGGCGTGTTCCGCCTCGGTGCCGAGGGTGGAGGCCAGCGGGTCGTCGGTGAACCGGATGGACTTCCACGCCGGGTCCAGCACATCGGCGGGCAGGGCCTTTCCGGAGTCCCGGGCGAGCCGCTCGTTCGCCGCCTTCTTCGCCGCGTCCGGATGGGCGTTGATCCACTTGTTGGTCGCCACCGAGCCCCGGAGCACGGCCTCGACCACCTTCGGGTGCTTCTCCAGGAAGTCCTGCCGCACGATGATGTTCGTGATCACGAACTTCCCGCCCGGCCACAGGCTCGACTCGTCCAGCAGCACCCGGCCGCCCTCGGCGACGAGCTTCGACGCCGTCGGCTCGGGCACCCACGCGCCGTCCACCGACCCGGACCGGAAGGCGTCCGGGGTGACCTTGTTGTCGCTGCGGACGACCGTGACGTCCCCTGTGCCGCTCTGCGGGTCGACCTTCCAGCCCTGCTCGGCGACCCAGTTGAGGAACGCCACGTCCTGTGTGTTGCCCAGCTGCGGGGTGGCGATCCGCTTGCCCTCGACGTCCTTCAGGCTCTTGACCTCGTCCGGGTTCACCACGAGCTTCACCCCGCCGGAGGCGGAACCGCCGATGATGCGCAGGTTCTTGCCGGCCGACTTGGTGTAACCGTTGATGGCGGGGGAGGGGCCGATCCAGCCGATGTCGATGGACCCGGAGTTGAGCGCCTCGATCTCGGAGGGCCCGGCGTTGAAGACGGCCGGCTCGGCCCGGGTGGCGCCCAGTTCCTTCTGGAAGAACCCCTTCTGCATCCCGACCAGGGCGGTGCCGTGGGTGAGGTTGCCGAAGTAGCCGATCTTGACGCTGTCGAGACCGTCGATCAGCTGCGCCCCGGCGGCGACCTGGGCGGCACCGTCGTCCTTGGCCTGCGAGCCGTAGCCGCAGGCGGCCAGGGTGAGCAGGGGCAGCGCGGCCAGGACCGCGAGGCCGCGGCGCAGGGCGGATGATGCAGGCACGGGAGGTGGTCCTCTCGTAGGGCCCGGCGGTCACGGTCTGTCAGGTCGCGGCCGGGAGGTCGGCGGGTTTTCGGCGGTGGGGGGCGAGGGCGCGCGAGCGGTGCGCGTGCGTCAGCGCGCACATCGCGCCACTCCGCCCTGCCCGCTGCCGAGTACGCCGCTGCCGATGCGGCCGCCCTCCTTGGCGAACATGGAGTAGAAGTCGGGAGCGCTCATGTCAGAAGTCCCACCCGTCGTCCTCGGCCTCGTCCTTGACGGGCTCGGGGGCGGCGAAGGACTCCCCGACCATGCCGGCGGTGAGGGTGGTGCCGTCGTTCGGGTCGATGAGGATGAACGAGCCGGTGCGGCGCGAGTCGGCGTAGGAGTCTACCGGCAGCGGTTCGGCGGTGCGCACCTTCACCCGGCCGATGTCGTTGGCGACGAGCTGCCCCGGGTGCGGGTGCAGCGACAGGTCGGCCAGCGTCAGCCGCGACGGGATGTCCTTGACGATCGCCTTGACCGTGCGCGTGCCGTGCTTGAGCAGCACCCGGTGGCCGACGGTCAGCGGCGCGTCCGCGACGTGGCAGACGGTCGCCTCGATGTCCTGCGTGGTCGCGGGCGCGTCCTTGCTCGGCACGATCAGGTCGCCGCGCGAGATGTCGATGTCGTCCTCCAGCCGGAGGGTCACCGACTGCGTCGTCCAGGCGACGTCGACCGGCTCGCCCAGCAGGTCGATGCCGGAGATCTTCGAGGCACGGCCCGACGGCAGCACGGTCACGGACTCGCCCACGCGGAACGAACCGGCCGCGATCTGGCCGGCGTAGCCCCGGTAGTCGGGGTGGTCCGCGCTCTGCGGCCGGATCACGTACTGCACGGGCAGCCGGGCGTGGCAGTGGCTCAGGTCGTGGCTGACCGGCACCGTCTCCAGGTGCTCCAGCACGGTCGGCCCGCCGTACCAGTCCATGTGCGAGGACGGGTCCACGACGTTGTCGCCGACCAGGGCCGAGATCGGGATGGCGGTGACCTCCGGCACGCCGAGCTCGGTGGCGTACGCCGTGAACTCCTCGGCGATGGCCGCGAACACCTTCTCCTCGTAGCCGACGAGGTCCATCTTGTTGACCGCGAGGACCACGTGCGGCACGCGCAGCAGGGCGGCGATGGCGGCGTGCCGGCGGGTCTGCTCCACGACGCCGTTGCGGGCGTCGACGAGGACGACGGTCAGCTCGGCCGTGGAGGCGCCGGTGACCATGTTCCGCGTGTACTGCACGTGGCCGGGGGTGTCGGCCAGGATGAACCGCCGCCGGGGCGTGGCGAAGTAGCGGTAGGCCACGTCGATGGTGATGCCCTGCTCGCGCTCGGCGCGCAGTCCGTCGGTCAGCAGCGCGAGGTCGGGCACGTCCTGGCCGCGGCTCGCGGAGGCGCGCTCCACGGCCTCCAGCTGATCGGTGAGGACCGACTTGGAGTCGTGCAGCAGCCGGCCCACCAGCGTGGACTTGCCGTCGTCGACGGAACCCGCGGTGGCGAAGCGCAGCAGGGTGGTGTCCGCGAGTTCCTCGGTGGTGATCGTGCTCATCTCTAGAAGTACCCCTCGCGCTTGCGGTCTTCCATCGCGGCCTCGGACATCTTGTCGTCGGCGCGGGTGGCGCCGCGCTCGGTGAGGCGGGAGGCGGCGATCTCCACGATCACCTTCTCGATCGTGTCGGCGTCGGAGTCCACCGCGCCGGTGCAGGACATGTCACCGACGGTCCGGTAGCGCACGAGCCGCTTCTCGACGCTCTCGCCGTCCTTCGGCCCGCCCCACTCGCCGGCGGTCAGCCACATGCCGCTGCGCCGGAACACCTCGCGCTCGTGCGCGTAGTAGATCTCCGGCAGCTCGATGCCCTCGCGGGCGATGTACTGCCACACGTCCAGCTCGGTCCAGTTGGACAGCGGGAAGACGCGCACGTGCTCGCCCGGGGCGTGCCGGCCGTTGTACAGGTTCCACAGCTCCGGGCGCTGGCGGCGCGGGTCCCACTGGGAGAACTCGTCGCGCAGCGAGAACACCCGCTCCTTGGCCCGGGCCTTCTCCTCGTCGCGCCGCCCGCCGCCGAAGACGGCGTCGAACCGCTCGGCCTGGATCTTCTCGGTCAGCGGCAGGGTCTGCAGCGGGTTGCGGGTGCCGTCCGGGCGCTCCTTGAGCACCCCGCGGTCGATGTAGTCCTGCACGGACGCGACGTGCAGCCGCAGCCCGTGCCGGGCGACCGTGCGGTCGCGGTAGTCGAGGACCTCGGGGAAGTTGTGCCCGGTGTCCACGTGCAGCAGGGAGAAGGGCACCGCCGCCGGGCGGAACGCCTTCAGCGCCAGGTGCAGCATGACGATGGAGTCCTTGCCGCCGGAGAACAGGATCACCGGCCGCTCGAACTCACCCGCCACCTCGCGGAAGATGTGCACCGCCTCGGACTCGAGGGCGTCCAGGTGCGACAGCGCGTACGGGCTGCCGGTCTGCCCGGACACGGTGGCGACGGTCGTCATGCTGTGCCCCTTTCGTTCGCTTCTCCGCCCGCGCGGCGCAGAGGCGCGGCTTTCGTGGTCGTCTGCGGCCGAGCGGCCGCGCGTGCGCCGCTCACTGGAGTCCCCTTTCGGTCAGCAGGGCGTACACCGACGCCGCGGATTCCTGCACGGTCTGGTGCTGCGACTCGATCCGCAGATCGGGCGAGGCGGGCTCCTCGTACGGGTCGTCGACGCCGGTGAGTCCGGTGAGCTCGCCGGCGGCCTGCTTGGCGTACAGCCCCTTCACGTCCCGCTCGCTGCACACGTCGACCGGCGTGGCCACGTGCACCTCGACGTACGCCGTCCCGTTCGCCTGGTGGCGCTTGCGGACGGCCTCGCGGCTGTCCTGGTACGGGGCGATCACCGGGACCAGGGCCAGCACGCCGTTGCGGGCGAGCAGTTCGGCGACGAAGCCGATGCGCTGCACGTTGGTGTGCCGGTCCTCGCGGGTGAAGCCGAGTCCCGCCGAGAGGAACTCGCGGATCTCGTCGCCGTCGAGCACCTCGACCCGGTGGCCCTGCTCGCGCAGCCGGCCGGCCAGTTCGTGGGCGATGGTGGTCTTGCCCGCACTCGGCAGACCCGTGAGCCAGACGGTGGCTCCGGTCGTCACGTGTGTCTCCTGGATCGTCTGTATTGTCTGGATCGTCTGAGGCGCCGTCATCCGTGCAGCCCGCACTCGGTCTTGGCGCGGCCCGCCCAGCGGCCGGCGCGCGCGTCCTCGCCCGCCAGGACCCGGCGGGTGCAGGGGGCGCAGCCGACGGAGGCGTAGCCATCCGTCAGCAGCGGGTTCGTCAGGACGCCGTGCTCGGCGACGTAGGCGTCCACGTCGTCCTGCGTCCAGCGGGCGATGGGGGAGATCTTGACCTTCTGCCGCTTGTCGTCCCAGCCGACCACGGGGGTGTTCGCCCGGGTCGGGGACTCGTCGCGGCGCAGACCCGTTGCCCAGGCCTGGTACTCCTTCAGGCCCTGCTCCAGCGGCCGCACCTTGCGCAGCGCGCAGCACAGGTCGGGGTTCCGGTCGTGCAGCTTCGGGCCGTACTCGGCGTCCTGCTCGGCGACCGTCTGCCGCGGGGTCAGCGTGATGACGTTGACGTCCATCACGGCGTCGACCGCGTCGCGGGTGCCGATGGTCTCCTCGAAGTGGTAGCCGGTGTCGAGGAAGACGACGTCGACGCCGGGCATCGCGCGGGAGGCGAGGTGGGCGACCACGGCGTCCTCCATCGAGGACGTCACGCAGAAGCGCTTGCCGAACGTCCGGGCCGCCCAGGTGAGGATCTCCAGCGCGGAGGCGTCCTCCAGGTCGCGCCCCGCCTGCTCGGCGAGCGCCTTCAACTCCTCCGTGCCGCGCTCTTCCTGAGTGGTCGTCATATGCGTTCCCCTCCGGAGTCGGATGTCCTCGATCCCTGGGACAGCAGCCCGAGGAACTTCAGCCGGAAGGCCCGGCTGCACGCCGCGCACTCCCACGCGCCGTGCCCCTCCTCGCTCGGCCGCAGGTCCTCGTCCCCGCAGTAGGGGCAGTAGAACGGCGCCATCCGCTCGCTCACGACAGGGCCTCCTCGTCGGCCCGGGACACCCAGGCCGCGAACCGCTCGCCGTCGGCGCGCTCGGCCTGGAACCGCTTCAGCACACGCTCGATGTAGTCGGGCAGCTCGTCGGAGGTGACCTTCAGGCCGCGCACCTTGCGGCCGAACCCGGCCTCCAGGCCCAGCGCCCCGCCCAGGTGCACCTGGTAGCCCTCGACCTGCTCGCCCCGGTCGTTCAGGACCAGTTGCCCCTTGAGACCGATGTCCGCGACCTGGATGCGGGCGCAGGCGTTGGGGCAGCCGTTGAGGTTGATGGTGAGCGGCTCGTCGAACTCCGGCAGGCGGCGCTCCAGTTCGTCGATGAGCTGCGAGCCGCGCTGCTTGGTCTCGACGATGGCGAGCTTGCAGAACTCGATGCCGGTGCAGGCCATGGTGCCGCGCCGGAAGGTGGACGGCCGCGCGGTCAGGTCGAGCGCCTCCAGGGCCTCCACGAGCGAGTCGACCTGGTCCTCCTCGACGTCCAGGACGATCATCTTCTGCTCGACGGTGGTGCGCACCCGGCCCGAGCCGTGGGCCTCGGCGAGGTCGGCGACCTTGGTCAGCGTCGCACCGTCGACGCGTCCCACGCGGGGCGCGAAGCCGACGTAGAAGCGGCCGTCCTGCTGCCGGTGCACCCCGATGTGGTCGCGCCACTGCTGCGACGGCTGCGCGGGAGCCGGACCGTCGGTCAGCTTCCGCCCGCCGAGGTACTCGTCCTCCAGCACCTGGCGGAACTTCTCCGCACCCCAGTCGGCGACCAGGAACTTCAGCCGGGCGCGGTTGCGCAGCCGGCGGTAGCCGTAGTCGCGGAAGATGGAGATGACACCCTCGTAGACGTCCGGGACGTCCTCGAGGGGCACCCAGGCGCCCAGCCGCACGCCGAGCTTGGGGTTGGTGGACAGGCCGCCACCGACCCACACGTCGAAACCGGGGCCGTGCTCGGGGTGCTCCACGCCGACGAACGCGACGTCGTTGATCTCGTGCACGACGTCCAGCAGGGGCGAACCCGAGATGGCCGTCTTGAACTTCCGCGGCAGGTTCGAGTACGCCGGGTTGTTGAGCACCCGGCGCTTCATCTCCTCCAGGGCCGGGGTGGCGTCGATGATCTCGTCGGCGGCGATGCCCGCCACCGGGGAGCCGATCATCACCCGCGGGGTGTCGCCGCAGGCGGTGACGGTGGACAGCCCCACGCCCTCCAGCCGGTTCCAGATCTCGGGCACGTCCTCGATCCGGATCCAGTGGTACTGCACGTTCTGCCGGTCGGTGATGTCCGCGGTGCCGCGCGCGAACTCCTGGGAGATCTCGCCGATGACCCTCAGCTGCCGCGTGGTCAGCGCCCCGCCGTCGATCCGCACGCGCAGCATGAAGTACTCGTCGTCCAGCTCCTCCGGCTCCAGGATCGCCGTCTTGCCGCCGTCGATCCCGGGCTTGCGCTGGGTGTACAGACCCCACCAGCGCATCCGGCCGCGCAGGTCGTTCGGGTCGATCGAGGCGAAGCCCCGCTTCGAGTAGATCGTCTCAATGCGTGTCCGCACATTGAGACCGTCGTCGTCCTTCTTGAACTGCTCGTTGCCGTTCAGCGGGGTGAAGTGCCCCGCGGCCCACTGGCCTTCACCGCGGTGACGGCTCACCTTGCGGCGGGGAGTCGCGGCGGCAGGCTTCTGCGGGGTGGCGGCCATGGGGATACGTCCTTCGGACAGGCGGGAATGCTGCTCTGACCTGCGCGTGCGCGCATGGGTGCACCTGCGCGTCCTTGCGCGGGCGAGAGTCAGGAGAAGAGGGATGTGCGGCGCGTGCTGAGTGCTCTCAGTGCGCCGGACAGATGGCGCTGGACATGCGGCCGAGGTCGACGTGCCGTCGACTCACCAAGGCGATTCCAGTTCCAGACATGACGGAAGCGTGTCACGGCGATCTGGACACAGTCCAGCATTGTCCGAGATGCGGACACCCTTGTCTCGCAGAGCAAGACAAGGGTGTCCTGGGTCACATGCGGGCCGGCGGCCGTGTCCGGCCAGGTCAGGCGGGGAACGCCCCAGGCCACGGTCCCGGAGTGGCGGCGTCCGCCTCCTCCTCGACCTTGGTGTCGAAGAGCTTGAATCCGCGCCGCTGGTAGTTGTCCATCGCGTGCTCGCCGTCCTTGCTGCAGGTGTGCAGCCACACGCGCTTCGTCGGCGCCAGTCCCGCCCAGCGGTCCGCGAGATCCCAGGCCCGTGCCGTGCCGTAGGACAGCAGGTGCCCGCCGATGCGCCGGCCGCGGAACGCCGGGAGCAGCCCGAAGTAGACGATCTCCACGACGGCGTCGTCCTGCGCCTCCAACTCCACATATCCGGCCGGTGTGCCCCGGTCGTAGGCCACCCACGTCTCCACCCCGGGCCGCCGCAGGTGCTCCAGCCAGCGCGCGTACGACCAGCTCAGCCGGTCCGTCCAGCGGATGTCGCCGCCGACCGAGGCGTACAGGAACCGGCTGAACTCGGGCGAGGGCACCTCGGAGCGGACGACCCGGACGTCCCCGTCCGGCGCCACGGCCGGCAGCAGGTCGGTCGGGGCGGTCTGCTCCAGGGACCAGGTGGTCACGGCGATGGTGGTCATGTGGGCCAGAAAATCATCCGTCCGGCCGGTCTGTCGACGCCGGCCCCGTCCGCCTACCGGTCCGAGGAGCGCTCCACGGCACGCTCGAGCGACGCCAGCGGCACGGCGAACAGCATCCGCCCGGACTGGGACCACACCTCACCGGTGTCCTGCCCGTACGACAGCGAGCCCGAGCCGCCGCTCCAGCAGTGGCGCGACTCGTCCGGCCCGCACGCCGCGGCGCCCGCACCCTCGGTGTCCTGGCGCCACAGCGTGCCGTGCGATCCCGGCTCGTCCGCCGCCCGGTCCAGGTACCAGTCCGGGCCGTGCGCCAGCACGCCCCGCACGTCGGCCGCCTCGGACTCGTACGCAGCCACCGGCTCCGCCCGCCCCGAGACGCCGGTGGACAGCAGTCCCGAACGGGCCGGGTCCCGGCTCAGGGCGTACCGCCACAGCCGGGTGCGCCGCTCGCCGTCCGCGGGCACCCACTCGCCGGCGACCAGACTGTCGGGGGAGGTGCTGCGGTCCAGGGAGACGGCGGCCGGGCGCGGGCCGCCCGCGGGCAGGCTGTAGGAGGCGACGGCGGGCAGCACGAACCGGGAGCCGTGCGCCGACCAGCCGCCGCGCACCCGGCCGACCGCGCCGGAGGCGACACTCGCGCGCTGGATGCGGTCCAGGTCGTACACGTACAGCGCCCGCCGGTCGCCCTCGCGGGCCGTCACCAGCAGCTTGTCCTGGTACCACGTCATCCCCGACAGCGGGGAGACCAGGCCGCGGTAGTCCCGGCCGCCGTCGACCGGGACGGCCAGCAGGGCCCAGGCGTAGCGGGCCCGTGCCGGGTCGTCCGCGTCGACGAAGGCGACCTTGGCCAGCCCCTGCTCGGGGGACGGCCCGTCCAGGGAGCCGCCCGCGCCGCCGCGGGTCCAGCCGGAGAGGACGACGCGGTGTTCGCCCCAGCGGCCGTCGTCGTCCGCGTCGCCCGAGGTGGTCACCGCGCCGGGCCGCCAGCCGCTCGTCTCGGTGGCGCCGAAGCAGTACGCCCGGCTCGCCACGGGTGCGAGGGGCAGGTCGCGCCGGTCCCCGGCCGGGCAGTGCGCCGCCCGCCGCAGGGGCAGGTCGGCGTCCTTCAGCACCGCGCCCACCCCGACGGGCCGGCCCATGCCGGCCGCGAGCCGGTCCAGCCACCGCTCGGGCACCCGGTGCTCGGTCAGCGGCAGCCGCCCGGCTCCGGAGGACGCCGAGACGGTCCGCAGTGCCCCGGGGGTCTCCGCGACGGTGGCCTGCGAGGCGCTGATCAACGTGGCGGCGGCGGTGAGCGAGAGAGCCGTCCCGGCCAGGGTCGCGCGCAGCGCCCTGCCCCGTCTGCGCCGCCGGTGTCTGCCGCGATGCTTCATACCGTCCTCCCTAGACGGGCCAACTGCGCCCTGTGATCCGTACGTTGGCGCAGGAGCAGGTGGGGTGGCCCGTACACGGATGCTACGGCAGGGGCGGGCCCGAGGGGCGAAGACCCTGCAAACATGCGCAAGATGCACCCCTGGGGGCGGTCCGGCGCGTACCGCCGGTGAAGCTCAGGGCGCCGCTGCGGACCTGCGGTGCCGGCTGACGGCCGGTGCGGCCGAGTGCGCCAGCAGATCGCGCGGGTCGTCCGGCAGCAGCACCTCCACCTGCACGTCCTCGGCGAACCGGTACGGCCGGTGCTGGAGGAACGCGCCCAGGTAGCGCCGCACCCGCGACATCTCGGCCCGGACCGTCACCGTGCGGCCCGGATCGCCGAAGACGTCCCCGGCCAGGCCGGAGGCGCTGCGGCCGGACCGGTGCACGGCCAGGAGGAACAGCAACTCCGCGTGCCGCGGGCTCAGTTCGCGCGCCCAGGATCCCGCACCGCCGGACACCTCCACCGACCAGCGGCGCGCCCGGCTGAGATCCAGCACGATCCTCGCCGACCCCCGCGGCCCCGGCCCGTCGGCGGCCGGCCGCAGCAGCCAGCCGCCGGCCAGCGGCTCCACCGCGCACAGCCCGAGCGCCGGGATCCACCGGTGGCCCGGGGACATGGCCTTCGGCAGCGCCACCCGCCGGGTGTACGGCATCCCGCCCACCGCGGCCGTCCAGCCGTCCCGGTCGACCGCCAGGGCCCGCCCGGGCAGCCGGGCCAGCACCGGCGCCGCCACCGCCCGCAGCCGCTCCAGCGACTCCGTGTGCATCTCGCGCAGCCGGGCCTCGGCGAGCTTGGCCACCGAGTCCACCCAGGCGAGCGTGGCCGGGTGCATGGTCTCCAGCGGACCGCTGACGTCGACCACGCCGATCAGCCGGCCGTCCCGCGGGTCCGTCAGCGGGGCGCCCGCGCACGTCCACTCGGCCTGGGACCGCACGAAGTGCTCGGAGGCGAAGACCTGCACGGGCCGGCGCACCACGGCCGGGGTGCCCACGCCGTTCGTGCCCACGACGTCCTCGCGCCAGTCCGCGCCGAGCGCGAAGCCCAGCCCGTCGGCCTTGCGCAGCACCGGCGCGCTGCCCTCGCGCCACAGCACCCGGCCCTCGTCGTCGGCCACGACCATGATGTGGTGCGCGACGTCCGCGGCCGCCAGCAGCCCGTCCCGCAGCACCGGCAGGACGTGCCGCAGCACCGAGGTCTCGCGCCGCCGCTGCACCTCCTCGCGGGACAGCGGGTCGGCCCGGACGTCGTGGTCCGGATCGACACCCCCGCGCAGCATCCGGTCCCAGGACTGCTCGATGACGGGGCGCGGTGCGACGGGAGCGGGCCGGCCCGAGAGCCGGGCCGAACGGACCTGCTCGAGGACCCGGGCCGCACGCGAGGTGTCCACGGCGGCCAGATGCGTGACGTCCATACGCGTGCGCCCCCCGGGATCGTGGCTGACTGTGTGTCCCATGGTGCCGCCTGCCGGAGGGGATCGTGCACGGTCCGCACACAGTCGGCAGCAAGTTGCAACCCCTTGCAACCCTGGTGGACGGCCCCCGCCGTGTCCGAAACTTGATCTGCGCCGTCCCGAGCGGCGTTCACGGCTCGAACGGGCCTGTGCGGCGGGGGTGGTGCCGTGTCGGCGCAGCACCACCCCCGCTTCGCACGTCGCGCGGTGCTGAACGTCCGGTCAGGACTCCGGCCGGGCGCGGTCCACCACGGAGGCCAGATCCAGCGTGTGCGGCAGCGTCCCGAAGGCCGCGCCGCCGTCACCGCCCAGGCGGGACGCGCAGAAGGCGTCGGCCACCTGCGGTGGCGCGAACCGGACCAGCAGCGATCCCTGGAGCACCAGGGCGAGCCGCTCCACCAGCCGCCGCGCCCGCCCCTCCACGCCGTCCAGGTCGGCCAGCTCGGTCAGCAGGTCCTTGACGGCCTTGTCCAGCCGGTGGTCGGCGCCGCGCGACTGCCCGACCTCCCGCAGGTAGGCGTCCAGCGCGGCGGGCTCTCGCCGCAGCGCCCGCAGCACGTCGAGGGCCTGCACGTTGCCCGCGCCCTCCCAGATCGAGTTGAGCGGCGACTCACGCACCAGCCGGGGCATCCCGGACTCCTCGACGTACCCGTTGCCGCCCAGGCACTCCGCCGCCTCCACCGCCACCGCCGGGCAGCGCTTGGTCACCCAGTACTTGGCGGCCGGCACCGCGATCCGCAGCAGCGCCCGCTCTCGCTCGCCGCCGTCGTCACAGGCCGCCGCCAGCCGCAGCGCCAGCGTCGTCGCCGCCTCCGACTCCAGCGCCAGATCGGCCAGGACGTTGCGCATCAGCGGCTTGTCGGTGAGCTTCGAGCCGAACGCCTCCCGGTGGGAGCAGTGGTGCACGGCCTGCGCCACGGCCTGGCGCATCAGCCCGGCCGAGCCCAGCACGCAGTCGAGCCGGGTCGCTGCGACCATCCCGATGATGGTGCGCACCCCGCGCCCCTCCTCACCCACCCGGCGCGCCCAGGTGCCGTCGAACTCCACCTCCGCCGAGGCGTTCGACCGGTTGCCCAGCTTGTCCTTCAGCCGCTGGATCAGGAACACGTTGCGCGTGCCGTCCCGCAGCACCCGCGGCACCAGGAAGCAGGTGAGCCCTCCCGGGGCCTGCGCCAGCACCAGGAAACCGTCGGACATCGGCGCCGAGCAGAACCACTTGTGCCCGGTCAGCTCGTACGTCCCCGCCTCCGCGAGGGGCCGTGCGGAGGTGGTGTTCGCCCGAACGTCGCTGCCCCCCTGCTTCTCCGTCATGCCCATCCCGAACAGCGCCCCCGCCTTCAGGTGCGCGGGCCGCAGCTCACGGTCGTAGACCATGGACGTCAGCCGGGGCTCCCACTCGGCGGCCAGCTCCGGGTCCGCGCGCAGGGCGGGCACGGCCGCGTGGGTCATCGACAGCGGGCAGCCGTTGCCGGCCTCCACCTGCGTCCACACCACGAACGCGGCGGCCCGCCGCACGTGACCGGCCGGCCGGTCCCAGGCGGCCGTCAGGCCGGCCGAGACGCCCTTGCCGAGCAGGCGGTGCCAGGAGGGGTGGAACTCGACCTCGTCGATCCGGTTGCCGTAGCGGTCGTGGGTGCGCAGCCGCGGCGGGTTGTCGTTGGCGAGGACCCCCCACTCCTGCACCTGGGCCGAGCCGGAGGTGCGCCCGAGGGCCGACAGTTCGCCGAGCACCTCCTCGCGCAGGCCCGGTGCCACGTGCCGTTCGACCGCGGCGGCCAGGGCCCGGTCGGCGGAGAAGACGTCGTACCCGACCAGGGGCGGGACCTGGTTCGTCACGGTGTGCGTGCTGCCTGCCATGCTGCGAACGTACCCCGTGCCCCGGCGCCGCTCACCGGCGCAGCGGGTCCGGTCCGCACGGACCCGGCCTGTGGGTGAGTGGGGCCGGGCGTGACGGATACCGTTAGGGGGTGCAGCCAGCAAGTGAAACCCCCGACACGCCCCCCGGGCGTCTCCACAGGGCGCGTGCCCTGTACCGGAACGTCTCCAAGCGCAGGACCGCCTGGCTGCTGCTGAAGGACACCGTCAACTCGTGCATCGAGTACCGCATCCTCGGCCTGGCGGCGGAGGCCGCGTTCTTCACCCTGCTGTCGGTGCCGCCGCTGCTGCTGAGCATGATCGGACTGCTCGGCTACGTCGACGCCTGGACGGGTGCCGACACCATCCAGAGTCTGCAGGACAACCTGCTGAACGCCGCCCGCACGGTCCTGTCCGACCGCGGCGTGCGGGAGATCGCGGAGCCGATCCTGCACGACGTGACCAAGGGCGGCCGGCCCGACGTCATCTCCATCGGCTTCCTGTTCGCCCTGTGGTCCGGTTCCCGCGCGGTGAACGTCTTCATCGACACGATCACCGTCATGTACGGCCTCGACGGCGTCCGGGGCATCGTCAAGACGCGTCTCATGGCCTTCCTGCTGTTCATCGTGGCCCTGCTGATCGGCTCCGTGGCGCTGCCGCTCATGGTGGCCGGGCCGGACGCGGTCGTGCGGATCGTGCCGTGGTCGACGACGGTCGTGCAGGTCCTGTACTGGCCGGTGGTCATCCTGCTGTCCATCGCGTTCCTGACCACGCTGTACCACGTGTCCGTCCCGGTGCGCTCCCCGTGGATCGAGGACGTGCCCGGCGCGCTCGTCGCCCTCGGCATGTGGGTCCTCGGCAGCTTCCTGCTGCGCATCTACCTGACCAGCACGGTCGAGGGCCCCACGATCTACGGTTCCCTCGCCGCGCCCGTCGCCGTGCTGCTGTGGATCGGTGTGTCCGCGTTCGCCGTGCTCGTCGGGGCCGCGGTGAACGCCGCCATCGACCGCGTCTGGCCCGCCGCCGCGACGGCCGCGGCCCGCGAGGCCAACGAGCGCCTGCGGCAGGCGCAGGTCGCCGAGTACGTGGCCCGCGCGACCGCCCACGGCGAGGCCGACCCGGACATGCCCTCCGAGTTCCCCGAGCGCTGGTCCCGGTTCCTGCCCCCCGAGGACGTCTCGTCCCGCCTGCGCACGCACGCCCGGAGCACCCACGCGAAGAACGGCCGGAACCCCGCGGAGGACCGCGAGCCGGGGGACGGGTGACGGGTGACGGGTGACGGTGCCGGAAGGCACACATCGCCGTGGCCGCGCCGGGGACCTGGCCGCCGGGACGGGTGAAGCGATGCCCCCGCTCTGGAATGATCAGTTGATCATCTGAGGAATGGGGTGGGGGGCATGGCCGTGGCGGTACTCCTGGGAGTGCTGGTGCTCGTCGTCGGCGGGTGCGTGTGCGTGGTGTGGGCCGAGCGGGGAGGACCCCGCTGGGTCCGAGTGGTGGCGGCCCTGACGCGCGGCGCGGGCGAACTGCTGCACAGCGCAGGGAAGAGCAGCCGGGGAGGCGGCAGCCGCAGCTCCGGCGACGACGGCGACGGCGACTAGGAGGACTGCGGCCGATACGCCGCTGC
The DNA here is from genome assembly GCF_044328425.1 of Streptomyces sp. NPDC017943. Classification (NCBI taxonomy): domain Bacteria; kingdom Bacillati; phylum Actinomycetota; class Actinomycetes; order Kitasatosporales; family Streptomycetaceae; genus Streptomyces; species Streptomyces sp. NPDC017943. The sequence continues at coordinate 354,436 of NZ_JBIRHH010000005.1, read as the reverse complement.
CCGCGCGGACGGCGGCGCGTAGGCTCGTCGCGTGTACGCCGAGCGCCCCTCCCGGCTCGTCGGAGCGGTGGTGTGGACGAACACCCCGGCCGCCGGCGGTACGACGCGCGTCCTGCCCGACGGATGCATGGACCTGCTCTGGCACGACGGGCGGCTGCTGGTCGCCGGTCCGGACACCCGTGCGCACCTCACCGCCGGCGAACCCGGCGGCTGGGCGGGCGTCCGCTTCCACCCGGGCACTGCGCCCGCGCTCCTGGGGGTGCCCGCACACGAGGTGCGCGACCGCCGGGTGGCCCTCGCCGAATTGTGGCCGGCTCCGCGGGTACGGCACCTCACGGACCTGGTGAACGCCGCCGCGGACCCGGCGAGCGGCCTGGAGGAGGCGGCCCTGGCCCGCGCGGCCCACGCCGGCCCCCCGGACCCGCTGCTGCGGCAGGTCGTCGCCGCCCTGGCCGCGGGCCGTCCCGTCGCCGCCACCGCCGACGAACTCGGCATCGGGGCCCGGCGGTTGCACCGCCGCTCGCTCGCGGCCTTCGGCTACGGTCCCAAGACCCTGGCCCGCATCCTGCGGTTGCGCCGCGCCCTGGCACTGGCCCGGGGAGGGGTGCCCTTCGCGGACACGGCCGCCCGGGCCGGCTACGCCGACCAGGCCCATCTGGCGCGTGATGTCCGGGAGTTCACGGGCCTGCCGCTAGGCGCGCTGCTCGCCGGCGGCGGGTAGCGGCGCGAACAGGTCCACGCCGTTGCCGTCCGGGTCGAGCACGACGGCGTACCGCTGGCCCCAGAAGGCGTCCCAGGGCTCGAGCTCGCCGTGGTACCCGGCGCCGGTCAGCTCCTCGAACAGCGCGTCCACCTCGCCGGGCGCCTCACAGCGCAGGGCCAGCGACGTGCGGCCCCCGCCCGTGGGCGGTCGCCACCCGGGCAGGAACGAGCGGACCGTCTCCTCGGTGTCGAGCATCAGGCGCAGCCCGCCCGGCAGTTCGGCCTCGGTGTGCGGCCGGCCGTCCGCGTCCGGCGGGAAGGCGAACCCGAGCCGGCGGTAGAAGGCGACGGAAGCGGCCAGGTCGGAGACCACCATCCCGATGGCGTCGAATCGTGCAGTCATGGGCCCACCGTAGGCAGGCCCGCGACGGCGGTCTTGAAGGAAACGGACACCGCCCGGCGCGCCCCGGCCGCTCCCACGCCGTGCGCGGACGCCCCCGCGTCTTCTAGGTTCGGGTGCCATGGCCCCCCGACTGCTCGTCCACACCCGCACCACCGACTACCGGCACGACTCCATCCCGGCCGGCGTCGCCGCCCTGCGCGCCCTCGGCGGCTTCGAGGTCCACGCCACCGAGGACCCGGCCGCCCTCGAACAGCCGCTGGACGCCTACGCGGCCGTCGTCTTCCTCTCCACCAGCGGCGACATCCTCACCCCCGCCGGCCGGCGGGCACTGGCCGCGTACGTCCGGTCGGGAGGCGCCTTCGTGGGCGTGCACGCGGCGGCCTGCACGGAGTACGGGTGGCCCCGGTACGGCGAGTTGCTGGGCGCCAGGTTCGCCCGCCACCCCCGGTACCAGCCCGGCCGGGCCGTGGTCGAGGACCGCGACCACCCGGCGACCCGGCACCTGCCCGCCGTCTGGGACGTCACCGACGAGTGGTACGACTTCCGCACCAACCCGCGCGGCCGCGTCCACGTCCTGCTGTCCGCCGACGAGTCCTCCTACGAGGGCGGCGGCATGGGCGCCGACCACCCCCTGGCCTGGTGCCACGCCCACGGCCGCGGCCGCGTCTTCTACACGGCCCTCGGCCACGCCGCCGAGATCTACGACGATCCGGCCTTCCGCGCCCACCTCAGGGGCGGCCTCACCTGGGCGGCCCGGCTGGGGCCCGGGACGGGCTGACCCCCGGCGTGCTGTGGCGTCGGCAGGCGCGCTGTTCGGCCGGTTGGGACAGATTCGTCAAACGGCACTTCGAGGTACTCGAGATGCAGCAACGTCCCGAAGGGGCCGGCCCTTCGGGACGTTGTTCATGCTCGGCTGTGTGCGGGTGTGTCAGCGGGCGGCGTAGCCGAAGCGTGAGCCGGTGGCGGGCAGCCCGCCCTGGCCGGGCTCGTGGGTGGTGACGGCGGTGTTGCTGCCGCCGGCGATCACGTTCGACAGGGGCAGGACGTGGAGCAGGCCCTTGGCCTTCGGGCCGTAGGGCATGCCGACGTAGAGCGTGCTCGGGGTGAAGTGGATGCTGGCGCCGAGCTGCTGGTCACTGCCTGCCGGTCCGGGGATGCCGGAGGTGCCCGCCTCGACCCACCGGTCGCTGGAGCCGGGTGCGCCGAGGAGCGAGAACGTGGTGATGGCGCCGGCCTTGGCGGCGGTGCCGACGGCCTCACCGGGCGCGCCGACCGCCAGCTTCATGGTCGCTGCGGTGCCTACCGTGCGAGGGGAGGTGTTGACGGCGGTCAGGGTCTGGCCGAAGCGGTCACCGCTCTCCGAGGTGCCGGTGATGTCGTCCGAGGCGGTGCCCGAGCTGTACACGTTCAGCTGGCTGTAGCCGCCGGCTGCGGGGAGCCGGAACGTGATCACGTTGCCGGCGTCGGTCTTGTTGGTGCCGTCGATGTCCAAGTCCTCGCCCGGCGCTCCGACGGCGAGAATGGAGTCGGTTGCCGCAGCCGCTCCGGAGGGGCGGTAGGGGACCAGGGCGAGTGACTTGCCGAACTGGTCACCTGCTTCGGATCCGCCGGAGACCTTGTCCAGGTCCTGGTCGAGACCGAACAGCGGCGTGGGCCGCTTCTCGCTGGTGAGCTTGTGGGAGAAGACCGCCACGTTGCCGGCGTTGGCGTCATCGCCGATGGCTTCCCCGGGGGCGCCGATGGCGATGCGGTTGGCGTCGGCCGCGACGGCGCCACCGAAGCCGTCGTTGGCCTCCACGGAGCCGGGCACGCCCGTGCTGTCCTGGTCGATGCCGACGTTGGCGGTCGTGATGCCGATACTGGTGCTGTCCCGGACGTAGAAGACCATGCCGGCCTTCTGCACGGAACCGATGGCCTCACCGGGCGCGCCGATCACCAGGAACGGTTCCCCGGAGGCGGTGGCCCCTGCCGCCAGTGCCTGGCCCATGCGGTCACCCGTTTCCGGAGTGGAGGCACCGAGGGAGCCGGAGCCGGTGTTCTGCTCGAAGCGGGTGTTCTTCACCGAGTTGGTGCCCAGGCCGCGCGGGCCGCCGTAGACGACATCGACGACGCCTGCGTCGGCCTTGTTGCCGATGTCTTCCGACGGGGTGCCGATGACCAGGTCGGTGCAGCCGTCCTGATTGTGGTCGGTGGTTTCCAGGGTCTCGCCGAACCAGTCACCGGCCTCGGCATCGCCGGGCACCCAGTCCAGGTTCTGGTCGATGGAGGCCGTGCCCTTGCTCCCGCCGTAGACGACTCGAACGGCCCCCGCGCCGTCGACGCCGCCGACTGCAGCCTTGGGGTCCGCGATGGCGATGTCCTCGGTGCCGTCGCAGTTGAAGTCAGTGATGCGGGGAGCACTGACGGTGGAGGTCACCCATGTGCCCAGATCGTCGACACGGGCGACGACACCGTCGGTGCGGCTCTCGGCCGGGTCGGCTCCGAAGCAACCGCCCTGGTAGGACTGGCTGCTGAGTCCGACGAGGGTGGCCGTGCCGCCCGCTTCGCGTACGACCGGGCCGCCCGCGTCGCCCGCACACGCGGACGCGCCGGCCTTTCCGGTGACGCCGGCAGTGGTGACGTTCGCGGAGTTCACCGTGTAGACGCCGGTGTGCAGGCTGAGCGGAGACCACTCGGCTGCGGTACGCCCGTATCCTGCGAACCTCAGCTCTTCACCGGCCACCGGCGCCGTGGAGGCCAGAGCGATCGGGGTGGCCTTCGTGACGGGCCGGCTCAGTCGGGCCAGGACCACGTCGCGGTCGGTCCGCGGTACCAGTTCGACGACCTGGCGCCGGGTGTCCGGGATGTGACTGCTGGACAGCTCGGAGGGGCCGACGACGGCAGTGGTCTTGGTGCTCGGAGCGCCGGAGGGCACTGCGGAGCCGGAGTCGGAGAAGCAACTGCCGGCCGTCATCAGCCATTCAGCGTCGACGAGAACGGCGGAGCAGCCGCGGTCGTGGTCGCCGACGGTGATCTGGGCGGTGTAGGCGTAGGCCGTTGCTGGAACGCGATCACCGGTGACGGCATGTGCGGGGGTGCCGGTGAGCGCACCGGACACGACGCCGGCTGCGACCAGGGCGCTCGTCGCGGCGACGCGGGGGCGTATGTGAGACACGTTGAGGGTTCCTGAAGGTTCGGTGGTGCACACCGGCGGTGCGCACACGTGTGATGCTCGGGGGCTGCCGGCGTCAGCCGGTGACGCGAAGCTCGACCAGGACCGACCGCTGGCCGCTGTCGCCGGACTCTCCGACCGGGGTCAACTCGTTGGCGGGCGCGTTCACCACGGTGTCCTTGCCCTCGGCGGTCAACGTGGCCTTCACCGGGCGTTCCTGGGTCCAGATGCTGAAGGTGTCGGGCAGTTGCAGAGTCAGGTAGCCCGACTTGGCGTTCGTCTTGAAGCAGAAGACGCCGCTGCGGGTCTCGATCGCGATGTTCGAGGCATCGCTGCACTGGCCCAGGTCGGTCACGTCGGTCAGCCAGATGTGACCGTCCCCACGCTTCAACGTGACGCCGCGCTCCTGCTGCGCCCGGGCGGCACCGGGATGGTCGAAGTCCTCGACCAGGCTCGGGATATCGGTGGTGGTGTCGCCGGGGGCGGCGGGCGCGGACTGCGCAAAGACCAGGGCGGCGGCGCCGAGGCCGGCGACGAGGGCCGCAGTCAGGCCACCCATGAGTGTCCTTCGGGCAGGGGATATGGCCATGGATGCCTCTCGGATGGAGTGTTGCGGATCACACAAGTGAAGGAGAAGTGTCCGCTGCGTAGAGCGGAAGTAAAGCACATGTAAGATCAACCGCTGCAAGCTACTCAGATCGCTACGGGCCGGTAAGGGCGCTGTCCAGCAGTTGAGTTGACCTCTCGACATCCACTGAGCCCGCTGCGGCGCAGATCCCATGATGAACCGTGAAATGGCACCGTGTGCCCTTGTGATTTGCAAGCGGCACTTCGCTGGCGTGCGGTTTTGATCGACGAAGGACCCCTTAGGTGAAACGAACACCGCGCTCCATACGACCGGGGCGAAGTTCCAACTCTCAGCCGAATGGAAGGGCGCGTCGGTCCGGCCGACAAGTCGCCTGTGCCATCGTGATGTCCGCCACTTTGACGGCCACTCTCCTGGGCATGTCCCCGGCCACTGCTGCGGACACCGAGACATCGCCCGCCAACCGGGGCCTCGTAGTCGGTTACTGGCTCAACGGCGGTGCCGGTATCAAGGAAGCGGCCGAGAAGGCCCTTCTGGGGAGCGACGATGACATCCGGCAGTTTCTCACCGACGCGCCCGCCATCCAGGAAAGTCGATGACCGGGTAGACCTGTCCCGCGTAGTCAACGCTGGCGGACCAGGCGTACGCCAGGCTGCCAAGACGGCGCTGGCAGGCACACCGGCCGATGTCGAGGCGTTCCTGGACGAGGGCTGGAAGGCAGCGCACGCACAGGACCAGCGTGTCGAGGCTGCCCGCGTCGTGAACTTCGGTGGCCCCGGCGTCCAGGACGCAGGCAAAGTGGCGCTGCAAGGCACCTCCGCGGACGTCAAACAGTTCCTGGAAGTGGGTCAGTACAAAGCGCAGCAGGCAGACGACCGGGTCGAAGTCACCAAGCTCTACAACTCTGGTGGCCCCAACGTCAAGGCCGCCGCCAAGCTGGCGTTGCAGGGCACTCCCGACGACCTCGTCGAGTTCCTTGAAGTCGGCCAGTTCGTGGCGCGTAACCGCGACCAGGAACATGCCACGATCGAACAGTTGGTCAAGCAGGCCGAAAAGGCCGGCAAGCAGGCCGAAGACGCGACTGATAAGGCCGAGGAAGCGTCAGGTAAGGCCATTGCCGCCGCCGAGCTGGCCCAGCAGGCTGCCGAGAAGGCAGCCAAAGAGACGCAAGCGGCGAAGAACGACGCCGACCGCGCCTCGCTGAAGGCAAAGCAGGCCGCCAACGCGGCCCGGGCCGCTGCTGAAGCGGCACAGCAGGCTATCGGTGCAGCCAATGCGGCCAACCGCTCTGCTCGCAGGGCATCGCTGGCTGCGGCCCAGACCGCCAACGCGGCAGCGGCAGCGGCAGAAGCGGCGAGCCGCGCTTCGAACGCGGCGTACGCGGCGAGCAAGGACCGCAGCAAGGCGCAGGCAGCCCGCGATCGCGCCGCCGAAGCGACCAAGGCCGGCGAACTCGCCAAGAAATCTGCCCAGGCCGCGGAGCAGGCTGCCAAGGCGTCGATCGCGGCTGCAGATGCCGTGGCTGCTTCCCGCAGCGCAACGGGAAACGCCAATAAGGCGGCTGCAGCTGCGGATCAGGCAGCTGACTACGCTGTCGCTGCGGGAGGTTCCGCCGCCGAGGCACGAGCAGCCGCTGCCGAGACCCGCCGGCATGCCGCCGAGGCCAACCGCGCCGCCAACGCGGCCGAATCTCTGGCGCGCACCTCAGCCGCGGCCGCACGAGAAGCCCGTGACGCGGCCAACTCAGCCGCCACTCATGCCAAGAACGCGGCGATAGCAGCCGAATCCGCCGCCGACAACGCCGGCGAAGCCGCCGATCAGGCAGCTGAAGCCACCAAGCAGGCCGCAGCCGCCAAGGCCGCTGCCGACACCGCCACCAAGGCAGTGGCGACAGCGAAGAAGACCTTCACCATCGCGCGGGAAGTGGAGACCGAAGACCTCACCACCCGCACGAACGCCGGCGTCGAGGCCGCCATGACCAAGAAGGCCAGCGCCGACACCTTCACCGTCGACATATCCCGGTCGGTGGTCGAGGGCCAGGCGATCGTGGACGACACTCAAGCCCTGGCAGCCACGGTCGACAAACCAGACGTGGACCAAGCTGCACTCGCCGCTCAAGGCCGTGCGGTCGCCTTGAGGACGATGTCGTACTTCGGCTCCTGGCGCCAGAGCGCGGCCGCCCAAGCTCTGTCTGGTACGGACGCCGATGTCATCGACTATCTGCGCACCGGCTGGAACCAGGCCGTGACCGATGAAACCCGCCAACAGGTCGCTGACCTCGCTTCCAACAGTCCCTATGAGGCCGTGCGCACAGCCGCTACCGAGGCCCTCAAGGGGACCGACCAGCAGATTCGCGACTTCTACACCACTGGTCAGCACCAGGCTGCCAACGCCGACTACCGCGTCGCCGTCACCAAGCTGGCCAACGACGGTGGGCCCGGCGTCAAGGAAGACGCAAGGAAGGCACTGGAAGACGGTAGCCCTCAAGCCCTCGTCGGCTTCCTGAGCAAGGGGCGCTATACCGCCCAGCAGGCCGACGAACGAGTGACCACCACACAGCTGTTCAACGAGGGTGGCCCTGAGGTCAGGTCGGCAGCAAAGATTGCGCTGGCCGGACCCGCCGACGAAGTTCACCGCTTCGTCGAGGCAGGCCAGTACATGGCCGCACAAAAGGACGCGCTCGCGCACGTTCATGTCGCCCAAGTCGAACGGCTCATCGCCGAAGGGCAGAAGACAGCCGCCACAGCGCGCAAGAACGCTGCCCTGGCAGCGCAAGCTGCTGCTGAGGCCAAGGATGCAGCCGAGGACGCCGAGAAGGCCAAGAAGGACGCCGCGGACAGCGCCAAGCAGGCGTCGGAGTACGCCACCGACGCTGACGCTGCCGCCGACCGGGCCGAGACCAGCGCCAAACGCGCCAAGGCCTCCGCTACCACCGCACGCGCTGCCGCTGACCGCGCAAACCAGGATTCCGCAGCTGCCGAGGAGTCAGCGGCCCAGGCGGAGTTCTCCGCCGCGTACGCGCGCACGTCCGCCTACCAGGCCAAAGAGGCCAGCGACCGGGCGCACGCCGATGCACTGGCTGCGGGCAAGAGCGCCAGCGAGGCCAAGAAGGACGCGGCAGCGGCCTGGGACGACGTGGTCGAAAAGCGTGAGGCGGAAGAGGCCGAAGCCCGTCGCATTGCCGCGGAGAAGCGCAAGAAGGAACGGGAGAGCAAGCCCAAGTGCTACATCCCGATGAACCGGGACAGTCTCCCTCCGTGCGCCATGGCCGGCCATGAACTCGTGTTCCCCACGATCGACCCCACCATCAAGGAAGCCGCCTGGGAGGTCCTCGGCCTGAACGACGCCAAGGACTGCGCGAAGAACCCCACCCTGGGCAAGTGCGTCGTTGCCGCCATGAGCTTCCTGCCCGTCGGCAAGCTCAAGCTGCTCAAGAAGAGTCTCGAGGGCGTCGAGGGAGCGGTCGACAGCAGCCGCGCCGCGCGCGCGGCTCAGAAGTGCGCCGAGTGCTTCCTGGCAGGCACCAAGGTCCTGATGGCCGACAATTCGGTGAAGCTCATCGAGTCCCTCCAGGTCGGCGACGAGGTACTGGCCACGGACCCTGTGACACAGCGGACAGGTCCCCGCAAGGTCACCGACCTCATCGTCACTGACGACGACAAGTACTTCTCCGAACTGACCGTCTCGACATCGCGTGGCGAGCAGAAGCTGACCGCGACCGTCGACCACCCGTTCTGGTCGCCGTCTGCGGGCAAGTGGCTCGAGGCAGCCATCCTCGAGCCGGGCATGACACTCAGGACCGACGTCGGCGACACGGTCACCGTGCACTCGAACCGGTCCTTCTACCATCACGCGCGGACGTACAACCTCACTGTCGCGGACCTGCACTCGTACTATGTCCTCGCGGGGGACACCCCGGTCCTGGTCCACAACAGCAGGTGCCTGATCGCCGACATCGTCGGCCCTCAGGGCGAAAAGCTCTGGCTCCCGAAGGGGCGAAAGGCCGTGGCAACGGCCAACAACCTCAAGGGATGGATCTATGACATCAAGCCCACCGAGGCCGTAGCTGCCGGCTTCCACAAGTCTGTCAAATACGTTCGAGTCATGGACCCGGTGACCAGCGGTCCACACCCGTACCCCAACGGATACATCAGCTATCTGAACGAAGCCGGCCAGGTGATCCATCCCATGACCGGCAAGACTCCCACCAAGTCCGACCCCTACTGGCACATACCGATCCCATGACACAGACAGAAGAACTTTTCACGTCCCAGAGATACCAACGGGCCCCGGAGCCCATTGGCTGGGACCCGCTGAAGGAACCCGACGCTCTGGACGACGCCCAACTGCTCGACTGCAGAGTGTGCCCGACTGCGAACCGAGCGGCGCTCCTTTTCGACATGCGCGGTGCGTTGTTCTACCCCACGGGTAACGCTGCACTCCTCGTGGTGCGCGGACTACAGTCGTTCCGCTGGAGTGGAACACCTCAGGATAAAAATCTGATGGCGTTCTCGGTCACGTCCAGCCGACCCTTCAGGGTCGACAACGGCGCATTCCGAATGGAAGTGGAGTTCTTCCCGGACGGCGAAGCTTCCATCAGCGGAATGAGTGCGGAGTTCTATCTCCTGGAGGCCCACGGAATTCCCGCAGCGCCACCCAGCTATCCCGGACACGACCTCGATCAGGTCCGGCATGATCTACCGTCGTGGAACTCAGACTGCACGTTGCTGCAATCGGCTACCACCGGTACCGCATAGCGGCGCAGAAAGCGGCTCGCCAAGGTCTCTTCTTGGCGAGCCGCTTTGCTTATTCCTCCCTCGCCGGGACTGCCTGCGCCGAACGAGGCGAGTTCTTCGAAACGGAGCCGTTCGGCCCGCAGGCCACATCCACACGTGAGCCGCTGATGACGGGCACCGATTGGGGCGCAAGCCCACCCACGCCCGGCGGGGCGCTGTCGGTCACAGCCGGTCGTTGATGCTGCGACCAGCACGGTCACTCCAGAAGGCCTGTCCGTCCGGTCCGTACACGCAAACGGCCATGCCGGGGTTGCCCCTGGCGGAGGCCTCCTGGACTCAGAAGCCGAACACCCGCCAGTCGGCCCGAGCGGGCCCGCACCGCACCCCGCTCATGCAGCCATCGTGACGTTGGGTGAGGAGTCGTTTGGCCGGGTGAGGGCATCGGCTTCGGCCGCCCGAAGATGGCCTGGGGGCCGAGAGGCTCGGCTGAGCTTGCTCTTCAACCCCCGTCTGGCCCTGGCAGGGTGGCTGGCGGGCCCTGAGCATGAGCGGTCGAATCGGGATGCGCTGTTGTGCACGGCAGTTGCATACTCACCGCATGGCCACGTTCTCTGCTCGGTTCCAAGACCCGCGCAGCACCGAGTACGACTTCATCGCCTTGATCATGGTGCGGTGCCCCGGTTGTGAGAAGGCCGCTCGTGTCGTTCCGGCGCCCGAAGACGCCAGTCCTGGGGGGCGGATTCTGTTCACGCCGCGGCGCCTGGTCTGTCATGGCTGCGGACTGTCGCGGGTGTGGAGCGGCCGCCTTGTCACGCTCTCTGCCGGCACAGCTCAACCAGCGACGGATCCGTACTTCGGTATGCCGCTGTGGCTCCAGGTCGAGACCCGGCACGGGTGGTTGTGGGCGTACAATCTGGAACATCTCGACTTGATCCGTCGTTTCGTCCAGGCGTCGCTGCGGGAACGAGCGCCCTGGTACGACACCGGACAGAAGATGACCTTGGTGGCCCGTCTTCCGGTATGGATCAAGAGAGCGAAGAACCGAGACGAGATCCTGCGTGCCATCAGCCGGATCCATGCCTCCCTGGTTGCCGCCTGACCTGCTTACCAGCGTCCGAACGTCACTCGAACTTGATCTCTGCTTCCGCTGTTTGGCGGACGTGCGGGCGGCCTCCGCACGATCATGTGCTCCGGCCAATGAGGCACTTGACCAGTACGAAGGCCGTAAAGGTGAGTCTGCTGCCTGATGCTGTTCCGGCGGAGGCGTTCGCGCAAGCGTCACGCTTCCGGGAGGACTTATTCGACTGCCTGACCGCACGCGGGGACGAACTGTTCGAGCTCGTGGACGCGTTGCTGTGCGCGGACGGTCCGGTGACCTCGCCCGTGGATCTGACGCTGGTGGCCGAGCACCGGCGCGGGCACGGCGCGATGTACGAGGCGCCGAACCATGGGAACGTGGACGTGCCCCGGCTGCGGCAGGTGCTGGCCGGTCTGCCGATGCCACGGGCTGCCGACGGGCGTCCGGTCCTCGCCGTCGACGTCAGCAACTGGCTCCGCCCCGACGCGCCGACCAGCGCGGACCGCCTGTTCTGCCACGTCTACGGCCGCAGCGGACGGTCCTCGGACCAGTTCATCCCCGGCTGGCCGTACTCCTTCGTTGCCGCCCTCGAATCGGGCCGGACGTCCTGGTGCTGGTGCCAGCTCCTGGACGCCGTCCGTCTCGGACCCGAGGACGATGTCGCCGAGGGCTGAGAAGCCGTTTGCCATACCGATCACGGGGTCCGTCGATCGAGCGGGAGTCCCGATCGGTTGATCGCGGGCCCTGCCCGGCATGAGAGCAGGGCTTGGCGGTACGGGCAGGGCGCCGTGAACTGGCTTCCCGATGACTTCGTCCACCCCGTCCTGGTACCGCTGCCGGGCGGTGGTCATCACCTGCGGCCGATCCGGGAGGCGGACACCCCGCTCGACTGTCCGGCTGCGGCACGAGAAGGAGATCGCCGCACACCAGTCTTTCAACTATGCGCTGTTCGACGCGGCGGAGACGGCTCTGCTCGGCTGCGTCTACATCGACCCGCCGGAGAGGGCCGGCGCCGACGGCGAGATCTCCTGGTCGGCCTGGCTCGCCCTGCCGGAACATCCCGACGCGTAAGCAGCTGCTGTCGTCATGCTCTTGGGACTTGGTGATCGAACAGGCGCCTCGAATGGGAAGTCGTCGGGTGCTCGGTGCATGCGAGGAGGACCTCCTGAACAGCTCGCTGGTATCGAATCACCGAGCATCAGGAGGCCCTGGTGTCGCCGTGCGGCGCTGCGAGGATCTTGATGAAGGTGGACCACGAGAGGACGGCAGAAGGAACCGAGCCCTGGACGCTGGTGATGTCGGGCCCCGGACTGGGTGAGCAGGGACTCATCCGCGCTGAGTCTTCCGGCCTGAGTGAGTGCCTCGAGCAGGTGATCAGTCGCTTGCGGTCCAGGCCTGGTGACTGGGAATGGCTGGCGGACTTCGCTTAGCGGTTCGGCGAGGCCCTCCTACCTCTCGGAGGGCCTCGTGGCGCGCTCCATCGAATACGCTGCCTCACCCGAACGGCCCACCCCACCACCCCGGGCGCCGGAATACCGGACGACAATGAGGTGCTCTGATCTTCACGGTGCACAGGAGCGCGGTGAGGAGGCTGGTTCACCCATGACGGCAGTCCGGTCCGATCCCGTGGTGCGTACCCCCGGCGGGGCCGTGCGAGGGCGGTTCGAGCGCGGAGTCGCGGTGTTCCGCGGCATCCCGTACGCGGCGGCGCCCGTCGGCCCCCGCCGTTTCCTGCCCCCCGCCCCCGCCCCGCCGTGGGAGGGTGTCCGCGACGCCGGCGCCTTCGGCCCCACCGCGCCGAAACCGCCGTACTCCGACGCCTTCGCCCAGTACCTGGCCGACCCGGTGATCCCCGGCGACGACTGCCTCAACCTCAACGTGTGGACGCCCGACCCGTCCCCCGCTGCGCGTCTGCCCGTCCTCGTCTGGCTGCACGGCGGCGCCCTGACCCGGGGCTCCTCCGCGGTCCCCGTCTACGACGGCCACGCCTTCGCCCGCGACGGCGTCGTCCTCGTGTCCGTCAACTACCGCCTCGGCATCGAGGGCTACGGGCTCTTCCCCGACGCGCCCCCGAACCCCGGCCTGCGCGACCAGATCGCCGCCCTGACCTGGGTGCACGACACCATCGAGGCCTTCGGCGGCGACCCCGGCCGCATCACCCTGGCCGGCCAGTCCGCGGGCGCGATCAGCGTCGGCGCCCTCCTCGCCGCCCCGCAGACCCAGGGCCTGGTCCGGCGGGCGATCCTGCAGAGCGGGCCCCCCGAGGTGTCCGACCGCGCCAAGGTCCGGCGGATGGTGCGCCGGATGGCCACCCGGCTGAAGATCCCCGCCACCGCCGCCGCGTTCGCCGCCGTCGACCGCGACCTGCTGCTGCGCACCCAGGCCGAGGTGGGCCGGCTCAGCAGCCCCGTGATCGGCGGCCCCGCGTTCGGTCTCGTCGTCGACGGCGACGTCGTCCCGCGCGACCCGAGGGAAGCGCTCCTCGACGGCGCCGCACCGGGCGTCGGACTCCTGATGGGCTGGACCCGCGACGAGTACCGGCTCTGGCTGGTCCCGGGCGGCCTGCTCGAACGTGTCGACCGGCTCGGCACGGTCGCCCTCGCCGGAGCCATGGCCCGCTGCCATTGCGGCAGCGAGGTGCCCCGCGGTTACCGTGCCCTGCACCCTCGCGCGGGGGCGGCGGAGATCGTCGGCCAGCTCGTCACCGACCACTTGCTGCGCATCCCCCTGCACCACCTGGCCGACGCCCGCCCGGAGCCGTCGTTCGTCTACGAGTTCGCCTGGCCCTCGTCCCTGCCCGGGCTCGGCGCCTGCCACGCCCTGGAACTCGGCTTCGTCTTCGACACCGGGGACGTCCCCGAGTCCCGGAAACTGGCGGGCGACAGCGCACCGCAGGCACTGGCCGACGCGATGCACGGGGCGTGGGTGCGGTTCGCCGCGCAGGGCGACCCGGGGTGGGAGCGCTGGAACCCCGCGCACCCGGTGCGGGTGTTCGGGGACGGCGCACCGGAGGCGGCCGACTCCGTGGCCTACACCGCGCACGGCCGGCGCGACCGCGAGCTGGCGCTGTGGGCGCGCGACGCCGCCACGCCCCCCGCCGGACCCCCGGCCGCCCCGGAGACCGCCGACGTGTCACCCGCGCGCCGCGCCGAACTGCGGGCCGTCGTCAGGCGGTTGCGCCGGACCGGGGCGCTGCGGCGCCACGGCTGACCCCGCCGCCTCCTCGGTGAGGTGCACGCCGTAGACCGTGGAACTGCGGCGGACCGTCATGCCCAGGTGTTCGTACAGCGGCAGGGCGCCCGCCGCCGAGTGGGTCCACAGGACGCAGGAGCGCGCGCCCCGCCGGTGCATCGCGCGGAACGACTCCCGCAGCAGCACGCGCGCGAGGCCACGGCCCCGGTGGTCCCGCCGGACGGCGACCCGGTCGATGTAGCCCTCGCCGGAGCCGGGGACGTCCAGCGCCAGCACCACCCCGACCAGCCGGCCGCCGGCGTGCGCCACGCAGGACAGGGCCGGGGCGAAGTCCGTGCGGTCCACGGTGAGCCGGGCCCACTCGGCGTACGGCTTGCGCCGCTTCTGCCACGCGGCGAAGGCGTCCTCGGTGAGCCGGTGCGCCGCCCGCTCGTCACCGGGCCGGAACGGCCGTACGGTGACGCCCGCCGGCGCCTCGGGCACCTCGGGTTCGGTGGGCAGCGCGATCTGCAGCAGCCACTCGGTGACGAAGGGCGCGTATCCGCGGGACCGCAGCAGCCGCGCCGCCGCCGTGTCGGCGTCGGGCAGCGACTGCACCAGGCGGGCGCCGCCCGACGCGCGGGCCCGGGCCTCGGCCCAGGAGAGCAGGGCGCTGCCCAGCCCCCGCCCGCGGTGGCCGGGGTGCACGTCGACGCCACTGCGAAGCCCGCCGTGCACCCACCCCCAGCCGGCCGGTGCCCCCGTCGCGTCCCGCACGAGCAGGGTGTCGCGGAGCGGGTCCGGACCGGGCCGGGCCGGATCGGCGGGGAGGGCACCGGTGCCGGCGTGGCCGTAGAGGGCGCGCTCACAGCCGGTCACCAGGGCGTGGATCGCGGCGGCGTCACCCGCGGCCACCGGTCGGCCCCGGTAGCCGGCGGGCAGTTCCACGGAAGCGGGCGGCCCCGCGGGCGGAAGATCGGACACGTACCGCATCCTGCGCCGCCCGTGCCGCCCTGTCGACAGGGCGCCGGTCCGCCGTCCCCGGCCCGTCCTGCCGGCGAGTCCGCCGGGCGCGTGCCTCCACAGGCGCGGCAGCACCGTGAACACGCAGGTCAGCCGCCCCGGCCGGTGAGGGCCCGGCCGGTGGGGGTCCCGGTCAGGCCGGTGCCCGCGCCGCCTCGGCGATCCCCGCGATCGCCTGCGGGCCCACGCGGCAGCAGCCGCCGATCAGACGGGCGCCCGCCCGCCGCCAGGACCGCACCCGCTCCAAGGTGAACGTGGCACGGCCGGTCCAGGCGCGGGCCCCGGCGTCCCACGTCTCGCCGCTGTTGGGGTAGACGACGACCGGCTTTCCGGTGACCCGGGCCGCGGTCGTGGCGGCGGCCTCCACGTCCTGCGGCGCGCAGCAGTTCACCCCCACCGCGATCACCTCGTCCGCGTCCGCGGCCAGGGCGAAGGCCCGCTCCAGCGACTGGCCGGCCCGGGTGCGCCCACCCGCGACGGAGTACGTCAGCCAGGCCGGCACCCCGAGGCCGCGCACCGCCCGCAGCAGGGCCGCGGCCTCGTCCGTGTCCGGGACGGTCTCCAGTGCCAGCACGTCCGGGCCCGCCGCGGCCAGGACCTCCAGGCGCGGGCGGTGGAAGCGCTCCAGCGCGTCGACCGTGAGGCCGTACCGGCCCCGGTACTCGGAGCCGTCGGCCAGCATCGCCCCGTACGGGCCGGCCGAGGCCGCCACCCACAGCGGGCGGGCGGCGTCCGTCCGGCGGGCCGCCTCCCGGGCCGCCTCCACGCTCAGCGTCATGAGCCCGGCCGCCCGGTCACGATCGATCCCGCGCCGGGCGAAGCCCTCGAACGTCGCCTGGTAACTGGAGGTGATCGCCACGTCCGCGCCGGCCCGGAAGTAGGCCAGGTGCGCCTCGGTGACCGCCTCGGGGCGCTCGGCGAGCAGCCGGGCCGACCACAGCTCGTCGCCCAGGTCGTGCCCGGCCGACTCCAGCTGGTTGGACAGGCCGCCGTCGAGCACCACCGTCCCGTCGGCGAGGGCTTCGGCCAGGGTGGGGGAGACGCTCATGCGGACGACGGTAGTCCACCGAGGGGAGGCGGGGACGCGGCGGAGGCGGCGGCATAGCATCGGGGGATGCCCGAGGTCGCTGCCGCACATGCCGAAGTACGCGAGGTCCTGGGAGTCTCCGCCGACCGGGCGGTGTTCGAACCGCTCACCCGGCGCGACGGGGCCGGGGCCACGGTGTGGCGGGTCACCGGGGGCGAGCGGTCGGCGCTGCTGAAGGTGCTGAGCCGGACGCGGGAGACGGGCGTCGCCTGGTCCGCGTCGAACGACCCCCGGCACCGGCACTTCTGGCGCCGCGAGGCCTGGCTGCACCGCTCCGGCCTCGTCCGCGTCTGGCAGCCGTACGGCGTCCGGGCGCCACGGCTGCTGGAGTGCGTCGAACGCCCGGACGGCGACGTCGCGTTGTGGCTGGAGGACGTCCGCGGGGAGCCCGCGACGGCCTGGTCCCCGGCCCGGCACGCCGACCACGCCCACCGTCTCGGGGTGGCCCAGGGAGCGGTGGGTGCGGGGGAGGACGCCCCCTGGCTGTCGCAGCGCTGCCTGCGCGACCACACGTCGGACCCGGCGGCCGGCGGGGCACTGCTCGACGACGAGGCGTGGCGGCACCCCCTGGTCCGGGAGCACGTCACGCCCGGTCTGCGCGAGGACCTGGTCCGCCTGCGGCACGACCGTGCGTGGTTCCTCACCGTCATGGAGTCGCTGCCCCGCGCGTTCTCCCACCTCGACCACCGGCCGGCGCACCTGGCCGGGGACGGCGCCGGCGCGAGCGTCCTGCTGGACTGGTCCTTCGCCGGCGACGGCGCCCTGGGCGAGGACCTCGGCACCTACCTGCCCGAGTGCGTCCTCGGCCTGAGCCTGCCCGCCGCCGGACTCCCGGGACTGGCCAAGACGGCGTACGACGCCTACCTGCACGGTCTGCGCACCAGCGGCTGGCGGGGCGACGAACACCTCGTCCGGCTCGGTGTGTGCGCGTCGGTGGTGCGGTACGAAGGGCTCGCCGCGGCCCTGCTGACGCGGACGGACGCCGCCCGGGCGGACGACGGCGACCCCCGCCCGGCCGCGCCCCGCCCGGGTCACCGTGAACTGAGCCTGGTCCTCGCGCACGTGGCCGAACAGGCGGCCGAGGCCCGCATCCTGGCGCCACAGCTCGGATTCCCCCAGGCCCCCAGCGGCCGCTGACCCCGAGGGGCCCCACGCGGTGACGGTCACCTCGGGGCCCGTCCCGGTTCGTCTCGTCGGAAGCGTTGACCTGCTCGGGTCGTCCCCTTACCTTTCCCTCGTTCGGCATGACAGATGCTGTTCGATCCACCGAACACCGAACACCGCTCTGGTGCGGCGCCGTGTCGTGCGGCCGTCGCGCCGGTCCCCCCAGCGAGAGGCAGACCCCCACATGAGCCGCGCACGCGACCACGCTCTGCCCGAACCCCCCAGCCGCAGAAGCCTGCTGCTGGGCGCCGCGGCCGCCGGTGCCCTGGCCGCCGTACCCGTCCTTCCCGGCACCGCCGCGGCCGCCCCGGCCCGAGCCGAAGCCCGCGCCCTTCGCCAACCCCCTCGTCCGCCACCGCGCCGACCCGCACGTCCACCGGCACACCGACGGCTCCTACTACTTCACCGCCACCGTGCCCGAGTACGACCGCATCGTCCTGCGCCGCTCCCGCACCCTGGCCGGACTGGGCACCGCCGCCGAGTCGGTCCTGTGGCGCGCCCACCCCACCGGCCCCATGGGCGCCCACATCTGGGCGCCCGAACTGCACCGCATCGGCGGCAGGTGGTACATCTACTTCGCCTCCGCCCCCGCCGAGGACGTGTGGGCCATCCGCATCTGGGTGCTGGAGAACGCCCACGCCGACCCCTTCCAGGGCACCTGGGTGGAGAAGGGGCAGCTGAGGACCGCCTGGGAGACGTTCTCCCTGGACGCCACCACCTTCACCCACCGGGGCCGGCGCTACCTGGCCTGGGCCCAGCACGAACCCGGCACGGACAGCAACACCGGCGTCTTCCTGTCGGCGATGGCGAACCCCTGGACCCTCGAAGGGCCGCAGGTGCGCCTGTCCACCCCCGAGTACGACTGGGAGTGCATCGGCTTCAAGGTCAACGAGGGCCCCTACGTCCTCCGGCGCAACGGCCGCCTGTTCCTGACCTATTCGGCCAGCGCCACGGACTCGCACTACTGCGTGGGGCTGCTGACCGCCGACGCCCGCAGCGACCTCCTGGACCCCGCGAGCTGGTCCAAGTCGCCCGTCCCGGTCTTCACCAGCAACGACACGACGAAGCAGTACGGCCCGGGCCACAACTGCTTCACCGTCGCCGAGGACGGCCGCACCGACGTCCTCGTCTACCACGCCCGCCAGTACAAGGAGATCGAGGGCGACCCGCTGAACGACCCCAACCGCCACACCCGCATCCAGCGGCTCGGCTGGAAGGCGGACGGCACACCCGACTTCGGCATCCCCGTCGCCGACACGGCCGCGGCGGACGGCTGAGCGGCCACGCCCCGCGCTGCCGTCAACTGCGTTGGCCGCAAAGGGAGTAGGGCCCCGCAACGGGGGAACCCGGGCCGGTGGATCGAGCCCCTGGGGCGCCCCGACCGGAACCGGGGCGCCCCAGGCCCCGCCCCGTGCACGGGCGACCGGGCCTGCGGACCTCAGGCGCGGGGCCAGTTGCCGAGCAGGACGTGCAGGGCGTCGATCGCGCGGTCCCAGGAGGCCTGGACGTCCCGGGGCGCGCCGAAGGCCCCGGTGGACTCCAGGGCGCAGTAGCCGTGGAAGGTGCTGCGCAGCAGACGTACGGCGTCGGTGAGGTCGGGCTCCCGCAGGCCGTAGGCGCGGAGCATGCCGTAGGTGACGTCGGCCGTGCGGCGCATCGCGGGGGAGTCGGCGACGAGTTCGGGGTCGAGGGCGATCTGGGTGGCCGCGTAGCGCCCGGGGTGGTGCAGGGCGTACGCGCGGTAGGCGGCGGCGAAGGCGCCGAGGGTGTCGCGGCCGGGCTCGCGCCCCTCGACGGCCGCCGCGATGCGGTCGATCATCTCGCCGCCGGCCAGGAGCGCCATGCGGACGCGCAGGTCCTTGAGGCTCCGCACGTGGGTGTACAGGCTCGCGTCCCGCACCCCGAAGCGGCGGGCCAGCGCGGAGAGGGTGACGTGCTCGAAGCCCGCCTCGTCGGCGAGGTCGGCTGCGGCCGCGACGAGGCGGTCGGGGGTGAGGCCGGCTCTGGGCATGGGCGTGTCGGGATGACCTCTCGGGGCGGTCCTCGGCGGCTGCGGGCGCAGCCGGGGGACGAGCGTAGTACGCGGCCGGCGCGCTCGGCGGGCGGGCGGCCGCCCCCCGGGCGCCGCCGACGCCTCTACGGTGACGGGGCGGCGCTGCGGCTACCGGGAAGCGACCGGCGGTGGTGCCGCTGCCCCGCCGTCTCCAGCGCCCCTTCGAGGGCGAACGTCGCCGCGCCCAGGCACACCGGGTCCGTCGGGATCGGGGAGAGGACGATCCTGGTGGACGCCAGCGGCCGCGGCAGCGCGTGCCGGGTCACCGCCTCGCGCACCGCGTGCAGCAGCGGTTCGCCCAGCGTGCGGGCCACCCAGCTGCTCAGCACGACGACCTCCGGGTTGAACAGGTTCACCAGATCGGCGACTCCGGCGCCCAGGTAGCGGGCGGTCTCCGCGACGACCCGGAGTGCCACCGGATCGCCCGAGGCGAGTCCGCGGGCCAGCGCGTCGATGGTCGCGGTCTGGTCCCCGGGGTGCAGCAGCGGGCTGTCCGGGGCGAGTTCGCGCAGGTGCAGCATGATGCCCCGGGCGCCCACGTACGCCTCGACGCAGCCGCGGTCGCCGCACCGGCACCGGCGCCCGTCCAGGACCATCGTGGTGTGGCCCCACTCGCCGGCGCTGTTGCTCACGCCCCGGTGCAGCCCGCCGCCCAGGACGAGACCCGCGCCCACGCCGGTACCGAGACCGACCACCACGGCGTTCCCGCGTCCGCGTGCGGCCCCGGACCACAGTTCGGCCACCGCGCCGGCCCGCAGCGGGTTGTCCAGGTGGAGCGGGTACGCCAGGCGCTCGGAGAGCAGGTCGCGCAGCGGTACGTCGTGCCAGTCCCAGTCGGGCGCGTACCCGCAGACGCCGGTGGCCGGGTCCACCTGCCCCGGGACGCTCACCCCGGCCCCGAGCACGCGGGTGTCCTCCACCCCGGCCCGGGCGACCACCGAGCCGACGGCGGCGGCCATCCGGGCGACCACCTGCTCGGGCCGGGTCTCACCGGGCCGGACGTCCTCCTCGGCCCGGGCCAGCACGTTCAGTCCCAGGTCGAACAGCTCGACGCGGACGTACGTCTCGGCGACGTCGACGCCGACGAGCGCCCCGCCCGAGGTGTCGACCGCGACCAGGCCCCGGGGGCGGCCGCCCGCCGAGTCCTCGAACCCGACCTCGGTGATCATGCGGAGGTCGAGCAGCTCGCCGACGAGGGTGGCGACCGTGGCCAGGCTCAGCCCCGTGACGGCGGCCAGCTCCTGGCGGGAGGTGGGCGAGTCGGCGATGATCCGGCGCAGCACTTCGCAGCGGTTCGCGGTGCGGATGTCGCGTGACGTGCGCTTCACCGGGTTGCCCCACCCCCTCCGGGCCGGGCGGGTCGGATCGGCACCGGCGCGGCGCAAGGCTATGGGCGTGCGATGACGTTCGACAAGGGCTTCGGAAAGAGGCTTGACGAAGTCGGGCCGGAGGTCAGGCGGAGGTCGCGGTCAGCTCGCCGGCGGACCGCACCGGCTGCGCCGGCCGCAGGGCGCCGTCCGCCGGCCGGACGATCCGCGGCAGGGGTGCGGGGCGGTCCGCGTCCCGCTCCGGGCCGGCGAACAGGGGGCGGGTGCCCGTCAGGGTGAGCAGTCGCTCGACCGCGGGGCTGCTGGAGCGGACGGTCACCGTCCGGCCCTGTTCCCGCGCGCGCTCGCGCAGGACCTGGAGCACGTACAGCCCGGCGCAGTCGATGAACCCGACGGCCTCCAGCCGCAGGTCGATTCCGCTGCCCGAGACGTCGAGCACGCCGGTCAGCTCGGGCAGGAGCCGGTGGGCGCCCAGGTCCAGCTCGCCGCGCAGGCTCACGGTCGTCCGGTCGCCGTCCACGGTGACGGCCAGGTCCGCCGCGCAGGCGGGGAGGGTCGCCCGCGCGCCGGCGTCCGCCGCCTCCGCGACGGCCGGCCGGGTAGGGGGTCGCACGGCGTACGCAGGTTCCGGCATGGCCCGTTCTCCCTTCCGCTCGCCTCGTCTCCGCCGACAGGGTGCCCCGTCGCGGCACATGCGTCAACCAATACATGAAACGCAGTGCGTGTTTTTGAGTGCGTGAATGTCCGGTCGCTAGAGTAGGAGCATGGATGGAGTGCCCGAGCCTCACACCGGATGGACGTTCCTCACCAACCATGCGCGTGTGCTGGCGGCCATCGCCGACAACCACAGCGCCCGCATCCGGGACATAGCGGCCCATTGCCGACTCACCGAGCGGGCCGTGCAGAAGATCATCGCCGACCTGGAACAGGACGGATACCTCTCCCACACCCGGGAGGGGCGCACCAACACGTACCGGATCGACCCCGCCAAGAGGCTGCGCCACCCGGCCGAGGCGGGCCTGGGCGTGACCGTGGCCTCGCTGCTGTCCCTGCTGGTCCAGGACGAGGCCGACCGCGGCACGGTCCCGGCCTCCGGCGACCGCCCGCACGCCACCGCCTGAGCCGGAGCCCCACGGCCGGCCTCGCTCGGACCGCGGGGTTCTAGTCCCCGGCGAGCACCTCCCGTACGAAGGCGTTGGCGAACGTCCCCCGCGGGTCCAGCTCGTGGGCCAGGGCCCGGAAGTCGGCCATCCGCGGGTACAGCCCGCTCAGGGCGGACGTGGGAAGGGTGAACACCTTCCCCCAGTGCGGCCGCGCCGCGAAGGGGGCCAGCGCCTCCTCCACGCGCCGCACCACCGGCAGCACCGCCGGGTTGTCGTCGACCCAGGTGAAGTGGACCGCCACCGTGTCCCGGCCGTGGGAGGGGCTCAGCCACTGGTCGTCCCCGGCGACCGTGCGCACCTCGCAGGTCTGCAGCACCGGCGCGACGCCCTCCCGGATCGCGTCGAGCGCGTGCAGCATCTCCACGGCGTGCCCGCGCGGCAGCAGGTACTCCGACTGCAGCTCCGCCCCGCTGCTCGGCATGAACTCGGCCCGGAAGTGCGGCAGTCGCTCGTGCCACGGCCCCGGCGTGCCGAACTGCTCGGTGCAGTTGACCGCCGGCATGCCCGGCACCGGGTGCATCTTCGCGGTCGCGGGCGCGGCCCACGGGAACGCGGGCAGCGGCTGGTCGGTGCGCCGCTTGAGCCACACCTGGCGAAAGCCCGGCTCCCGCCAGTCGGTGAAGAGGCTGACGCTGTACCCCGTCGCCATCACCGTCTCGAAGGTGCCCGCGTCCATGCCCCGGAACGGCAGTTCGGTGAAGACGTGCTGCTCCACCTCGTAGGCCGGTTCCAGGTCCAGGGTGAGCGCGGTGACGACCCCGAGCGCCCCCAGTGAGGTGACCGCGCCGCCGAAGCGCTCCTCGTCCCGGCCTATGGTCACCGCCGAGCCGTCGGCGGTGACCAGCTCCACCTCCCGCACGGGCGCGGAGAGCGGGCCGTTGAGCACCCCCGAGCCGTGGGTGCCGGTGGCGACCGACCCGGCCACGGAGATGTGCGGCAGGGACGCCATGTTGGGCAGGGCGAGTCCGTGCCCGTGCACGCGACGGGCCAGTTCGGCGTAGCGCACGCCGCCGCCGACGCGGACGGTGCGGGCCGCGGTGTCGACGTCCACCTCCGGCGGCAGGGCGGCGAGCGACAGCAGCACGCCGTCGGCGCCCGGCTCGGCGATCCGGTTGAACGAGTGCCCGCTGCCCAGCACCCGCACCCGGTCGCTGTCCGCGACCAGCGCCCGCAGCGCGTCGAGCGACCCCGGCCGGTGCAGCTCCTGCGCCGCGTAGGTGATGTTGCCCGCCCAGTTGGTCACGGTCCCGTTCATCGCGTCGTCCTTCCCCGAGGCAGCAGGGGGCCGGGAAGCCCCCGCCGGAACCTACCCCGGACGCGCGTCCGATTGCCGCCGCCCCCGGCCGGCCCTACCGTGGTCACCCCGCAGGAAGCGGTTTCCGCCCCGGCTCCCGGA
Source organism: Streptomyces sp. NPDC017943 (assembly GCF_044328425.1). Taxonomy (NCBI): domain Bacteria; kingdom Bacillati; phylum Actinomycetota; class Actinomycetes; order Kitasatosporales; family Streptomycetaceae; genus Streptomyces; species Streptomyces sp. NPDC017943. Next base: position 331,395 of record NZ_JBIRHH010000005.1, on the reverse strand, counting down.
CGGCCGCGGACGCGACGCCCCCGAGCCGGAAGGTCAGGCCCGTGCACGAGCGCGCCCAGGCACTGTTCGCCATGACGCCGCAGAACGTGCCGCTGCTCTTCCCGCCCGAGGTGCTGGCGCGGCTGCGGGCGGCCGTCGACGTCGACCCGGCCCTCGTCGCACGGGACTTCACCGGCACGCGGGTGCGGGAGGTGCTGGCGCGGACCGAGATCCTCGTCACCGGCTGGGGCTGCCCCCCGCTCGACGAGGAGGTCCTCGCCGCCGCCCCCCGGCTGCGCGCGGTGCTGCACGCCGCCGGCTCGGTGAAGGCCCTCGTCACCCCGGGCCTGGGCGAGCGCGGCATCAGTGTCTCCACGGCCGCCGCCGCCAACGCGGTGCCCGTGGCCGAGTACACCCTGGCGATGATCCTGCTCGCCGGGAAGGGCGCCCTCGCCGCCCGTGAGCGCCTGCGGACGGACCGTCCCTCCTCGGGCGGGGGCGTGGTGCCCGGCATCGGCAACCACGGCCGCCGCGTCGGGGTCATCGGCGCCTCGCGCACCGGCCGCCGCGTCCTGGACCTGCTGCGCCCCTTCGATCTGCGGCCGGCCCTGACCGACCCCTACGTCGGCGAGGAGGAGGCCGCCGCGCTCGGCGTGCCCCTGCTGCCGCTGGACGAGCTGCTGCGCACCTGCGCCATCGTCACCGTGCACGCCCCGGCCACCCCCGAGACCCACCGCATGCTCGGCCGCCGCGAGCTGGACCTGATGCCCGACGGGGCCGTCCTGATCAACACCGCGCGCGGGGCGCTGGTCGACCACGACGCCCTGGTGGAGCGGGTGCGTGCCGGACGCCTGACCGCGGTCCTCGACGTCACCGACCCCGAGCCGCTCCCCGCCGACTCGCCCCTGTACGACCTGCCCGGAGTCTTCGTCACCCCGCACCTCGCCGGCTCCCAGGGCAACGAGCTGGCCCGGCTCGGCCGGGTGGTCGCCGAGGAGGCCGAACGGCTGGCGGCCGGGGAGAAGCCGGCGTACGCGGTCGACTGGGCGACACTGGAACGCGAGGCCTGACGCAGCCCACGTGCAAAACGGATGAAAAGGGCATCCGCCCGGTTCGGGGGGACCCGGTACCGGGCCCGCGCACCGAGGGGCATACCGTGAGGAGTCGTACGTCCGCACCGGGAGGAGAGACGGGATGGGCAGCCGAACCGCGCTGGTCGAGGATCTGATGGAGCGGTTCCCGCACGTGCCGCGGGAAGCCGTCTTCAAGGAGGACCTGCTGCGCGGCGGTGTGGCCTTCGACCCCTCCGCGCTCAGCGACAACGAGGGCGGCGAGGTGAAGCCGAAGTCGTACTTCATCTTCTCCTTCGACCACGGAACCCTGCCCGAGCTGGGCGAGGCCGCGCTGCGCCGCCCGCCCGAGGAGATCATCCTCACCGGCGGCCCGTACGACCTGCGCCGCACGGTCGTCTCGGTGCGGGTGAACCCCGCCTCGCCCTACCGCGTCGCGGCGAGCGAGGACGGCGTGCTCGGCCTCTACCTCGACGGCAGGCGCATCTCCGACGTCGGCGTGCCGCCGATGCCCGAGTACTACCGGCACAAGCTATCCAACGGGAAGTCCGTCATGGAGGTCGCCCCCACCATCCAGTGGGGCTACCTCATCTATCTGACCGTCTTCCGCGTCTGCCAGTACTTCGGCGCCAAGGAGGAGTGCCAGTACTGCGACATCAACCACAACTGGCGCCAGCACAAGGCGGCCGGCCGCCCCTACACGGGCGTGAAGGACGTCGAGGAGGTGCTGGAGGCGCTGGAGATCATCGACCGGTACGACACCGCGAAGCAGTCCACCGCCTACACCCTCACCGGCGGCGCCATCACCAAGACGGTCTCCGGCCGCGACGAGGCCGACTTCTACGGCCACTACGCCAAGGCCATCGAGGAGCGCTTCCCCGGCCGCTGGATCGGCAAGGTCGTGGCCCAGGCGCTGCCGCGCGACGACGTCCAGCGCTTCAAGGACTACGGTGTGCAGATCTACCACCCCAACTACGAGGTGTGGGACGAGTACCTGTTCAAGATGTACTGCCCCGGCAAGGAGCGCTACGTCGGCCGCGACGAGTGGCACAAGCGCATCCTGGACTCGGCGGAGATCTTCGGCGCGCGCAACGTCATCCCCAACTTCGTGGCCGGCGTGGAGATGGCCGAGCCCTTCGGCTTCAAGACGGTCGACGAGGCCATCGCCTCCACCACCGAGGGCCTGCGCTTCTTCATGTCGCAGGGCATCACGCCCCGCTTCACCACCTGGTGCCCCGAGCCCACGACCCCGCTCGGCAAGGCCAACCCGCAAGGAGCGCCGCTGGAGTACCACATCCGGCTGCTCCAGGCGTACCGGCAGACCATGGAGGACTTCGGGCTCTCCTCGCCCCCCGGCTACGGCCCGCCCGGCGCCGGCAACGCGGTGTTCTCGGTCAGCTCCTTCATGGACAGCCTCCCGGCGGACGAACCGACCGCCGTTCCCTGACACTTCGGTGACGCCGCCCCTCCGGGCGAGGCGGCGGTGAGTCGACAGGGCGGACGCGCACGTACGGCATCTTCGAGACGGAGCCGTGGGGGCGCGGCCGCCCTGTTCTCACATCTGAACAGGGCGCTTGTCAGTTGTGCGGGGCGCGTGAAAAGCTCGGGCCCTGCCGCGAGGGTTCCCCCAACTCCTCTGCCGACGTGGTGAGTTGTTCTCGCTTGTGGATGCAGGAGACACATGCCCGACCTGCCGACCCCTCAGGACGCGACCGAGGCCGCGTGGTTCTCCGAGTGCTGGGACGCGGTCCTCGCCTACGCCGACCTGTGCACGTCCGGCTCCACCGCCGCCGCGCAACTGGCCCGGGAGGCGTTCGCGCTGGGCATCCGCGAGGCCCGGGAGGCCGAAGCCGGACCGGCCCGCGGCACCGGCCGCCGCCACGCCCGGCTGCCCCGCATCCCCCTGCTGCTGACCGCCGTCCGCACCACCGCCGCGGCCTGGGAGCAGGCCGGGCAGGGCCACAAGCTCGATCCCGACCTGCGGCTGTGGCTGAACTCCGACAAGGCGGCCCGCTACACCGGACCGCCCCTGCAACGCCCGCTCGCCCTGCGTGCCCTGCGCGACCTCCAGCAGGCGGACGCCGAACTGCTGTGGCTCGCCGAGGCGGAGGCGCTCCCGCTGCCCACGGCGGCCCGCCGCCTCGACCTCGACCCGGCCTCCGCCGCCGAGGAACTCCAGCAGGTGCGCACCCTCTTCCGGGACCGCTGCCACCGCAACCACCTCGACACCCCGATGGACGCCCGCTGCCGCAGCTACGCCCGGCTGCTGGACGCCGTCACCCGCTCCGGCGCCGAGACCCCCGGCGACCTCTCCCGGCACCTGGCCACCTGCGTGCAGTGCGCCGAGGCCGCCGCCTGCCTGCGCCTGCACGGCGGAGGGCTGCCCGGGGCACTGGCCGGCGGGGTGATCGGCTGGGGCGGCCTCGCCTACCTGGAACGCCGCCGCCGCGCGGCCGAGGTGCGCCTCGGGGCCGGCCGCCCCACTCTGCCCGACACCGACCCGCAGGACGGGGCGCAGAAGGCGCGGGTCGCGCGCAACGGGCTGCTCGTCGCCGCCGTCCTGGTGTCCGCCCTGGCACTCGGGGTGACGCTGATGCCGTTCGGCGGCTCCGGCGACGACCTCACCGCCCGGGGCGACGGCGGGCGCGAGCCGGTGGCGGACCCCCGTCCGTCCCTGCCCTCCGCCCCCTCGCCGTCGCCACCCGCGACCGGCCGGCCGTCCGGCCCGGCCACCGAGCGCACGCGCGAGCCGGCGACGCCCCGCTCGTCGAAGAGCCGCGACCGGCACACCGGGCCGCAGGGCACCGCCTCGCCCACCGAGCGCGCCGAACCCCGGCCCGGGCGGAGCGCCGCCCCCGCCTGCCGGGTGGAGTACGACCTGGTCAACCAGTGGCCCGACGGCTTCCAGGCCACCGTCACCGTCACCAGCAGCCGGCCCCTGGACAATTGGCGGGTGTCCTGGTCCTTCCGCGACGGCCAGCAGGCCGGCCAGATGTGGGACGCCTCCGTCTCCCAGGCCGGGAACCGCGTCACCGCCACCGCCGCCGACTACAACAAGTCCGTGCCCGCGGGCGGCGAGCTGAGCTTCGGCTTCCTCGCCTCCTGGACCGGCACCAACTCCCCGCCGTACGGCTTCACGCTGAACGGCCACGCCTGCGCGAAAAGCGGTTGACGCGGCCGGGCCGGCACGGGATACGGTGACGCCGGTCGCTGCCGCAGGCGCACGACCGATCGAGGAACGAGGAGGTGTCGACCGATGGCTGTCATTGCGATGAGCGCTGCCCGCATCCAGTTCGTCACGTCCACCTCCACGGCCACCGGCTGATCCGACCCATCCGTCGCGCCGGGGCCGGCCTCGAAAGGGTCACCCTTGACTTCCAGCTCCGCCTCCTCCGTTTCCTCCGCGCTCGCCCCCTACGGCTGGGACGACGCGTGGGCGGACGAGTTCGCCCCCCACGCCGCCGAAGGGCTGCTGCCCGGACGCGTGATCCGCGTCGACCGCGGGCAGTGCGACGTCGTCACCTCCGGCGGTGTGCTGCGCGCCGACACCGCGTTCGTCACCCCGCACGACCCGCTGCGCGTCGTGTGCACCGGTGACTGGGTCGCCGTCGAACCCGGCGGCAACCCGCGCTACGTCCGCACACTCCTGGAGCGGCGCACCGCGTTCGTCCGCTCCACCTCCTCCAAGCGGTCCGAGGGCCAGATCCTCGCGGCCAACGTCGACCACGCCATCGTCGCCGTGTCCCTCGCGGTCGAGCTCGACCTCGGCCGCATCGAGCGCTTCCTCGCACTCGCCTGGGAGTCGGGCGCCCAGCCCGTCGTCGTCCTCACCAAGGCCGACCTCGTGCCCGACCCCGTCACGCTGTCCCACCTCGTGCAGGACGTCGAGACCAGCGCGCCCGGCGTGCCCGTGGTGCCCGTCAGCGCCCTGGACGGCGAAGGGCTCGACGTCGTCGCCGCCCTGGTCGGCGGCGGCACGTCCGTGCTGCTCGGCCAGTCCGGCGCCGGCAAGTCCACCCTCGCCAACGCGCTGCTCGGCGCCGACGTCATGGCCGTCCAGGCCACGCGCGACGTCGACGGCAAGGGCCGGCACACCACCACGACCCGCAACCTGCTGGTCATGCCCGGCGGAGGCGTCCTCATCGACACCCCCGGACTGCGGGGCGTCGGCCTCTGGGACGCCGGGACGGGGGTCGGGCAGGTCTTCTCCGAGATCGAGGAACTGGCCGAACGGTGCCGCTTCCACGACTGTGCCCACGAGGCGGAGCCGGGCTGCGCGGTGCTGGCCGCCGTGGACGACGGCGACCTGCCCGAACGGCGCCTGCACAGCTACTGCAAGCTGCTGCGGGAGAACCAGCGCATCGTCGCCAAGACCGACGCCCGGCTGCGGGCCGAGATCCGCAAGGACTGGAAGCGGAAGGGGGCGATGGGCAAGGCGGCGATGGAGGCCAAGCGCGGCCCTCACTGGCGCGGCTGACCACCGGCCTTGTGGGCCGGGTCCCCCCGGGTAGGTCTGGCCCGGCGGCTGCTGTTCGGTAGCCGTCGGGCGGGGTGTGTACCGCTTGCCCCGGGGCCGGTATGGCCGGGGAGTCGGTGCGGGCCCGCGCTGGCTCGGCTGACCACCGGCCCCGCAGGCCGGGCTCGCCCCCGCTCGTCCAGGCCCGCCGTGCCGGGGCGTGCACCGCTCGCCCCGGGCCCGGTGTGGCCCCGGAGCCGGTGCGGGCTGGCGCGGCCGACCAGCCACCCCGCCCGCCGGGCCTACCCCGCAGGCCCGGCTCGCCGCGCCGGGCCTGGCCCGGCGGCCGCCGTTCGGTAGCCGTGGGGCTGGGAGTACACCGCTCGCCCGGACTCGGCGCGGCCCGGAAGCCGGTGTGGGCCGCAATGGCCTGGCTGACCACCGGCCCGCAGGCCGGGCCCCCGCATGCCTGTCCGCCCTGCACGCCCGGCCCGCCGCGCCTGGCCCGGCGGCCGCTGTTCGGTAGCCGTCGGGCGGGCTGTGCACCGCTCGCCCCGGCCCCGGCTCGGCCCGGGAGCCGGTGCAGACCCGCGCTGGCTCGGCTGACCAACCGGCCCCGCACGCCCGGCCGTCGGGCCGGGCCCGGCCCCTGCGGCCGCCGTTCGGCAGCTGCCGGGCCGGGCGCGCACCGTTCGCCCCCGACCCGGCGCGGCCGACCACCCGCCCGGCATGCCCGGCCGTCGGGCCGGGCCCGGCCCCGGCGGCCGCCGTTCGGTAGCCGTCGGGCTGGGCGTGCACCGCTCACCCCGGACCCGGTGTGGCCCGGAAGTCACCCCGGACCCGGTGCGGCCCGGAAGCCGGTGTCATGTCCGATTTCCGCCAGCGGCGGGTGGCGCGGCGGCGGAGACTGGACGGGTGATGGACCAGAGGACGGACGAGGACACCAGGTACGCGGCCGTGCGCAGCCGTGACGCGCGGTTCGACGGCGTGTTCTTCTTCGCCGTCGAGACGACCGGCATCTACTGCCGGCCGAGCTGCCCGGCCGTCACCCCGAAGCGGGCGAACGTGCGGTTCTTCGCCACCGCCGCCGCCGCGCAGGGCTCCGGATTCCGTGCCTGCCGGCGCTGCCGCCCGGACGCCGTGCCCGGCTCCGCCGAATGGAACGTACGCGCGGACGTCGTGGCCCGGGCCGTGCGGCTGATCGCGGACGGGGTGGTGGACCGGGAGGGCGTCACCGGACTCGCCGCCCGCCTCGGCTACAGCCCACGGCAGGTGCAGCGCCAGCTCACCGCCGAACTCGGCGCCGGCCCCGTCGCCCTGGCCCGGGCCCAGCGGGCCCACACCGCGCGCGTGCTGGTGCAGACGACCGGACTGCCGATCACCGAGATCGCGTTCGCCGCCGGCTTCTCCAGCGTGCGCCAGTTCAACGACACGATCCGGGCCGTGTACGCCACGACCCCGAGCGACCTGCGCGCAGCAGCTCCGCGCGGCGGCCACGGCCGGAGCACCGCCGCCCCCGACGCCGGCATCCCGCTGCGCCTGGCCCACCGCGGCCCGTACCAGTCCGGCCCGGTCTTCGACCTGCTGCAATACGAGGCCGTGCCCGGCATCGAGGAGATCTGCGGCGCGCCCGGTGCCCGCACCTACCGGCGCACCCTCCGCCTGCCGTACGGCACCGGCATCGTCGCCGTCACCGAACGCACCGGTGCCGCCCGGACCACCTCCGGCGCCCACCCCGGCGGCTGGCTCGAGGCCCGGCTGCACCTCACCGACCTCCGCGACCTGACCACCGCCGTCCAGCGGCTGCGGCGGCTGTTCGACCTGGACGCCGACCCCTACGCCGTCGACGGCCGCCTCGGCGCCGACCCGCGGCTCGCCCCCCTGGTCGCCGCACGGCCCGGCCTGCGGTCCCCGGGTGCAGCCGACCCCGAGGAACTCGCGGTACGCGCACTGGTGGGGCGCGCGGAGGCGGAACGGCTGGTCCGGCGGTACGGCAAGGCCCTCGACGCCCCCTGCGGGAGTCTCACCCACCTCTTCCCCGAACCCCCGGTCCTCGCCGGGGCGGAACCCGGCGGTACCCTCGGCGCCCTCACCGCGGCCCTCGCCGACCACGCCGTACGCCTCGACCCGGGCGCCGACCGGGACGCCGCGCAGGACGCCCTGCGGGCCGTGCCCGGACTGGACGCCCGTACCCTCGCCGAGATCCGCGCCCGCGCCCTCGGCGACCCCGACGCCGCCCCGCCCGGGCTCGACGTCCCCGACACCTGGCGCCCCTGGCGCTCGTACGCCCTGAACCACCTGCGCGCAGCAGGGGAGTGGGAGATCCGATGAACCCGTTGGCCTACTGGACGAGCGTGGCGAGCCCGCTCGGGCCGCTGCTCCTGACCGCCGCCCCCTCCGGCGAGCTGACCTCGCTGTCCGTGCCCGGGCAGAAGGGCGGCCGGGAGGTGCGTGACGACTGGCGGCGTGACGCCGGGCCCTTCCGCGAGGCCGAGGAGCAGCTCGCGGCCTACTTCGCCGGGGACCTGAAGGAGTTCAGCCTGCCCCTGCGCACCGAGGGCTCACCGTTCCGGGAGAAGGTCTGGGCCGCGCTGGACGCCATCCCCTACGGCGCCACCGTCACCTACGGGGAGATCGCCGCGCGCATCGGGGCGCCCCGGGCCGCGGTCCGTGCCGTGGGCGGGGCGATCGGCGCCAACCCGCTGCTCGTCGTGCGGCCCTGCCACCGGGTGATCGGGGCGGGCGGCGCGCTGACCGGGTACGCGGGCGGCCTGGACCGCAAGGTGCGGCTGCTGACGCACGAGGGAGTCCTCCCGGCCTGACCGCCCTCCTGGGCGGCGCGCCGGTTCAGCCCCAGACCACCGCGCCCACCCAGGCCGCGGCGATGAGCTGGCAGGTGAACAGCTCGGCCAGGACGGCGGAGCCGCCCGAGCGCAGCACCGTGCGCACGGCGGCGACCGCGTCGGCGTGCCGGCCGAGCCTGCGGCGTTCGAAGAGGTAGATCCCGGCGAGGAAGCCGGGGATCGCGCCCAGGACCGGGACGAGGACGAAACCGAGGAGGGAGCCGGTGCCGGCGTAGGCCAGCATGCGGCGGGTGGTGGCGTCGGAGCGCAGCCGGCGGGGCGGCAGCGTCCAGCGCACCGCCTGGGAGAGCAGGAGCAGGCCCGTCGCCCCCACCAGGACCCACCAGGCGACCGGCTGCGGGTCCTTCAGCGCCCACCACAGGACCGCGGCCCACACCAGCCACGAGCCGGGCATGGCGGGCAGCAGCACGCCGCACAGTCCGAGCAGGATGACCAGCCCGACCAGCAGGAGGTCCCACACTCCCATCTGACCAGACTGCCGGAAGCCGGGAGAACGCGCAGGTCAGCAGGGCGACGGTGGGCCACACCCGCAGGTCAGCCGCCCGGGCGGCACCGTCGCCCAGGATCGCACGGCTGTTCCAGGGGTCACCCGACGTGTCGATCACCGCGGGGTGGCGGGCCGGTTTTTTCCACAAGCCCCGTTTTCATCCGGCTCGTGCGGTGACAATCGGGGGCATGAGCCAGCAGGGGGGAAGGCCCACCGGTCACGAGGACGACTGGTGGAGGCAGTTGTACGAGGACTCCACCGACGACACGGGCCCGGCACCGGCCCCCGATTCCCTGGACGACCGCTTCGCCTCGGCGGCGGGGACGGTGACCGGGCGGCCCGTTGTACCGTCGCCCCGGGCGGGCGCCGACGACCTCCCGGCTCCGCCGCCGCGGGCCCCGTGGGAGCCACCGCCGTCCCGTCCGCCCGGCCCGGTCACCTTCCCGGCGGCGAGACAGCCTCAGGATCCCACCGGACAGGGACCCGACGCCCCCGCAGACGACCACCCCCGGACCGCACGGCCGGCCCCGGACCACCGCCCGGGCCCCCTCCCACCCGAGCCCGCACCGGGGCGTGCGCCCGCAGCGGAGCCCGCACCGGGGCGCGCGCCGGGACAGGATTCTGCGCCCGCGCCCGGCCCTGCACCCGAGGCCGGACCCGTCCCCGGACCCGCTCCCGAGCCCGGGTCGGTACCTGCTCCCGGAGCCGCGCCCGGGACCCTGCCGGAAACGCAGCCCACCCCGGCACCCGGACCGGCGTGCGGACCTGGATGGCCGCCCGAGGCCGGACCCGCGCCCGAGCCCGGGTCGGTACCTGCCCCCGGACCCGCGCCCGAGCCCGCGCCGGGAACACAGCCCACGCCCACGCCCGGGCCCGCACCCGGACCGGCCTCCGGACCCGGGTTCCCGGCCGAGGCCGGACCGGCGCCCGCCCCTGCCTCCGGACACGCGCCCGAGCCCGCGCCGGGAACGGAACCCGCCCCCGCACCGCCAACGGCGCCCGCACCCGGAACGGGACCCGTACCCCCGGCCCCGAGATCCCCCGCACCCCCGGAGCATCCCCCCGCGGTCGCGCCTCCCGTCCCGGGGATGCCCTCCGTGCCGCCGCCCCCGGTCTCGCCCCCGTCCTGGCCGGGCGGGGCCGGCCGCACGCCGGCCGGGGCGGAGGTGCCCTCCGCCCCGCCCCCGCCCGTCGATCCACCGTCGGCGCAGCCGGAGAGTCCGGGGTCCGGCTCCCCGGCGGAGCCCCACCACGCGGTCGGGACCGTCGCCGTGCCGCCGCTGCCCGCCGGGCCGCCGCCGGAACCGGTGGTGGAGCAGCCCGCGTCCCGGATCGAGCGGCCCGCCGGGGAACCGGGGCCCCGGGGCCACGTCGGCTCCCGGCCGCCCACCTACGACGCCGAACCCACCGCCCTGCCCGCCGCCGATCCGGACGACCTCGGCGACCTCGTCGCGGACACGGTCCTCGACGGCGCCCGGTACGGGTCCTGCACCCTGCGGGCCGTGTCCGTGCGGGGCGACTCGGCCCGGTACCGGGGTGAGCCGCGGCGCGACTCCCTGCTCACCGCGCGATTCGGGACGGGCGAACGGGCGCTGCTGCTGGTGGCGATGGCGACCGGGGCCCGCGCCACGCCGGGCGCGCACCGGGCCGCCGCCGAGGCGTGTCACTGGATCGGCCGTGCGGTGGGGCGCAGCCACGCACGCCTGGTGGAGGACATCAGGGGCGGCCGCCGGGGCGACCTCAAGTCCGGGCTGCACCGGCTCACCGACCGCAGTCTCGGCAGGCTCCGGGCCAGCGCGAGCGAACAGGGCATCACCCCGCAGGAGTACGCGGCGAGCCTGCGCTGCCTGCTGCTGCCCGCCGACCCGGCCTGCCGGACCCGCGTGTTCTTCGGCGTCGGCCCCGGCGGGCTGTTCCGGCTGCGGGAGGGGGAGTGGCAGGACATCGAGCCCCGGGTGGCGGACGTCCGGGGCGAGGCGGTCCTCGGCTTCGGGTCGCCGCCCTCCGAGACCCCCGAGGGCGACCGGCTCACCATGGACCTCGGCATCCCCGCCCCGCCGAGCCCCTACGAACCGGCCCCGGAGCCGCCCCGCGAGCCCTTCCGCTTCCGCACCTCCGTCGCCCGCCCGGGTGACACGCTCCTGATGTGCAGCAGCGGTCTCGCCGACCCGCTGCGGGGCGAACCCGAGCTGGGCGAGTACCTCGCCGAGCGGTGGTCCCTCCCGGAGGCACCCGGCCTGGCCGCGTTCCTCGCGGACTCCCAGGTCCGGGTCAAGGGGTACGCGGACGACCGTACGGCCGCGGCGGTGTGGGAGGCGTGAGCACGCGGCCTGTGAGGTGATGGAACCCGGAGGGATCCCGGCAGACCGAAGGGGCAGACGAGAACCATGGCCAAACAGAACGTCGCGGAACAGTTCGTCGACATCCTCACCCGCGCCGGGGTGAAGCGCCTCTACGGGGTCGTCGGCGACAGTCTCAACCCCGTCGTCGACGCCGTCCGCCGCAACTCCGCCATCGACTGGATCCACGTACGGCACGAGGAGACCGCCGCCTTCGCCGCCAGTGCCGAGGCCCAGATCACCGGTTCGCTCGCCGCGTGCGCCGGATCCTGCGGTCCCGGCAACCTCCACCTCATCAACGGCCTCTACGACGCCCACCGCTCCATGGCGCCGGTCCTCGCCCTGGCCTCGCACATCCCCTCCAGCGAGATCGGCCTCGGCTACTTCCAGGAGACCCACCCCGACCGGCTGTTCACCGAGTGCAGCCACTACAGCGAGATGATCTCCAGCCCGCAGCAGATGCCGCGGCTGCTGCAGACCGCCATCCAGAACGCCGTCGGACGCAGCGGCGTCAGCGTCGTCACCCTGCCCGGGGACATCGCCGACCGGCCCGCCCCGGAACAGGCCGCCGAGACGGCCCTCGTCACCTCACGGCCCAGCGTGCGCCCCGGCGACGCCGAGATCGACCGGCTGGTCGAGATGATCGACGAGGCGGGCAAGGTCACCCTGTTCTGCGGCAGCGGCACGGCCGGAGCGCACGCGGAGGTCATGGAGTTCGCCGGGAAGATCAAGGCCCCGGTCGGGCACGCCCTGCGCGGCAAGGAGTGGATCCAGTACGACAACCCCTTCGACGTCGGCATGAGCGGACTGCTCGGGTACGGCGCCGCGTACGAGGCCACCCACGAGTGCGATCTGCTGATCCTGCTCGGCACCGACTTCCCCTACAACGCGTTCCTCCCCGACGACGTGAAGATCGTCCAGGTGGACGTGCGGCCCGAGCACCTCGGCCGCCGCTCGAAGCTGGACCTCGCGGTGTGGGGCGACGTACGGGAGACGCTGCGCTGCCTCGTCCCGCGGGTGAAGGAGAAGAAGAACCGCCGTTTCCTGGACCGGATGCTCAAGAAGCACGCCGACGCGCTGGAGGGGGTGGTGAAGGCCTACACCCGAAACGTCGAGAAGCACACGCCGATCCACCCCGAGTACGTGGCGTCCGTGCTCGACGAAGTCGCTTCCGACGACGCCGTGTTCACCGTCGACACCGGCATGTGCAACGTCTGGGCCGCCCGGTACATCTCGCCCAACGGCCGCCGCCGCGTCATCGGTTCCTTCTCGCACGGCTCGATGGCCAACGCCCTGCCCATGGCGATCGGCGCGCAGTTCACCGACCGCACACGGCAGGTCGTGTCGATGTCCGGCGACGGCGGCTTCTCCATGCTGATGGGCGACTTCCTCACGCTGGTGCAGTACGACCTCCCGGTGAAGGTCGTCCTCTTCAACAACTCCTCGCTCGGCATGGTCGAGTTGGAGATGCTGGTCGCCGGCCTGCCGTCCCACGGCACCGCCAACAAGAACCCGGACTTCGCGGCCGTCGCCCGTGCCTGCGGTGCCTACGGGGTGCGGGTCGAGAAGCCCAAGGACCTTCGGGGGGCCCTGAAGGACGCCTTCAAGCACAAGGGCCCGGCCCTCGTCGACGTCGTCACCGACCCCAACGCGCTGTCCATCCCGCCGAAGATCAAGGCCGAGATGGTGACCGGGTTCGCCCTGTCGGCCTCGAAGATCGTGCTGGACGGCGGCGTCGGCCGCATGGTGCAGATGGCCCGCTCCAACCTGCGCAACATGCCCCGGCCGTAGCCGTTCCGCGGCGTCTAGCCGTACGGCGTCCACCGGCGCGAGGAGGTGTCGTACCGATAGCGGGGCAGGCCCTCCAGGGCGCTGGTGCGGAAGGGCCGGCCCCGGTCGTCGATCCGGACCGTGCCCCTGCGGCCCTGCGAGGACCAGTCCAGCTCCAGGTACCACCGGCAGTCGCACGACCGGGTGCCCGCCGTCACAAGCAGCACCTCGGGCTCTCGCGCGGAGACCCGGTAGGGCATGCGCACCGCCGGTATCGGCGTCCCGGCGTCGTTCCCGGCGACCGCGCGGGCGAGGGGCCGGTCCTTGTCCAGGTCCACCTCGAAGTACCGCGGGGTGACGGCACCGCCGCAGCCCTGGTCCATCGCGTAGGCGTTGCCCTCGACGGGGGCCGTGCGCCCCACCACGCGCACGCGCAGGTCCTCCAGTACGACGGCCGTGTCGGTCCGCCCCTGCACCGAAAGCCGTACGAGCGTCTCGCCCGCGTGCACCGCGCCCTGGGTCGCGGCCCAGGTGCCCGCGTCCTGCGGCACGGGCGGCGGGGGAACCCGGCCCGGGGGCTTGCTGATCACGTAGTCGTGTCCGCAACCCAGCTTCCACGCCTGGGAGTCGGCGGACCAGGTCAGGGGTGCGGCGGCGGACGTGCCGTCCCGCGGGGGAGCGGCGGTCCGGGCGGACGGCGAGGGGCCGGCCGTGCCGTGCTTCCTCCCCTTCTTCCCTCCCTTTGCCTTCTCCGTGGCGGTGGAGGACGACGGCTCCGGGGTCGGCGAGTCACTCGGCGCGGAGGAGCCGTGCCGTCCCGGCCGTCCGGCCGGGTCCGCCCCGGGGTCGGCCGGGGCGACGGTACGGGCGGGGCCGCCGGCGGCTGCCCGCCGTCCGTCGGGCAGAGCGGCGAGACCTCCCAGGGTCGCCAGCAGCGCGCAGGCGGCGGCGAGACCGATCAGGAGCCGCCGGTGACGGTGCCAGGGGCGGCGGGGACGGGCGGCGTGCGGGGCAGGGAGGGTCACCGGGTCCGCTTCCGCCGGGGCGTCCGCCTCTCGTGACGTCCCGTCCGGCCCGGCCGGGGCGTCCGCCGCGCGCCCGCTCGACGGGGCGCCCGCCTCCTGGTGCGCGCCCGCGCCCCGCGCCGCTTCGGCGACCCGCACCGCGTGTGCGCCCTGCGGGGCGCCCCGGCCCGGCGCCGCGTGCCCATCCGGCCCGGCGTCCCCGGCCACGACCGGCTCCCCAGCTTCTGCCCTGTCGCCCGGGGCTGCCGGCTCCCCGGCTTCTGCCCTGTCGCCCGGGGCTGCCGGCTCCCCGGCTTCTGCCCTATGGTCGGCGGCTGCCGGCTCTCCGGCCTCCGCCCTATGGTCGGCGGCTGCCGGCTCTCCGGCCTCCGCCCTGTCGCCTACGGTTGCCGGTTCCCCGGCATCCGCCCGGCCCCCGCCCGCTGACGGTCCGTCACCCTCCGCGGTCGTCACCCCATTCGGGCCGCCTGCGCCTTCCGCCGCACCCGCGGGCTGCCCTTCCGCCGCACCCGCGGCCTGCCCCGCACCGGCGGCGACCGTGGAGCCCGCGCCCTGCACCGATCCGCCCGCGGCCGCACTGCCTCCCCCCGTGCCGCCGCGAGGCCGTTGCCGTGCCGCCACCGCGACGAGCCAGCGGCGGTGCAGTTCCAGGCGCTCGTCGGCGGTGGCCCCGCACAGGGCCGCGAAGCGCTCCACGGGCGCGAAGTCGACCGGGACCGCGTCGCCGGCGCAATACCGGTGCAATGTCGAGGTGTTCATGGCCAGGCGGCGGGCCAGCGAACCGTAGCTGCGGTCCGTGCGCTCCTTCAGGGCCCTCAGCAGCGCCGCGAACTCCCCGACGCCGTCCACGTCCTTGCGTGCCGACACCGTTCCCCCGTCCTCGTGGTCCGACCGGGCCCGGAACGGCATCCCAGGCACCCCATGTACCTGCACGTCAGACGGGCTGGGATGGTTCCACCGTGCTGGATCGGGCGCGGGCTGTTGCATCCGTCCGGTGGGACGGCTGATGCTTCTGGTGCCGCACCGAGCAGGTCCTGCCCGACCGGCCGGCCGCGCGGCGGCACCGACCATCCACGTACACATCAACGGGGGAACACCCATGCCCAGGCACATCCGAGCAAGCGCGCTCACCGCACTCACCGTCGCGGCCCTCGCGGCGGGCACGGTCCTCACGGCACCGGCCGCCGGTGCCGCGACGAAGGCCGTCACACCGAAGTTCCTGTCGGCGTCCCAGCTGCCGCCGCACCCGAGCTCCACCTGGACGGCCGGCCCGGTCACCGAAGGGTTCCCGGAGGGACTCGGCACCTGCGTCAGCACGGAGGGCGTGCCGTCCTACGACTACCGGTACCGCGAGTTCCGGACCGACCTGGACACCAGTGCCGTGCAGATGACCGTCGTGGCGGACACGGCCACCCTGGCCAAGGCGCTGGCGAAGCACTACGACGACCTGATCCGCACCTGTGGCGAGCGCATCGAGCAGGCCTACCCCGACACCGAGGCAGAGGGCCGCTACTACGGCAAGCTGGCGGTCGAGGAGGGCGCCCAGGTGCGGGGCCTGCACACCGAGACCTCGTGGGGTGCCAACGACGTCTCGCTGATGTCGGTGGGACGTGACGGCAGGACCGTCACCGTCGTGCAGTGGGGTCAGATGGGCGACTTCGGCGACGCCCCGGTGAGCGCCTTCAAGAAGACGACGACCACCGCCGTCAACAAGCTCTACTGACCGGGCGGTCACCGGCGCAAGGGCCGTCCTCCGCCACGGGGGTGAGGAGGACGGCCCCGCACCGGCCGCACGCGGCGACGGAAACCGTCGTACTTCGGCCAACTTCCGGCGAGCGCCCCCTTCGCGGGCCGGTCCTCTCCTCCCGTCCCCGCGCACGCGTCCGGCGACAGCCGACACACGGCTCGTCGTCCGATCTCCGGCGGTCAGCAACCGTACGGAGACCCTGACCGGCCATCCCCTTGACCCCCTGCCCCCGGCCGGTGTACCGCCCGGCGGGGCGCCACCGGGCCCGGGTGCCCGTTCCCGTGGCCGAACACCCGGCCGTCGGCGAGCGGGCATGACTGGCGCGTGCCCGGTGGGGCATGGATCCCCGTGAACGTGTTCGAGCAAGGGGGAACCGACATCGGCGCGCGGGCGGGGGCCATGGAGAGGCAGGCACGGGGAGGCGGTCCCACGGCGACGGGGGCCTTCTCGGTGGACACGGCGGGGGACGGGACGGACGAGGTCGCGGAGCGGGAGGCGGAGCCGCAACTGCGCCGCAGACTCGGGCGGGCGGACCTGCGGGCCGTCCCGGAAGCCCGCAGGGCCCTGAGGGAACTGCTCGGGCGCTGGGGCAGGCCGCCCGGACGCTCCGACCTCCCCGACATCGCGGAACTGCTCACCAGCGAACTCGTCACCAACGCGATCGTCCACACCGACCACGACGCGGTCCTCACGGCCACCGTCGGACCCCGCGGACTGCGCGTGGAGGTGCGGGACTTCGTGGCCCGCAGGCCCCGGGTGCGCACACCGGTCCCCGACGAGGGCACAGGCGGGCGCGGCCTGTTCCTGGTGGAGTCCCTCGCGGACGACTGGGGGGTACGGCCGCACGAGGTGGGCAAGTCGGTCTGGTTCGAGCTCCAGGCCCGCGCGGCGTGAACGCCGAAGGGGGCGCGGTCCCCCCGGACCGCGCCCCCTTTTCGGTGCCGCTGCGTCAGCCGAACTGCTGCTCCAGGTCCTTGAGCTTGCGCTCCAGGGAGTCCAGACGCGGCAGCGCCTGCGTGTCGTCCTCCGCCGTCAGGTCGACGGTCACCGGGTCAGTCCCCTGGCGGACCGGCTGCAGGGAGGGACGCGAGCGGACGGGCAGCGGATCCGGCGCTATGGCAGGCTCCGCGGAGGCCTGCGAGGAGGCGCGCTCCACCTGCACCTCCACCTGCCGGCCGCCACCGCGGCCGAAGTGCCCGCGGTTGCCGCGGCTGATCGCCTTCAACTGCGCGCGCTCCACGCGCTGCTGGTCGCGCCGCCGCTGACGGGCCTCGTCCTTCTTGCGCTTGTCGTCACGGACCTCGTCCACCGCCTCGTCGAGGCTGCGCACGCCTTCCAGCAGCATCAGCGACCAGGCGCCGTACGTCTCCCGGGGTGCGCGCAGCCAGCGCACGATGCGGATCTGCGGCAGCGGGCGCGGCACCAGGCCCTGCTCGCGCAGGGCGGCGCGGCGGGTCTGCTTCAGCGCGCGGTCGAAGAGGACGGCGGCGGACAGCGACATGCCGGCGAAGAAGTGCGGGGCGCCCGCGTGGCCGACGCCCCGGGGCGCGTGCACCCAGTTGAACCAGGCAGCGGCGAACGCGAACGTCCAGACCAGTATCCGGGAGCCGAGCGCGGCGTCACCGTGGCTGGCCTCGCGCACCGCCAGCACCGAGCAGAACATCGCCGCGCCGTCCAGGCCGAACGGGACGAGGTACTGCCAGCCGCCCGTCAGGCCGAGGTTCTGCTCGCCGAAGCCGACCAGGCCGTGGAAGGAGAGCGCGGCGGCGACGGCCGCGCAGCA
Source organism: Streptomyces sp. NPDC017943 (assembly GCF_044328425.1). Taxonomy (NCBI): domain Bacteria; kingdom Bacillati; phylum Actinomycetota; class Actinomycetes; order Kitasatosporales; family Streptomycetaceae; genus Streptomyces; species Streptomyces sp. NPDC017943. The sequence continues at coordinate 313,875 of NZ_JBIRHH010000005.1, read as the reverse complement.
GAAGAGCAGGACGTAGGAAACGGTGCCGTAGACCGCTTCCTTGCGCCTGCGGCGCTCCTCGCTGCGCTCCCAGGAGTCGTCCGCGCTCGTGTCCTTGACCGAGGAGCGCTTGCCGCGCGCGAGCACCGCCACCGCCGCCAGCATGCCCAGCAGGAGCACGGCGCCGGGAAGCAGCCAGTTCAGCGATATGTCGGTCAGTCTCATTCGGGGGTCCCTTGCAGTGGGATAGGGCGTAACGCCCGCCATAGTGGCCCAATCCCGTCAGCCCTCAGGGGGTTTCGGGGCAAGAGGCCGCCAAGGAAGTGCAAGGGGATGCCCAGGGCGGCGTTCTGCTCGAACTGCCGCTTGAGGGGCGGGAGTTGAGTTCGAACAAGACTACCCGTACGAGTGGTTCTCCGGAAAGTTCCCGCCACGCGTGAGGAGACGGTGATCCGCCTGGAGGCATGCGGGGGGCCGGTGTGGTGATGATCTTACGGGTCGCCGGGGGGTGATCCCGCCCGGCGCCGTGTCACCCCGCTGTGGCCAGCAGCTTGCCGACCCGGTCCGCCTCGCAGGTGCGGGGGCAGGTGGCGCAGGTGTCCTCCGGGCGCAGGGTGTAGAACATGCAGCAGCTCGCCCGTTCCCGGGTGCGCAGGGGCTCGCCGCCCGGCCCGGTCAGCTCCCGGAAGGCCGGTGTGCCGACGTACGGCTTGACCGCGCCGGGCAGCAGCATCTCCAGCTCGCGCATCGCCCGCCGCTCCTCGATCTCGCCGAACTGCTGCGCGACGTACCAGACGCCCTCGACGATCTCGTCCGTCGCCATGCCCCACAGGGCCCGGCCGCGGCGCCGCATCCGGGGTCCGAACCCGGCCAGGACCGGTTCCATGTGCGCGGCCACGGCCGAGCGCACCTCCGCGCGCAGCGCCTCCTCGTCGGGCACGACACGGGCCCCGGGCAGGACGGCCGCCTCGTCGCCGGGCAGGCAGGCGAAGCCCGCGGGGCGGACGGCCAGATGCCCGAGGGGGTGGCCCGCGGCGGTGCGGTCGTACGCGACGTGCGTCACCGGGTAGGAGGGGACCCTGCGCTCGAGGAACCAGGGGACGGTGATCAGCAGGCAGGCGGGCCAGGCGTAGCGGTGCAGACCGAAGCTCGCGACGACGTCGGGGCGGGCGCGCTGTCCGTAGTCCCGCTGGATCTGGTCCTCGTCCCAGGCCAGGAACGCGTCGAGCGCGGAGCCGGCCGCCGCGAGGTCGGCTGCGGCGGCCCAGCCGGCGCCCCGTGGCAGCGCGTCCCCGGGCGCGAGCTCCGTGACCGCGAGCCCCGGGAGGACGTCGGCCAGACGGGCGTAGGCGCCGGAGACGGCCGAGCGGGGCGCGGGCATGTGATCACCGATCCGTCTGGGTCGAACAGGCTTCCTGAAGGTAAGCCTTACCTTACCGAAGATCGCGGGAAAGGGAACCGTGGAGGGGAACGAGCGGCCGATGCGCTTATGGTGCTTGACGGCTGAGTGACAACCCGCCGTAATGACCCCAAGTACCGATACGTCACCGACACGTCCCGAGGAGGACCTTGTGAAGCAGGGCACGCAGGGCTCTTCCGGGACCGGACTGCCCCGGACGCGACCGGCCGCCGCCGGGGAGGCCCGGGTGCCGCGCCAGGCCGGGACGGCGCGCGGTGAGCACACGCACAGTGAGCCGCCCGCCCCGGAAGCCGCGCGGGAGCGGCCGGTCGTGCAGCGGACCTCGGTGCGCGGGCAGATCCTCGACGCGCTGCGCGCCGCGCTGGTGGCCGGGGACCTGCGGCCCGGTGAGGTGTACTCGGCGCCCGTGCTGGGGGAGCGGTTCGGGGTCTCCGCCACACCCGTGCGCGAGGCCATGCAGCAGCTGGCCCTGGAAGGAGCCGTGGAGGTCGTGCCCAACCGCGGTTTCCGGGTGGTCGAGCGCGGGGCCCGGGAACTGGCGGAACTGGCCGAGGTGCGGGCGCTGATCGAGGTGCCGGTGCTGCTGCGCCTGGCACGCACCGTCCCCGCCGAGCGCTGGGCGGAGCTGCGTCCCCTCGCCGAGGCGACGGTCCGGGCGGCGTCCTCGGGCTGCCGGGCGACGTACGCGGAGTCCGACCGGGGGTTCCACCGGGCCGTGCTGTCCCTCGCCGGCAACCGCCAGCTCGTCCAGATCGCGGAGGACCTGCACCGCAGGGCGCAGTGGCCGCTGGTCGGGGGCGGGCCGGGGATGCGGGGCCGGGCCGACCTGGTGGCGGACGCGCACGAGCACACGGCGCTGCTGGACGCGCTGATCGCCCGGGACCTGGAGGTCGTGCGGGCGCTGGCGAGTGAGCACTTCTCGGGGGCCGCCGGCACGGGATGACGGGTCCTCTCGGCGGGCTGCCGGGTCCCGCGCCCGGCACAGGATGACGGGTCCTCTCGGCGGGCTGCCGGGCCCCGCGCCCGGCAGGGGATGGCGGGCCTCATCCGCGGGCTGCCGGGTCCCGCGCCCGGCACGGGATGACGGGTCCTCTCGGGGGGGCACCCTGCGGTGGTGCCGACCGGCCGGTCAGGGCCCGGTGCCCGCGGAGGCCGCGCCCCGAGGGCGGTGTCGGGCCTGTCAGGCCGTCGCCGCCGGAGGCAACGGCGTCAGGTGGCGGGCCAGCCAGGTGGGGACGCCGCCGAGCAGGCGGAACAGGCGGCGGGCCTCCTCGCGCAGGCGCGACGCCTCCGGCTCGGTCTCGGTCTCGGCCAGGGACACCAGCGCGGGTGCCGTCCCCACCAGGTAGCCCAGTTCCTCACGGATCCGCAGCGACTCCGCGAAGCCGTGCCGGGCCTCCGCCAACTCGCCCTCGCGCAGGGCCAGTCCGGCCATGTGGCGCCAGGTGAACGACAGCAGCAGCGGGTCGGCCAGGGCCGTCGCCCCGGCGTGGGCGCGGCGGTAGGCGGCGCGTGCGGCCTGGGGCGAGCTGGTCAGGTTCTCCGCCACCAGTCCGCGGCGGAAGTCGAGCAGGGCCCGCTGCGGGGCCCCCGGAGGCACCAGCGCCGCGGCCCGGCCGAGCGCGGCACGGGCCTCGTCGGCCCGGTCGCGCACCGCGAGCACCGTCGCCGCGTAGGCCAAGTACCCGCGTTCACAAGCGGCCGCGCCCCGCTCCTCGTCGCCGTGGGCCAGCGCCTCGGCCGTGCGCAGCGCGTCCTCGGCGTCCTCCCAGCCCTGCTCGGTGTACAGGCACCGTTCGACCAGCAGCGCCGCGCGCTGCAGCGCCGCCCCCGGGGTGGCCGGCGGCAGCAGTGCGGCCGCGTCGGCCCAGCACCCGCGCGAGCGCAGCCGCCATACCGCGGTCTGGAGGGGATCGTCACCGGCGGTCGTTCCGTTACCAGACATGGCGGTATGCGCCACGTTGCCCTCCCCGAGCACGCCATCGAGCTGTTGAGTGGTGGCGGCATCTCAGCACGAATCGGCGGGCCGGGCCAAGAGGGCGGGTGAAGGATTTCACAAAGTCGTGGGACGCGGCGCGGGCCCGGGGGACGGGCCGTGCGCGCCCTTGTCTCAGCTCATCCGCAGTGCCAGGAAGAAGTCGAGCTTGTCCTCCAGCCGGGAAAGGTCACGACCCGTCAACTGCTCGATCCGGCCGACGCGGTAGCGCAGCGTGTTGACGTGCAGGTGCAGACGGGTGGCACAGCGGGTCCAGGAGCCGTCGCAGTCGAGGAACGCCTCCAGGGTGGGGATCAGCTCGGCCCGGTGGCGGCGGTCGTAGTCGCGCAGGGGATCCAGGAGGCGGGCGGTGAAGGCGCGGCGGACGTCGTCGGGGACGAAGGGGAGCAGCAGGACGTGGGAGGCCAGTTCCTGGTGGCCCGCCGCACAGACCCGGCCCGGCCGCGCGGCGGCCACCCGGCGGGCGTGCCGGGCCTCCTCCAGTGCGCCGCGCAGGCCCTCCGCCGAGTGGACGGCCGCGCTGACCCCGAGGGTGAGCCGGCCGTCGCCGTCGAGCCCCGCCGTCAGCGGGTCGCGGACCGACTCCAGGAGGGCGTCGGCGAGGACGCCCGTCTCCGGCCCGTCGTGCTCCGCCGTGACGGCCGGGAGGGGGACCAGGGCGATGGCCTCCTCGCCCGTGTGGGCGACGGCGATGCGGTCGGAGGGGTCCGGGCCGCCCGCCGCGGGGTCGGCGAGGATCTCCTCCAGCAGGGCCTGCGCCACCGGGCCGGTCCCGGTCTCCTCGCCGTCCCAGTCGACCCGGGCCACCACCACCTGCCAGTGCGGCGCCGCTCCCAGGCCGGGCAGCAGCACGGGGGCGGCCACGCGCAGCCGGGCGGCGATCTCACCGGGCGCGGCGCCCGTCTGCACCAGCTCCAGCACCTCCTGGGCGAGGCGGCGGCGGACGGTCCGGGCCGCGTCGCGGCGGTCCCGCTCGACGGCGATCAGCTGGGTGACGCCGTGCAGCAGGTCCAGGCGCTCCTCGGCCCAGTCGCCGGCGTCCGCCTCGACGGCCAGCAGCCAGTCGGACAGCGCGCTCTCGCGGGCGTCCCGGACCGGCTGCGGGGGACGGCCCGTGGACCGCACGGGGAACAGGGAGTAGGTGGTGGCACCGAGGACGACCCGGTGGGGACCGCGGCGGCCGGAGCGGGTGGCGGTGAGGTGCTCGCCCGCGAGCCGGGCGCACACCTCGGCCGGCAGGGCGGCCCCGGCGGTCTTGGAGCCCGCCATCAGGCGGCCGGTGGGGGAGAGGACCCAGGCACGCAGGTCGAGGTCGGAGCCCAGCAGGTCCAGGACCACGTCGGGGCCGCCGCCCGCCGGGCCGGACGTCATCATCCTGCGGTGGCGGTCGACCACCGCCGCCAGGTCTCCGGCGCGCTCGCCGGAGACCTGCCGCACCACGTGCTCGGTGATCGTCGCGAAGGCCACCGACTCGTGGACGGCCAGGAGCGGCAGGCGGTGCCGGGCGCACGCGGCGACCAGGTCCTCCGGCACGTCCCCGAGCTCGGCCTCGCCGGCGGCCAGGGCCGTCACGCCGGCCTGGACCAGGAGCCGGACGAACGGCTCCGAGTCACCGGCGTTCCGGCGCCAGGCCAGACCGGTGAGCACCAGTTCGCCGCCCGAGAGGTAGCGGCTGGGGTCACGCAGGTCGGTGGTCATCACGCCTTGCACCGTGCGGTCCAGCTCGTCCCGGCCGCCGAGCAGCCTGAGGCCCAGCGCGTCCGTCTCCAGCAGTGCGCGCAGCCGCATTCTCGTCGCCGCCGTTCTTTGTCTCGAAAACTATGGTGGATCCAGAAGAGGCGCCTCCGAAGAACGCCTGTTCGGCGGGTGGATGAGCAGGGCTCGCCGCCTGGGAACCGTGTCCCGGTTGTGTCCCAGGTCACGCGGTGGTGTCGCGCGTTTCCACAGGAGAACGAGGAGGTTTCGGATGACCTCCGTTCATACGAATCTACAAGATGCCTGCCGTGGCCAGCCAACTCCTTCATGGTTTCCGTGACTGACCCCGTCGGAGCACGGGCCTGTGTACTGAGCCCACTACGCGTAAACAGCACATGAACGAGCCGGGACCGCCGCACACGGATTGGCTCAATCTGCACGCCCCACGAGAAGACGAAGAAGAGAGCCGGTCATGGACTTCCTTCGCCCCGCCAGCTGGGAGGAGGCGCTCGCCGCGAAGGCCGAGCATCCCACCGCTGTGCCGATTGCGGGTGGCACCGACGTGATGGTCGAGATCAACTTCGACCACCGCCGGCCCGAGTACCTCCTCGACCTGAACCGCGTCGACGACCTCTCCGAGTGGGAGGTCGGCGAGGAGAGCGTGCGCCTGGGCGCCTCCGTGCCGTACACGAAGATCATGGAGAACCTGCGCGCCGAGCTGCCGGGTCTCGCCCTCGCCTCGCACACCGTGGCCTCCCCGCAGATCCGCAACCGCGGCGGCGTCGGCGGCAACCTCGGCACCGCGTCCCCGGCCGGGGACGCCCACCCGGCCCTGCTGGCCGCGGGCGCCGAGGTGGAGGTCGAGTCGGTGCGCGGCACGCGCCTCATCCCGATCGACGCGTTCTACAAGGGTGTGAAGCGCAACGCGCTGGAGCCCGACGAGCTGATCCGCGCGGTGCACGTCAAGAAGGCGGACGGGCCGCAGCAGTTCTCCAAGGTCGGCACCCGCAACGCCATGGTCATCGCCGTGTGCGCCTTCGGATTCGCGCTGCACCCGGCCACCCGGACCGTGCGCACCGGCATCGGCTCCGCCGCGCCGACCCCCGTTCGGGCCAAGGCCGCCGAGGAGTTCCTGAACGCCGCGCTGGAGGAGGGCGGCTTCTGGGACAACGGCAAGATCATCACTCCGTCGGTCGCCAAGCAGTTCGCGGACCTGTGCTCGGGCGCCTGCAACCCCATCGACGACGTCCGGGGCACCGCGAGCTACCGCCGCCACGCGGTCGGCGTCATGGCCCGCCGCACGCTGACCTGGACCTGGGAGTCCTACCGCGGCGAACGCCGCCTCACCGAGGGAGCTGCGTGATGCGCGTCAACTTCACGGTCAACGGCCGTCCGCAGGAAGCCGACGACGTGTGGGAGGGCGAGTCCCTGCTGTACGTGCTGAGGGAGCGGCTCGGCCTGCCGGGCTCGAAGAACGCCTGCGAGCAGGGCGAGTGCGGTTCGTGCACGGTCCGCCTGGACGGCGTGCCGGTGTGCTCGTGCCTGGTCGCCGCCGGGCAGGTGGAGGGCCGCGAGGTCGTCACCGTCGAGGGCCTCGCCGACCACGCCAGGCAGCGCGCCGAGGGCGGCTGCGCCTCCGGCGCCTGTGGCACGTCGCTCCAGGACGCCCAGGGCTGGCAGGCCCGGGGCACCGACTCGCAGACCGGCGAGGGCGGCGAACTGGCCCCCATCCAGCAGGCGTTCATCGACGCCGGCGCCGTCCAGTGCGGCTTCTGCACCCCGGGGCTGCTGGTCGCCGCCGACGAGATGCTGGAGCGCAACCCCAACCCGACCGACGCGGACATCCGCGAGGCGCTGTCGGGCAACCTGTGCCGCTGCACCGGCTACGAGAAGATCATGGACGCGGTCCGCCTGGCGGCCGCCCGGCAGTCGGAGGCGGTCTGATCGTGTCATCCCCCAGCGGAACCCCCACGAAGCTCACCCAGGGCACCCCGACCAAGGGCGGCATCGGCGAGTCCACGCTGCGCCCCGACGGCACCCTCAAGGTCACCGGCGAGTTCGCGTACTCGTCCGACATGTGGCACGAGGACATGCTCTGGGGCCAGATCCTGCGCTCCACGGTCGCCCACGCCGAGATCGTCTCGATCGACACCGGCGAGGCCCTGGCCACCCCCGGTGTGTACGCCGTGCTGACGTACGACGACCTGCCCACCGAGGTGAAGAACTACGGCCTGGAGATCCAGGACACCCCCGTCCTCGCCCACGGCAAGGTCCGCCACCACGGCGAGCCGGTCGCGCTCGTCGCCGCCGACCACCCGGAGACCGCGCGCCGCGCCGCCGCGAAGATCAAGGTGGAGTACCGGGAACTGCCCGTCGTCACGGACGAGGCCTCGGCCACCGCACCCGACGCGATCCTCGTCCACGAGAACCGCGACGACCACCACAGCGGTCACGTCCCGCACCCCAACATCGTGCACCGCCAGCCGATCGTCCGCGGTGACGTCACGGCCGCCCGGGAGCGGGCCGACGTGATCGTCGAGGGCGAGTACACCTTCGGCATGCAGGACCAGGCGTTCCTCGGCCCCGAGTCCGGCCTCGCCGTGCCCGAGGAGGACGGCGGCGTCCACCTCTACATCGCCACCCAGTGGCTGCACAGCGACCTGCGCCAGATGGCGCCCGTGCTCGGCCTGCCCGAGGACAAGGTGCGCATGACGCTGTCCGGCGTCGGCGGCGCCTTCGGAGGCCGCGAGGACCTGTCGATGCAGATCCACGCCTGCCTGCTCGCCCTGCGCACCGGCAAGCCCGTCAAGATCGTCTACAACCGCTTCGAGTCCTTCTTCGGGCACGTCCACCGCCACCCCGCCAAGCTGTACTACGAGCACGGGGCCACCAAGGACGGCAAGCTCACCCACATGAAGTGCCGGATCGTCCTGGACGGCGGCGCCTACGCCTCCGCGTCCCCGGCGGTCGTCGGCAACGCCTCCTCCCTGTCGGCCGGCCCGTACGTCGTCGACGACGTGGACATCGAGGCCATCGCCCTCTACACCAACAACCCGCCCTGCGGCGCCATGCGCGGCTTCGGCGCGGTGCAGGCGTGCTTCGCCTACGAGGCGCAGATGGACAAGCTCGCCGCGAAACTCGGCATGGACCCGGTGGAGTTCCGCCGGCTCAACGCCATGGAGCAGGGCACGCTGATGCCGACGGGCCAGCCCGTCGACTCCCCGGCCCCGGTGGCCGACCTGCTGCGCCGCGTCAAGGCCATGCCGATGCCGCCGGAGCGCCAGTGGGAGTCCAGCGAGGGCGCCGACGTGCGGCAGTTGCCGGGCGGCCTGTCCAACACCACGCACGGCGAGGGCGTCGTCCGCGGTGTCGGCTACGCCGTCGGCATCAAGAACGTCGGCTTCTCCGAGGGGTTCGACGACTACTCCACCGCCAAGGTCCGCATGGAGGTCATCGCCGGGGAGCCGGTGGCGACCGTGCACACCGCCATGGCGGAGGTCGGCCAGGGCGGCGTCACCGTGCACGCCCAGATCGCCCGGACCGAGCTGGGCGTCACCCAGGTGACCATCCACCCGGCCGACACCCAGGTGGGCAGCGCCGGTTCGACGTCCGCCTCCCGGCAGACGTACGTCACCGGCGGCGCGGTCAAGAACTCCTGCGAACTCGTCCGCGAGAAGGTGCTGGAGATCGGCCGCCGCAAGTTCGGCTCCTACCACCCGGCCTGGGCGACGGCCGAACTGGTCCTGGAGGGCGGCAAGGTCGTCACCGACGGCGGCGAGGTCCTCGCCGACCTGGTCGACGTGCTGGAGGGCGAGAGCGTGGAGATCGAGGCGGAGTGGCGGCACCGGCCGACCGAGCCCTTCGACCTGCGCACCGGGCAGGGCAACGGGCACGTGCAGTACTCCTTCGCCGCCCACCGCGCCGTCGTCGAGGTGGACACCGAGCTGGGCCTGGTGAAGGTCGTCGAACTGGCCTGCGCCCAGGACGTCGGCAAGGCCCTCAACCCGCTGTCGGTGATCGGCCAGATCCAGGGCGGCACGACGCAGGGCCTGGGCGTGGCGGTGATGGAGGAGATCGTCGTCGACCCGAAGACGGCGAAGGTCAAGAACCCCTCCTTCACCGACTACCTGATCCCGACCATCCTCGACACGCCGACCATCCCGGTCGACGTCCTCGAACTCGCCGACGAGCACGCCCCGTACGGCCTGCGCGGCATCGGCGAGGCACCCACCCTGTCGTCCACCCCGGCCGTGCTCGCGGCGATCCGCGCCGCGACCGGGCTGGAGCTGAACAGGACGCCGGTCCGCCCCGAGCACCTGACCGGCACCGCGTGAGAGCTCTCCGGGCGGCGCACCGGAACGTCACACTTCCGCGCCGCCCGGAGATCCGGGAACCGCACCGCTCGCGGTCCCCGGGACCCGTCTGATCGTTCGTCTCGGGCCGTCCCCCGGGTCGTGCGGCCGAAGCACCTTCCCAAATCCCGTACGTCGTCGCGACGAGCCGCGGGTGCCCCTTTGAACCTTGGGAGTAGGCCCACATGACCCAGCAGTCAGTAGAGCCGAGGACCACAGCCGACGACGCGGGCGAAGGCACCCGCGTCCCGGCCGGCCGGTCCTGGCTCGACCGGTACTTCCACATATCCCTCAGAGGGTCGACCGTCGCCCGCGAAGTGCGCGGCGGCATCACGACCTTCATGGCGATGGCGTACATCCTCCTGCTCAACCCCCTGATCCTGTCCGGCAAGGACGCGGCCGGGGGCACGCTCGGGCAGCAGGCCCTGATCACCGCGACCGCGTTCGCCGCGGCGCTGACCACCCTGCTGATGGGCTTCATCGGCAAGGTGCCCCTCGCCCTCGCCGCCGGCCTCTCCGTCTCCGGGGTCCTCGCCTCCCAGGTCGCACCCGAGATGACCTGGCCGCAGGCCATGGGCATGTGCGTCATGTACGGCGTCGTCATCATGCTGCTGGTGGTCACCGGCCTGCGCGAGATGATCATGAACGCGATCCCCCTCGCCCTCAAGCACGGCATCACCATGGGCATCGGCCTGTTCATCGCGCTCATCGGTTTCTACAAGTCCGGCTTCGTGCACCAGGGTGAGGCCACCCCCGTCACCCTCGGCCCGGCGGGCGAGCTGGCCGGCTGGCCCGTGCTGCTCTTCGCCGGCACGCTGCTGCTGATCTTCATGCTCCAGGCGCGCAACGTGCCGGGCGCCATCCTGATCGGCATCGTCAGCGGCACGGTGGTCGCCGCGATCCTGAACGCCGCCGGGGTCGTCGACCCCAAGCAGTGGGCGGGCGGCGCTCCCGAACTGCACGGCAGCGCCGTGTCCATGCCCGACTTCTCGCTCTTCGGCGACGTCGAGTTCGGCGGCTGGGGCGAGGTCGGCGCGATGACCGTCGGCATGATCGTCTTCACGCTGGTGCTGGCCGGGTTCTTCGACGCGATGGCCACCATCATCGGCGTCGGCACCGAGGCCAAGCTCGCCGACGCCAAGGGCCGGATGCCGGGCCTGTCCAAGGCGCTGTTCATCGACGGCGCCGGCGGCGCGATCGGCGGTGTCGCGGGCGGCTCCGGCCAGACGGTGTTCATCGAGTCCGCCACCGGCGTCGGCGAGGGCGCCCGCACGGGTCTCGCCTCCGTGGTCACCGGCCTGTTCTTCGCGGCCTGCCTGTTCTTCACCCCGCTCACCGCGATCGTGCCGCAGGAAGTCGCCTCCGCGGCGCTCGTGGTCATCGGCGCGATGATGCTGATGAACGCCCGGCACGTGGACTGGGCCGACCGGGCCACCGCCGTCCCGGTGTTCCTGACGGTGGTGCTGATGCCCTTCACGTACACCATCACCACCGGTGTCGCCGCGGGTGTCATCTCCTACGTCGCCATCAAGACCGCCCAGGGCAAGTGGCGCGAGATCGGCGCCTTCATGTGGATCCTCACGGCGGTGTTCCTCGTGTACTTCGCCCTCCACCCGATCGAGAGCTGGCTCGGCGTCCACTGACGCCCCGCCCCCGCACCGATACGACAGCCCGAAGGAGACCGAGACACATGCTGGACATCGCCGAGGAGCTGAACCGGTGGGTCGAGCAGGGCCGTGACTTCGCCGTGGCCACCGTGGTGGCCGTGGGCGGCAGCGCGCCCCGCCAGCCCGGCGCCGCGCTCGCGGTGGACACCGACGGCACGGCGATCGGCTCGGTCTCCGGGGGCTGTGTGGAAGGCGCGGTCTACGAACTGTGCGAGCAGGCGCTGCGGGACGGCGAGACCGTCCTGGAGCGCTTCGGCTACAGCGACGACGACGCCTTCGCCGTGGGCCTGACCTGCGGTGGCGTCATCGACGTCCTGGTCACCCCGGTACGGGCCGCCGACCCGGTCCGGCCGGTGGTCGCGGCCGCGCTCACCGCCGCCGCCGGAGGGGAGGCGGCGGCGGTGGCGCGGATCGTCTCCGGCCCGGCCGAGCTGACGGGTCGGGCGCTGCTGGTCCGCCCCGACGGCTCGACCGCCGGGGGCTTCGGCGCCCATCCGGAACTGGACCGCACGGTCGCCGCCGAGGCGGCCGCCTTCCTGGACGCCGGCCGCACCGGCACCCTGGAGATCGGGGAGCAGGGCTCGCGCTGCGGGGCACCGCTCACGGTCCTGGTCGAGTCCTCGGTCCCCGCCCCGCGCATGATCGTCTTCGGCGCGATCGACTTCGCCTCCGCCCTGGTCCGCGTCGGCAGGTTCCTCGGCTACCACGTCACGGTGTGCGACGCCCGCCCCGTCTTCGCCACCCGCACCCGCTTCCCCGAGGCCGACGAGATCGTCGTCGACTGGCCCCACCGCTACCTGGAGAACACGGAGGTCGACGCCCGCACGGTGCTGTGCGTCCTGACCCACGACGCCAAGTTCGACGTGCCCCTGCTGCAACGGGCACTGCGCCTGCCGGTGGCGTACGTCGGGGCCATGGGCTCCCGGCGCACCCACCTGGACCGCACCGCGCGCCTGCGCGAAGTCGGCGTCACCGAAATGGAGTTGAGCCGCCTGCACTCGCCGATCGGGCTGGACCTCGGCGCCCGTACGCCCGAGGAGACGGCCCTGTCGATCGCGGCCGAGATCGTCGCCGGGCGGCGCGGCGGGAGCGGCGTGCCGCTGACCGGGGCGCACACCCCGATCCACCATCCGCCGGAGTCGGGCACGGTGGGCCGGATCGGCTCGGTGGCCTGACACCCGGCGGGGATCGCGCCGGTGCCGTCAGGGCAGCCGGAGCAGGTGGTTGACGGTCCGCCCGAAGACCCGGCGCGCGGAACGCCGCAGGACGCCGTCGAACAGGGCCGGCACGAACCGGACGCGGATCTCCTCGCGCCACAGCACCCGCGTGCGCCCGCCGGGCCCCGGCCGCACCTCGAGCTCGGCCCAGCCGAGCACCACCCGGCCGCGCTTGACCAGCCGGCACCTCCCCGGGCCGCCGTCCGCGGGCGGCTCCCACACCGTGACCTCCATCGGATCGTCGAAGCCGAGCGGACCGGCGCCCGAGCGGGCCACGACACGCGTGCCCTCGCGCGTCGGTCCCGGCGGGACCACCCGGACGACGGTCAGCGGCACGGTCTCGCCGTGCCGCTCCCATCGCGTGATCCGCCGCCACGCCTCGTCGAGGGGGAGCGGGACCGTGCGCTCGAGCAGGAAGTTGGCCACACCCCGATCGTAGGGAACCGGCGCCGTCCACCGCGCCGGTCGCGCCCCCGTCACCCGGTCGGCTCAGCCACCGGCCCGCCGGGTCCGGCCGCCCGTCACCGGTACACCTCGCCCGGCTCCGCCTTCCCCGGGGCCAGCAGGTGGGGGACCGTCACGAACACATAGCCCCGTTCCTTCAGGGCGTCGATGATCCCCGGCACGGCCGGCACCGTGCCGTCGTAGAGGTCGTGGAGCAGGATGATGCCGTCCCGGGACGACTGGGCCAGGACGCGACGGGTGATCAGGGCCGGGTCGGTCGTCGTGTAGTCCTTCGCCGTCACGCTCCACAGCACCTCGGACAGGCCGAGTTCGCGGCTGATCTCGTGCACGGTCTCGTTCGTGCGGCCCTGCGGCGGGCGCATCAGGGTCGGACGCCGTCCGGTGAGGCGCTCTATCTCCTCGTTGGGGCGGCGCAGTTCCTCGCGTATCCGCTCGGGGCTCAGCTCGGTCAGTATCTTGTGGTCCCAGGTGTGGCTGGCCACCTCGTGGCCCTCGTCGGCCATGCGCCGCACCAGCTCCGGGTACTTCTCGATGTGCCGCTCGCCGAGGAGGAAGAAGGTCGCGGGGACCTGCTTCTCCTTCAGGATGTCCAGCAGCCGGGCCGAGTGCTCGCTCGGCCCGGCGTCGAACGTCAGGGCGATGCACTTGACCTCGCGGCAGTCCGCGACGCCGATGCGGGCCGCCTGGGTGCCCGCGGCTCCCTGGGCGCGGACGGCGCTGGGCGCCGTGGTGTCCGACCCGGAGCAGCCGCTCAGGACGGCGGCCAGGGCCGCGGTCGCCGCGAGCATCCCGAACGTCCGGAACCCCGCCCCCGTGTTCTGCATCTTGCCGGTCGGAATCTTCTTGGTCGGTGAAGGCATGCCGGGACTATACATGCGGTGTATACACGGCATGTATAGCGGTTTCGGGCGCCCTCCGGCCGCCTGCGCAGGCGTATCGCCGGGACGCACGGCAGGCTGCTGGCATGACACCGGACCCGGCAGCCGCACCGACGCCACCCCGCCTCCTCGTCCTGCGCGCCCTGGGCCTCGGCGACCTCCTCGCCGGCGTCCCCGCCCTGCGGGCCCTGCGCCGGGCCCACCCGCACCACGAACTGGTGCTCGCGGCCCCCGCCGGGCTGGCGCCGGTCGCACGGGCGACGGGAGCCGTGGACCGGCTGCTGCCCGCGTCCGCGCCGGGGCGGGAGGTGCCCGCGTCGCTCGACTGGAGCGGCCCGCCCCCGGACATCGCCGTCGACCTGCACGGCAACGGACCGCTCAGCCACCGGCTGCTGACGCACCTGCACCCGGCGAAGCTGCTCGCCTTCGCCCACCCGGACACACCGGAGATCGACGGACCCCCCTGGTACGCCGAGGAACACGAACGCGACCGCTGGTGCCGGCTGCTGCGGTGGTACGGCGTCGACGCCGACCCCGGCGACCTGCGGCTGCCCCCGCCGCGCACCGCCTCCCCGGCGCCCGGCGCGGCCCTCCTGCATCCCGGCGCCGGGTCGCCCGCCCGCTGCTGGCCCGTCGAGCGCTACGCGGCCGTCGCGGCCGGGCTGCGCGCCGGGGGCCTGCGGGTCGTCGTCACGGGGGGCGCCGACGAGGGCGACCTGGTGGCGCGGCTCGCCAAGGAGGCGGACCTCGCCGACACGGACGTGTTCGGCGGCGGGCTGCCCTTCGGCCGGCTGTCCGCCCTGGTCGCCGACGCGTCCTGCGTCATCAGCGGCGACACCGGCATCGCCCACCTCGCGGTCGCCCACCGCACGCCGTCCGTCACCCTGTTCGGGCCCGTCGCGCCCAGCCGTTGGGGCCCGCCGCCCGGCCCCCGCCACCTGGCGCTCTGGCACGGCCCGGAGGGCGACCCGCACGGCCGCCGCCCCGACCCCGCCCTGCTGCGCATCACCCCCGACGAGGTGCTGCGGGCCGCCGGCGAACTGCCCGGAATCCGGTCCGGGCGGAAGGGAACCCGGCACCCGTGAACCTCCAGGACCCGGACGCGTGCCGGGTGGGCATCGTCATCGCCACGCGCAACCGCTCCGCCGCCCTCGCCGGGAGCCTCGCCCAGCTGCTCGCCCTGCCCGAGCGGCCCCCGATCCTCGTGGTGGACAACGCCTCCACCGACGACACGCGCACCATGCTCGCCCGGGACTTCCCCGAGGTGCACCTGCTGGCCCTGCCGCTCAACCACGGGGCCCTCGCCCGCACCCACGGCGCCCGGGCCCTGGACACCCCCTACGTGGCCTTCAGCGACGACGACTCCTGGTGGGCGCCGGGCGCGCTGCCCCGGGCGGCCCGGCTGATGGACACGCACCCGCGGCTCGGCCTGATCGCCGCCCGCACGCTCGTCGGCCCCGCCGCGCACCCCGACCCGCTCAACGAGGTCCTGGCCGGCTCGCCCCTCGGCCCGGCCGCCGACCTGCCCGGCACCCAGGTCCTGGGCTTCCTCGCCTGCGCCTCCGTCGTCCGGCGCAGCGCCTACCTCGACGCGGGCGGCTTCCACCGGTTGCTGTTCTTCGGCGGCGAGGAGACCCTCCTCGCCTACGACCTGGCGGCCCGCGGCTGGGGCGTCACCCACTGCCCCGACATCGTCGCCCACCACCACCCGGCGACCGGGCCCCGCACCGGCCGCCCGGTCGTCCAGCGGCGCAACGAGGTCCTCACCGCCTGGCTGCGCCGCCCGGTGCCCTACGCGCTCGCCCGCACCCGCGCCCTGGCCGCCGAGGCCCGCCACGACGAGCACGCCCGGCAGGCCCTGCGCGCCACGCTCGTCCGGCTGCCGGCCGCCCTGCGCGAACGGCGGCCCCTGCCGCCGCACGTCGAACGGGCCGCGCGGCTGCTGGAAGAGGCCGCATGACCCGCCCCCGGACGACCGTCGTCGTCATCACCCACAACCGGCGCCGCGAACTGCTGCGGACCCTGGACCACCTCGCCCGGCTGCCCGAGCGCCCCCCGGTGATCGTCACCGACAACGGCTCGGCGGACGGCACCGCCGAGGCGGTGGCGCGCCACCACCCGCAGGTCCGGCTGCTGCGGCCGGGCCGCAACCTCGGCGCCGTCGGCCGCAACCTGGCCGTCCGCCAGGTCGACACGCCCTACGTCGCCTTCTGCGACGACGACTCCTGGTGGGCGCCCGGCTCCCTGGCCGGAGCCGCCGACCTGCTCGACGAGCATCCGGGCCTCGGCACGGTCACGGCCCGCATCGTCGTCGAACCGGACGGCGTCGACGACCCCGTCGTCGAGGAACTGCGCCGCTCGCCCCTCACCGGGCCGCCCTGGCTGCCCGGACCGGCCCTCGGCTCGTTCCTGGCCGCCGCGACCGTGCTGCGCACCGACGCCTTCCGCGCCGCGGGCGGCTTCCACCCGCGACTGTGGCTGGGCGGCGAGGAGGAGCTGCTCGCCGCGGACCTGGCGGCCGCGGGGTGGTGGCTGACGTACGCCGACCACCTGACGGTGCACCACCACCCCTCGGTGATGCGCGACGCGACCCTGCGCCGCACCCACGGCATTCGCAACACCCTGTGGTTCACCTGGCTGCGCCGCCCGGCCGGCCCCGCCCTGCGCCGGACGGTGCACCTGGCCCGCACGGTGCCGCGGGACGCGGCCTCGCTGCGCGCCTTCGCCGAGGCCGCCGCGGCCCTGCCCTGGGTGCTGCGCGAGCGCCGGGTCCTGCCCCAGGAGGTCGAGTCCCGGCTGCGCCTGCTGGAACCCGCCCAGCGCGCATCCAAGGCCCGCCGCTACACGGGCTGAGCCCGCACCGGCCGGGTGCGGGCCCCTCCCGGTCGTGCGGCGCGGTCCGTCAGCCGCCGCACCAGCGGCACATGAGCCGGAAGGCGGCGAACAGCGTCAGCGGCCACAGCGCGGCGAAAGCCCAGATCACGCCCGGCTCGGCGGTGACGAGCCCGGCCACCATGAGGGTGACCGACACCGCGAGCAGCAGCAGGACGGTCCACCCGCGGGGGCGGTAGGCGCCGACGCGGGCGACGAACCGGGTCGCGTCGGGACGGCGGTTCAGCCGGCCGGTGCGCATCCGGCGGTTCAGGCGGCGGTCGCGGCGCAGCACGCGTTCCATCTCGTCGAGGATGCGCTGCTCGTTCTCGGGAAGTCGGCCGATGGACACGCGCTTTCTCCTTCCGGACGGCCGGACCGTCGCCTCCCGGGGAACGTGCCGCGGGGACGGGCAGGCGGGGACGTGCAGGCGCGGGCGTGCGACGGGGGACGTACAGCGGGTGCCCCGGCAGTCCCGGGGACTAACCGGGTACGGGCCGGGCCAGTGCCTCGACGAGCCGGTCCGCGCTGTCCGGCGCGGCGCCCTCCCGGAACCCGTCCCGGATCTGCCGCGCGGCCACCCGCCCGCCGGTCAGGCACCAGTCCCACCAGCGGTCCAACTGCCGTACGCCCAGCGCCTCGGCGGGCACCAGCGCGGGCCAGCCGCAGGCCCGGGCCTGCGCGCCGAGTTTGGCGCCGCCCCGCACCGGGTCCACGGCCAGCACCGGTGTGCCGACCCGCAGGGCGATGACCAGCCCGTGCAGCCGGTCGGTGACGACGAGGTCCAGCCGGGCCAGGACGGACTGCAGTTGGGCGGGTGTCGCGCTCAGGTGCCAGTCGTGGGTGTCGAGCCGGGTCTCCAGCTCGAGCCGGGCGCAGTCCTTCGCGGCCAGCCAGCGCGTCACCTCCTCGGCGACCTGGCCGTGCCGCCGCAGCGCCCCGTACTCGTGCTGGCCGTGGGTGAGAATCACGCCGACCACCGGCCGCGCCGGCACCTGCGGGGCGCGGGCCGCCAGGTCCTCCACCGGCTCCCGGTCCGGCGCGTCCCGCGGGAGCACCCGGTGGAAGCCGGTCACCGCCGGGCTGCCGGGGTCGATGACCGAGGTGCCCACCGCGATCCGCACACAGTGCGCGAAGCGCCGGTGCAGCTCCTCCACCTGCGGTCCGTGCAGCGGACCGCAGACGAACACCAGGTGCGTGTAGTCGGCGGGCCGCAGCCGGTCCAGATGCAGGGCCTCCGGCCGGAACCCCGGGCTCCAGGCGATGTCGTACGGGATGCCCGTGCCCCGCAGGACGTCCTCCACCCGACGCAGGGCCAGGACGTCCCCGGCGGTCGCCTCCCCGTCGGGGAAACTGAACCACCCGGTCAGCAGCACCCTGCGCGGTCGTATGCCCTCGTGTGTCTGCACACGCCCTGAGTGCCCCGCCCGAGACCGGAACAATCAGGGCAAAAAGCACACCGTCGTACGCTGGACCCATGCGCCCCCCGACGCAGCCGCCGCTCTCCCTCACGGTCCGGCCGTCGGCGCCCGCCCTGGCTCTGCTGATCGGGGCGATGGGGTACGCCGCGACCCGGTTCGCGCACACCGCCGAACTGGCTCTGCCGACGGGCGGGGCCCAGCTGCTGGTGAACCTCGACCGGGACGCCCTCACCTCCACACCGCTCCGCTGCGCCCGGCGCAGCACCCCCGGCGCGGCCGTGCTCGGGCCCTTCACCGGGCCGGCCGTGATCGACCCGGCGCAGCAGGCCGCCGTCGTCTGGGTGGCGTTCCGTCCCGCGGGGCCGGGCCCCTTCCTGCCCGTGCCCGTCGGCGAGGTGCGCGACGAACTGGCCGGGCTCGGCGACCTGTGGGGCGCCGACGGCGCGGTGCTGCGCGAACGGCTGCTGGAGGCCGTGGCCGCCGGTGGCCCCCGCGCCGCACTGCGCACGCTGGAGACGGTCCTGCTGGAGCGGGCCCGGACCCCGCCGGCGCCCGACCCGGCGATCCGCCGCGTCGCCCTGCTGCTCGACCGGGGCGTGCCCGTCGCCGAGGTCGCGGACCGGCTCGGCGGGACGCCGCGGCGCCTGGCCCGGCGCTGCGCCGGCGAACTCGGCGTCCCGCCCAAGCGCTACGCACGGGTGCGGCGCTTCCAGCGGCTGCTGCGACGGGTGAACGCAGGGCAGCCGCCGCCGGACTGGGCGGCGCTCGCGGTGGACTGCGGCTACCACGACCAGGCCCACCTGATCCACGAGTTCCGCGCGCACGCCGGCATCACCCCGGGTGCGTACGCCCCGCGTTCGCCGCGTGAGGGCAACCACGTGCCGCTCCCCGGGTGAGGGTGCGCCGGGGCGGCGGTTCTCTACAATCCGCGGCCGCCGCCCGCCCGTCATCGTGGGGGCATGACGAACGCAGGCGGCAGGCCCGCCCTCACCCGGCTCCACGCCCGGCTCGTGGTCTCCGACGGGCCCCGGGCCGTCGACTTCTACTGCACCGCGCTGGGCGCCGAGGAGATCGAGCGGTACACCGGCCCCGAGGGCCGGATCGTCCACGCCATGCTGCGGCTCGGCGACGCGGTCCTCGCCGTCAAGGACGCCGCCGACGGCGACCCGGCGCCCCCCGACCTCGGCGGCACCCCGGTCATCATGGCCCTCGACGTGTCCGACGCCGACGCCGTCGCCGTCGCCATGCTGCGCGCCGGGGCGAGCGTCGTGCACCCGGTGGCCGACCAGCACTACGGGCAGCGCGGCGGACGGCTGGCCGACCCGTTCGGGCACCAGTGGATGATCTCCCAGCCCCTCGAGGACCTGACGCATGATCAGATCCAGCGGCGCACCGACGAGTTGTACCCCTCCTGAGGCGGCGCCCGCCCCGGCGGCACCCGCCCCGGCGGCGCCTCAGGTGCGGCCCGCGACCGGCTCCTCGACCGGGGCTTGCCCGTCCACCTTGCCGCCCGGGTGGCGCAGGGCGCACAGGAAGGCGATGCCCAGGGCGACGGCCATGCCGTAGAAGACCCACTGGTTGGCCTCGGCGAAGTCCATGCGGATCGCGGACATCGCGTCCCGGGTCGCCTCGGCGGCCTGGCCGGTGCCGGTGGGCGGCCGGGCGTCGCCGTTGCCCGTGACCGACTCGGTGACGTCCCGTGCGACGCTCCCGGCCGTTCCGGCGGGCACGCCCTGCGACTCCAGGGAGTCCGTCACCTTGTCCGTCGTGACGTGCGTCAGCATCGTGCCGTAGACCGCCATGCCCACACTGGCCGCGAAGTTGCGCACCGTCTGGGTGATGCCGGTGACCTCGCCGTAGGAGGTGCCGATGGCCCGGTTCACGGCGTCCGTCGAGGCCGGCGCCAGGATGAAGCCGACACCCGCCCCGGCCAGCGCCGCGTAGAGCCACTGGTCGTGCATGGTCAGATTGGTCAGTTCGCCCGCCCAGAGCGCGAACCCGACGGCACCCACCACGCCGCCCAGTTTCAGCGCCGGCCGCGCGCCCTTCTTGTCGAGGATCCGGCCGCCCCACTGGGAGGCGATCGCGAAGCCCACGAAGAAGTACAGCAGGAACAGCGCGGCCTGGTTCGGCGAGGCGCTCAGCGACACCTGCGCGTACACCGACGCGAAGAAGAACAGCGGGACGAACGCCAGCATCGCGAAGAACAGCACCAGCGCGTCCACGCTGAACGCCTTGTCCCGGAAGACCCGCAGGTCGATCAGCGGATGCTCCACCCCGCGCTCGTAGCGGACGAACCCGGCCAGCACCGCGAGGCCGCCCACGATGCACAGCCAGGTCGCCCAGCTGTCCCAGCCCCAGGAGAACGCCTGCTGGAAGCCGAGCACGCTCAGACCCATCCCGAGGGCGATGAGGACGGCACCGGGCACGTCCAGCGTGCCGGAGCGCCGCCGGTCGGAGATGTGCGCCAGGGCCGTCAGCACCAGCGCCACGATCGCCACCGGAACGTTGACCCAGAACACCGCCCGCCAGGTCCAGTTGGTCAGCCAGCCGCCCAGGAGCGGCCCGATGGCGGTCAGCGCGCCGGTGACCCCGAAGAACAGGGCGAGGGCGCGGCCGCGCCGCTCGAGCGGGAAGACGGCCACCACCACGGCCAGGGCCGCGGGGAACAACAGCGCGGCCCCGAGCCCCTGCGTGGCCCGGAAGACGATCAGCCAGGCCTGCGCGGCGCCGCCCGCGGGGACGCAGCCGCACAGCACCGACGAGACGACGAAGACCAGCGTGCCGATGACGACGACCCGGCGCGGGCCGTACAGGTCCGCGAGCCGCCCGCCGAGCGCGAAGAACGCCGCGAGGGACAGCAGATAGGCGTTGACCACCCACTGCATCCCGGAGGACGACAGGCCCAGCTCCCGGACGATGTCCGGAGCCGCGATCGACACGATGGTCTGGTCGATGAAGGTCATGGCGACGGCGAACATCATCGCCGCCAGCGCCAGAGTCTGCTGCGACACGGTTCGGGAGGGGGACGCGGTCCCGCGCCCCGGGCGCACATGGGTCACACGTCCAGTCTGCGCGCGCCGGAAACATGCCGCATCACGGGGCATCTTCCGCCTCTTGCGTAACGGCAATACCGCTGAACGGACCTCACGGCAATACCTCGGTCGTGTGAGGACGGCCTCCCCGGCCATGTGACCGTGGTCCGCCACGGATACCGCGTCGACCGTGCAGGATGCGGGCACCAAGGAGGACAAGCACCAGGACGAGGAGAGGCAGACGATGGTTCCAGCGGAAGCTGAACCCCAGAGGATCGGCATTCCGGCCGAATCCACTGCGGGCGAGACCAGGGTGGCGGCCACACCGGCCACCGTGGGCAGACTCGTCGCGCTCGGGTACGACGTGGTGGTCGAACCGGGAGCGGGAGCCGCGTCCCGCTTCTCCGACCCGGCCTACGAGGAGGCGGGGGCCCGCCTGGGCGACCCGTGGCAGGCGGAGATCGTGCTCAAGGTCAACGGCCCCTCCGACGAGGAGATCGGCCGGCTGCGCGACGGGGCGACCCTGGTCGCCCTGATCAGCCCCGCGCTCAACCCCGAGCTGGTCGAGGAGCTGGCCCGGCGGCCCGTCACCGTGCTCGCCATGGACGCCGTGCCGCGCATCTCGCGCGCCCAGTCCCTGGACGTCCTCAGCTCGATGGCGAACATCGCCGGCTACCGGGCCGTGGTCGAGGCCGCGCACGCCTTCGGCCGGTTCTTCACCGGCCAGGTGACCGCCGCCGGCAAGGTGCCGCCCGCCAAGGTCCTGGTCGCCGGCGCCGGAGTCGCCGGCCTCGCCGCCATCGGCGCCGCCCGCAGCCTCGGCGCCGTGGTCCGCGCCACCGACCCCCGGCCCGAGGTCGCCGAGCAGGTGCGCTCCCTGGGCGGGGAGTTCCTCGCCGTCTCCACCGAGCAGGAGGTGAGCACCGACGGCTACGCCAAGGCCACCTCGGAGGACTACGACCGGCTCGCCGCGCAGCTGTACGCCGAGCAGGCCGCCGACGTCGACATCATCATCACCACCGCCCTCATCCCGGGCCGCCCGGCGCCGCGGCTGATCACCGCCGAGGACGTCGCGCGCATGAAGCCCGGCAGCGTCATCGTCGACATGGCCGCCGCCCAGGGCGGCAACGTCGAGGGCACGGTCGCGGGCAAGGCCGTCGTCACCGACAACGACGTGACGATCATCGGCTACACCGACCTGCCCGGCAGGCTCCCGGCCCAGGCCTCGCAGCTGTACGGCACCAATCTCGTCAACCTGATGAAGCTGCTCACGCCGGGCAAGGACGGCCGCCTCGTCCTGGACTTCGACGACGTGGTGCAGCGGTCGATGACCGTGGTCCGCGACGGCGAGAAGACCTGGCCGCCGCCCCCGGTGCAGGTGTCCGCCGCCCCGGCCCCCGCCGCCGCGAAGGACGCCGCCGCCCCGGCCCCCGAGGCGGCGGCCAAGCCCGCCCGGCCCGCGTGGGCCTCCTACGCCCTCGTCGCCGCCGGCGCGCTCGCGCTGTTCCTCGTGACGGCCTTCTCCCCGAGCGAACTCCTCGGCCACTTCACGGTGTTCGTCCTGGCGATCGTCATCGGCTTCTACGTCATCGGCAACGTGCACCACGCGCTGCACACCCCGCTGATGTCGGTCACCAACGCCATCTCCGGCATCGTCGTGGTCGGCGCGCTGCTGCAGATCGGGCAGGGGGACACCGCCGTCACCGTGCTGTCGTTCGCCGCGATCCTGCTGGCGAGCATCAACATCTTCGGCGGATTCGCCGTGACCCGCCGCATGCTCGGCATGTTCTCGAAGGGCTGATCAGGGATGACCACAGACACGGCCGCCCAGGCCGCCTACGTCGTCGCGGCGCTGCTGTTCATCCTCAGCCTCGCCGGACTCTCCCAGCACCGGACCTCGCGTTCCGGCGTCGTCTGGGGCATCGCGGGCATGGTCGTCGCACTCGCCGCGACCGTCGGACTCGCCTCGCGCAGCATCACCGCCACCGGGCTGGTGCTGATCGCCGTCGCCACGGCGGCCGGGGCCGGCATCGGCCTGTGGCGGGCCCGGGTCGTCGAGATGACCGGCATGCCCGAGCTGATCGCCATCATGCACAGCCTCGTCGGTCTGGCCGCCACCCTGGTCGGCTGGAACGGCTACCTCGACGTCGACGCCGACCTGTCCGGCTCGCTGCTGGGCATCCACCACGCCGAGGTGTTCATCGGGGTGTTCATCGGCGCCGTCACCTTCACGGGTTCCGTCGTCGCCTACCTGAAGCTGTCCGCGCGCATCGCCTCCCGTCCGCTGACGCTGCCGGGCAAGCACGTGCTGAACATCGGCGCGCTGGTCGCCTTCGTGGGGCTGACCATCGCGTTCGTGGCCCGGCCGAACATGGGTCTGCTCATCGCGGTCACCGTGGTCGCCCTGGCGCTCGGCGCGCACCTGGTCGCCTCCATCGGCGGTGGTGACATGCCGGTGGTGGTCTCCATGCTGAACAGCTACTCGGGCTGGGCGGCGGCCGCCTCGGGCTTCCTGCTCGCCAACAACCTGCTCATCGTCACCGGCGCGCTGGTGGGCTCCTCCGGTGCCTACCTGTCGTACATCATGTGCAAGGCGATGAACCGGTCCTTCATCTCGGTGATCGCCGGCGGCTTCGGCACCCCGGCCGCGGCGGCCGAGGAGGGCGAGCAGGGCGAGCACCGGGAGATCGGCGCCGAGGAGACCGCGGAACTCCTGCGCGACGCCTCCTCGGTGATCATCACGCCGGGGTACGGCATGGCCGTCGCCCAGGCGCAGTACCCGGTCGCCGAACTGGCGCGCAAGCTGCGCGAGCGGGGCGTCGAGGTCCGCTTCGGCATCCACCCGGTCGCCGGCCGGCTGCCCGGGCACATGAACGTGCTGCTCGCCGAGGCCAACGTGCCCTACGACATCGTCCTGGAGATGGACGAGATCAACGACGACTTCGCCGCCACCTCGGTCGTCCTGGTCATCGGCGCCAACGACACGGTCAACCCGGCCGCCACCGACAACCCGTCGAGCCCCATCGCGGGCATGCCGGTGCTGCATGTGTGGGAGGCGGCGAACGTGGTGGTCTTCAAGCGGTCCATGGCCGCCGGCTACGCGGGCGTGCAGAACCCGCTGTTCTTCCGCGAGAACACCCAGATGCTCTTCGGCGACGCCAAGCAGCGCGTCGAGGACATTCTGCGTGGGCTGGACGCCCTGGACAGCCCGGTCCGCGAGATGGCCGGCACGTCGGGCTGAGCCGACGGGCACCTCGCGCACGAGGGCCGGCTCGACACCGTCGAGCCGGCCCTCGCGTTGTTCCGTGCGGTCAGTCCGTGCCGGACTCCATCGCCGCGCGGTCCAGCCAGGCGTCCTCCTCCGAGACCTCGCCGCGGGAGGCGATGGCCTCGGCGCCGCCCTGCGGCAGCTCCGGCATGGTGCCGATCAACCCGGTCGCGGCGGCCTGGGAGGCGCCGATCGTGGGGCTGCCGGTGCCGATCAGGCCGATGCCGGCGTACTGCTCCAGCTTGGCGCGCGAGTCGGCGATGTCCAGGTTGCGCATGGTGAGCTGGCCGATCCGGTCCACCGGGCCGAAGGCCGAGTCCTCGGTGCGCTCCATGGACAACTTGTCCGGGTGGTAGCTGAACGCCGGGCCGGTCGTGTCGAGGATCGAGTAGTCCTCGCCGCGCCGCAGCCGCAGCGTCACCTCGCCGGTGACGGCCGCGCCGACCCAGCGCTGGAGCGACTCGCGGATCATCAGGGCCTGCGGGTCCAGCCAGCGGCCCTCGTACATCAGCCGGCCGAGGCGCCGGCCCTCGGTGTGGTACTGGGCGAGGGTGTCCTCGTTGTGGATCGCGTTGACGAGGCGCTCGTAGGCGGCGTGCAGCAGGGCCATGCCCGGGGCCTCGTAGATGCCGCGGCTCTTGGCCTCGATGATGCGGTTCTCGATCTGGTCCGACATGCCGAGCCCGTGCCGGCCGCCGATGGCGTTGGCCTCCATCACCAGGTCGACGGCGGAGGGGAACTCCTTGCCGTTGATCGACACCGGGCGGCCCTGGTCGAAGCCGATCGTCACGTCCTCGGGGGCGATCTCGACCGTCGGGTCCCAGAACTTCACGCCCATGATGGGCTCGACCGTCTCGATGCCGGTGTCCAGGTGCTCCAGCGTCTTGGCCTCGTGCGTGGCGCCCCAGATGTTGGCGTCGGTGGAGTACGCCTTCTCGGTGCTGTCGCGGTAGGGGAGGCCGTGGGCGAGCAGCCACTCCGACATCTCCTTGCGGCCGCCGAGCTCGGTCACGAACGCCGCGTCCAGCCAGGGCTTGTAGATGCGCAGGTGCGGGTTGGCGAGGAGACCGTAGCGGTAGAACCGCTCGATGTCGTTGCCCTTGAAGGTCGAGCCGTCGCCCCAGATCTGGACGTCGTCCTCCAGCATCGCCCGCACCAGCAGCGTGCCGGTGACGGCCCGGCCGAGCGGGGTGGTGTTGAAGTACGCCCGCCCGCCCGAGCGGATGTGGAACGCGCCGCAGGTCAGCGCGGCCAGGCCCTCCTCGACCAGCGCAGCTCGGCAGTCGACCAGGCGCGCGATCTCGGCGCCGTAGGTCTGGGCACGGCCGGGCACCGAGGCGATGTCGGGCTCGTCGTACTGGCCGATGTCGGCGGTGTAGGTGCAGGGGATCGCGCCCTTGTCGCGCATCCACGCGACCGCGACGGAGGTGTCGAGACCGCCCGAGAAGGCGATGCCGACGCGTTCGCCGGCGGGCAGGGAGGTGAGGACCTTGGACATAGAAAGAGTATGTATCACTTTGCATAGTCATGCAAGCCGGGCGTGCGCATTCCCCGTTCCGGTTGCTCGTTCCGGTTGCTTCCGGCTCAGGTTCCCGCGGCCTCGGTACCGCCGCCGAGCGCGCCGAGGATCCGTTCGGCGGCCAGGGTCGGGGTCAGTTCGCCGCCCCGGACCCGCTCCTCCAGCACGGGCGCCAGCGCCCGTACCGCGGGATCGGCCTGGAGACGGCCGAGGAGCTCGTCGCGGACCATGCTCCAGGTCCAGTCGACCTGCTGGTCGCGGCGCTTGGCGGTGAGGCGGCCGGTGGAGTCCAGCAGCGTGCGGTGCTGCTCCAGGCGCTCCCACACCGTGTCCAGCCCCGTCGACTCGCGGGCGCTGCAGTGCAGCACCGGCGGCGTCCAGAACGCGTCCTTGCCGTGCATCAGCCTGAGCGCGCCCGCCAGTTCCCGCGCGGCGGCCCGGGCGTCGCGCTCGTGCGGTCCGTCGGCCTTGTTGACGGCGATCACGTCGGCCAGCTCCAGCACACCCTTCTTGATGCCCTGGAGCTGGTCGCCGGTGCGGGCGAGGGTGAGCAGCAGGAAGGTGTCGACCATGTTCGCCACGGCCGTCTCGGACTGGCCGACGCCCACCGTCTCCACCAGGATCACGTCGTAGCCGGCCGCCTCCATCACCACGATCGACTCGCGGGTGGCCTTGGCGACCCCGCCGAGGGTGCCCGCCGTGGGGGAGGGGCGCACGAACGCCGCCGGGTCCACGGCCAGCCGCTCCATCCGGGTCTTGTCGCCCAGGATGGAGCCGCCCGTACGGCTGGAGGACGGGTCGACGGCCAGCACCGCCACCCGGTGCCCGAGCGAGGTCAGCAGCGTGCCGAAGGCGTCGATGAACGTCGACTTGCCGACGCCGGGCACCCCGCTGACGCCGATCCGCCGGGCCCGGCCGCTGTGCGGCAGCAGCGCGGTCAGCAGCTCCTGGGCCAGCGCCCGGTGCTGGGGGCGGGTCGACTCGACGAGCGTGATGGCGCGCGCGACGATCGCCCGCTTCCCGTCGAGCACGCCCTTCACATACGCGTCGACATCGATCACAGCTCGTGCCCGAGACCGTCCGACAGCCGCCGCACCAGGTCGTACGCCGCGTCCGGGATCACCGTCCCGGGCGGGAAGACGGCCGCCGCCCCCATCTCCAGCAGCGTCGGCACGTCCTGCGGCGGGATGACCCCGCCGACGACGACCATGATGTCCTCGCGCCCCTCCTCCGCCAGCGCCTCGCGCAGCGCCGGGACGAGGGTGAGGTGACCGGCCGCCAGCGACGAGACGCCGACGATGTGCACGTCCGCCTCGACGGCCTGCCGGGCCACCTCGGCGGGCGTCTGGAACAGCGGGCCGACGTCCACGTCGAAACCGAGGTCGGCGAAGGCGGTGGCGATCACCTTCTGGCCGCGGTCGTGGCCGTCCTGGCCCATCTTGGCGACCAGGATGCGCGGGCGGCGCCCCTCGGCCTCCTCGAAGGCGGACACCAGGGTGCGGGTGCGGTCCACGCTCGGGGACTCTCCCGTCTCGTTGCGGTACACGCCGGTGATCGTACGGATCTGACTCGCGTGCCGTCCGTACACCTTCTCCAGGGCGTCGGAGATCTCCCCGACCGTGGCCTTGGCGCGGGCCGCGTGCACGGCCAGCTCCAGCAGGTTGCCCTCGCCGTCGGCGGCCCTGGTCAGCGCCTCCAGCGCGTCCCGGCAGGCCTGCTCGTCGCGCTCCGCGCGCAGCCGCCGCAGCTTCTCGATCTGCTGGGCGCGCACCGAGGAGTTGTCGACCTTCAGGACCTCGATCTGCTCGTCGGTCTCCACCCGGTACTTGTTGACACCGATGACCGGCTGCCGGCCCGAGTCGATCCGGGCCTGGGTGCGGGCCGCGGCCTCCTCGATGCGCAGCTTCGGGATGCCCGCGTCGATGGCCTTGGCCATGCCGCCCGCGGCCTCCACCTCCTGGATGTGCTGCCAGGCCCGCCGCGCCAGGTCGTACGTCAGCTTCTCCACGTACGCGCTGCCGCCCCACGGGTCGATGACCCGCGTGGTCCCGGACTCCTGCTGGAGCAGCAGCTGCGTGTTGCGGGCGATGCGCGCCGAGAAGTCGGTCGGCAGGGCGAGCGCCTCGTCCAGGGCGTTGGTGTGCAGCGACTGCGTGTGCCCCTGGGTGGCCGCCATCGCCTCGACGCAGGTGCGCGTGACGTTGTTGAACACGTCCTGCGCGGTCAGCGACCAGCCGGAGGTCTGCGAATGGGTGCGCAGCGACAAGGACTTGGCGTTCTGCGGATCGAACTGCTTGACCAGCTTCGCCCACAGCAGGCGCGCCGCGCGCAGCTTGGCGACCTCCATGAAGAAGTTCATGCCGATCGCCCAGAAGAACGACAGACGCGGCGCGAACGCGTCCACGTCCAGGCCGGCTTCACGGCCCGCCCGGATGTACTCCACGCCGTCCGCGAGGGTGTACGCCAGCTCCAGGTCGGCCGTCGCACCCGCCTCCTGGATGTGGTAGCCGGAGATGGAGATGGAGTTGTAGCGCGGCATCCGCTGCGAGGTGTACGCGAAGATGTCGGAGATGATCCGCATCGACGGCTTCGGCGGGTAGATGTAGGTGTTGCGGACCATGAACTCCTTCAGAATGTCGTTCTGAATGGTTCCGGCCAGCTTCTCGGGCGGTACGCCCTGCTCCTCCGCCGCCACGATGTACAGCGCCAGCACGGGCAGCACCGCGCCGTTCATCGTCATCGACACGGTCATCCGGTCCAGCGGGATCCCGTCGAACAGCTGCCGCATGTCGAGGATCGAGTCGATGGCCACGCCCGCCATGCCGACGTCGCCCGTCACGCGCGGGTGGTCGCTGTCGTAGCCGCGGTGCGTGGGCAGGTCGAAGGCGACCGACAGGCCCTTCTGCCCCGCCGCGAGGTTGCGCCGGTAGAAGGCGTTGGACTCCTCGGCCGTGGAGAACCCCGCGTACTGGCGGATCGTCCAGGGCTGGTTGACGTACATCGTCGGGTACGGGCCGCGCAGGTACGGCGCCGCTCCCGGGTACGTGTCCAGGAAGTCCAGGCCCTCCAGGTCACGGCCGGTGTACAGCGGCTTGACGGAGATGCCCTCCGGGGTCTCCCACAGCAGGTCGTCCCCGCCGGAGGCGTTCTTGACCGCCGCGCGCCACTCGTCGGGCGTGCCGTCGGCGGCCGGGGTGCCCAGCTCGATCCCGGAGAAGTCGGGGATGCCACGGGGGGCGGTCATCGGGCAACTCCCATGCGGTCGAGGGTCGCGGACAGCACGGCCACGGCGTCGCAGCCCGCGAAGACGTAGCCGTCGACACCGGGGTACTCCCCGGGCCGCCCGGCGAGGAACACGTGCGAGGCACCGGCCTCCTTGAGCTGCGCGGCCCGGGCCGCCGCCTGCTCCTCGTACAGGGCGTCGCTGGAGCACAGCACGGCCTCACGCGCGCCGCTGTCCGCGAAGTCGCCCTCGGCGACCGGCTCGATGCCGCCCGCCTGGAACAGGTTGGAGGCGAAGGTGAGGCGCGCGGTGTGGGCGGCGGCCGGGCCGAGCGCGGCGAGGAAGATCCGCGGCCGGGAGCCGGTCGCGGCCAGGTGTGCGTCCGAACGGGCGCGCAGCGCCTCGAAGGCCTCGTCGCGGCGCACCCGCGGCAGCCCGCCCGACGGCCGCCCGGGCGCGGGCTCGCGCACCACCGGCTTCTCCGCCAGGAACGGGAACTCGCTGACACCGGTGACCGGTTCGCGCCGCTCGGCCAGCCGTCCGGTGCGCTCCCGCCAGGTCTCGGCGAGGTCCCGCTCGACGTCACCGGACCGCAGGGCGGCCGCCATGCCGCCGAGCCGTTCGATCCGCTGGAAGAACTCCCAGCCCGCGTGGGCGAGTTCGTCCGTGAGCCGCTCCACGTACCAGGAGCCGCCCGCCGGGTCGATCACCCTGGCCAGGTGTGACTCCTCGATGAGGATGGTCGAGGTGTTGCGGGCGATGCGCCGGGCGAACGCGTCCGGCAGGCCGAGTGCGTCGTCGAAGGGCAGCACCGTGACCGCGTCGGCCCCACCGGCTCCGGCCGCCAGGGTGGCGATGGTGGTGCGCAGCATGTTCACCCAGGGGTCGCGGCGCGTCATCATCACCGGCGACGTGACCGCGTGCTGGCGCTGCGCCCCGGCGGCCGGGGCGCCGCAGACCTCGGCGACCCGCGCCCACAGCCGGCGCGCGGCCCGCAGCTTGGCGATCGTCAGGAACTGGTCGGCGGTCGCCGCGTACCGGAACTCCAGTTGCCCGCAGGCCTGTTCGACGCTCAGCCCGGCACCGGTCAGCTCCCGCAGGTACGCCACCGCCGTGGCCAGCGAGGCCCCCAGCTCCTGCGCGGCCGACCCGCCGGCCTCGTGGTACGGCAGCGCGTCCACGGTCAGCGCCCGCAGTTGCGGGTACTCCCCGGCGCACCGTCGCGCCAGCTCGGCCGCCGCCGTGAAGTCCTGCCGCTCACCGGTACGGGCCTCGAACCCGAGCGGGTCGGCGCCCAGGTTGCCGCGGGCGGCCTCCGGCGCGACGCCCCGCTCCTCGTACAGCCGGAACAACTCCCGCGCGGCGGACTCCGTGTCGCGCCCGGCGTCGAGCACCACCCCGGCCAGGTCGAGGTAGACCCCGTCGAGGACCGCGCCCAGGGAGGGCACCGGGACACCGCCGTCGCCGACGGTCAGCCACAGCGAGGTGACGCCGTTCTCCAGGTCGGCGAGCAGCGCGTCGCGGTCGGCCGCCGCGTGCCGCTGCCGTACGTCCCAGCCACCGACCGTGTTGCCCTCGGCGCGGCCACCCCGCACGAACGGGGCGAAGCCGGGCAGCCCCGGTTCGGGTGCGGCGTCGCGGGCGGTGTACAGGGGACGGGTGCGCAACCCGTCCTCCAGCGCGGTGGACAGGGCTTCCTCGGCCTCGGCGCCCCCGACGTCCTTGCCCGACTTGCGCAGCACACCCGCCACTAGGCGCTGCCACTGCTCGTGGGGCACGTCAGGGAACTCGCCGGCCAGCTCAAGCCCGTCGTCAGGCAGGACCGTCATGCTCGGATGCTAGGTCACGGACACGAACGGGCAGCAGAGGGGACGCCTGTGACCTTCCCCTCGCTCAGATTGTGACCCCGCTCTCCCCGCCCCCGGCGGGGACGCCGGTGGACCCGGCCGGGGGCGGGCCGGAGGCCGGTGCCGCGGTCCCGGCGGCCCGGACGACTCGGGCGCTCGCGGGGCGGGCCATGGCCCGGCAGATCGACACGGGTCACCCGGGCCACCAAGGGGAGGCCCCCCGCCGGCCACGGTGCCCTGCACGTCCCGGCCCCCGGGACGGGGCAGTGGGCGGCGGTTGTCCCGCGCCCGACGGGCGAAGCCCGGCGGGAGACGGTGGGGCCCCCGCGGGAAGCGGTCGTGCCCGTCCCCGTGCCGGGGGCGGGCCTTCTCGCCGGTTCTCACGCGGTGTGCACGGGCGCCGCCTGCCCGGTGGGCACCGGGACGCGCACGGACTCCATGACGAAGCCGCTGCGGATCCGGGCCGGCAGACGGTTCAGCGGGATCCTCAGGTCCTGCTCCGGCACCTCGTACTCCAGCCCGGCGAGCCGCGGGGCGAGGGCCGCCAGCAGGGCGATCGTGATGTCCTCGCCGGGGCAGCGGTGGCCCGTGGCGGGATCGCCGCCGCCCTGGGGGATCAGCTCGTCCCGGGCGGGCGGGTGCCCGAGGAAGCGCTGCGGCGCGAAGGCGTGGGGCTCGTCCCAGAGTTCCGGGTCGTGGTTCTGCCCGTACAGGTCGAGCAGGACCATCGCGCCCTCGGGGATCGGCTCGCCGTGCCAGTCCAGGTCGGTGACGGCCAGGCCGCCCACGAACGGGGCGAAGGGGTAGAAGCGCCGCAGTTCGTGGGCGAAGGCCACGGCGTAGGCCGGGTCGCCGCCGCGCAGTTCCTCGCGGACGTCCGGGCGGCGCAGCGCGTGACCGGCGTAGGCGACGAACCAGCACACCGCGACGGTGGGGCGGACGACGTTGAGCAGTTCGACCGCGGCGGTGCGCGGGTCGAGGAGCCGCCCGTCGGCATCCCGGTGCCGGGCCACCACGTCCAGGACGGACCCGTCCGGGGCGGTCGCCCCACCGGCGCGCACACTCCCGACCAGGGCGCCCAGCCGGCCCTCCAGGCGGGCCCGGGCCCGGCGGGCACGCCAGTGGCGCGGACCCGCCGTGGCGAAACCGTCGACCAGGGACACCAGGTCCGCCGCGACCGCGTCACCGTCCTCGAGCGGGATCCCGGCCCAGCGGCACACGCCCCGGGTGAGCACGCGGCTCGCCTCGTCGAACAGCACGATCCGGCGGCCGGGCCAGGAGCGCACCGTCTCGTCCCAGTCCGCGGTGACGGCGTCCACCACCCCGGCAACCGCCCGCGGCCCGGTGAGCAGGGAGAGGAACATGCCCTTGCGGCCGCGGTGCAGGGGGCCGTCCAGCGTGTGCACGGCCCCGTGCCCGAACAGAGTGCTCAGCACCGGGCCGGGCAGGGCCGAACCGCGCTCGACGTGCCGCTCGTCGTAGAAGAAGCGCACCGCCTGCGGGCCGTGCAGGGCCACGGCGTGCCGGCCCATGAGGCGGGTGCGCACCAGAGGGGCGTCCGTGCGGCGCCTGCGGTCGGGCAGCCAGGTGTAGCCCTTGACCAGCAGGGCGAGCGAACTGTCGGCGAGCACGGGGCGACGGCTTCGATCCATGGCGCCGCGAGTGCCCCCCGGGCCACACCGGGAAACGCCCCCGGAAACCGGGGAGGTTGGGTGGTGCAGCGGGGGTACTCGCGGCGCACCGGGCGCTCGACGTGACGCGCCCCTCACGCCGGAAGGCCACCGCCATGAGCTCACGAACGCAGCCGACGACCGGTGCCCGCACGCCCGTCCAGACGGCGGCACTGCTGGTGGGAGCAGTGTTCCTGCTGGTCGGCATCCTGGGCTTCATACCGGGGATCACCACCGGATACGACTCGATGGAGTTCGCCTCGCACGACTCCGGTGCCGAACTGCTCGGCGTCTTCCAGATCTCCGTCCTGCACAACCTGGTCCACCTCGCGTTCGGCGTGGCCGGCCTGGCCATGTCCCGCAGCGCCGCGGCCGCCCGCACCTACCTGCTGGCCGGCGGCGCCGTCTACCTCGTGCTGTGGCTGTACGGCCTGATCATCGGCCACGACAGCGCCGCCAACTTCGTCCCGCTGAACACGGCCGACGACTGGCTGCACTTCTTCCTCGGCATCGGCATGATCGCCCTGGGCGCCCTGCTCACCCGCGGCCCGGCCACCGGCACGCGGAGGGCGTGACATGGGCGGCGGCTGCCTCCGCGCGGGCGCCCGCGTCCCTGTTTGCCGCCCCGGCCGGTGGGGACCCGGCCGGGCATGACCACCAAGCGACGCCGCCTGCTGCGGCAGAACCGGATGCTGTGGCTGCTGGACCGCCTGGAGCGCGAGTCCGGGGCCGACGCGGTGATCGACACCCTCCGCAAGGGCGTGCGGGCGCTGCCGCTGGGACGCGGCCGCGACCTGCTGCACGGCCGGTGGATGGGTCACCCCGTGCACCCGCTGATGGTGCAGGTGCCGATCGGCAGCTGGCTCTCGGCGGCGGTCCTGGACCTGCGTCCGGGCCGCTCCCGGGAGGCCCGGCTGCTGATCGGCGTCGGGCTCGGGGCCGCGGCCCCGGCGGCCCTGGCCGGCTGGGTCGACTGGGCGGAACTGCACCGCCAGCAGCAGCGCGTCGGCCTGGCGCACGCCCTGTCCAACATCGCGGCCGTCGGGCTGTACGCGACCTCCCTCGCCTGCCGCGCCACGGGCCGGGAGACGGCGGGCCGGACCTACGGGTTCCTCGGACTGACGGTGGTCGGCGTCGGCGGCCTGCTGGGCGGCCACATGGCCTACCGGCAGGCCGCC
Source organism: Streptomyces sp. NPDC017943 (assembly GCF_044328425.1). Taxonomy (NCBI): domain Bacteria; kingdom Bacillati; phylum Actinomycetota; class Actinomycetes; order Kitasatosporales; family Streptomycetaceae; genus Streptomyces; species Streptomyces sp. NPDC017943. The sequence goes on along the minus strand of NZ_JBIRHH010000005.1, from coordinate 280,174 downwards.
GGCGCCAATCACGCCGAGGAGGTCCCGCACGTCGTATCCGAGGGCTGGCACCCGGTCGGCGCCGTCGAGGAGTTCCCCGCCGGCGAGCCGGTGCGGCGCACGGTCGACGACGTGCCGGTGCTGGTCGTGCGCGAGACCGGCGGGCAGATCCACGCCCTGGCCGAACGGTGCAGCCACCTGGCCGGACCCCTCGCCGAGGGCACCGTCGCCGACGGCTGCGTGCGCTGCCCCTGGCACGGCAGCGTCTTCCGCCTCTCCGACGGCTGGAACGTGGCAGGCCCCGCCACCGCCCCCCAGCCCTCCTTCGAGACCCGGATCACCGGCAACCGGGTCGAGGTGCGCCTGCGGCACCAGAACGGCGGCCGGCACACCGCACCGGACCGTGCCCTCACCGAACAAGGAAAGCGCAGCTCGAACAGGTAATGAACGTGAACATGACGTCAGTGGCGGGGAGCCGCCCGGCACGGAGGCTGCGCGGGTTGCTGCGCCGCACCCATGCGGGCTACTCCGGCGGCCACGACCGGCCGCTCGGCGGCTACACCGCCGCCATGGCGGGATTCGCGGTGTTCACCACGGCCTGGGCGACCGCCGTCCGGCTGAGCGGACGCCCCGTCCCGGCGCGCCCCGAGCCGTGGGACGTCGCCCTGACCGCGGTCGCCACGTTCCGCCTCAGCCGCCTGCTGAGCAAGGCCTCGGTGACCAGCCCCCTGCGGGCCCCCTTCACCCGGTACGTGGGCCCGCAGGGGCCGGCCGAACTGGAGGAGGAGGCGCAGCCCGACGGTCGGCACACGGTCGGCGAGCTGGCGACCTGCCCCTTCTGCATGAGCGTCTGGATCGCCTCGGCGCTCACGGCCGGTCAGCTGCTCTGGCCCCGGGCCACCCGCACCGCCATGGGCACGCTCACCGCGCTGGCCGGGGCCGACACGCTGCAACTGGCGTACGGCGCACTGGTCGGCAGGACGACGGGCGACTGACCGGCGTCCGGCGGCCGGACCGGGGCCGACCGGCGACCGCCGGCCGCCGGTGGCGGGCTAGGGAACCTCGCCGCGGGCACCCCGCCCCCGCCGGGAGCCCCGGTACGCGGCACGGCGCGTCGCGGCCAGGGCGGGACCCGGCGCGAACGCGCGCACGCTGTGCCGGTAGGGGTCGAAGTCGACGGTGTCCCCGGGGTCCACGGGCAGGACGTCCCGCACCGTGAGCACCGCGAACCGCCGCCAGGACCCCGCACGCCCCTGCGCGCACAGGTCGTACACCAGCGGCCCGACGGCCAGCGCGGCGGCGATGCCCTCCGGGCCGCCCGGCACCGGCGCCTGCCGGGTCCGGCGCGGGAAGGCGGCCAGGAGGGACGACCGGCCGGCCACCCGGTAGGGCAGCAGGCTGGAGTACGGGCCGCGCAGCGCGTCGGCGCGAGGCAGCGGCAGATGCCGGGAGACGCGGCCGCGGCCGCTGCTGGTCATCAGCAGGTCGAGGGTGCGGCCCGGGCCGTCGGCGTCCGTCACCCGGACGGCCAGGCCCAGCCCGTCCGGCAGCCGCCGGGGCAGGCCGCCCGCACGCGACAGGCGGACCGTCGCCGGCAGCCGCCGGGGCGAGTCCAGCCACGGCACGCCCCACGGCCCGGCCCCGTCGTCCGGCACCTCCAGCTCACCCGCGCAGGTCAGCCCGCGCGGGTGCAGGGCCGGGGCCCGCCGCACCCGGGCCAGCGCCCGAAAGGCACCCTCGACCAGGGCGACCGGCCGGGACACGGACGCGGGCGGGTCGCCGGCGGCCCGGGTCCCGGGTGTGGCCCCGTCACGCACGCTCACGACATGGTCCTCCGTCCTCGCGGGTGTCCGTCACGACGCGGTGCGCGGCGGCGGTTCTCGCGGCCGCGCCCGGGAGAGGGGCTCGCGCGAAACGCGTCCTGGACCAGGGCGACCGGCCGGGATGCGGAGGCGGGCGGGTGGCCGGGGGTCCTCACCGCGCGTGTTTCATGACGCGGTGCGTGACGGCGCTCTTCACGGCCGCGTACGGGTAGGGCGCTCGCGCGAAACGCGTCCTCGACCAGGGCAACCGGCCAGGACGCGGAGGCGGGCGGGTCGCCGGCGGTCCGCTCCCTGCGTGTTTCATGACGCCGTGCGCGGCGGTGATGCTCACGGCCGCGCATGGGGACCGGGCTCCTGCCCAATGGGGGCCTCCCTCCTCAGAGGGCTGCCGGGTACCCGCCGCGGGCTTCGTCACCCGTGGTCAGGCCGCGCTCCCGGCGCGACGGCGGCCAGGGCGGGCCAGGGCGTCGACCAGCTGGTCGCGGGTCATCTTCGACCGGCCCTCGACGCCCTGTTCGCCGGCCCGCTCGTACAGCTCGGCCTTGGTCAACTGCCGCAGCTCGCTGCGGCTCGCACTCCGCTCACGGCCCTTCGGCGCGCGCGCCCGCTCCGGGCGCGAGGACCGCGAGGACCCGGACGCGGCCCGGCGGGAGTCCTTCCCGGCGGACCCGGACCGCCGGGACCCGCTGCGCTTGCCGCCGCCGGAGGCGCCGGCCTGGGCGAGGCTGTTCTCCAGCACCGCCATCAGGTCGACGACGCCGGTGGCCTCGGGCGGCCCCTCGGCCACGGCGACCTCCTGGCCCTCGGCCTTCGCCTTCACCAGCTCGCGGACCTTCTCCTGGTACGTGTCGTGGTACCGGTGCGGGTCCCAGGGGCCGCTGAGGGCGTCCACCAGCCGCAGCGCCATGTCCAGTTCCTTGCCGCGCCCGGCCCGGCGGGAGGGCAGGTCGGGCAGTTCGGTGCCCGGGTCGCGCACCTCGTCGGCCCAGTGCAGGGTCTGCAGCACCAGGAGCTTGTCCTCGGCCCGCAGCGCCGTCAGATACTGCTTGTTCCGCATGACGAACGTGGCCACGCCCGCCTTGCCGGTCTTCTCCAGCGCCGCCCGCAGCAACTCGTAGACCTGGAGGTACTCCTCGCCCCGCGGGGCGACGTAGTAGGTGCGGGCGAAGTACACCGGCTCGATCCGGTCCAGGTCGACGAAGTCGGAGATCTCGATGGTCTTGGACCGGCCCGGCGCGATCTCGTCCAGCTCGTCCGGTTCGACGATCACGTACTCGCCCTCGCCCACCTCGTAGCCCTTGACGATGTCGGACGTGGAGACCTCCTCGCCGGTGCGCTCGTTGACACGCCGGTTGCGGATGCGGTCCCCGGTGCCGCGCTGGAGCTGGTGGAAGTGGACGGTGTGGTCCTCGGTCGCGGTGAACAGCCCGACCGGCACCATGACCAGGCCGAAGGTGATCACGCCTGTCCAGATCGCCCGAGCCATGCCGCGCTCCGTCCCGTCCGTCCCCGGCGTGCCCGTCCGCCGCGGTGTCCCCTCCACGCTCGCACCGAGCGGGACGGCCCGCCCGCCGGGCGGCCGGCGGGGCACCCGAACGGCGTCCCCTCAGAGCCAGTCCCGGCGCTTGAAGACCACGTACAGCCCGACGCAGACCAGGCCCATCGCGGCGATCGCGAAGGGGTACCCGAAGCCCCAGCCCAGCTCCGGCATGTGGTCGAAGTTCATGCCGTACACCGTGCCCACCAGCGTCGGCGCGAACGTGATCGCCGCCCACGCCGAGATCTTCTTGATCTCCTCGTTCTGCTCGAAGCCGGCCTCCGCCAGGGCGCGCATCTCGGCGTTCTGCTGCTGCGTGACGAGCGTGGCGTTCACCGTGAGGATCTCGGTGAGGGCCTGGCGGAAGGTGTCGACGCGCTCGCTGATGTGCGTGACGTGGTCGGCCACGTCCCGCAGGTAGCGCTGCAGTTCCTCGTCGGTCCCGTACTTGGCGAAGCCCGCCGTCAGCGCGCGCAGCATGGCGCCCAGAGGGCGGGTGGCGCGCTGGAACTCGACCATCTCCCGGGAGAGTTCGTAGATGCGCCGGGACACCTCGGGGTCGCCGCGGAACACCTCGGTCTCGATCTCGTCGATGTCGTTCTGCACGCCCGCCACCACCGGCACGTAGCCGTCGACGACCGCGTCGAGGATGGCGTACAGCACCGCCTCGGGCCCCAGCCGCAGCAGTTCGGGCGTCGCCTCCATGCGGCGGCGCACCGCCGACAGGTCCGGTGCCGCGCCGTGGCGAACCGTGATCACGAAGTCCGGGCCGACGAACACGTGCAGTTCGCCGAAGTCGACCTCCTCCGGCGCGTCCAGGTAGAGCGCGGCCCGCAGCACCACGAACAGCGTCTCGCCGTAACGCTCCAGCTTCGGCCGCTGATGCGCCTTGATCGCGTCCTCGACGGCGAGCGGGTGCAGGTCGAACTCCGCTGCCAGCGCATGCAGTTCCTCGTCCGTGGGGCGGGCGAGCCCGATCCACGCCATGCCGGCCGGCTGCTCGCGCAGGGCGCGGAAGGTGTCCGCCAGGGTCGCGGGGGAGGAGACGCGGACGCCGTCGCGGTAGAGGGCCGCCTCGACCACACTGGCCGACTCGGCGGGCCGCTCCGCCTGCGCCGGGCCGTCGGCGGGCGGCTGCGCCGGCGGCCCGGCGCGGCGCCACACCGACTTGCGCGCACCGCGGCCCGCCGGCCGGGCGGAACCGGCGGTCCGCCCGGACCCGGAGGCAGGCCGGTCGTTCCCGGCGGAGCCGGCGCGTGGCTCGGGCATCGCGGCTGCCTGTCGGTCGAGGGTGCGTACGCGGGGATCGGGGGAGCATGGGGGCGGGACACGAGCAGAATACGGGCCGCATCCGCCGCGGACCTCTCCGCCATCGCGGACGGAACCTGTCCGCGACCCTCGCTACCGTGCCTCCATGACCACCACCAAGCGGAGCGCCACGGCACCCGTCCTCGGCACACGCGCCCTCAACCGGGCCACGCTCGACCGCCAGCTCCTGCTGCGCCCCGCGCGGATGTCCGCCGCCGAGGCCGTCGAGCACCTGGTCGGCCTCCAGGCGCAGAACGTCAAGCCGCCCTACTACGCGCTCGCCGCCCGCCTGGACGCCTTCACCCCCGAGGCGCTGTCCCGGCTGATGGCCGACCGCTCGGCCGTCCGGATCGTCACCATGCGCTCCACCATCCACACCCACACCGCGGACGACTGCCTCACGCTGCGCCCCCTGGTGCAGCCCGCACGCGACCGCGAACTGGTCGCCTTCCGCAAGGGCCTGGCCGGCGTCGACCTGGACCGGCTCGCCGCCCTGGCCCGCGACCTCGTCGAGGAGGCACCGCGCACCATGGGCGAGCTGCGCGAAGCCCTGGCGCAGCAGTGGCCCGACGCCGACCCCCAGGCCCTGGCCGTCGCCGCCCGGTGCCGGCTCCCGCTGGTGCAGGTGACCCCGCGCGGGCTGTGGGAGCGCAGCGGCCAGGTCCGGCTGACCACCGCCGGGCACTGGCTGGGCCGTGCCGCGGAACCGGCCCCCGCGCCGGAGGCGGTCGTCCTGCGCTACCTGGCCGCCTTCGGCCCGGCCTCCGTGAAGGACATGCAGACCTGGGCGGGGCTGACCCGGCTGCGTGCGGCGTTCGAGCGGCTGCGCCCCGGGCTCGTCACCTTCCGGGACGCCGGCGGCACCGAGCTGTTCGACCTCCCGGACGCCCCCCGCCCCGACCCCGACACCCCCGCCCCGCCGCGCTTCCTGCCCGAGTTCGACAACCTGCTGCTCTCGCACGCCGACCGCACGCGGGTCGTCCCGCCCGAGCACCGGGGCCGCTCCTGGCAGGGCAACGTCGCCCACCGCACCCTGCTCGTCGACGGGTTCCTCGCCGGGCTGTGGCGCCTGGACGAGGACGCCCTGGTGATCGAGCCCTTCGGCCGGCTCGCCCGCGCCGCGCGGGAGGAGGTCGTCGCCGAGGGGGAGCGGATGCTGCGGACCATGCACCCGGGGACCTCGTACGACATCCGCTTCGGCGCCGTACGGACGTGAGGCGGGCGGCGCCCCCCTATCGCCCCGGGCGGCCGCCCTCGGCACGCGGACATGGAGAGGGGGGGGGGGGGGGGGGGCGGGGGGGGCCCCCCCCCCCCCCCCCTGGTATCGCACCTGAGGGTCGCTCAGGAAACCTGCTCAGATCACGAGTTGACCTGGGCCGTGACGAGGCTGGAGAAGGTGGTCAGCCGGGTGTAGACACCCGGGTACCCGGCCTGGGCGCAGCCCTCGCCCCAGGAGGTGATGCCTGCCAGGACACCCCCGATGAGCAGGGGACCACCGCTGTCGCCCTGGCAGGTGTCCACGCCGCCGGTCGTCCTGCCGGCGCACACCATGTCGCTGCGCACGAAGTCCGAGCCGTAGGAGTTCGCGCAGCTGGAGTCGGACACGGTCGGAACGGTCGCGGTGCGCAGCTGGTTGGAGGAGCTGCCGCCCGCGGAGGTGGTGCCCCAGCCGAGGATGCGGGCGGTGGTGCCGGCCGCGTACACCGAGGTCTGGGAGGAGGAGACGTACTTGGCCGTGGTGTACGGCATCGACGTCGACAGCGTGAGCACGGCCACGTCGTCGCCGTTGGTGGCGTCGGTGTAGCTCGGGTGGATCCATATTTTGCTGACCCGGGCCACGGTGCCGTTGGTGCCGTTGAGGTAGGTGCGGCCGCCGACGACGCGCACGCTGCTCGTCGTCTCGCCGACCATGCAGTGCGCGGCGGTGACCACCTTCGTGGGCGAGACCAGGGTGCCGCCGCAGAACTGGTTCTGCGAGGCGTCCGTGATCTGCATGACGTACGGGTACGCGGACGTGGTGGTCGTGGTGCCGCCGACGATCGGCTGGGGCGCGGCGACGGCCGTGGGGGCGGCGAGCAGCGCGGTGGTGGCGGCGGCAGCGGTCGCCGCGGCTACGGCGGCGGCCTTTCTGGCAGCGTTGAGCCCGAACATGGGTCTCCTCGGGGAGTTGCCGGTGGGGGGTCGCGCGGGTGGTGGTGCACGGTGACCCTCACGTCGTTGTTCGGATCTCCGTGTGCCCGGCGAGCGGCACGCCCCCAAGCTAGGGCCGGTGCGGCGAGGCCCCCAATGAGGGAACCCCCTAAGGGAGTTGGGGCAGGGAAAACCCTCGGTCCGGCCGCGTAAACCCAGGTCGGACCGCATGGCCCGGCGCCGTGCGGGTGCTCCGGCGGTCCCGGCTCAGGTGGTGCGGCGGCCGGCGGCCAGCCGGACGATGTCCACCCGGGAGCGGATGCCCAGCTTGCGGTAGACCCGGGTGAGGGTCGCCTCGACGGTCTTGACGCTGATGAACAGACGGGCCGCGATCTCCCGGTTGGTCGCCCCCTCCATCACCAGCGAGGCCACCTGACGCTCCATCGAGGCGAGTCCCTCCAGCGCGTCGAGCGCGACGGCCGGCGCCGAGGCGGCCGGGGCCACCGGTGCGGCCGACCCGGCGGTGGCGGCCGCGTCCACCTGCCGCAGCCAGGGCAGGGCCCGGCAGCGCCTGAACAACCGCGCCGCCTCGTCGTAGGGCGCCGGAGCCGGGGTGGCGGGCGCCGAGCCGCGCGCGGCGGTGCTCTGCGCCCGCAGGCGGGCCAGCGCGAAGGCGGCCCGGGCCTCCTCCAGCCCGTACCCGAGCCGGCCCAGCCGGTCCTGCACGGACGCCAGCCGTACGAGCGCGCCCTCGTGGTCGCCCCGCGCCGCGCGCACCAGCGCCTCGGCGCGGTCCAGCACGGCCAGCACGCTCTGCCGGCCCAGCCGCATCGCGTGCACCCGGGTGGTGTCGACGAGGTCCTGGGCCTCGCCCGGTTCGCCGACGCGCACCAGCGCCTCGGCGAGGTCGCCGTGCCAGCGGCCGCGCCCGGGGTCGTTGATGCCCAGGCCCTGCTCCAGCTCACGCACCCGGCGCAGCGAGCGCACCGCGGCCGCCGGGTCCCCGGCCACCAACTGGGCGTAACCCAGCGCGGCCAAAGCCCGCGACAGGTACATCTGGTCGCCGTCGACCTCGGCGTGGTCGGCCGCCTCGCGGGCGAGGGCGAGCGCCCGGTCGACGTCCCCGCCGGAGGCCTCCGCGAGGGAGGCGAGCATCGCCGAGGCGCCCTCGCCGATCCCGGAGTCGCGGGCCAGCCGCAGACTCTCGCGGGCCAGGTCGAGGGCCCGGCCGCAGTGCCCGGAGCGCAGTTCGGTGTCGGCGAGGAAGCGCAGGAAGTGCACCTCGCTCTCGACCATGCCGCGCCGGCGCACCTCGCGCAGCAGCGCGGTGATCGTGGCCCGCGCCTCCGGCAGCTGGTCGCTCATGATCAGCCAGCGGAACCGGGCCGAACCGGCGCCGTTGTGATGGCAGGCCACATACGGGTCCTGCGGCTCCGTCAGCGCCCGCTTGACGGTCACCGGGGCGTCCGGGTGGCCCATCAGGGTCTCGGTGGAGGCCTGGAAGGACAGCGCCATCAGCTCGGTGCGCCGGTCCCCGCCCCGGGCCGCCAGCTCCGCCGCGTGCGCGGCCTCCTGCCGGGCCTCCGCGAAGTCCCCCTCCACCACCAGGCCGCGCCAGGCCAGCTGGTAGTGGACCAGCGCCAGCAGGCCCGGGTCGTCGCCCGCGTCGGCCAGGACCTGCGGGAAGACGGCGTCGACGTCCCCGAGGGCCTGCCCGGCCGCCTCGATGACGACCATCCAGGCCCGTACCCGCTCGGCGGGCACGGTGGCACGCGTCAGTACGTCGCGGGCGATGTCGCGGGCGAGATCGGCCTCGCCCGCGGTGATGGCGTCCTCGGCGGCCTGCAGCCGCCGCTCGTCCGGTCCCGGAGTGCTGTCGGCCGGGGTGTGCCGGGCCGCGAGCAGTCCGAGCGAGGCCGCCACCGACGGCGCGCCGCGGTCCCGGGCCAGGGCCGCCGCCTCGGCGAGCCGGGCCGCGACCTCGGGGTCGGTGCCGGTGGTCGCCAGCGCCAGGTGCCGGGCACGCTCGATCGGGTCGGAGGCGGCCGTGGACAGCGCCGCGTGCACCGCCCGCCGCTCCTGCGCGGGGGCCTCCGCGTACAGCGCGGCCGAGATCAGGGGGTGCGCGAACCGCAGCGCCGGCGCCTCGGAGTCCGTGGCCAGCAGCCCCAGGGCCGCCGCCTGGGCCGTCTCCGCCTCGGCGTGCTCCCGGCCCGCCGCGTGCAGCAGCGCCAGCGAGGGACGGGCACCGGCACTGGCCACCAGCAGGGTCCGGCGGGCCTCGTCCGACAGCATCTCCAGCCGGCTCAGCACCAGCGCCCGCAGGGAGGTCGGCACCGGCAGCGGCTCACCGGGCCGCGGCCGTGCCGTGCTCTCGGCCAGGGCACGGCCCAGCTCCAAGGCGAACAGGGGGTTGCCGCCGCTGGTGCGGTGGATGTCGCGGACCGTGGAACGGGACAGCGGGGTGTAGCCGCGGTGGTCCAGCAGCGCCGAGACCTGGGTACGGGTGAGCGGTCCCAGCCGGACGGCGAGCGTGTCGGGCGGGGACGCGCGCAGGTGGCGGTCGTACTCCTCGCCCTCGGTGCGCACCGCGCACAGCATCTGCACCGGTGTGTCACCGAGGCGGCGGGCGGCGAAGCCCAGCAGTTCCGCGCTGGCGGCGTCCAGCCACTGGAGGTCGTCGGCCACCACGAGCACCGGGCCCCTGGCGGCCAGCGCCCGCAGCGCCGACAGCACGGCCAGGCGCAGCGCGAGCCCGTCCCGCTGGAGCGTGGACTCGCCCCGGCCGGTCAGCGCCGACTCCAGGGCGGTGCGCTGGGCGGCGGGCAGGGACCCGGAGACGTCGTCGAGCACGAGCCCGAACAGATCGGCCAGCGCCAGGAAGGGCAGATGCGATTCCGACTCGGTCGCCGAGCAGCGCAACACCGTGCGGTCCGGACCGGCGTAATCCGCGGCCAGTGCCCGCAGGACGGTCGACTTTCCAATTCCGGCCGGACCGTGGAGCAGCACACTGCCGCCCCGGCCGAGCTGATCCCGGGCCGACGTGAAGAGATCCTCCCGGCCGATGACCAGGTCGGGGCGGCTCCTGGAAGGCTCCTGGAAGTCCCGTCGTACGGTCACCGCGGCCCTCCCTGTGTCGTGTCCTGGCCAATATTAGGCAACAGCTCTTCGAATAACGGAGGGACGGTGTGGTGAGGGAAATAACAGGGGTGCGGACGGGCGAATTCACCGGCCGCGGAATGCCGCGGAACACGGCGCCCGCACCTGCGCGGGCCACCGCCGCCCGGCCGCGCGGCCGGACCCGGGGGAAAGCACCACCAACCTACGGCAACCATCCCGCCCGGCGCGCGGCCACCACGGCCTCGCCCCGGGTACGCGCCCGCAGCTTGCGCATGGCCGACCGCAGGTACCCCTTGACCGTCTCGGGCGTCACGCCCAGCCGCTGGGCGGCGGCCGCGTTGGTGGCGCCCGCCGCGACACAGGCCAGCACGTCCACCTCGCGCGGGGCGAGCCGCACCCGGGCCGCCGGGCCGGGACCCCCGCCGTCGGCCGCCAGCAGCGTGCAGGCCCGCAGCAGCTCCGCCCGCAACCGCGCGTCGGCGATCCGCGGCGCCAGGGCCCGCAGGGCCGCGTGTGCCTCCCGCACCTGCTCCCACCCCGCGCCCGTCCCGGCCCCGGCGGCGACCGTGCGGGCCTCGTCCCGCACCGCCAGCGCCCGCTCCACCTCCCGCGCCGCCTCGACCGCGGCGTCCAGCATCCGCCCGCCCAGCGGCAGCGCCGTGCGCAGCGCCCCGTACAGCACCCCGCGCACCCGGTGCCCCACCACCACCGGCACGGCCAGCACCGAGCGCAGGCCCTCCGCGGCGACCGGGGCGTCGTACTCGTGGCTGATCTGCCGGGACACCGAGTAGTCCGTCACCACGCACGGCCGGGACAGCGCCACCGCCTTCCCGCCCAGCCCGTTCCCCGACGTCACCACCAGCGAGCGCAGCGCGCCGGTCGCCGTGCCGCTCAGCTCGCTGATGCGCATCCGGGAGCCCGCCTCCAGCAGCCCGCCGAAGGCGACCGGAAGGCCCGTGCCGCGCCGCAGGCGCAGCAGCGCGTCCCGCACCTCGACCGCCTCGGACGCGTCTGCCGTCACCCGCTCGCCCCTTCGTTCCGGCTTCCGTGCGGCCCCACCCCCCGTTCGGGGGTAGTGAGACCCGCATCACGGATTACACGATGACTCGCAGCCGCCCGGCAATGGTCCGGCACCGAGGAGGACGCATGACATCGGCGACGGAGCAGTTCCGCAGCGCGCGGGACTTCCTGCTGGAACACCGCGACGACTACGCGACGGCCTACGGGGGCTTCCGCTGGCCCCGGCCGGAGTACTTCAACTGGGCGCTCGACTGGTTCGACGTGATCGCCGAGGACAACGCCCGCACGGCCCTGCACATCGTCGAGGAGGAGGGCCGCGAGACGCGGCTGTCCTTCCAGGAGATGTCCCGGCTCTCGTCCCGGTGCGCCGGCTGGCTCCGGGACCGGGGCGTGCGCGCCGAGGACCGCGTCCTGGTCATGCTCGGCAACCAGGCCGAACTGTGGATCACCGCGCTGGCCGCGATGAAGCTGCGCGCGGTCGTCATCCCGGCCACCCCGCTGCTCGGCCCGGCCGACCTGCGCGACCGGGTGGATCGCGGCCGGGTCCGGCACGTGGTGGCCCGTGCCGAGGACACCGCGAAGTTCGCCGAGGTCCCCGGGGACTACACGCGCATCGCCGCGGGCGCCGCCGGTGACGTGCCGGCCGGCTGGGCGGCGCTGGACGACGCCCACGGCGCCCCGGACGGCTTCGCGCCCGACGGCCCGACCCGGGCCGACGACCCGCTGATGCTCTACTTCACCTCGGGCACCACGGCCCGGCCCAAGCTCGTCGAGCACACCCACACCTCGTACCCGGTCGGCCATCTGGCGACCATGTACTGGATCGGCCTGAAACCGGGCGACGTGCACCTGAACATCTCCTCGCCGGGCTGGGCCAAGCACGCCTGGTCCAACCTCTTCGCCCCGTGGAACGCCGAGGCGACCGTCTTCCTGCACAACTACACGCGCTTCGACGCCGCCCGCCTCATGAGCGAGATGGACCGGGCGGGCGTCACCACCTTCTGCGCCCCGCCGACCGTGTGGCGCATGCTCATCCAGGCCGACCTCGGCCAGCTGCGCACCCCGCCCCGGGAGGTCGTCGCCGCCGGGGAGCCGCTCAACCCCGAGGTCGTCGAGCGGGTCCGCCGGGCCTGGGGCGTCACCGTCCGGGACGGCTTCGGGCAGACCGAGACCGCCGTCCAGGTCGCCAACAGCCCGGGCCAGCCGCTCAAGACCGGCTCGATGGGCCGGCCCAGCCCGGGGTACCGCGTGGAGCTCCTCGACCCGGTCTCCGGCGCCCCGGGCGCCAGGGAGGGGGAGATCGCCCTGGACCTGTCGGAGCGGCCCGTCGGCCTGATGACCGGCTACCACGGCGACGCCGACCGGACGGCCGAGTCCATGGCCGGGGGCTACTACCGCACGGGTGACGTCGCCTCCCGGGACGAGGAGGGCTACCTGACCTACATCGGGCGCAGCGACGACGTCTTCAAGGCGTCCGACTACAAGATCAGCCCGTTCGAGCTGGAGAGCGCGCTGCTGGAGCACGAGGCGGTGGCCGAGGCGGCGGTCGTCCCCGCCCCGGACGAACTGCGGCTCGCCGTCCCGAAGGCCTACGTGGTGCTCGCCGAGGGCTGGCGGCCCGGCCCGGACACGGCCAAGGTCCTCTTCGAGCACTCCCGCCAGACGCTCGCCCCCTACAAGCGCGTCCGCCGCCTGGAGTTCGGCGAGCTGCCCAAGACCGTCTCCGGCAAGATTCGCCGGATCGAACTGCGCGAGGCCACGGCGGCCGGGTCGGACGCCGAGTACCGCGAGGAGGACTTCCGGTGAACTCCTACAGCCACGGCACCGGCGGCACCGCCCTGCTCGGTGACACCATCGGGGCGAACCTGGACCGCGCGGTCGCCGCCTGGCCCGAGCGCGAGGCGCTGGTGGACGTGCCGTCCGGCCGGCGCTGGACCTACGCGCAGTTCGGCGCCGCCGTGCGGGAACTGGCGTCGGCCCTGCTGGCCTCGGGCGTCGCCAAGGGCGACCGGGTGGGCGTGTGGGCGGTCAACTGCCCCGAGTGGGTGCTCGTCCAGTACGCCACCGCCCGGCTCGGCGCGATCATGGTGAACATCAACCCGGCGTACCGCACCCACGAGGTCGAGTACGTGCTGAGGCAGGCCGGGGTCTCGATGCTCTTCGCGTCCCTCGGCCACAAGTCGAGCGACTACCGGGCCATGGTCGAGGAGGTCCGGGGCCGCTGCCCCGGGTTGCGGGAGGTCGTGTACTTCGGCGATCCGGGCTGGGACGGTCTCCTCGCCCGGGCCGGTGCCGACCCGGTCCCCGAGGACCTCTCCTGCGACGACCCCATCAACATCCAGTACACGTCGGGCACGACGGGCTTCCCCAAGGGCGCGACCCTCTCCCACCACAACATCCTCAACAACGGCTACTTCGTGGGGGAACTGCTCGGCTACTCGGAGCGGGACCGCATCTGCATCCCGGTGCCCTTCTACCACTGCTTCGGCATGGTCATGGGCAATCTGGCCGCCACCTCGCACGGCGCCTGCATGGTGATCCCCGCCCCCTCCTTCGACCCGGAGGCGACCCTGGAGGCGGTCCAGCGGGAGCGCTGCACCTCCCTGTACGGGGTGCCGACGATGTTCATCGCGGAGCTGAACCTGCCGGGCTTCGCCTCGTACGACCTGTCCTCGCTGCGCACCGGCATCATGGCGGGCTCGCCCTGCCCGGTGGAGGTGATGAAGCGGGTGGTCGCCGAGATGCACATGGCGGAGGTCTCCATCTGCTACGGCATGACCGAGACGTCCCCGGTGTCGTTGCAGACGCGGCGGGACGACGACCTGGAGCACCGCACCGGCACGGTCGGCCGGGTCCTGCCCCACCTCGAGGTCAAGGTGGTCGACCCGGCGACCGGGGTGACGCGGCCGCGCGGCGAGGCGGGGGAGCTGTGCACCCGCGGCTACAGCGTGATGCTCGGCTACTGGGACGAGCCGGAGAAGACCGCCGAGTCCGTCGACGCGGGCCGCTGGATGCACACCGGGGACCTGGCCGTGATGCGCGAGGACGGCTACGTGGAGATCGTCGGGCGCATCAAGGACATGATCATCCGCGGCGGGGAGAACATCTACCCGCGCGAGATCGAGGAGTTCCTCTACGCGCACCCCAAGATCAGGGACGTCCAGGTCGTGGGCGTCCCGCACCCGCACTACGGCGAGGAGGTCCTCGCCTGCGTCATCCCGCGCGACCCGGCCGACCCGCCGGTGCTGGAGGACCTGCGGGCCTTCTGCGCGGGCCGGCTGGCGCACTACAAGGTCCCGAGCCGGATGCAGGTCCTGGACGCCTTCCCCATGACGGTGTCCGGGAAGGTGCGCAAGGTGGAACTGCGCGAGCGCTACGCCGGGTGAACGACCGCGAGGGCGTTCGGTCGTGCGGAGCCGGGGGCCCGTAGGATCGACGCCCTTGGGGGGTGACACATGGTCAGACGGCGGCCCGGTACGACACCCACGCTGGAGCAGGTGGCCGCGCTCGCCGGCGTCGGACGGGGCACGGTCTCCCGCGTCGTCAACAACGAGGCGGGAGTCCGGGAGTCCACCCGCCGAGCCGTGCAGCAGGCCATCGCCGAACTCGGCTACGTGCCCAACCTGGCGGCGCGGTCGCTGGCGGGGCGGCGGGCCGACGCCGTGGCGCTGGTCATGACGGAACGCGACTGGCGGCTGTTCGGCGAGCCCTTCTTCTCCGAGACGGTCACCGCCGTCGGCGACGCGCTCGCCGAGACGTCCGTGCAACTGCTGCTCACTCTGGTCCGTACCGACGCGGAGCGGCAGCGATTCGTCGAGTACGCGCGCGGCGGCCGGGTCGACGGTGTGCTGCTGATGTCGGTGCGCGCCGAGGACCGGCTGCCCGACATGCTCGCCGACGCGGGCCTGCCCACCGTGCTGCTGGGCCGCCGCTCCGGCGACGAGCAGATCACCTACGTCGACGCGGACAACGTGGGCGGCGCCCGCGAGGCGGTGGCCCACCTGGTGCGCGGCGGCCGGAGGTCGATCGGGGCGATCACCGGGCCGCTGGACATGTACGTCGCCCGCTGCCGCCTGCGCGGCTACCGGCAGGCCCTGGAGGAGGCGGGGCTGCCCGCGCCCGTCTCGCGGACCGTCGAGGGCGACTTCACGGAGGCGAGCGGGCGCCGGGCGATGGCCGAACTCCTGGAGCGCCACCCGGAGGTGGACGCGGTCCTCGCCGCCTCCGACACCATGGCCTCCGGAGCCCTGGCCGTGCTGCACGCGGCGGGGCGGCGGGTGCCCGACGACGTGGCGGTGATCGGCTTCGACGACTTCGAGCTCGCCCGGCACACCGATCCGCCCCTGACCACCGTCCGGCAGCCGCTGGAGGAGATCGGCCGGACGATGGTGCGGCTGCTGCGGGAGGAGATGGAGCAGCCGGAGGTGGCGTGGCGGCACGTGATCCTGCGGACGCGACTGGTGGTCCGGGACTCGGCGTGAGGCCGTTCGGCAACCGGCCGGAGGCGATCCGGGAGCGCTCCCAACTCCTCTGAGCCCCGCGCCCGTTGCCGAGGGCTGCCGGGGCACCTCGCTGAGCTGCGGCATCGAAATACATTCGACGGATTCGCGCCTGACGGCTTGTCAGGGGCATGGAGTGGCTCCTACAGTCGCGACCGAAACCGGTGAGGTGGGAGCGCTCCCATTCCTGGGGAGGCGGGAGCGCTCCCGATCTCCCTGCCGCAGCACGTCCGTCGCATCCGGTCGTCCCCCCCCCCCCGCAGAGAGGCCCCCCCATGCGATCGTCACCGCACCGCCTCCGCACCGTCCGCGCCCTGTTCGGCGCGCTGCTCACCACGCTCGCCACCGTCGCGGCGCTGCTCGCCGCCACCGCGCCCGCCCGGGCGGACACGGTCGTCTGCGAGCAGTTCGGATCGACCGTGATCCAGGGCCGCTACGTCGTCCAGAACAACCGCTGGGGCACCAGCGCCCCGCAGTGCGTCACCGCGACCGACTCCGGCTTCCGGCTCACCCAGGCCGACGGCTCCGTGCCCACCAACGGCGCGCCGAAGTCCTACCCGTCGGTCTTCAACGGCTGCCACTACACCAACTGTTCGCCCGGCACCAAGCTGCCGGCGCAGATCAGCACCATCTCCAGCGCGCCCAGCAGCATCTCCTACGGCTTCGTCTCGGGGGCGGTGTACAACGCCTCGTACGACATCTGGCTGGACCCGACGCCCCGCACCGACGGCGTCAACCGCACCGAGATCATGATCTGGTTCAACCGGGTCGGCCCGATCCAGCCGATCGGCTCCCAGGTCGGCACCGCCTCCGTCGGCGGGCGCACCTGGGAGGTGTGGACCGGCAGCAACGGGTCCAACGACGTGATCTCCTTCGTCGCGCCCTCGGCCGTCTCCAGCTGGAGCTTCGACGTCATGGACTTCGTCGACCAGACCGTGGCCCGGGGCATGGCGCAGAACAACTGGTACCTGACCAGCGTCCAGGCCGGCTTCGAGCCCTGGCAGAACGGCGCCGGGCTCGCCGTGAACTCCTTCTCCTCCACCGTCAACACCGGTGGCGGCGACCCGGGCGGCCCCGGCGGCCCGGCGGCGGCCTGCCAGGTGACGTACGGGACCAGCGTCTGGCAGGGCGGCTTCACCGCCGACGTGACCGTGAAGAACACCGGATCGGCTGCGGTCGACGGCTGGCGGCTCGGCTTCACCCTGCCGTCCGGGCAACGGGTCACGAGCGCCTGGAACGCGACCCTGTCCGGTACCTCCGGCGCCGTCACGGCGAGTCCCGTCGCGCACAACGCGCGCATCGCGGCCGGCGGCACCCAGAGCTTCGGCTTCCAGGGCACGTACGGCGGCACCTTCGCCAAGCCGGCCGGCTTCACCCTGAACGGCACGGCCTGCTCCGTCGCCTGACCCGCGGCGCACCGACCCGCTCCGGGTTCCGCCCTGCGCCGAACGGGCGGGCCCCGGAGCGTTCCACCCGCAGTACCGGGACACGGCAGGGCCGGTTTCCCCGCGCCACGCACCAGGGGCGTACGGACCTGGTCCACGGCCGCCCATGGGGGCCCGCCCCTGGCCGTCCCGGCACCTCCTGCACGGCGCGGTCCGCTCGAGTGCCGCACCGCGCGCTCTGCCCGGGCCGTACCACCGGCTCACCGGCGAGTCCCTTGCCGCGCACCCGGCTCGAGCTCCGCACCTCGGCCCGCCCGGGTCGTGAAGGGACGGTCGGAGCGGCCGGGCGGGCCGTCCCGGAGGCCCGCACGACCGGCTCGCTCCGGGTGGCCCGGGCGAGGCGAGCCGCCTGCCGGGCTCCGGCCCGGACCACCCAGCATGCCCCGCTCGGCTCGAACCCGCACCGCTCCCGCCCCTCCGGCCCGCTTCCGGAAGGGCTCCGCCGGACCCGTGCCACCCCGCTCCGCTGGACCTGCGCCACCCCCGTCCCCCGTACCCCCCCCACCGAGGAGCGCACATGTCAGACCGGACCGGACGCGCGGACACCCGCCCGCGCTGGCCGCACCGCAAGCGGACGGCTGCCCTGGCCACCGCGGTGAGCACGCTGCTGCTGGGTGCGGCGGCCCAGTTGGCCGCACCCGAGGCGTCCGCCGCGGAGGCGCACGTCGACAACCCGTTCGCGGGCGCCTCGTTCTACGTCAACCCGGACTACGCGCGCCTGGTCGACGGGTCCATCGCCCAGACCGGCGACGCGACCCTCAGGGCCAGGATGGAGAAGGTCAAGGGCTATCCGACGGCCGTCTGGCTGGACCGGATCGCCGCCATCCACGGCGGTGAGGCCAACGCGGGCCGCAAGAGCCTCGCCGACCACCTGGACCTGGCGCTCGCCCAGAAGAAGCCCGGCCGGCCGCTCGCCGCCACCTTCGTCGTGTACGACCTGCCGGGCCGCGACTGCTCCGCCCTCGCCTCCAACGGCGAACTGCCGCTCACCGCAACCGGGTTGGCCCGCTACAAGAGCGAGTACATCGACGAGATCGCCGAGGTCTTCGCCGACCCCAAGTACCAGGACATCCGCATCACCACGGTCATCGAACCGGACGGCCTGCCGAACCTGGTCACCAACCTCAACGACCCCGAGTGCGCCCAGGCCAAGAGCAGCGGCATCCAGGTCGACGCCATCCGCTACGCCCTGAACAAGCTGCACGCCGTCCCGAACGTGTACACGTACCTGGACTTCGCCCACTCCGGGTGGCTGGGCTGGGACAACAACCTCGCCCAGACCACCCAGTTGTACACGGACGTCGTCAAGGGCACCACGGCCGGTCTCGGCAGTGTCGACGGCCTGATCACCAACGTCGCCAACTACACGCCGCTCGCCGAACCGTTCCTGACCGACCCGAGCAGGACGGTCGGCGGCAACCCGGTCCGGTCCGGCACGTACTACGAGTGGAACCCGAACTTCGACGAGTCGGACTTCACCAAGGCCGTGCACGCCGCGCTGGTGGCGCAGGGCTGGCCCGCCTCCACCGGCATGGTCGTCGACACCTCCCGCAACGGCTGGGGAGGCGCGGCCCGGCCGACCGCCGAGTCCACCAGCACCGTCCTCGACACCTACGTCAGCCAGTCCAAGGTGGACCGGCGGACCCACCGCGGCCTGTGGTGCAACGTCAACGGCGCCGGTCTCGGACAGCCCCCGCAGGCCTCGCCCGCCGGCCACCCGGACTCGCACCTGGACGCCTTCCTGTGGATCAAGCCGCCGGGGGAGTCGGACGGGGCCGGCAAGGACATCCCGAACGACGAGGGCAAGCGTCCCGACCCGATGTGCAACCCGGACTACACGGCGCCCAACGCGGGCGGCAACCCGACCGGCGCCATGCCGGACGCGCCGCTGGCCGGCCACTGGTTCCACCACCAGTTCTCGATGCTGGTGCGCAACGCGTACCCGGCCGTGCCCGTCGACGGCGGCGGTGAGCCCGACCCCACCGACACCACCGCTCCCACCGTGCCGACCGGCCTGAGGGCCACCGCGAAGACCGCGAGCAGTGTCTCCCTGGCGTGGACGGCGGCCACCGACGACGTGGGCGTCACCGGCTACGACGTGTACCGCAACGGCACCAAGGTCAACGCCTCGACGGTCACCGGCACCGCGTTCACCGACATCGGGCTGACCGCGGCCACGGCGTACGGCTACACCGTCCGGGCGCGCGACGCCGCCGGGAATGTCTCCGCCGCCTCCACCGCGCTGAGCGTCACCACGGAGGCGGGCGGCGGCGGACCCGACCCGGCCGGCGGTCTCAAGGTCACCTACAAGAACAACGACGCCTCGGCCACGGACAACGGCATCCGCCCCGGCCTGCGGATCGCCAACACCGGCAGCGCCTCCGTGGACCTCGGCAAGGTCACCGCCCGCTACTACTTCACCCGGGACGGCGGCTCGTCCACCGTGAACGCCTTCTGCGACCACGCCGCCATCGGCTGCTCCAGCCTCACCCTGCGGGTGGTGCCGCTGAGCACCCCGGTCGCGGGCGCCGACGCCTACCTGGAGGTCGGATTCCGCAGCGGCACCCTGGCCGCCGGCAAGGACACCGGCGACCTCCAGCTGCGCCTGGCCAAGTCCGACTGGTCCGCGTTCGACGAGAGCGACGACCACAGCCGGACCACCGCCGCCTCCTACACGGACGCCCCGAGGATCCCCGCCTACCTGAACGGCACCCTGGCCTGGGGCGCCCCACCCGCCTGACCCGCCCCGAACCTCCGGGGAGACAACCGAACCCACCACCCCCACAGGAGAGAACATGGCTCGAAGCACCAGACGCCCCCTGTCCTTACTGGCGGTCCTGGCCACCCTGCTCAGCGGGCTCGGCCTGGCCCTGATCGGCCAGAACAGTGCGCAGGCGCACGGCGTGACGATGACTCCCGGCTCGCGGACCTACCTCTGCTGGCTGGACGCCAGGACCAGCACCGGCTCCCTGGACCCGACGAACCCCGCGTGCAGGGCCGCGCTCGCCGAGAGCGGCGCGTCGGCGCTGTACAACTGGTTCGCCGTGCTCGACTCCAACGCGGGCGGGCGCGGCGCGGGTTACGTCCCGGACGGCAAGCTGTGCAGCGCCGGCGACCGCTCCCCGTACAACTTCACCGGCTACAACGCCGCCCGCGCCGACTGGCCCCGTACGCACCTCACCTCCGGTGCGACGATCCGCGTCAAGCACAGCAACTGGGCGGCGCACCCGGGCGACTTCCGGGTGTACGTCTCCAAGCCCGGCTACTCACCCACCAAGCCGCTGGGCTGGGGCGACCTGGAGCTGATCCAGACCGTCACCAACCCGCCGCAGTCCGGCTCGGTGGGCACCGACTCCGGCCACTACTACTGGGACCTGAAGCTGCCGTCCGGCCGCTCGGGTGACGCCATGATGTTCATCCAGTGGGTGCGCTCGGACAGCCAGGAGAACTTCTTCTCCTGCTCCGACATCGTCTTCGACGGAGGCAACGGCGAGGTGACGGGCATCCGCGGTTCGGGCGGCACCCCGGACCCGACGCCCACGCCGACCCCGACGCCCACCGACCCGCACACCGGGTGCATGGCTCTCTACAAGGTGACGAACTCCTGGGGCGGTGGCTTCCAGGGGTCCGTCGAGGTGATGAACCACAACACCACCGCGCGTGACGGCTGGGCCGTGCGCTGGCAGCCGGGTGCCGGCACCCGGATCAGCCAGGTCTGGAACGGAAGCCTGAGCACGGGCACCGACGGCACGGTCACGGTGAGACACGTGGACCACAACCGCACCATCCCGCCGGACGGCACCGTCACGTTCGGCTTCACGGCCACCTCGACCGGGAACGACCTGCCGGTCGGTTCCGTCACCTGCGTCAACCCGTAACACCGTGCACGACGGCGCCGGCTCCCCGGACGTGGGGGCCGGCGCCGTCCCGCGCCCGCGGGTCAGGCGGCGAACGCCTCGGCCGGCCCGTTCACCGGCTGCGGGGCACCGGCCAGGTCGAGCACGAACAGCGACACGCCCAGCACGTCGGCCCGGGCGCGGGCCTCGTCGTCGTACCCGGCGAGGGAGAAGTAGACGCAGGCGGTCGCGGACTCCGTCATCGCGGTCAGCCACAGGCACTCCACGTTCCGCGCGTCCGCCGGGCGGACGGTCGGATCCACCCAGGCCAGCACGCCCGGGGCGGCGAGCCCCGCGCCGGAGGGAGGGCGCCGGTCGGCGCGCCGCACGCCCCGGTGGCCCAGCCAGCGCAGATAGAGGGCGACGGTGATGACCGCGTCCCGTGCCGTGCGGATGGCGACCGGCCGGAAGGCGGGGCGCACCGGCCGCGGCGGGATGCCGGGCACGGCGCCGCGCACGTCCGTCACCGGGAACCGCAGCACCGTGCCGCAGGAACAGCCCAGCTCCGGACGCGGCCACGCGGAGGGCCGGTCGCAGGCCGCGCAGTGCACGGTCACCCACTCCTCCTCCCAGGAACGGTGGGTGACGGCGGCCGGCTCCGCGCGCGGGTCGAGCGGTGGCGCGACGGGCGTCCCGCAGGGGCACGGGTAGGACGGCACGGCGAACAGATGGGCGCGCCCACAGGCCGGACAGCGCACCGACACGCTCTGGGACATGCCCCCCATGCTCCACCCGCGGGCCCGCGCCTGTCCGCTGCTCGGCCCATTGCCCGGACGTCTCTTGACGGCTCGTCCGCACCCTCCTACATTGCTTCCAGATAGTAGAAGTTTGTTTCCGTAATGCGGAAAGTGCTCGCGGCGGGGCGCGACGGGAGTGCGTATCCGACAGCCGAACCAGGAGTAGTTCCATGGCTCGAATGACCGCTGCCCGCGCGGCAGTTGAGATCCTCAAGCGCGAGGGCGTCGCCGACGCGTTCGGTGTCCCGGGCGCGGCGATCAACCCCTTCTACGCGGCCCTCAAGGCCGCCGGCGGGATCACCCACACCCTCGCCCGGCACGTCGAGGGCGCCTCCCACATGGCCGAGGGCTACACCCGCACCCACCCGGGCAACATCGGTGTCTGCATCGGCACCTCCGGGCCGGCCGGCACCGACATGATCACCGGCCTGTACTCGGCCATCGGCGACTCCATCCCGATCCTGTGCATCACGGGCCAGGCCCCGACCGCCGTGATCCACAAGGAGGACTTCCAGGCGGTCGACATCGCCTCGATCGCCAAGCCGGTCACCAAGATGGCCGTGACCGTCCTGGAGGCCGCGCAGGTCCCGGGCGTCTTCCAGCAGGCGTTCCACCTGATGCGCTCCGGTCGGCCCGGGCCCGTCCTCATCGACCTGCCGATCGACGTGCAGCTGACGGAGATCGAGTTCGACCCGGAGACCTACGAGCCGCTCCCCGTCTACAAGCCCGCCGCGAGCCGCGCCCAGATCGAGAAGGCGATCGGGATGCTGAACGCCTCCGAGCGGCCGCTGATCGTCGCGGGCGGCGGTGTCGTCAACGCCGACGCCGCCGACCTGCTCGTCGAGTTCGCCGAGCTGACCGGCACGCCCGTCGTGCCCACCCTGATGGGCTGGGGCCTGCTGCCCGACGACCACGAACTGAACGCCGGCATGGTGGGCCTGCAGACCTCGCACCGCTACGGCAACGCGACGTTCCTGGAGTCCGACTTCGTCCTCGGCATCGGCAACCGCTGGGCCAACCGCCACACGGGCAAGCTCGACGTCTACACGGCGGGCCGCACGTTCGTCCACGTGGACGTCGAACCGACCCAGATCGGCAAGATCTTCGCCCCGGACTACGGCATCGCCTCCGACGCGAAGGCGGCCCTGCGGCTGTTCGTCGAGGTCGCCCGCGAGCTGAAGGCCGCCGGGCGGCTGCCCGACCGCTCGCAGTGGGCCGCCGCCGCACAGGAGCGCAAGGCCACGCTCCAGCGCCGCACGCACTTCGACGACATCCCGATCAAGCCGCAGCGCGTCTACGAGGAGATGAACAAGGCCTTCGGCCCGGAGACCCGGTACGTCTCCACCATCGGCCTCTCGCAGATCGCCGGCGCCCAGATGCTGCACGTCTACCGGCCCCGGCACTGGATCAACTGCGGCCAAGCCGGCCCGCTCGGCTGGACGATCCCGGCCGCGCTCGGCGTCGCCAAGGCCGACCCGGAGGCGTCCGTCGTCGCCCTCTCCGGCGACTACGACTTCCAGTTCATGATCGAGGAACTGGCGGTCGGCGCCCAGCACCGGATCCCGTACGTCCACGTCCTGGTGAACAACTCCTACCTGGGGCTGATCCGCCAGGCGCAGCGGGCGTTCGACATCGACTTCCAGGTCAACCTGGAGTTCGAGAACCTCAACTCGCCGGAGATCGGCGTCTACGGCGTCGACCACGTCAAGGTCGCCGAGGGCCTCGGCTGCAAGGCGATCCGGGTGACCGACCCGGCCGAGCTGGGCAGTGCCCTGGAGCAGGCGAAGAAGCTCGCCGCGGAGTACCGGGTCCCGGTCGTCGTCGAGGCCATCCTGGAACGCGTCACCAACATCGCCATGTCGACCACCAACGACATCGGCAACGTGGTCGAGTTCGAGGAACTCGCCACCGAGCCCGCGCACGCGCCGACGTCCATCAGGACGCTGAAGGTCTGACCCGCGAGCCGCAGGGGCGGTCCGTCCACCGGGACGGACCGCCCCTGCGGCGTTCCCATGTCTCCGTGTCTCCTGGCGGCCCCGCCGCCCACTCCGGCCCTGCGGGCCAGGGCGGGCCGGGGCGGGACTGACGTCCGGGATCGACCGGGACCCGCCGCCCCCGTGCCGGCGGGTCCCGTGTGCCGAGAATGTGCCCGGCCCCGGGGGCTGTTGAAGCCCCCGGGGCCGGGTTCAGAGGTTCATTTGAGGGTTCCGTACGGCGGGTACGACCGGTGCCGTACGGGTGTCTGCGACGGGAGGCGCCGGGGCGGTCACGGTTCGTGGTGCTCGGACAGGCCCGGCCAGTCGTCCGGGCCGCCGCCCTGCCATTCGACGAGGTCGCTGTCCGCGACGTCCGTGACGTACAGGTCCGCCAGCCGCAGGATCTCGGCGACGTCGTCGGAGTGCGTCGCGACGCCCAGCGGCTCGTCGCCCAGGGTGACCCGGCGGGATCCGTCCAGGGCGGGTGCGTGGACCACGACGTGCGGGCGCTCGGTGGGAGGTGCCATGCCTTCAGGCTGCTGCGCCCGGCGCGTTCGCGCATCCCGGGCGCTGTGGCCGTCCGGCGGCGCGAGGCTGGGCGCGACAGGACGTTCGCGCCGCCGGACGGGGTCGGGGGGGGGGGGGGGGGTGGTGGTCCGTATGGGGACCGCGGCGGGTGCGACGGAACCGGGGGCGGCTTCCCTCAGGTCGAGACGCCGCTTCCGGATCCTTCACCACCGCACTGGCTCGCTCGCCGCCGCGGTCCTCGCCCCGACCGTGTCCGTGCCCGGGGTGACCACCCCTCATCCGGGTCGTCCCCGGGCGGTCGGACACGGCCGGGGAGCTCAGTCCTCGCGCAGCGCGCGGACGGCCTCCTCCACGCGCCTGCCGTACTCGGGGTCGGCGGCGTGGAAGTGCGCGAGGTTCTTCTCGATCACGTCGTCGCGGGACACCTGGGACAGGCCTCCGGCGATGTTCGCGACCAGCCGGGACTTCTCCTCCGCGGACATCAGCCGGTACAGCTCGCCCGCCTGGAAGAAGTCGTCGTCCTTGGTGTGCAGGGGCGCGGCGTGGGTGCCCGTGTGGCCGTGCACCGCGAGCGGGGCCGAGAGCGGGCGGCCGGTCTCGACCGGGCCGTCGTAGGAGTTCGGCTCGTAGTTCTTGGCGTACCGGCCCTGCGGGTTGGACGCCATGAGGCCGTCGCGGCCGTAGTTGTGGGCGGTCGTGGCCCGGGGCGCGTTGACCGCGAGCTGCGTGTGGTTGACGCCCAGGCGGTAGCGGTGGGCGTCCGCGTAGGCGAACAGGCGGCCCTGGAGCATCTTGTCGGGCGAGGGGCCGATGCCGGGGACGAAGTTGTTCGGGGAGAACGCGGCCTGCTCGACCTCGGCGAAGACGTTGTCCGGGTTGCGGTCGAGGACCAGCCGGCCCACGCGCCGCAGCGGATGGTCGCCGTGCGGCCAGACCTTGGTCAGGTCGAACGGGTTGAAGCGGTACTCCGCCGCCTCGGCCGCGGGCATGATCTGCACGTACAGCGTCCAGGACGGGTGCACGCCCCGCTCGATGGACTGCAGCAGGTCCGTCTGGTGCGAGTTGGGGTCCTGGCCCGCGAGCTCCGCGGCCTGCTCGCTGCTCAGGCAGCGGATGCCCTGGTTCGTCTTGAAGTGGTACTTGACGAAGAAGGCCTCGCCGCGGGCGTTCGTCCACTGGTAGGTGTGCGAGCCGTAGCCGTTCATGTGCCGGTACGAGGCCGGGATCCCGCGGTCGCCCATCAGCCAGGTCACCTGGTGAGTGGCCTCGGGGGAGTGGGCCCAGAAGTCCCAGACGTTGTCCGGCTCCTGACGGCCCGTGAACGGATCGCGCTTCTGCGAGTGGATGAAGTCGGGGAACTTGACGGGGTCCTTGACGAAGAACACCGGGGTGTTGTTGCCGACCAGGTCGTAATTGCCCTCGGCGGTGTAGAACTTGACGGCGAAGCCGCGCGGGTCGCGCACGGCGTCCGCACCGCCGAGGCTGTCGGCCACGGTGGAGAAGCGCAGGAACACCTCGGTGCGCCGGCCCACCTCGCCGAGGAAGTCCGCGTGGGTGAAGTCGGTGACGTCGTCGGTCACTTCGAAGTGGCCGTAGGCGCCGGAGCCGCGGGCGTGCACCACGCGCTCCGGGATGCGCTCGCGGTTGAAGCGCGCCAGCTTCTCCAGCAGATGCTGGTCCTGGAGCAGGAGCGGGCCGCCGATGCCGGCGGAGGCTGAGTTCTGGTTGTCGGCGACGGGGGCGCCGGACTCGGTGGTGAGCACGCGCTGCGACATCGTGACCT
Source organism: Streptomyces sp. NPDC017943 (assembly GCF_044328425.1). Taxonomy (NCBI): domain Bacteria; kingdom Bacillati; phylum Actinomycetota; class Actinomycetes; order Kitasatosporales; family Streptomycetaceae; genus Streptomyces; species Streptomyces sp. NPDC017943. The sequence continues at coordinate 254,393 of NZ_JBIRHH010000005.1, read as the reverse complement.
TCCGTACGAGAGGGCAGCGGAAAAGTGTTTCCGCTTTGTGGAGCCTAGGGTGGGGCAATCAGAGCGTCAACAGTTTGTTGAAGCAGTGGGCACGGCTGGTACCGGGCGGCGCCGCCCCTCTGGGCGCGACAGGACAGGTGTCAGGGGCGGCGCCGCCCGGAGTCGAGGGACCCCGGGTGGGGAGGGGTCAGATCTGGGCGCCGGAGAGGCGCTCCACGGCCCGCAGCAGCGCCGAGTGGTCCAGGCCGCCGTCGCCCTGGGCGCGCAGGGAGGCGACCAGCTGGGCGACCACGGCGCCGACGGGCAGGGCCGCGCCGACGGTGCGGGCGGCGTCCGTGACGATGCCCATGTCCTTGTGGTGCAGGTCGATCCGGAAGCCCGGCTTGAAGTCGCGGGCGAGGAAGTTGTCCTTCTTGCGGGTCAGCACGGTCGAGCCGGCCAGGCCGCCGTTCAGCACGTCCAGGGCGGCCTTCAGGTCCACGCCGGACTTCTCCAAAAAGACCACGGCCTCCGCGCACGCCTGGATGTTCACCGCGACGATCAGCTGGTTGGCCGCCTTCACGGTCTGGCCGGAGCCGTGCGGGCCGCACAGCACGATGGTCCTGCCGAGGGCCTGGAAGATCGGTTCGGCCTCGTCGAAGTCGGCCTGCTCGCCGCCCACCATGATGGACAGCACGGCCTCGATCGCCCCGGCCTCGCCGCCGGACACCGGGGCGTCCAGCACGCGGATGCCCTTGTCCTTCGCCGCCTTCGCCAGGTCGATCGACGTCTGCGGCGTGATCGAGGACATGTCGATCAGCAGCGCGCCGGAGCGGGCGTTCTCCAGGATGCCGTCCGGGCCGTAGGCGATGGCCTCCACCTGCGGGGACGCCGGGACCATGGTGAGGACGACGTCGGCGTCCGCCACGGCCTCGGCGATCGAGGACGCGGCGGTGCCGCCGGCGGCGGCCAGGCGGTCCAGCTTGTCCCGCTCCAGCGTGTAACCGGTGACCTGGTAACCCGCCTTGATCAGGTTCTCGGACATGGGCGAGCCCATGATGCCGAGGCCGATCCAGGCGACCTTGGGGAGAGTGCTGCTCATGATGGGGTGCCTTTCGGTGCAGGGGTCAGCGGGACAGCCAGTCGAAGGCCTCGGCGCTCGGGCGCTCGCCCGGCTTGTACTCGAGGCCGACCCAGCCGTCGTAGCCCGCCTTCTTCAGCTGGTCGAGGAGGTCTTCGAGGGGCAGCGAGCCCGTGCCGGGCGCTCCGCGTCCGGGGTTGTCGGCGATCTGGACGTGGCCGGTCTTCGCGGCGTACCGCTCGATCACCGACGGGAGGTCCTCGCCGTTCATGGACAGGTGGTAGAGGTCCATGAGGAAGCGCGCGTTGCCCAGTCCCGTCGCCTCGTCGACCTTGTCGACGACCTCGACGGCGGCGGGCGCGGACACCAGCGGGTACAGCGGCGACTCGGGCTTGTTCAGCGCCTCGATCAGCAGCACCGCGCCGATCCGGTCGGCGGCGCGGGCCGCCAGGACCAGGTTCTCCAGCGCGAGCGCGTCCTGCTCGGCCGGGTCCACGCCCTCGACGCGGTTGCCGTACAGGGCGTTCAGGGCCGTGCAGCCCAGCGCGGCGGCGAAACCCGCGGCCACGTCGATGTTGGCGCGGAACCGCTCCGACTCCTCGCCGGGGACGGACAGGGCGCCGCGGTCCGGGCCCGGCAGCCGGCCGGCGTAGAAGTTCAGGCCGGTGAGGCGCACACCGGCGTCCTCGATCGCGCGTTGCAGGGCGTCGAGTTCGGACTGCGGGGGCGTGGGCGAGTCGACCCAGGGCCACCACAGCTCGACCGCGCCGAACCCGGCCGCCGCGGCGGCCGCCGGGCGCTCCAGCAGGGGGAGCTCCGTGAAGAGGATCGACAGGTTGACGTTGAAGCGCTGGTCTGCGAATCCCATCGGGGCGGCGCTCCCTTCCGTGTCTTCCGCGACTATTTCCGTATTGCGGAATCTTGTTTCTGCTTAACGGAAGACTGCCTGCGGGGTGCGAGGGCTGTCAAGAGGGGCTGCCGGAAAGTCGGCACCGCGCGTTAGGTTGTGCGCGTGCGACTGAGAGTGGAGTTCACGACCGAGCCCTTCGACCTCGACGAGGCCCCCGCGCACGCGGTGGTGGCCCGCGAGGTCGTCGAGGCCGCCGAACTGGACGCCGTGGACGTGGGTCCGTTCGGCAACACCGCGGAGGGCGGCGCCGACGCGGTGCTCGGCGCCGTGGACGCCCTGCTCCGCAAGGCCCTGGCGGCCGGCGCCACCCGGGTCTCGCTCCAGGTCAACGTGATCGACGGGGACGCCTCGTGAACGGCACGGGGCACGAGTCGTTCATCGCGGCCGTCAAGCCCCTGGTCGACGCCATGGGCGGCGAGATCCTCCCGCCCGACGAGGCCGGCCCCGACGACGTCGTGCTGGCCTGGGAGGGCAGCGACGCCGTCGCCGTACGGCTGCCGCAGCTGGCCGACTCCCTCGACCACATCCTGGCCGCCATGGAGCGCCGCAAGGGTATGCCGCTGGCGGACCTCGACCGCAAGGCCAAGCAGGAGGTCGTGCGGATACTCGAGGCGCGCGGCGCCTTCTCCGTGCGGCACGGCGTGGAGACGGTGGCGAGCGCTCTCGGCGTCAGCCGCTTCACCGTCTACAACTACCTCAACCGCGAGAAGGGGGCCTGACGGGAGCGGTCGCCGCCCGTCCGGTTTCGCGCCACCGAATTTTCAACAAACTGTTGACGTGCTGTCGCGGTTGGGCGTTAGCTATCGGCACGCCCGTCCAGCACGAAGGCCCTATCCGGCCACGGAGGCTCCCGTGACTTCCACTTCCACGCCACCGGGCCTGGCCCGGTTCAACGCCCTGGAGGAGCACGCGGCCTGCGCCGCGCTCCACGAGGCGTGCGCGTCCACGGCGTGGGCGAAGCGACTGCTCGCCGCCCGCCCCTACCTCGTCCCCGAGGACATGTACGCGGCGAGCGACGCCGCCACGGCGGAGCTGACGGCCGCCGACCTCGACGAGGCGATGGCCGGCCACCCGCCCATCGGCCGTCCCACGCCCGGCGACCCCACCTCGGCGCGGGAGCAGCGCGGCATGGCCGGCGCCTCCGAGGCGCTCAAGGCGGAGATGCTGGAACTGAACCTCGCCTACCAGGAGAGGTTCGGCCACGTCTTCCTGATCTGCGCCACCGGCCGCACCGGCGAGCAGATGCGCGACGCGGTCAGGGAGCGCCTCGGCAACACGCCGGAGCAGGAGCGGGAGATCGTCCGCGCCGAACTGGGGAAGATCAACCGCATCCGTCTGGCCCGACTCGTCGAAGAGGACTGACAGCAGCATGAGCACCTCCGCCACCGCGTCCGTGTCCACGCACATCCTGGACACCAGCGCCGGCCGCCCCGCCGAGGGCGTCGCCGTCCACCTGTCCGCCCGCGCCGGGCGTGCGGCCGACTGGCAGGCGCTCGGCGGCTCGGCGACCGACGCGGACGGGCGGTGCAAGGACCTGCCGGCCCTGCCGGAGGGAACGACCCACGTACGGCTCGACTTCGCCGTGGAGCCGTACTTCACCGACAAGCAAGCCGATGCGCAGCAGGACGCCCCCGCGAACCGGGACAGCGGCGCCGGTGTGTTCTTCCCGGAGGTGGCGATCACGTTCGCCGTCGTACCGGGCGAGCACTACCACGTACCGCTGCTGCTCAACCCGTTCGGCTACTCCGTTTACCGAGGGAGCTAGCTACAGATGGCAGACACTTCCCGCCCTGCCCGCACAGACGTTTCCCGCCCTGCCCGCCCGGTGATCCTGGGCCAGAACCAGTACGGCAAGGCCGAGAACCGAGTCGTCAAGATCACGCGGGACGGCGCCACCCACCACATCAAGGACCTCAACGTCTCCGTCGCCCTGTCCGGCGACATGGAGGAGGTCCACTACTCCGGCTCCAACGCCAACGTCCTGCCGACCGACACCACCAAGAACACGGTGTTCGCCTTCGCCAAGGAACACGGCATCGAGTCCGCCGAGCAGTTCGGCATCCACCTGGCCCGGCACTTCGTCACCAGCCAGCAGCCGATCCACCGGGCCCGCATCCGCATCGAGGAGTACGCCTGGGAGCGGATCGAGGCCTCCGACGCCAACTCACGGTTCATCGGCGCCGACGACGTCAAGCACTCCTTCGTCCGCAAGGGCCAGGAGGTCCGGCTCACCCAGGTCACCTACGACGGTGAGAAGTGGGAGGTGATCTCGGGCCTGAAGGACCTGGTCGTGATGAACTCGACCAACTCCGAGTTCTGGGGCTACGTCAAGGACAAGTACACGACCCTGAAAGAGGCCTACGACCGCATCCTGGCCACCGAGGTGTCGGGCCGCTGGCGGTTCAACTGGACCGACGACGACGAGCGCATGCCCCACTGGGAGAAGTCCTACGAGCAGGTGCGCAAGCACATGCTCCAGGCCTTCGCCGAGACGTACTCGCTGTCGCTCCAGCAGACGCTCTACCAGATGGGCGCGCGGATCATCAACCACCGCAGCGAGATCGACGAGGTCCGCTTCTCCCTCCCGAACAAGCACCACTTCCTGGTCGACCTGGAGCCGTTCGGCCTGAAGAACGACAACGAGGTGTACTACGCCGCCGACCGGCCCTACGGCCTGATCGAGGCGACGGTCCTGCGGGAGGGCCGCGAGGCGCGGATCCCCGAGGACCTCACCAACCTCTGACGTCCCCCTCTTTTTCGGCACCCGTGGCCGGGGGAACCCGTCTCCCGGCCACGGCACTCAAACTCCCGGGGTCCTGCCGTGCCCTCTCCAACTCAGCACACACCGTGAAAAGGGACGAACCATGGCAGCAGACCGGCGCATCGTCATCGAGAACTGTGCGATCGCGACCGTCGACGGACACGACACCGAGCACGCCCGCGGGCACGTCGTCATCGCCGGCAACCGCATCGAGTCCCTCGGCGCGGGCCCCGCCCCCGAGGGCCTGCAGAACGTGGCCCGCCGCATCGACGCCTCCGGCCACCTCGTGACCCCCGGCCTGATCAACACCCACCACCACTTCTACCAGTGGATCACCCGCGGTCTGGCCACCGACCACAACCTCTTCGACTGGCTCGTCGCGCTCTACCCCACCTGGGCGCGCATCGACGAGCCGATGGTCCGCGCGGCCGCCCAGGGCTCGCTGGCCATGATGGCCCGCGGCGGCGTCACCACCGCCATGGACCACCACTACGTCTTCCCGCGGGGCTCCGGCGACCTGTCCGGCGCGATCATCGGCGCCGCCCGGGACATGGGGGTCCGCTTCACCCTCGCCCGCGGCTCCATGGACCGCAGCGAGAAGGACGGCGGCCTGCCCCCGGACTTCGCCGTGGAGAGCCTCGACGACGCGCTGACCGCCACCGAGGAGACCGTGCGCCGGCACCACGACTCCTCCTTCGACGCCATGACCCAGGTCGCCGTCGCACCCTGCTCGCCCTTCTCCGTCTCCACCGAACTGCTGCGCGACGGCGCGCAGCTGGCCCGCCGCCTCGGCGTCCGGCTGCACACCCACGGCTCGGAGACCGTGGAGGAGGAGAAGTTCTGCCACGAGCTGTTCGGCATGGGCCCCACCGACTACTTCGAGTCCACCGGCTGGCTCGGCGAGGACGTGTGGATGGCGCACTGCGTCCACATGAACGACTCCGACATCGCCGCCTTCGCCCGCACCCGGACCGGCGTCGCGCACTGCCCGTCCTCCAACGCCCGCCTGGCGGCCGGCATCGCCCGCGTCCCCGACATGCTCGCCGCCGGCGTGCCTGTCGGCCTGGGCGTGGACGGCACCGCCTCCAACGAGTCCGGCGAACTCCACACCGAGCTGCGCAACGCCCTCCTCGTCAACCGCCTCGGCGGTCACAAGGAGGCCGCGCTCAACGCCCGCCAGGCCCTGCGCCTGGGCACCTACGGCGGCGCCCAGGTGCTCGGCCGGGCGGCGGAGACCGGTTCCCTGGAACCCGGCAAGCTCGCCGACCTGGTGCTGTGGAAGATGGACACGCTGGCCCACGCCTCCATCGCCGACCCGGTGACCGCGCTGGTCTTCGGCGCGGCCGCCCCGGTCACCGCCTCCTTCGTGGACGGCCGGCAGATCGTCGAGGACGGGCGGCTGCTCACGGCCGACGAGGACGCCATCGCCCGCGCGACGCGGGACGAGGCCCGGCGCCTGGCGCGGATCGCCGCCGAGGCCTGACCACCCGGATACTCCGGCCGGGAGGGACGGCTCCCGGCCGGTGGCCGCGGACCCGAGCGGGGTCCGCGGCGGCTGTCTCCGAGGGGCGTGCGCCCATGCGCGCGCCCCCGGGGACGGTCATCACCGTCCGCCGGTCCCGCACGACCACCCGCACCACCTCCATGACACCCACGGCAGCCGTTCCGGTGCAGCCGTGTAACCGACCGGAGGGACGCCGCTGTGGCCGACCACCCCGTTGACGAGAAACTCCCCGCGCTCAAGATGGCGACGACCGGCCTGCAGCACGTGGCCGCCATGTACGCCGGAGTCGTCGCCCCGCCCCTGATCGTCGGCGCGGCCATCGGCCTCTCCGCCACCGACCTGACCTTCCTCACCGGCGCCTGCCTGTTCACCGCGGGCCTCGCCACCTTCCTGCAGACCCTCGGCATCTGGAAGATCGGCGCCCGGCTGCCGTTCGTCAACGGCGTCACCTTCGCCGGTGTCGCCCCGATGACCGCGATCGTCGCCTCCACCGACGACAAGTCCGACGCCCTGCCCGTCATCTTCGGTGCGGTCATCGTCGCCGGACTTCTCGGCTTCCTGGCCGCCCCCGTCTTCTGCAAGGCGGTCCGCTTCTTCCCACCGGTCGTCACCGGGTCCGTGATCACCCTGATCGGCATATCCCTGCTGCCCGTCGCCTTCGGCTGGGCGCAGGGACCGAACCCGGCCGCGCACGGCTACGGTTCGGCGACCAACCTGGGCCTCGCCGGCGCGACCCTGCTGATCGTGCTGCTGCTGCGCCGGTTCACCCGGGGCTTCGTCAAGCAGATCGCCGTCCTGCTCGGCCTGGTCGTCGGCACGCTCCTCGCGATCCCCTTCGGCGTCACCGACTTCGGTCCGGTCGCACAGGCGGACGTCGTCGGCTTCCCCACCCCCTTCCACTTCGGCGCACCGCAGTTCCAGCTCGCCGCGATCCTGTCGATGTGCGTGGTGATGGTGGTGTCGATGACCGAGTCGACCGCCGACATGCTGGCCCTCGGCGAGATCGTCGAGCGCCCGGCCGACGAGAAGACCATCGCGGCCGGCCTGCGCGCCGACACCCTGGGCTCGGCGATCAGCCCTCTGTTCAACGGCTTCATGTGCAGCGCCTTCGCGCAGAACATCGGCCTGGTCGCCATGACGCGCATCCGCAGCCGGTTCGTCGTCGCCGCCGGTGGCGGGTTCCTGGTGCTGATGGGCCTGTGCCCGATGGCGGCCTCGCTGATCGCCGTCGTACCGCGCCCGGTGCTCGGCGGGGCGGGCGTCGTCCTGTTCGGCTCGGTCGCCGCCAGCGGCATCCAGACGCTGGTCCGGGCCGGACTGCACAAGGACAACAACGTCCTGATCGTGGCCGTCTCCCTGGCCGTCGGCATCATCCCGATCACGGCGCCGGAGTTCTACCACGCCTTCCCGGAGACGGCCCGCATCGTCCTGGACTCGGGCATCTCGACGGGCTGTGTGGCGGCCGTGCTGCTCAACCTGGTCTTCAACCACCTGGGCGGGGGCGGCCGCGACGCGCACGACGTGACCCACCCGATGGAGACGGGCAAGGAGCTGACGGGCGTACCCGCCGCCCCGTCGGCGTCCTGAGAGCGCCCCGCGGCCCGCTCCCGAGGGCCGTGCCCCGGAACCGGCCTCACGCCGGCCGGGGCACGGCCCACGGGCGCCTACAGCCCGAACAGGCCCGGGTCCGACGCCAGCTTGCGGAACACCGCGGCCGGATCGGCGACCAGCTTGCGCCGCTCGAGGTCGAGGATCCCGCCGACCGCCGAGATCTCGGCGGCGACCGTGCCGTCGGCCTTCACGACGGCCTGCTCGATCCGGAAGGTCTTGCCACCGCCCCACACGAAGGCGCAGGTCACCTCGACCTCGTCACCCGCGAGCAGCTCCCGCCGGTAGCGGATGGTCGTCTCCAGGGCGACCGGGCCCACGCCGGTGCCGACGAGGGCGGTCTGCGTGATCCCGGCGGCCTGGAGCAGCGCCCAGCGGGCGTGCTCGGCGTAGTTGAGGTACACCGCCTGGTTGAGGTGCCCCTGCACGTCGGTCTCGTACCCGCGGACGGTGACAGGGACGGAAAACGGCTCGCTCACGGCTTCCCCTTCGCAACTCTCGTGCACTGCGCAACGATCCACCGATCCTGACATGCCCCTCACGCCCGGCGCGGCGAGGCCAGGAGATAGCGGGTGCCGGTGCGCGGCTCGCGGTGCTCGCTCACCTGCCAGCCCGCCCCTTCGAGGGTGGCCGCGCAGGCCCCCAGGGCCCCGGGGTCCGGTTCCTGGACGGCGACGGCCTCGGGCTGCGGGGTGTCCCGCACCCGGTACCCGCCGTCCTCCGGGCCGGCGGGGCGGTGCCCGGCCGCCTCCAGGGCCAGGGCCGCGGCCTGCACCAGATGCGTGCGCTCCCAGCCGCACGGCCGGTCCACCGAGCCGTCCGGGTTGGTCATCCGGCGCAGCTCCACCAGGCCCTGCCAGGCGCTGTGCACCTCGCGGCGCCGCGCGGGCCCGGACGGCGGCGGATCGGGCTCGCCGCCGGTGCGGGCCGCGAACACGCCGGTCGGGGCGGGGGCGGCGCCGCCCGGCTCGGGTGCCTGGGTGATGCCCTGGCGCACCCGGTGCCCCTCCGGTGTGAGGAAGTGGTCGTGCGGCGGCCTAGGGTGCCGGAAGGCCAGTCCCCGCCCCACCAGCGCCGTGAGCTGCGCGGGGGTGCCCCTGAGCCGTCCCGTGACCGGGTCGGCGGCGTCGATGACACGCTGCTGCGCGGCGGTCGGCGGTCGGGTCACGGCGTGCTCCTCTCCGGCGTCGGCAGGCCCCGGGGCACTCGCCCCACCTGCTCGCAGGCTACGGCCCGCCACTGACACCCGCCCCGCCACCGGCCCGGCGCCTACTGCCGGTACCCGGCGAGGAACCGTCCGATCCGGCCGATCGCCGCCTCCAGGTCGTCGGCGTACGGCAGGGTCAGGATCCGGAAGTGGTCGGGCGTGGGCCAGTTGAAGCCGGTGCCCTGCACCACCTGGATCTTCTCCCGCAGCAGCAGGTCGAGGACGAACTTCTCGTCGTCGTGGATCGGGTACACCCGCGGGTCCAGCCGGGGGAAGGCGTACAGCGCGCCCTTGGGCTTCACGCAGCTCACGCCCGGGATCTCGTTGAGCTTGCGCCAGGCCACGTCCCGCTGCTCGCGCAGCCGCCCGCCCGGCGCGGTCAGCTCGCCGATGGACTGCCGGCCGCCGAGCGCGGCCTGGATGGCGTACTGCGCGGGCGCGTTGGCGCACAGCCGCATGGACGCCAGCATGGTCAGGCCCTCCAGGTAGTCCCTGGCGTGCTGCCGGGGGCCGGTGACCACCAGCCAACCGGAGCGGAAGCCCGCCACGCGGTGGGTCTTGGACAGGCCGCAGAAGGTGAGGACCACCAGGTCGGGGGCGAGCGCGGCGGCCGAGTGGTGCACGGCGTCGTCGTAGAGGATCTGGTCGTAGATCTCGTCGGCGAAGACCATCAGGCCGTGCCGCCGGGCGAGGTCGAGGATGCCCTCGACGACCTCCTTCGGGTAGACCGCGCCGGTGGGGTTGTTGGGGTTGATGATCACGACCGCCCTCGTACGGTCCGTGATCTTCGAGGCCATGTCGTCGAGGTCGGGGTACCACTCGGCCTGCTCGTCGCACAGGTAGTGGACCGCCCTGCCGCCCGCGAGGGTCGTCACGGCCGTCCAGAGGGGGAAGTCCGGGGCGGGGATCAGGATCTCGTCGCCGTCCTCGATCAGCGCCTGGACGGCCATCGACACCAGCTCGGACACGCCGTTGCCGAGGAAGACGTCGTCGACGCCGACCTCCAGGCCGAGCGTCTGGTACCGCTGGGCGACCGCGCGGCGGGCGGAGAGGACACCGCGCGAGTCGGTGTAGCCGTGCGCGCGCGGCAGCATCCGGATCATGTCCTGCACGATCTCCTCGGGCGCCTCGAAGCCGAACAGGGCCGGGTTGCCGGTGTTCAGCCGCAGCACGCTGTGCCCGGCCTCCTCCAGCGCGTCGGCGTGCTCGATCACCGGGCCGCGGATCTCGTAGCAGACCTCGCTCAGCTTGCTCGACTGGCGGAACTCCATGTGCTGCTTCCCCTCTGGCGACTGGTGCTGCTTGGTTTTACCAAGTAGTCGCTTGGAAAGTCCAACAACTTGTCTAGACTGCCCCGCATGCCACCTCGCCGACGCTACGACCAGTACTGCTCCGTCGCCCGCGCCCTCGACCTGGTCGGTGACCGCTGGACCCTCCTGATCGTCCGGGAGCTCCTCGCCGGTGCCCGCCGCTACACCGACCTGCACGCGGATCTGCCCGGGGTCAGCACGGACGTACTCGCCTCACGGCTGCGGGACATGGAGCGCGACGGGCTGGTGACCCGGCGCCGGCTGCCCCCGCCCGGTGCCGTCTCCGTGTACGAAGTCACCCCCCGGGGACGGGAGTTGCTGCCGGTGCTGCAGGCGCTCGGCGCCTGGGGCGAGGCGGCGCTGGGGGAGCGTGGACCCACCGACGCGGTGCGCGCGCACTGGTTCGCCCTGCCCCTGCTGCGCCTGCTGGACGGCGAGGGCCTCGTCGAAGTCCACCTGGAGGAGGGCCTGTTCCACCTCTACGCGGGGTCCGCGCAGGGGCCGGTCTGCGGTGACGGGCCCGCCCCCGTGGAACCGGACGCCCGGCTGGTGCTGGACACCGCCACCTGTACGGCGCTGAGCAGGGGGGAGCTGGCCCTGGCCGACGCCGTCCGGGCGGGCCGCGTCGAGGTGGGCGGCGAGGGCGCGCTCGCCAAGGCGCTCCGGGAGCTCTGACCCGACGGAACGGCAGAAGGCCCGCACGGGGCGGGCCTTCTGTTCACACGCAGGGTCGCGGTGTCACGCGCCGGGCGGGACCCGGGAGGGCCGCCCCGTGCCGCGCGTCAGCGCGTATCCGCCGACGCCGGCCAGCGCGGCCAGGACGCCGCCCAGCGCCGTCCACACCCAGCGGTCCGACCACCAGCCGGAGCTCCAGCCGTCGTCGGGTTCGAGGCCGGCCAGCACCGCCGCGTCCTCGCGTTCCTCCTCCGGCGCCGTCGCGATCCCCGGCACCAGCGGCTCGGACAGCGAACCGTCCACCGCCGCGGCGCCGCCGGCGTCGTCCGAGCCCACCCGGACCTCGGCGCCGACCGGCAGGCCGAGGTCGCCGGTGCCGACGGCGACGGCCGTCAGACGCAGGTAGTACGTGCCCGGCAGGGGATCGGCGGCCCACGGCTCGGACCAGGCCCGCACCGTGCGCAGCGCGCAGGCCAGCTCCACCGTGGTGGCGTCCGCGGCGGCGGTGTGCGTCTGCGCCCCGTACCGGCAGGCCTGGCGGCGGCGCAGACCGTCGTAGACGTCGATCTGCCAGGTCTGGGCGGTGTGGGTCTCGGGGAGCTTCACCGTCGCCCGGACCGTCGGTCGCTGCCCGGTGTCGGCCGGGAACGACCAGTACAGGTAGTCACCGGTGGAGCCGCCCGCGGTGGCCCGCTGCCCCTGCTCGATCTCCGTCGCGGTGCGGAACGAGGTACCGGCGCGCGAGGGCGCGCCGGAGCCGTCCGGCGAAGGGCTCGGCGAGGAGTCGGCCGCGGCGGGGGCGGTCGCGAGGCCCGCGGTCAGCAGCGCGGCGATCGTCGCACGCAGCATGCGCATCAGCTCGTCCTCCAGACCGCGACCCGCCAGCGTGACAGCCAGCCCCAGACAAGACCGGCGAGGAAGCCGGCGAGGACGAGGACGCCGAGCAGCCACCAGCCGCGGCCCAGACCGAAGGCGGCCACGTCGCCCGCCGGGTCCGGGGCGTCCACGACGTCCACGGTCAGCTCCAGCGGCAGACCGGGCGTGGTCTTCACACCGGAGGCCGCCGAGAAGGAGTGCGAGACGGCCAGGCAGACCGCTTCGGCCGGAGCGTCCTCCTCGTCGCTCCCCGCCTTCGGGTAGCGCAGCCCCGTCGAGACGGCGTCGGTGCGGCCGTTGCCCGCCGCCTCGCCGCGCACGATCTCACGGCCCTTGGCGGTGACCGCCCGCAGCAGGACGCCGTGGGCCGGGTTCACGGCCCGGTCGGCCGCCACGCTCACCGAGGCGCGCAGCTCCTGACCCGGCCGCACGTCCACCCGGTACCAGCGCTGCTGCCCGAACTCCTCACGGTCGCTGTACAGCCCGGACTTCAGCGCCGGCGCCTGCGCACAGGCGGCGGCACCCTCCGCCGGCACCGGCGTCACCACCGGGTCGGCCGCCCGGTCGACCAACTCGCTCACCTTGTCGGTGAGTTCGTCCTGGTGCTCCACCGAGGTGTACGTGCCGCCCGTCGCCTCCGCGATGCAGCTGAGCTGCCGGCTCAGCTTGGCGGTCGGCACCAGGCCCAGGGTGTCGATGGTCAGGCCGATGCCCTTCGCGGCGATCTCCCGGGCCACCTCGCACGGGTCGAGCGGGGCGCAGGTGTCCTCGCCGTCGCTGATCAGCACGATGCGCTTGGAGCCGTCGCCGCCGTCGAGGTCGTCGGCCGCCTTCAGCAGGGCCGGTCCGATGGGCGTCCAGCCGGTCGGGGTGAGCGTCGCGACGGCCGTCTTCGCCTCGGTGCGGTCCAGCGGGCCCACCGGGTAGAGCTGCGCGGTGTCCTTGCAGCCGGTGCGGCGGTCGTCGCCCGGGTAGTCGGCGCCGAGGGTGCGGATGCCGAGCTCCACCTCCTCGGGCGTCGCGTCGAGCACCTCGTTGAAGGCCTGCTTGGCGGCGGCCATCCGCGACCGGCCGTCGATGTCCCGCGCCCGCATCGAGCCGCTCACGTCGAGGACGAGATCGACCTTGGGGGCGTCCTGGCCCGTGGGTTCGCCGGCGGCCGCCCCGGCCGGGAAGGCGAGCCCGGCCGTGAGCGCGGCGAGCAGGGCGCACAGGCCCGCCGCCAGCCGTTTACTTGTGATCATCGGCGGATCCTATTGATCACCCGGGGCGGGCTCCAAAACGGGCCTCACAGCAAGGGGTTGGGCAGGTCCGCCCACTGGTCCCCGGGGGACCGCGGAGAGAGCCGCATCAGCGTCAGCGCCTTCGCGGGCAGGGGTTCGGTGCGCAGCGCGGCCAGGTCCGCCGTGGGCGGGAGATCGCGCACCGCCGTCTCCAGCGCCGCGGCCAGCGCCCCGCCCGAACCGGCCGTGCCGGCGAGCGCGCCCGCCACGAGCGAGCCGAACAGCTTGCGGCGCAGCGCGCGGTCGTCGTCGGTGACCATGCGCGCGGGCAGGTCGGGCACCTCGATGCCGTGCCGGGTCAGGCGGGCCGGGCTGACGCGGATGTCGGCCAGGTCGCGGTAGACCAGCCGCAGCGGTTCGCCCGAGGCGGAGAGCACCACGAGCAGGTTCTGGCCGTGCGCCTCCAGGGCCACCCCCAGTTCGAGCAGCCGCAGGCCGACGGTGAGGGCGAGACGCGCGAACCCGGCCAGCCACGCGGGGGAGCGGGGCAGGTCGGTGGTGGCGAGGGCGGCCACCGGCAGGACGCGCTCGCCGGGCGCCGCGTACGTCTGCGGCGACTCGCGCAGGACGGCCGCGAAGTCGGGCGAACCGGCCGCCGCGGCGCCCAGCGTGCGCGTGACGTGCAGCAGACCCTCCGTGCGCGCCGCGGGCGCCGCGGCGAAGTCCGACAGCAGCGCGGAGGCGGCCACCGAGGGCAGGGAGATGTCCCGTACGGAGGACGTCAGCCGGGCACTGAGCGAGGTCTTCACATGCGGCCCGCCGGGCAGTGCCAGCGTCCGCAGGGCCATCAGCGGATGCCCGGGGCGCCGCTGGTCGCAGGTCCGCTTCAGCACGTGCGCCGCCTGCCAGGGATGCACCGGCAGCACCAGGTGCTCCCCGTCGCGCAGCTCCTGCGGCCACACGCCCGACACCAGGCACTCGCTCGCCCGCACCGGCACCATCCCCAGCTCCACCACCGGCCGGTGCTCGGGCCCGTACGCGAGCTGCTCGGCCACCGAGAAGCCGGGCCGCGACCGGCACGCCGGGTGGAACGGGTGCCCGTCGACGATCCGCTGCTCCCACTCCCAGTCGTGCTCCGGCCATGCCTCCCGGCCGCCGCTCTGCCCGGCCCGGGACAGGGCCATCGAGGCGACGCCGTGGGCGAGTTCGGCGGCGAAGGAGGCGGAGTGCGGCACGTCCAGAGCCGTCATCAGCCGCGCCGGGTCGTCGTGGTCCGTCCCGTCGAGCCGGACGGCCGTGACGGCGGCGCCGGTCGCGTAGGGGTCCGGGCGGGGCCCGTGCAGCCGGCGCCCGTCCGCCAGGTGCAGGGTCAGCCCGTCCCCGCCGCCCTCCCGGCGCACGGCCCAGGGCAGCGGATCATGGGCCAGCCCGCGCCACAGGCGGGACAGCACGGCCGCCCGGGCACCGGGCAGTTCGGCTTCGTACCGCGGCAGCAGGGAGGGGCGCACGGCGGCCAGCTCCTCGGCTGCCTCGGTCTCGGCGCAGGGGGGACGGTGCACGGGCGGGCTCCTCGGGTACGGATAGGGCGTCACAGCGGGACGGCGACGACCGGCATACTGATCATCTCCGCCCGGAACGCCGGAAGGACCACAGGGACGAGTGGAACGCGTGGACCTCATGCCCCCGCCCGCCGACGACGACTCGGCCCACGGCGACGACCCGGCCACCGCACGCCTCGCCGACGCGTACGCCGCCGTACCGCTGCTGAACTGCCTGCTGCGGGAAGTGGCCCAGCCGGTGCGCGGCGACGGCGACGGCGACGGCGACCACCGGGTGTACCGCCTGCCCGGTGCGGACCGCCTGCTGCGCGTGCGCGGGACGCGTCGGCCCGCCGGCCCCGAGGTGCGCACGCCCGGCGGCTGGCACCGCCTGGACCACGCGGAGCTGGTGGAACTCGTCGCCGACGAACTGCGCCGGCACACCGGACTGTCCCACCCCGAACTGCCCGCCGAGATGCTCGCCAGCCGCGACGCGGTCGCCGCCCTGCTGGCCGCCCGGGCGCGGACCGCCCCGCCCGCGGACCCCTACCGGCGCTCCGAGCAGTCGCTCCTGACCGGCCACACCCACCACCCCGCCCCCAAGGCCCGCGGGGGCGGCCCCGCCGCCGGCTGGCTGCCCTACGCCCCCGAGGCGTACGCGGCCTTCCCGGCCGTCTTGCTGGGTGTGCGCGAGGACCTCGTCGTCGAGGAGGGCGACACCTCGGCGCTCGACGCGCTGGGCACGGC
Organism: Streptomyces sp. NPDC017943; assembly: GCF_044328425.1. Taxonomy (NCBI): domain Bacteria; kingdom Bacillati; phylum Actinomycetota; class Actinomycetes; order Kitasatosporales; family Streptomycetaceae; genus Streptomyces; species Streptomyces sp. NPDC017943. Next base: position 238,974 of record NZ_JBIRHH010000005.1, on the reverse strand, counting down.
CCCGCCCGGCTACCGGCTGCTGCCGGCCCACCCCTGGCAGCTCGACCTGGCCGCGGGGGAACTCGCCGCCCCCTTCGCGGACGGCCGGCTCGTCCGCCTGGGCACGGCCGCCGAGGACAGCTGGCCCACGGCCGCGATCCGCACGCTGTACTCGCCCGGGCACGACCTGTTCCTCAAGTTCAGCCTGGACGTGCGGATCACCAACGACGTCCGCCGGCTGTGGCGGCACGACCTGCTCGCCCTGCGCCGGACCGACCGGGCCGTGTGCGCCGCGTTCGCGACGTTCGACGGCCCCCCGGCCTGGCTCGGCGACCGCGGGTACCGCACGGCCGGGTTCGCCTTCGAGGCGCTCGCCGTCCTCGTCCGCGACGGATTCGGGGACCGGCTGCGGCCCGGCGCGACCCCGCTGCTCGCCGCCGGCCTCGTCGAGGGATTCCCGGGGAGCCCCCTGGAACGCACCGCCGACCCCGAGGGCTGGTGGACGGCGTACCTGGCGTGCGTGGTCCCGCCGGTCGTGTGGGCGTTCGCCGGGCACGGGGTGGTCCTGGAGGCCCATCTGCAGAACACGCTGGTCGCCGTGGACGCGGCCGGCCTCCCGGTGCAGGCGCTGTACCGGGACGCCGAGGGCGTGAAACGGGTGCCGGACGTGTCGCGCGAGGCGGGCTGGGAGCGGCTGGTGTACTGCCTGGTCGTCAACCACCTCACCGAGGTCGCCGCCGCCCTCGCCGAACGGCACGCCGGGTTCGACCCCTGGCCGGCCGTCCGCCGCGAACTGGCCCGCCACGACCTGCCCGAGGTCGCCGCCCTGCTCGCCTCGCCCACCCTCCCCGCCAAGACCAACCTGCTGCTGCGCTGGACGGACGCGGACGGCGCCGACGCGCGCTACCTGCCGGTGCCCAACCCGCTCGCGGCAGGGACCTGACGCGGACGCAGCAGGGCAACGGCACCCGCCCGTCTCAGGACTCGGCCGGTACGCACAGCACCGGGACGGTGGACAGGTGCAGCAGCTTGTGCGGGGTCGAGCCGAGGAGCGCGCCGCGCACCGGGCTCTCCCCCCAGGTGCCCACCACGATGACCCGTGCGCCGTGCCGGGCCGCGGTGCCGAGCAGCGCCTGGGCGGGCCGCTCGTCGACCAGTTCGACCTCCGTGCGCACCCCGGCCTCCTCGGCCACCCGGACCGCGCGGCCGAGCGCGGTGGTCCCGGCCTCCCGGACGGCGTCGTGGTGGGCGCCGTACTCCTCGCCGGTGACACCGGGGGCCGCGGCCCCGTAGACGATGACCAGCCGTTCGTCGTACGCGGTCGCCACCTCGATCGCGACCTGCAGCGCGCGCCGCGCGCCCGGGGACTCGTCGTAGCCGAGGACCACCGACATGTTCAGGACTCCTTGCCGTCGAGGAGGGCGGGATCGACCACGCCGGGCTGCTCCGACCAGAAGGCGGGGGCCCGCAGCCGCCACACGATCATGAGGATCACGCCGGTCAGCGCGATGCCGATGCCGATGACGAGGGGCGGGCCCAGCCCGAACCACGAGACGCCGCTGTAGGAGTTGGCCGGATCGGCCATGTCCGTCACCGACTCCACCAGCAGCCAGGCCAGCAGTCCCGCGCCGATCAGCGGGCCGAGCCCGATCAGCAGGAAGTCGCGGACACTGCGGGTCAGCTGGCGGCGGTAGTACACCGCGCAGGCCACGCCGGTGAGGGCGTAGTAGAAGGCGATCAGCAGGGACAGGGCGGTCAGGGAGTCGAAGAGGGCGTTCTCGCTGAGGTGGTACAGCACCAGGTACCAGGCGATGGCGATGCCGGCGACCCACCAGGTGCTCACGTCGGGCGTGCGGAACCGCGGGTGGATGCGGCCGAAGTGGGCGGGCAGCGCGTGGCGCCGGGCCATGGACAGACCCGTGCGCGAGGCCGGGATGATCGTCGTCTGGGTGGAGGCGAGCGCGGAGGTGGACACCGCCAGCAGCACCACCCAGTCCCAGCCGCCCATCGCCTCCCCGGCGAGCAGCGCGAAGACGAACTCCTCCTCGCCGGCGTTCTCCGCGAGGTAGGCGGTGCCGGCGTAGCCCACGACGGCGAAGGCGACCGCGACGTAGGTCACCAGCAGCAGTACCGTCGACCAGACGGCCGCCTTGCCCGGCGCGGTCGCCGAGTCCTCGACCTCCTCGGTGAGGTTGACCGCCGACTCCCAGCCCCAGTAGATGAACACCCCCAGCAGCAGGGCGGCGGTGAGGGGCGCACCGCCCGCGCCGAACGGGTTCAGCCACTCGAACTCGGGTCTGATCGCGTCCAGGGTGCCGGTGCCGGCGTACACGCGGTGGAGCGCCACGACGGCGAAGGCGAGCAGGCAGGCGACCTGCGCCAGGATCAGCGCGTTCTGCACCTTCGCCGACACCTCGGTGCCGATCACGCATAGGGCCGTCATCACCACGATCAGCAGCACGGTGAGGACCTGACGGACGACGTCGTTGTCCGCCCAGCCGTCCAGACCGACCGCGAGCAGGAAGAAGGTCACGGCGACGTCCGCCAGCGAGCCGACGACCAGGACGCCGGTCATGGTGATGGCCCAGCCGCCGAGCCAGCCCGCCCACGGCCCCATGGCCCGGGTGACCCACGAGAAGGTCGTGCCGCAGTCCTGGTCGACCTTGTTGAGGTAGTAGAACGCCGAGGCGATCAGCAGCATGGGCACGAACGAGGCGAGCATGACCCCGGGGGCGTAGAGACCCACCAGGGCCACGATCGGCCCGATGACCGCCGCCACCGAGTACGCCGGTGAGGTGGCGTTGAGCCCGATGACCAGTGCGTCGAGGAACCCGATCGCGTCGGGCTTCAGGCTCGCGGACGGCGGCGGGCCGGCGTCCGTGCTGTCCTTGGCCATGCTCCCTCACTCCCGTTGTGCGTGGATCCATACAACAGGGATGTACGGGGCATTTCAGGCATTGTGCGTCGTGTGCCGCCCTATGTCGCCCTCCGGCCGCGGACCAGCAGGTACAGGAAGTACGGCGTCCCGATCACCGCCGTCATCAGCCCGGCCCCGAGCTGGGCGGGGGCGATGACGGTGCGTCCGATCAGGTCGGCCGTCCCGACGAGCGCGGCACCCAGCAGCACGGCGACCGGCACGACGCGCACGTGCCGCCGGCCCACCAGGGCACGGGCCGCGTGCGGCGCCACCAGGCCCACGAAGCCGATGGTGCCGGCCGAGGCCACGGCGGTCGCGGCGAGCAGGACCCCCACCACGAGGAAGCCCAGCCGGGCCCCGGGCAGGGCGAGCCCGAGCAGCCGGGGGGTGTGGTCGTCCAGGGAGACCAGGTCCAGCTCGGTGCGGCGGGCGACCGCCACGGCCAGTCCGAGCACCAGCACCAGGGCGACGGGCACGACGTCCGCCGTGGTCCGCCCGTAGGTCGAACCGGACAGCCAGGTCAGCGCCTTGACGGCGTTGAAGGGGTCGGTGAGCACGATGAGCAGGCTGATCAGGGCCGTGGAGCCGGCCGCCATGCCGATGCCGACCAGGACCAGCCGGTTCTGCCGGTAGCCGCCGCGGGCGGCGAGCCCGAAGACGACGGCGGAGGACAGCGCGGCCCCGCCGAACGCGGCCCCGGCGATGCCCCAGGACCCGACGGACGGCACGGTCGTCACCAGCACGACGGCGCCCAGCGCGGCCCCGCCCGAGACGCCCAGCACGCCCGGCTCCGCCAGCGGATTGCGGGTCACGGCCTGCACCAGGGTGCCGGCGAGGGCGAGCGCGGCGCCCGCGCACAGGGCCGCGAGCACCCGGGGCACCCGCGTGTCCAGGACGAAGGACACGGCCTGACCGGCCCGTCCCTGCGCCCAGTTGGCGACGTCGCCGAGCAGGAGCTTGCTGTCGCCCAGCAGCACGCCGGCCACGGCCACGCCGACGACCGCGGCGGCCAGCACGGTCACCGTGACGGTGAACACCGCCCGGCTGGGGATGCGCAGCCGGTCCGGGGTCTCGGCCCCGGCCGTGTCCCGCAGCCGCAGGGCCGTCACCACCAGGAACACCGCGCCCACCAGGCTGGTGACGATGCCGGTGGGGACGGCGACGGCGGTGTCGGCGGGGATGAGCGCCCGCAGCAGCACGTCCGAGCCGAGCACCAGCGCGGCACCGGCCAGCCCGGCCACCGGCAGGGCCGCCCGGGCGCGCGTGAAGCCCCGGAAGCGGCGGGCGAGCGGACGCACCAGGGCCGGTGCGCACAGGCCGACGTAGCCGAGCGGTCCGGCCAGGGTGACGGCGGCCGCCGACAGCAGGGCCGCGAGGACGACCACCGTGACCCGGGTGGCGGTGACCGGGACGCCCAGTCCGCGCGCCGCGTCGTCCCCGAGGGCGAGGGCGTCGACCCGGCGGGCGACGAGCAGCAGCCCGGCGAGGCCGGCCACGGCGACGGGCAGCATCTGGAGCACGCCGTCGAAGCCGTTCTGGCCGATGCTGCCCTGGTTCCACTGGTAGAGGCCGTCGGTCTCCTGCGGGAACAGCAGGAGCAGCCCCTCGGTGACGGAGTTCAGCCCCAGCGCGAGCGCCGTGCCGGCGAGGACCAGCCGGACGGTGCCCGTGCCCAGGCCGGACAGGGCGAGCACGACGGCCGCCGCCGCCAGGCCGCCCGCGAAGGCGACGCCGGAGGAGGCCAGCAGCGGCAGTGAGACGCCGGAGGCGCCGGCCAGGCCGAGCGCCAGGTACGAACCGGCGTTCACCGCGAGGGTGTCGGGCGAGGCGAGCACGTTGCGGCTGACGGCCTGCAGGACGGCTCCGGCGATGCCGAGGACGACGCCGACCAGGATGCCGGCGGTCATCCGCGGCAGCCGGGAGGCGATGACGACGGAGGCGTCGCCCGCGTCGGCCTGCCCGGTCAGGGCGTTGAACACCTGGGAGGGTCCGACGGCCGCGGTGCCCTGGGTGATGTCGACGACGGCGAGGGCGGCGACCGCGAGGACGAGTCCGGCCGTCACCGCGGCCGCACCGGTCCGGGACGCGGCCGCCGGCGGACGGGTGGCGGGGGGTGCTTCGGTGACGGCCATGACGGGCGTTACTTCTGCAGCGCGTCGACGAGGGCGTCGATGTACGCCTCCATCGACCGGGGACCGCCGAACATCCAGATGCCGTCGGGCAGTCGGTGCACGTCGCCCGCCTTCACGAACGGCAGGGAGGTCCACACGGCGTTCTTCTTCAGCTGGCCGGAGAACGGGTTGCTGGACTTGTCGCCGTCGTTGCCGATGTAGGCGAACTGCACGTCCTTCGGCAGGCCGGTGAGGCCCTCGACGTCGGTGGTGCCGAGGCCGTAGGCCGGGTCGCCCTTGACCTTCCAGGCGTTCTTCAGCCCGAGCCGCTCGTTGACGGAGCCGATCAGGGACGAACTGGTGTAGGGCCGCAGGGAGACCTGGTTGGACGTCACGTAGCCGTCGGCGAAGGCGACGTCGGCGCCGGCCAGGTCGGCGTCGGCGAGGCTCTTCCTGCCCTCGGCGACCTTGGCGTCGAAGCTCTTGCGGGCCGCCTCGGCCCGGTCGGTGGTGCCGGTCGCCTTGGCGATGAGGTCGAGGTTCTCGAACATCTGGCCGATCTGGTCGGAGCCGTCCGCCGACTTGATCTCCAGGACCGGGGCGACCTTGCGCAGCTGCTTCACGGCCGCGTCCGGCAGGTCGGAGCTGGCGACGATGAGGTCGGGGGAGAGCGAGGCGATGGTGTCCATGCTCGGCTCGCCGCGGGTGCCGATGTCCTTCGGCTCGTTCTTCAGCGGGACGGCGGAGTCCCAGATCTTGTAGCCCTTGACGTCGGCGACGCCCACCGGGTCGACGCCGAGCGTGATGAGGCTCTCGACCTCGTTCCACTCGGTGGCGACGACCTTCTTGGCGGGCCCGTCGAGCTTCACCTTCGCGCCCGTGGAGTCCGTGAGGGTGATGGCCTCGGCAGGCTTCTCCTTCGAGCTGTCGGCGGCGGGCTCGGTGGTGCCGCAGGCGGCCAGGGTGAGCGCCGCGGCGGTGGTGGTGGCCGCGGTGAGCAGGAGGCGTCTCATGTGGTGGTGCCGAGCCTTTCGCTTCGGGTGGAACGGGTGTGGTGCCGGCCGATCGGGCGGGTCCGTATCCGGCCGGTGTGGGGGTCGGTGTCGACGTCGATGCGGATGCCGTAGACGGCGGTCAGCCGTTCGGGGGTCAGGACGTCCTCGGGCGGGCCGTCGGCGACGATCCGGCCCGCCTCGAGCAGCGTGACGCGGTCGGCGAGGGCGGCCGCCTGGTCGAGGTCGTGCAGGACGACGCCCACGGCGATCCCGTGGTCGTCGGCCAGGTCGCGGACGAGGTCGAGGAGTTCGACCTGGTAGCGCAGGTCGAGATAGGTCGTGGGCTCGTCCAGCAGCAGCACGCCGGTCTCCTGGGCGAGGCAACTGGCCAGCCAGACGCGCTGCAACTGCCCTCCGGAGAGGTGGTCGGCGCCGCGCTCGGCGAGTTCCCTCACCCCGGTCAGGGCGAGCGCCCGCTCCACGGCGGCCTGCGCGTCGGGGTCCGGACGGCCGAAGCGGCCGCGGTACGGGTAGCGGCCGAACTCCACGAGGTCGCGCACGGTGAGCCCGCTCGGCGTGGGCCGCCCCTGCGTCAGCAGGGCCACGTACCGGGCGAACTCCTTGGCGGACAGGGCGAGTCCGTCCGTGGCGCCGTCGAGCGTCAGCTCCGCCCGGCGGGGCCGCTGCAACCTGGCGATCGTGCGCAGCAGCGTCGACTTCCCGCTGCCGTTGGGGCCCACGAGCACGGTCACCTCGCCGGGCCGCAGCGCGAGCGCCGCGTCGTGCACGACGTCGGTGCCGTCGTAGGACACGGTCACGCCGGTGGCCGACAGTTGATGCCCGCGCAGACGCGGTCCGCCCACGGGTTCTTCACCAGATCTCACAACGCGAAGGTTAGCCTAACCTAATATCGCCTTGCCAAGGGGTAGGGAGCCGCGACTCACCCGGTGGGCCACGACGCCGGGTCCCATACGCCCGAGCGGCGCAGCGACATGGGGCAGTGCAGGAAGATCTCGTCGATCTCCAGGACCAGGGCGAGGGCCGGACGCCCGCCCTCCTGCGCCATGGCGTCGAAGAACGGGGCGTCGGTGAGGATCCGGGCCCGGCCGTTCACGCGCAGCACCTCCTTCGCGCCCGGCACCAGGTACAGCAGTCCGGCGTGCGGATTGCCCAGGATGTTGTGGAAGCTGTCGCCGCGCCGGTTGCCCGCCCGGTCGGGCAGCGCGATGGTGCCCGGGTCGAGGACGTGCGTGAACCCCGGCGCGTCCCCGCGCGGCGAGACGTCGCAGTTGCCCTGCGCGTCGGACGTGGCCAGCAGGCAGAAGGGCGAGCGGGACAGGATGTCCCGGTCCTGGTCGGTGAGCCGGTCGTGCACCTTCTCGATCACCACCGGCCAGGGCTCGCCGAGCAGTCGGCGCAGTTCGCCGGCCGACTCCAGTTCTCTCCAGCCGGTTTCGGCCGGGGCGTGCGGCGTGCGGGCGCCCGTGTCGGTCGTGTGCGGCAAGGCCGGCTCCCGGGGTGTGCGTTGTCGGACGGTCGGTCGCAGCCTAACCGGGTCTGCTTAGGGTGCCCTTACCGGTCTCCCGGTGATCGCCGCCGCGGCCGGCCGCCGGTGTGCGTATGCTCGGGCCCATGCGCTGGAGTGGGCCGTGAAGAGCCAGGTGGACCGTCTGCGAGGTCTCGCAGCATGCTGAGAGAGGTCACCGCCACCCGTTACGTCGAACCTCTGCACTCGGGCGGCTCCGTCCCCGGGGTCGTCGAGGCGGACGACCTGGGCACCTACGTCGTGAAGTTCACCGGCTCCGCGCAGGGCCGCAAGGCACTGGTCGCCGAGATCGTCGTGGGCGAACTGGCCCGTGCCCTCGGGCTGCGGTTCCCGGAACTGGTCCTGGTGCACTTCGACCCGGCGGTCGCCGACGACGAGCCGCACCAGGAGGTGCGGGACCTGCACGCGGCCAGCGCGGGTCTCAACCTCGGCATGGACCACCTGCCCGGCGCCCGTGACCTCACCCCGGAGATCGCCCGGGTCTTCCCCGTCGACCCGCTGGAGGCGGGGCGGATCGTCTGGCTGGACGCCCTGACCGTGAACGTCGACCGCACGGTGCACAGCTCCAACCTGATGGTCTGGCCCACCCTGGGCGTCGCCCGCCCGCGCCTGTGGCTGATCGACCACGGCGCCGCCCTGGTCTTCCACCACCGCTGGGACGCCACGGACCCGGCGAAGGCCTACGACTTCCGGCACCACGCCCTCGGCCACTACGGGCCGGACGTGCGTGCCGCCGACGCCGAACTCGCCCCTCGGGTCACCGAGGAGCTGCTGCGCGGGATCCTCGCGGAGGTGCCGGATCCCTGGCTCGCCGGCGACCCCGTCTTCAGCGGCCCGGACGCGGCCCGCGAGGCGTACGTCCGGTACCTGCGTGCGCGCGTGGAGGCGTCGGCGGCCTGGCTGCCCACCGACTTCCCCAGCCGGGAGGAGCTCGCCGCCGAGGAGGCCCGGCGGGCGCAGCGCAACCAGAGGGAACGCCCCGCGTGGCTCAGGCAGGTGCCCGACCTGCACGGCAAGCCCGCGGCCGAGCAGGATTGGTCGGTGCACCTGGGATGAGCGGCCGTGTCGAGATCGAGTACTGCACGCAGTGCCGGTGGCTGCCGCGCGCGGCGTGGCTGGCCCAGGAACTGCTCACCACCTTCGAGGCCGAGCTGACCGAGCTGGCGCTGAAGCCGGGCACGGGCGGGGTGTTCGTCGTCCGCGTCGGCGACGAGGTGGTCTGGGACCGGCGCGAGCAGGGCTTCCCGGAGCCGACGGCCGTGAAGAAGGCCGTACGCGACCGAGTGGCTCCGGGGAAGACCCTGGGCCACTCGGAGCGGTAGCGGCGGCGCCTCAGCCCTGGAGCTGCTCGTACGCCGGCAGCGTCAGGAAGTCGGCGTAGTCCTCGTCGAGGGAGACCTTCAGCAGCAGGTCGTGCGCCTGCTGCCAGGTGCCCGCCGCGAAGGCCTCCTCGCCGATCTCGGCCCGGATGTTCGCGAGTTCCTCGGCGGCGACCTTGCGGGCCAGCTCGGCGGTGACCTGCTCGCCGTTGTCGAGGACGACCTCCGCGTTGATCCACTGCCAGATCTGGGAGCGGGAGATCTCGGCGGTGGCCGCGTCCTCCATCAGGTTGAAGATGGCGACCGCGCCCATGCCGCGCAGCCAGGCCTCGATGTAACGGATGCCGACCTGCACGGCGTTGACCAGGCCGGCGTAGGTGGGCTTGGCGTCGAGCGAGTCGACGGCGATGAGGTCGGCCGCCTCGACGTGGACGTCCTCGCGGAGCCGGTCCTTCTGGTGCGGCTTGTCGCCGAGGACCTTGTCGAAGGATTCCATGGCGATGGGCACCAGGTCGGGGTGGGCGACCCAGGAGCCGTCGAAGCCGTCCCCGGCCTCGCGGTCCTTGTCGGCGCGGACCTTCTCGAAGGCGACCTTGTTGACCTCGGCGTCCCGGCGGGAGGGGATGAACGCCGCCATGCCGCCGATCGCGTGGGCGCCCCGCTTGTGGCAGGTGCGTACGAGGAGTTCGGTGTAGGCGCGCATGAACGGGGCGGTCATCGTCACCGCGTTGCGGTCGGGCAGGACGAACCGGGCGCCGCCGTCCCGGAAGTTCTTGACGATGGAGAACAGGTAGTCCCAGCGGCCGGCGTTCAGCCCGGAGGCGTGGTCGCGCAGCTCGTAGAGGATCTCCTCCATCTCGTACGCGGCCGTGATCGTCTCGATGAGGACGGTGGCGCGGACGGTGCCGTGGGGGATGCCGCAGTACTCCTGCGCGAAGACGAACACCTCGTTCCAGAGGCGGGCCTCCAGGTGCGACTCCGTCTTGGGGAGGTAGAAGTACGGACCCTTGCCGGGGTCCAGCAGGCGCCGGGCGTTGTGGAAGAAGTACAGGCCGAAGTCGACGAGCGCGCCGGGCACCGCGGTGCCGTCGGCGTCGACGAGGTGACGCTCCGTCAGGTGCCAGCCGCGCGGGCGCATGACGACCGTGGCGAGGTCCTCGTTCGCCTTGAGGGCGTAGGACTTGCCGGACTTCGGGTCGGTGAAGTCGATGTTCCGGGTGTAGGCGTCGATCAGGTTGAGCTGGCCCAGGACGACGTTCTCCCACGTGGGCGCGGAGGCGTCCTCGAAGTCCGCGAGCCACACCTTGGCGCCCGAGTTGAGGGCGTTGATGGTCATCTTGCGGTCCGTGGGGCCGGTGATCTCGACCCGGCGGTCGTTCAGGGCGTCCGGGGCCGGGGCGACCCGCCAGGAGTCGTCGGCGCGGACCGCGGCCGTCTCCGGCAGGAAGTCGAGGGTGGAGGTGCGGGCGATCTCGGCGCGGCGCTCGGCGCGGCGGGCCAGGAGTTCGTCACGCCGGGGGGTGAACCGCCGGTGCAGCTCGGCCACGAAGGCGAGTGCCGCCTCGGTGAGGACCTCCTCCTGCCGGGGCAGGGGCTCGGCGTCGACGATGGCCAGCGGGGACGGCGCTGGAGCGGACATGAACGGTCACTTCCTTCGGCGAGCTGTGACAACGAACCGGCGGGCGGCACCCGGTGCCAGTCCTCCCGGATACGGCGATGGGCGCCCGGAGGGGGGTGGGCGCTTCTGATCAGTGGATACTAGTTTCCTCATGGTGGAAGTTCAATCGTTTGTTGATGTCGAGATTCTCCGGATCGAGCCAAGGTGGCTCCCCGTGCCACCCCGTTCACTCCAGGTGTGCCAGATCGGCCTCGGTGTCGATGTCGAAGGGCCGGGCCACGTCCCCGCATTCGACGAGGCGGACCGCCGCGGCGTGCTCCTTCAGGTAGGCGCGCGCCCCCCGGTCGCCCGTGGCGGTCGCCGCGATGCCGGCCCAGTGCGCCGCGCCGAACAGCACCGGGTGTCCGCGCACCCCCGCGTACGCGGCGGACACCAAGGCGTTCTCGCCGTCGTACGCCCCCAGGACCCGGGCCACCGCCTCGGGCCCGATGCCGGGCTGGTCGACGAGCGCGACCAGGGCGGCCCGCGCCGGGGAGCCGGCCAGGGAGTCCAGCCCGGCGCGCAGGGACGTCCCCATGCCCTGTTCCCACTGCGGGTTGTCCACCAGGACGCATCCGTCCAGTGAGGCCCGGGCGCGCACCTCGTCGGACCGGGCACCCAGGACGACATGGACCGTCGCACAGCCGCCCTCGCGCAGGACGCGCACGGCGTGCTCCACGAGCGGCCGCCCCCGGTGCGGCAGCAGCGCCTTGGGGCGTCCGCCCAGCCGCCGGCCTCCTCCCGCCGCCAGCAGCAGCCCGGCCACCGCGCGCGTCCCGTCCGTCGTCTCACGTGTCGTCATGGCTCCTGCATACCGCACGCCCCGCGCGGGTCACGGGCGATGCGGCGGCCGCGTCGCACGGGGCGGGCGCCCGGGCCGGGAAGTCACGCAGCGGAGCAAGTCGATGACGCAGCGGACTGGCGCCTGGCGGCCCGCGTCGTCTACTGTCGCCCGCACCGAACCGGCGGGATGCCCGAACAGGGGCCGCGGCGGGGGGACTTCGGGCCACCAGGCAGGCGCACGACGAGGTGCGAGGGGGAGGACCGTGTTGCGGAGCGTGGAGCAGGAGCGGCAGGGGCCCGCGGCCGGCGGGCAGGCGGGCGCGCGCGTGACCGAACTGCACGTGACAGAACTGCGCGTGACGGACCCGCGCGTGACGGACCCGCGCGTGACGGAGCTGCGCGCGGCGGTGTCCCGGCTGCGCCGCCGTCTCGCCGCCCATCCGGCCGAGTTCGCGGACCGGGGCACCGCCGAGGAGGAACTGGCGGCCCTGGACGCCATGGCCGCCACCGGCACCCCCGACATCGCCCGCCTGCGGCGCTCCCTGCTCCTGGTCGCGGGCGCGATCGGCTCGGTGAGCGCCCTGTCGTCCGCGCTGGCGGACGTCCGGCGCGCGGTGGACCTCTTCGGCCGGCCGGTGCGCCGGTCCGTGTAGGCGGACCGGCCCGCCGCTACGGGAACGTCCCCCGGTACCCCGCGTGGGCGCCGCGGGGTTCGAACTCCCCGCACAGATGCGTCTCCTGCACGAACTCGGTGAGCTGCGGCCAGAGCGCGAAGATCCCCTGCGGACCCCGCTTGCCGTCGACCCGGCGGTAGCGGTCCTTGGTGTTCCGGAAGCAGGCCAGCCCGGTCATCATCGAGTGGCCCACCGGGTGGTAGTCGGACCAGGCGCACGCGATGCACGCCCGCAGCAGCTGCCCGGGCGGGAGCAGGCGCTGGATGGCGTACAGGGCCGTCTCGAAGTCGCCGTAGTCCTCCCCGCCGTACGCGCGCCCGTCGAGCCGCAGGGTGACCGTCAGGCCCTCCTCGTCCAGGGCGCCCGAGGCCACCGGCTCGCCCAGCCGCAGGGCGCAGTGCAGCACGCCCGTCCGGGGCTCTCGCCCCGCGGCCGCGACCGGGAGCGGCACCTCCCACTCGAGCAGGCAGGAGCACAGGTCGCCGTCGTGGAGGCGGAACATCGCCTCGGGCGGGTCGCCGGCCAGGGCGCCGAGCGTGTCCATCGTCCCGCCCTCGAAGAGCACGCCCCTGATCGTCGTGCGGATCAGCTCCCGGCCGTCGGACTCGAAGGCGAGGTCCTCGCTGCCGTGCCGGTCGGTGTAGCGGCCCGGCCAGGTGTGTAACCCGCTCACGCCGGGTTCTGGCTGGCGAGGGCCTGCGACAGTTCGCCGGCGACCTGCTGGAGCACCGGCACGATCCGGTCCGTCGCCGCCTCGGTGACCCGGCCCGCCGGACCGGAGATGGAGATCGCCGCGGCGGTGGGGGAGTCGGGTACCGGGACGGCCAGGCAGCGCACCCCGATCTCCTGCTCGTTGTCGTCGACCGCGTAGCCCCGGGCGCGCACGTCCTCCAGGGCCGCGAGGAAGCCGTCGGCCGTCGTGATCGTCTTGTCCGTCGCGGCGGGCATGCCCGTGCGGGAGAGCAGGGCGCGCACCTCCTCGGGCGGGAAACCGGCCAGCAGTGCCTTGCCCACGCCCGTGGAGTGCGGCAGCACGCGCCGGCCGACCTCGGTGAACATGCGCATCGAGTGCTTCGAGGGCACCTGCGCCACGTAGACGATCTCGTCGCCGTCCAGCAGCGCCATGTTCGCCGTCTCGCCCGTCTCCTCGACCAGCCGCGCCAGGTACGGCCGCGCCCAGGTGCCCAGCAGCCGGGAGGCCGACTCGCCGAGGCGGATCAGGCGCGGGCCGAGCGCGTAGCGCCGGTTGGGCTGCTGACGTACGTATCCGCAGGCCACCAGGGTGCGCATCAGACGGTGAATGGTCGGCAGGGGCAGTCCGCTGCTGGCGGACAGCTCGCTCAGCCCGACCTCGCCGCCCGCGTCCGCCATCCGTTCGAGCAGGTCGAAGGCGCGCTCCAGGGACTGGACGCCACCGTTGGAGGAGGACCGGGCGGAGTCGGTGGTGCTGGCGCTGGACGTCGGCACGGCGCGTTCCTTTCGGGGCTGGCGGAAGAGCTGAAGCCTACCCGGCGGTCGGTCGACTCCCCGGTTGTGCGGAGCTACGTTCTGCTTCCCGGAAGTGTAATTCCGCCTTGTGGAAACGTCCAGAGGTGGGTCCGAGGCGGGCGTCGTGGCCAGTCTGCCCTTGACGGGGCCGGAGCGGGCGTGAAGACTCCTTCAACAGAAAGTTGAATTCCGGTACGCGGAAGCGTGTGAAACGTAAGGGGTCCGGGTGTCCGACGCTGAACTGGTGCTCCGCTCGACGCGTGTCCTGACGCCCGAGGGGACGCGCCCCGCCTCGGTGGCCGTCGCCGGCGGCACGATCACCGCGGTCCTCCCGTACGACGCGCCCGTGCCGGACGCCGCCCGCCTGGAGGACCTGGGCGACCACGTCCTGCTGCCCGGCCTGGTCGACACCCACGTGCACGTCAACGACCCCGGCCGCACCGAGTGGGAGGGCTTCTGGACCGCCACCCGGGCCGCGGCCGCCGGCGGCATCACCACCCTCGTCGACATGCCCCTCAACTCCCTGCCGCCGACCACCACCGTCGCGCACCTGCGGACCAAGCAGCAGGTTGCCGCCGACAAGGCGCACATCGACGTCGGCTTCTGGGGCGGGGCCCTGCCCGGCAACGTCAAGGACCTGCGCCCGCTGCACGAGGCCGGCGTCTTCGGCTTCAAGGCGTTCCTGTCGCCGTCCGGCGTGGACGAGTTCCCGCACCTGGACCGGGAGGCGCTCTCCCGCTCCATGGCCGAGATCGCCGCCTTCGGCGGACTGCTCATCGTGCACGCCGAGGACCCGCGCCTGCTCGCCACCGCCCCGCAGCAGCCCGGCCCCCGCTACGCGGACTTCCTCGCCTCCCGTCCCCGGGACGCCGAGGACACCGCCATCGCCCAGCTCATCCGCGAGGCCCGGGCCCTCGACGCCCGGGTGCACGTGCTGCACCTGTCCTCCAGCGACGCCCTGCCGATGATCGCCGAGGCGCGCTCCGAGGGCGTGCGCATCACCGTGGAGACCTGCCCCCACTACCTGACCCTCACCGCCGAGGAAGTCCCCGACGGCGCCAGCGAGTTCAAGTGCTGCCCGCCGATCCGCGAGGCCGCCAACCAGGACCTGCTCTGGCAGGCGCTGGCCGACGGCACCATCGACTGCGTCGTCACCGACCACTCCCCGTCCACCGCCGACCTCAAGACCGACGACTTCGCGACGGCCTGGGGCGGCATCTCCGGACTCCAGCTGAGCCTGTCCGCCGTGTGGACCGAGGCACGCAGGCGCGGGCACGGCCTGGAGGACGTCGTGCGCTGGATGTCGGCGCGGACGTCCGCACTGGTCGGACTGGACGGCCGCAAGGGCGCCATCGCGCCCGGCCACGACGCCGACTTCGCCGTCCTCGCCCCCGACGAGACCTTCACCGTCGACCCTGTCGCCCTCCAGCACCGCAACCGCGTCACGGCCTACGCGGGCCGGACCCTGCAGGGCGTCGTGAAGGCCACCTGGCTGCGAGGCCGGAAGATCATGGCGGACGGCGAGTTCACCGAGCCGAAGGGGCAGCTCCTCACCCGGACCGACTGACCTCCCATCCCGGACACCCGAAAGGAAGACCTGATCATCGTGACGGCGATCCCCAGCTTCACCGGCGACGCGAACCCCTACTCCGGCGGCGACCCGTACGCGGACTACCGCACCGCCGACTTCCCCTTCACCTCGTACGCCAACCTCGCCGACCGGCGGCTGGGGGCCGGTGTCATCGCCGCCAACGACGAGTTCTTCGCCCAGCGCGAGAACCTGCTGGTGCCGGAGCGCGCCGTGTTCGACCCCGAGCACTTCGGACACAAGGGCAAGATCATGGACGGCTGGGAGACGCGGCGCCGCCGGGGCGTCTCCGCCGAGCACCCCTGGCCGGCCGACGAGGACCACGACTGGGCCCTGGTCCGGCTCGGCGCCCCGGGCGTGATCCGCGGGATCGTCGTCGACACGGCCCACTTCCGCGGCAACTACCCGCAGGCCGTGTCCGTCGAGGGCACCGCCGTGCCGGGCTCCCCGTCGCCCGCCGAGCTCCTCGGTGACGACGTGAAGTGGACGACCCTCGTCCCGCGCACCCCGGTGGGCGGGCACGCGGCGAACGGTTTCGCCGTCGCCGCCGAGCAGTGCTTCACCCACCTGCGGATCCGGCAGCACCCCGACGGCGGTGTCGCCCGCCTGCGCGTGCACGGCGAGGTCGTGCCGGATCCGGTCTGGCTGGGAGCGCTCGGCACGTTCGACGTCGTCGCCCTGGAGAACGGCGGCCTGGTCGAGGACGCGTCGGACCTCTTCTACTCGCCCGCCTCCCACACCATCCAGCCGGGCCGCTCCCACAAGATGGACGACGGCTGGGAGACCCGCCGCCGCCGCGACCGGGGCCACGACTGGATCCGCTACCGGCTGACGGCCCAGGCGCAGATCCGCGCGCTGGAGATCGACACCGCCTACCTCAAGGGCAACAGCGCCGGCTGGGCGTCGGTCTCGGTCAGGGACGGCGAGGACGGCGACTGGCGGGAGGTGCTGCCCCGCACCCGCCTCCAGCCCGACACGAACCATCGCTTCGTCCTGCCGGAGCCGGTCGTGGGCACGCACGCGCGCCTCGACATCTTCCCGGACGGCGGCATCTCCCGCCTGCGCCTCTTCGGCTCCCTGACCCAGGAGGGCACGAGCCGCCTCGCGGCCCGCCACCAGGAACTCGGCGGCTGACCCGCCCGCCCCGGTGCGGCCGGTCGGCCGACCGCCCGCACCGGCGGCACGCCGGGCTTCCCAGCGTGCCGTCCGTGCCCCGGGCTTTCCGGTCCCCGCGGGGAAGGCGGGGTGGTTCCGGTGGCCCCGACCGGGCGTCCGGGGTGAACGCCGGGTTCCTTGCACGCCGTCGGTGACGCCGGGTTGCAGGACCGTGGGCTTTCCGGTCCTGCTCCCTCGGCGTCACCCGGGGGCCGCCCGGGGCGTAGCCGGGTCGCCGGAAGCGGCGGCCGGGGCGGTCTTCGACGCCGGATGGCGTGGCGCCGCCGGTGAAGCGGCCGGCGGCCGCGCCGGGCCGTCCGGCGGCCGGCCGGAGGCGGTCCCGCCGCAGGGTCGGTGGCCGGTCCCGCCGGTCGGTGCGTCGCCGCACCGCTCCCGGGTGGCAGCCCGGCGGCGGGCCCGGGCCCGCCGAGGAAACTCGCCCCCGGAGGGGCCTCGGCCCGCTACGCCGCGTGGCCGCCGTCCACCGCGAACTCCGCCCCCGTCACATACGTCGCCCCCGCCAGGTACGCCACCGTCGAGGCCACCTCGTCCGCCGTGCCGAACCGGCCCAGCGCGGTCAGCGCCGCCTGGCCGGGTGCGTACGGCCCGTCCGCCGGGTTCATGTCGGTGTCGATCGGGCCGGGGTGCACGACGTTGGCGGTGATGCCGCGAGCGCCCAGCTCCCGGGCCAGTGCCCTGGTCAGGCCGATCAGGGCCGCCTTGCTCATGGCGTAGAGCGTGCCACCCGGCCCCGGCACCCGCTGCGCCATGCAACTGCCGATCGTGACGATCCGCCCGCCCTCCCGCATCCTCGCGGCGGCCGCCTGCGAGGCCAGGAACACCGCGCGCACGTTGACGGCGAGCACGCGGTCGACGTCCGCGAGCGACAGGCTCTCCAGCGGACCGAGCACTCCCACACCCGCGTTGTTCACCAGGATGTCCAGCCGGCCCAGTGCCTCGGCCGCCGCGTCCACCACCTCGACCGCCTCGGCGGCGTCCGCCGCGTCCGCGCGCAGTGCCACCGCCCGGCGGCCCAGCGCCTCCACCTCCCGTACGACGGCCCGGGCCGCCTCCTCGCCGCCGACGTACCCGACGGCCACGTCCGCACCCTCCCGCGCCAGTCGCAGGGCCGTCGCCGCGCCGATGCCACGGCTCCCGCCGGTCACGAGAGCCACCTTGCCGTCCAGAGTTCCTCGAGCTGTCATGCCCCCATTCCAGCGGCCGGCCGGCCCGGGCACCGGCGGGCAACGGACGCCGAACTCCGGCCGCCTCACGGCCCAGCGACGAGTTGCGCATGCCGGCGCGGTCTGCACCCATGGCAACCAGGCCCCACGACCCACCCGAAGGGAAGGCACCCGCCATGGGCAAGCTCGTCTCCACCCTCTTCGTCACGCTCGACGGCGTCTACCAGGCCCCCGGCGGCCCCCGGGAGGACACCCGCGGGGGCTTCACCCACGGCGGCTGGAGCTTCCCCTACGCCGAGGAGGACTTCGGCCGGTTCGTCAACGAGGTCTTCGCCCGCCCGGCCGCCTTCCTGCTGGGCCGGCGGACGTACGACATCTTCGCCTCCTACTGGCCGAAGGTGACCGACCCCGGCGACCCCGTCGCCTCCAAGCTCAACGGGCTGCCCAAGTACGTCCCCTCCTCGACCCTGGACGACCCGGCGTGGGCGGGCACCACCGTGCTCCGCGGCGATCTCGCCGGGGAGGTCACCGCGCTCAAGGGAGGCACCGACGGCGAGATCCAGGTGCACGGCAGCGGAGCCCTGGTCCGGTCCCTGCTCGCGCTGGACCTGCTCGACACCCTCCATCTGCTGACCTTCCCGGTCGTGCTCGGCTCCGGGTTCCGGCTGTTCCCGGAGGGCGCCGTGCCGACGGCGTTCGAGCACACCGGCGGCAGCGTCACCGGGGCCGGGGTCTCGATCCAGACGTACGACCTGAAGGGACGCCCGGAGTACGGCGAGTTCGGCCTGCCGGAGGACGCGTGAACTCCTCGGGAACGCACGGGGCTTCACAGGAAATTCGCCTGGCTTGTCATTGACATGCCACTCTCTACGCGCGTCATCATGAGCGCCATGAACTTCCCCCCACACGCCTCGCGGCTCGGCGCAGCAGCCGCCCTCCTGACCGCCCTCGTCATCGGCACGACCGTCTCCACCGGCACGGCCGGCGCCACCCCCACCGCCGTCGGCGACATCTGCTACAGCGCCCTGCCCTCGCAGGCGCACGACACGCTCGACCTGATCGAGCAGGGCGGCCCGTACCCGTTCGAGCAGGACGGCACCGTCTTCCAGAACCGGGAGGGCATCCTGCCCGGCCAGTCGTCTGGCTACTACCACGAGTACACCGTCATCACCCCCGGCTCCGACACCCGCGGCGCACGCCGCATCGTCACCGGTGAGCGGAGCCAGGAGGACTACTACACGGCCGACCACTACGAGTCGTTCGACCTCGTCGACCACGGCTGCTGAACCGGGCCCGCCCGGGCCGCCCCGGCCGGAGGTCCGTCGCCGTTCTCAGACGGACTTCCGGCTCCCGGCGCCCCCTTCCGGTCGGTGCATGCGTGGTCCCCGACGTCCCGCTCCCGCCGCTCACGCCCCGCCGGCGATCTCGGTGAGGCGGACCGGCCGGCGCTCGCGCCGGGACAGCTCGCACGCCTCGGCGACGCGCAGCGCCTGCAGGGCCTCGCGTCCGTCGCACGGGTTGGCCCGCTCGCCCCGCACCACGTCGACGAACGCGTTCAGCTCCGCCTCGTAGGCGGGGCCGAACCGCTCCAGGAAGCCCGCCCAGGGCTTGTCCGCGGCCGGCGGCCCGGTCGGCTCGGTCGACGCGATCGGTGTGCGGTCGTCCAGGCCGACCACGATCTGGTCCCGCTCACCGGCGAGTTCCATGCGCACGTCGTACCCGGCCCCGTTCAGCCGGGTCGCGGTGACCGTGGCCAGCGTGCCGTCGTTCAGCGTGAGCAGGGCGGCGCCGGTGTCCACGTCACCGGCCTCCCGGAACATCGCCGGCCCCGCGTCCGACCCGGCCGCGTACACGTCCACGACCTCCCGGCCGGTGACCCAGCGCAGTACGTCGAAGTCGTGGATCAGGGTGTCCCGGTACAGCCCGCCCGACAGCGGCAGCCAGGCCGCCGCCGGCGGCTGCTCGTCGCTGGTCAGCGCCCGCACGGTGTGCAGCCGCCCCAGCCGACCCGAGCGTACGGCCTCGCGCGCCCCCGTGTACCCGGCGTCGAAGCGGCGCTGGAAACCCATCTGCAGCACCGTCCCGGCCGCCTCCACCTCGGCGATCGCGCTCAGGGACCCCGGCAGGTCCAGCGCTATCGGCTTCTCGCAGAACACCGGCAGCCCCGAGCGCGCCGCACGGCCGATCAGTTCGGCGTGCGCGGACGTGGCCGTCGTGATCACCACGGCGTCGACCCCCCAGCGGAAGATCTCCTCCACCCCGGGGGCCGCCGTCTCGCCCAGCCGGTGCGCCAGTTCCTGGGCCCGGGCGGGATCCGCGTCCGTGAGGATCAGGGAGCCCACGTCGCGATTCCTGCTCAGGGTCTTCGCGTGGATGGTGCCGATGCGGCCCGTACCGATGACGCCGATGCGCATGGGAACAAAGTGCGGCCACCGGCCGCCCCTGTCAATCCGTATGTCCGGACAATCTGACTACACGACTTCCCGTCAACAACGCGCGGAGCTACGCTCGGCCCGTGCCGAAACCAGAAGTGGACCCGACCGTGCAGCTCGAGCTGAGCGTGGACCGCAGCTCACCCGTGCCGTTGTACTTCCAGCTGTCCCAGCAGCTGGAGGCCGCGATCGAGCACGGCACGCTGACCCCCGGCAGCCTCCTGGGCAACGAGATCGAGCTCGCCGCCCGGCTCGGCCTGTCCCGGCCGACCGTCCGCCAGGCCATCCAGTCGCTCGTCGACAAGGGCCTGCTGGTCCGCCGCCGCGGCGTCGGCACCCAGGTCGTGCACAGCCAGGTCAAGCGCCCCCTGGAACTCAGCAGCCTCTACGACGACCTGGAGGCGGCCGGTCAGCGGCCGGCGACCGAGGTCCTCGTCAACACCGTCGTCCCCGCCTCCGCCGAGGTCGCCGCGGCCCTGGGCGTCGCCGAGGACAGCGAGGTCCACCGCGTGGAACGCCTCCGCCTCGCCCACGGCGAGCCCATGGCCCACCTGTGCAACTTCCTGCCACCCGGCCTCATCGATCTCGACACCGGCCAGCTGCAGTCCACGGGCCTGTACCGCCTGATGCGCGCGGGCGGCATCACCCTGCACAGCGCCCGCCAGTCCATCGGGGCCCGGGCGGCGACCCCGGAGGAGGCCGAGCGGCTGTCCGAGGAGCCGGGCGCCCCGCTGCTCACCATGCAACGCGTCACGTTCGACGACACGGGCCGCGCCGTCGAGTACGGCACGCACACCTACCGCCCGACGCGCTATTCCTTCGAATTCCAGTTGCTCGTGCGTACTTAGGGGGCGCGGGGAACTGCGCGACGAGCCCCCACCGGCCCGCACTCGGCGATGATCCGCACCACCCCTGTGCTCCGCACGCTGCCTCCCCGTGAGGCAGAATCGGCGGCGATGAGCACCTACCGCGACCTCACCGCCCCCATCGGCTCCCGCCGTGCCACGGCGCTCCGCACCGTCGGCACCCGGGAGCGCCGCTCGCACCTGACGGCACCCCGGGTGCCGACGGTCGGCATCGACATCGGCGGCACCAAGGTGATGGCGGGCGTCGTCGACGCCGACGGCAACATCCTGGAGAAGCTCCGCACGGAGACCCCGGACAAGTCCAAGAGCCCCAAGGTCGTCGAGGACACCATCGCCGAGCTGGTCCTGGACCTCTCCGACCGGCACGACGTGCACGCCGTCGGCATCGGTGCCGCCGGCTGGGTCGACGCCGACCGCAACCGCGTGCTCTTCGCCCCGCACCTGTCCTGGCGCAACGAACCGCTGCGCGACCGCCTCGCCAGCCGGCTGTCCGTCCCGGTGCTCGTCGACAACGACGCCAACACCGCCGCCTGGGCGGAGTGGCGCTTCGGCGCCGGCAGCGGCGAGGACCACCTCGTGATGATCACGCTGGGCACCGGGATCGGCGGCGCGATCCTGGAGGACGGCCAGGTCAAGCGCGGCAAGTACGGGGTCGCCGGCGAGTTCGGCCACATGCAGGTCGTGCCCGGCGGCCACCGCTGCCCCTGCGGCAACCGCGGCTGCTGGGAGCAGTACAGCTCCGGCAACGCCCTGGTCCGCGAGGCCCGGGAGCTGGCCGCGGCCGACTCGCCGGTCGCCTACGGCATCATCGAGCACGTCAAGGGCAGCATCGGCGACATCACCGGCCCGATGATCACCGAGCTGGCCCGCGACGGCGACGCCATGTGCATCGAGCTGCTCCAGGACATCGGCCAGTGGCTCGGCGTCGGCATCGCCAACCTCGCCGCCGCCCTCGATCCCTCCTGCTTCGTGATCGGCGGCGGCGTCTCGGCCGCCGACGACCTGCTGATCGGCCCGGCCCGCGACGCCTTCAAGCGACACCTCACCGGCCGCGGCTACCGCCCCGAGGCCCGCATCGTCCGGGCCCAGCTCGGCCCCGAGGCCGGCATGGTCGGCGCCGCCGACCTCGCCCGGCTCGTCGCCCGCCGCTTCCGCCGCGCCAAGCGCCGCCGCGTGGAGCGCCACGAGCGCTACGAGCGGTACACGCAGTCGCTCCGCAGCAGCCAGGAGACCCTGTGACCGCCTCCCTGCCGCACCAGGGCACCTGGCCGGACGGCCAGGAGCGCCCGGCCGAGGACCGCCGCCACCGGATCCGCCGCAGGGCGCTCACGCTGCTGACCATCGTGCTGCTCATCGGCATCCCGGCCGGCTACCTGGTGATCTCCGCGAACCAGAGCCGCGACAGCGGCAAGGACAAGGAGGCGAAGTACTCGGCGACGGGGCTGACCGCGGGCTGGCCCTCCAAGCTCCAGCGCCGCATCTACCAGGTGCCCATCCCGCACCCCGCCTGGCACGTGGCCTACTACGAGACCAACAACTGGAAGACCAGCCGGCTCTACGCCCAGTTCGAGACGAACGCGGCCGGACTGGACGCCTACCTCACGGGGCTCGGCCTGACCCGCGAGGACCTCGAGCAGGGCGAGGTCGCCATCGGCGCCCGCGACCGCAGGATCACCGGCTGGCGCTTCCCCGGCGGCGACGGCTGGTACGGCTTCGTCCACCGCCAGGAGAACCCCGCCCCCACGCACGACGTGGTCGTGGACCTGTCCAACCCGGCCTACCCCTGGGTCTACGTCGTCGCCCGCACGGTTCCCTGACCCAGGGCCGAGCCCGTGGGGCCCGGTCGCCGGAGCCGTTGGCCGTCGGTCGCCCGGGCGCTGCCGGTCCACGGAGCCGTTGGCCGTCGGTCGCCCGAGCACTGCCGGTCCCCGGAGCCGTTTGTCAGACCCCGCCCGTAGAGTCGGAGACGAGTGATCCGACGCCGGGGCGGGAGGTGACAGGACGTATGGGCGACACGGCCGTGACGCAGACGGAGCGGGCAGCGGACGAGGTGGTTCCGGTGCGGCTCCCGGCCGTCTTCCTGCCCGCGCCCCTCCCTCGCGACGGACGCGTGGCCTTCTGGGACCCCGAGGGCGAGCCCCTGCCCGGCCCCGGCCCCGGCACCGAGCTGACCGTCGTACGCCGGCACGGCACGGGCGTGCGGCGGCGGACCGTCCCCGCGCTGTCCCTTCCCGTCGAGGCCGCCCTGCCCTTGCTCGTGCGCGCCCGGCACGACCCGGCGGCCCACCCCGCCACCGCCTGCTGGGGCGCCGCCGCCCTGCACGCCCTGCGGCTCACCGCCCGCGGCCGGCTGCTGCCCGGGCTCACAGCCACCGGGCACGACGCCTGGCGCGCCGGCCCTCTCGACCCGGACGACATCGCCCACCTGCGCGCCGTGGCCGCCGCCCTGCCCCCCGAGGGGCACGCCGTCCCCCTGCCCGGCCCCGGCCCCCTCCAGCTGCCCGAACCCGAGGCCCTGGTCCGCGCCTTCCTGGACGCCGTCGCCGACACCCTGCCCCGCACCCCGGCCGCCCCCCACACCACCGGCCGGCCCTTCGCCGCCCGCGAGGCCCAGCACCTCCCCGCCGCCCACGACTGGGCCGCCGAGGTCGCCGCCGGCATGGACGCCGGCGTGCGGATCTCGCTCCGCCTGGACCTCTCGGCGTACGACCTGTTCGACGACACCCCCGACGGCGGCGGGCGCAGCGCCGGGGCGGCGATCGTCCAGGTGCACAGCCTCGCCGACCCCACCCTCGTGACCGACGCGGCGGCCCTGTGGGCGGGGGAGGCCGGCGACGCCTTCGGCCCCCGCGCCCGCGTGGACGCCGCCCTCGCCGTGCGCCGGGCGGCGCGCATCTGGCCCCCGCTGGACCGGCTCTCCGACCAGGACGTCCCGGACGTGCTGGCCCTGAGCGAGGACGAACTGAGCGACCTGCTCGGCGTCGCGGCCACCCGGCTCGCCGCTGCCGGGGTCGCCGTGCACTGGCCGAGGGACCTCGCCCAGGACCTGTCCGCGGCCGCGGTGGTGCGTCCCGCGCCCGGCTCGGCGACCGATGGCACCGGCTTCTTCGAGAGCGAGGACCTGCTCGCGTTCCGCTGGCAACTGGCGCTCGGCGGCGACCCGCTCACGGACGCCGAGATGGACGCCCTCGCCGAGGCCCACCGCCCCGTCGTCCGGCTGCGCGACCAGTGGGTGCTGGTCGATCCCGCGCTGGTGCGCAAGGCCCGCAAACGGGACCTCGGCCTGCTCGACCCGGTCGACGCGCTGTCCGTCGCCCTCACGGGCACCGCGGAGGTGGACGGCGAGACGGTCGAGGCGGTACCGGCCGGTGCCCTCGCCGCCCTGCGCGACCGCCTGACCGCCGGGATCGACCCCGCCGAGCCGCCCCCCGGCCTGCACGCCACCCTGCGCGACTACCAGCTGCGCGGCCTGGCCTGGCTCGACCTGATGACCTCCCTCGGCCTCGGCGGCTGCCTCGCCGACGACATGGGCCTCGGCAAGACCGTCACGCTCATCGCGCTGCACCTCAAGCGGGCCCGCCCCGAGCCGACCCTCGTGGTCTGCCCCGCCTCGCTGCTCGGCAACTGGCAGCGCGAGATCACCCGCTTCGCCCCCGGCGTGCCCGTACGCCGCTACCACGGCCCCGACCGCACCCTGGACGGCCTCGACGGCGGTTTCGTCCTCACCACGTACGGCACGATGCGCTCGGCGGCCCCCGCCCTGGCCGACCGGGACTGGGGCATGGTCGTCGCCGACGAGGCCCAGCACGTCAAGAACCCCTACTCCGCCACCGCCAAGGCGCTGCGCACCCTCGCGTCCCCCGCGCGGGTCGCCCTCACCGGCACCCCCGTGGAGAACAACCTGTCGGAGCTGTGGGCCCTGCTCGACTGGACGACCCCCGGCCTGCTCGGCCCCCTCAAGTCCTTCCGTGCCCGGCACGCCCGGGCCGTCGAGACCGGCGAGGACGAGGAGGCCGTCCAGCGCCTCGCCCGCCTGGTGCGGCCCTTCCTGCTGCGCCGCAAGAAGTCCGACCCGGGGATCGTGCCCGAGCTGCCGCCCAAGACCGAGACCGACCACCCGGTGCCGCTCACCCGGGAACAGGCGGCGCTGTACGAGGCGGTGGTGCGCGAGTCGATGCTCGCGATCGAGACGGCGGAGGGCATGGCCCGCCGGGGCATGGTGCTCAAGCTGCTCACCTCGCTGAAGCAGATCTGCGACCACCCCGCGCTGTTCCTCAAGGAGGAGCACGCCCCCGTCGGCGACCGGCTCGCCGCCCGCTCCGGGAAACTCGCCCTCCTGGACGAACTGCTGGACACCCTCCTCGCCGAGGACGGCTCCGCCCTGGTCTTCACGCAGTACGTCGGGATGGCCCGGCTGATCGCCGCGCACCTGGCCGGCCGCGCGGTCCCCGTCGACCTCCTGCACGGCGGCACGCCCGTCCCTGAGCGGGAACGGATGGTGGACCGCTTCCAGAGCGGCTCCGTCCCGGTCCTGGTCCTCTCGCTCAAGGCCGCCGGCACGGGCCTCAACCTCACGCGCGCCGGCCATGTCGTCCACTTCGACCGCTGGTGGAACCCGGCCGTCGAGGAACAGGCCACCGACCGCGCCTACCGCATCGGCCAGACCCAGCCCGTCCAGGTCCACCGCCTCATCACGGAGGGCACGGTCGAGGACCGCATCGCCGAGATGCTCCACGCCAAGCGCGCCCTGGCCGACGCGATCCTCGGCTCGGGCGAGTCGGCCCTCACGGAACTGACGGACCGCGAGCTGTCCGACCTGGTGTCCCTGCGGAGGACGCCATGACGCCCCGCCGCGAGCCCGTCACCGCCCCGGGGAGCACGCGGTGAGCGCCCGCCCGGCCGACGAGGCGCGCAGGGCCCTGCGGGAGGCCCGGGAACGCACGGCCCGGGACCGCGCGGCGACCCAGGACCCGGCCCCCACCGCGCCCGCCCGCCAGGACCCGTCCGGGCCCGGCGACACCGACCCCGCCACCGGCGGAGAGCACCCCGGCCCGGCGAACGTGGCGCGGGAGGCGTTGCGGGCGCAGGGGAGCGCGCCCGAGGGGCGGACGCCGGCCGGGGAAGTCGAGCGGGATGCGCCCGAGCGGGATACCTCCGAGCGGGGCGATGAGTCGGCTCGGCCGGGGCGGCGTGCGGGGGATGTGGCGCGGGAGGCGTTGCGGGCGCAGGGGAGCGCGCCCGAGGGGCGGACGCCGGCCGGGGAGGGTGAGCGGGATACGTCCGAGCGGGATTCCTCCGAGCGGGGCGATGAGTCGGCTCGGCCGGGGCGGCGTGCGGGGGACGTGGCGCGGGAGGCGTTGCGGGCCGCGCGGGACGACGCCCGACGGGCCCGGCAGGAGACGGAGCGCGAGGGCGCCCGCCGCAGGCGCCGGGCCCGGCAGAGCGCCGTGGACGACAGGGTGGCGGCCGTGCGCCGCGCCCGGACGGACGCCGGCGGACCGGGCACGCGCGACGTGCGGGAGCTGCTGTCCGACGCGTTCCGGATGCCGGATGTGTCGGACGTAGCGGACCTGCCCGGCGGACCCGAGGTGCCGGACGGTCCGGAGCCCGACCTGCCCCGCAGTGACCGACCGGGCCGACCGGGCCGAACGCATCGATCAGACCCGTCGGACGACCCGGGCCCGCCGGACGTGCCGGATGCCGACGCCGACGCCGACACCGCACTCGCAGAAGGGAACGCCTCGGCGCCCCGGGAGACCCACTCCGCTCCGTACCCCGACGACCAGGTCGTGCCCGTGCCGCCCACGGCCCCGGCGTACGCCCGCCCTCGCGCTCCGGAAGACCCCGCCACGGGGGGCGGCCCTGTGCCGCCCTCACCCGGGCACGCCGCTCCCACCGCTCCCGAGCCGCCGCACGCTTCGGACACTCCGCACACTCCGCACACCCGGCCCAGCACCCCGGCGGCCCCGGCGGCCCGGCCCTCCGACCCGTCCGGGTCGGGCTCCCGCCGCTCGATGGCCGCCCCGCACCGCGACAGCGACCTGCGCCGCACCTTCCCGCCCTTCCCGCCCCGGGAGGGCGAGACGTTCGCAGCGAGCTGGTGGGGCAACGCCTGGGTCACCGCACTGGAACAGGGCGCGCTGGACACCAAGCGGCTGGAACGCGGCCGCGGGTACGCCGAGCAGGGGAACGTGGACGCCATCACGGTGACGCCCGGGCTCGTGCTGGCGTACGTGCAGGGCAGCCGCCCGCGCCCGTACCGCGTCCAGGTCCGCTTGCGCACCCTCGGCGACGCCGGCTGGGACCGCTTCCTGGACGCCGCGGCCGACCGCCCCGGGCACATCGCGGCGCTGCTCGACAAGGAGATGCCCCGGTCCCTGGCCGACTGCGGCGTCCCCCTGCTGCCCGGCCCCGGCGACCTGGAGCCGCACTGCAGCTGCCCCGACCGCGGCCACCCTTGCAAGCACGCCGCCGCCCTCTGCTACCAGACGGCCCGGCTGCTCGACGCGGACCCGTTCGTGCTGCTGCTCCTGCGGGGCCGGGGCGAGCGCGAGCTGCTCGACGCCCTGTCCCGGCTGAGTGCCACCCGGGCCGCACGCGCCGCCCAGGACAAGGGACCGGCGCCGGCACCGGGCGTGCGGGCCACCGAGGTCCTGGCGGCCGGCGCCCGCCCGCCCCTTCCCGCCCCGCTGCCCGCGCCCCCGCACCCGGAGCAGCCCCCGGCGTACCCGGCGTCCCCGGGCGGGCCGGACCCCTTTGCCTTGGACCAGCTGGCCACGGACGCCGCCGCCCGGGCGCACGCCCTGCTCACGACCGGCCGGGACCCGGTCGGGGGGCTGACCTTCTGGCAGGACGCGGTCCGCCTGGCCGCGGCCCGTCCCGGCTCGGGCCTCACCGCGGGCAGCCGGGCGCTGTACTCCTCGCTGGCCTCGGCGGCCGGCCGCTCCGCCGCCGACCTGGCCCGCGCGGTCGCCGCCTGGCGGCAGGGCGGGCCGGAGGGCCTGGCCGTGCTGGAGGAGCCGTGGGACCCACCGGCCGGCCGCTTCGACCGGGCCCGGCCGCTGCTCCTCGCCGCGGACCTGCCCGCCTTCCGCCCCTGGCGCAATCACCTGACCCACCCCCGCGGTCACCTCCAGCTCCGCCTGGGCCGGGACGGCCTGTGGTACGCGTACGAGTCCGAGCCGGGCCGCGAGGACTGGTGGCCCAGGGGCACACCGGACCTGGATCCGGTGGGGGCCCTGACCGGTCTGGGCGCACCGGGCGACGTCTGACGTACGCGTGCCACCCGACCGCCCCTCTACGATCGGACCGCTGCCACGACCCGCCGACGAAGGGCTGAACGACTGTGACGGACAGGCGCGTTGTGATCGTCACCGGCGCGGGTTCCGGCATCGGGGCGGCCACCGCCCGACTGCTGCGGGAGGAAGGACACGAGGTCGTGGCCGGCGGACGCCGGGCCGCACCGCTGCGGCGCCTCGCCGAGGAGACGGGCGCGCTGGCCTACCCGTCCGACGTGGGCGACCCCGAGGCCGCCGAGGGAATCGTCCGGGCGGCGCTCGACGCCCACGGGCGCGTCGACGGGCTGGTGCTGAACGCGGGCATCGGACGGGGCGGCACGGTCGGGGAGCTGTCGATGGCGGACTGGGGCGAGGTGATGCGCACCAACGTCACCGGTCCCCTGCTGCTCCTGCGGGCGGCGATCCCGCACCTGCTGGCGTCGCGGGGAGCGGTCGTCGCCGTCGCCTCGGTGTCGGCCCTGCTCAACGGGCCGGGCAACGCCCCGTACGCGGTGTCCAAGGCGGCCCTGCTGCAACTGTGCCGTTCCGTCGCCGTCGACCACGGCCGTGACGGTGTGCGGGCCAACACCGTGTGCCCGAGCTGGGTCAGGACCGAGATGGCCGACCGCCGTATGGCGCGCTTCGCCGAGGAGGCGGACCTGGGGGAGGGCGGCATCGAGGCGGCCTACCGGGAGGTGACGAGGCCCCTACCCCTCGGCCGCCCCGGTGAGCCCCGCGAAGTCGCCCGGGCGATCGCCTGGTTGCTCTCGCCCGCGGCGTCCTACGTCAACGGCGCCGTGCTCACCGTCGACGGAGGGGCGACGGCCCTCGACCCGGGCACCCTGGCCTTCGACTACGCCCTCACCCCGCGCGCCGGCACCGGCAGCTGACCGCGTTCGTCCCGCAGCGGGCAGTGCCGTTCCGCGAAGCCCCTGGGATGTGCGAGTCAGGACCGGGCGAGCTCACCCCGGACGCTTCGGGTTGCCGCGCCGAGGTTTCTCCAGCGAGGCCCGGGTCTCGCGTCAGACGCGGGTCTTCAGGCCGCAGTCGGGATTGACCCAGAGCCGTTCGGCGGGGATGGCCTTGAGGCCGGTGCGCAGCAGGGACGCCGCCCAGGATGTACGCCATCGGCCTCGCCTGCGGGATCTGCCACGAGCACCGTCTCGTCTACTCCGACGGCCTCGACCGGCGGACGGAACGACCGGCGGCGGCCGTCACCCGTTGCGCGCCGCCCGCCCGACCAGCGGCAGCCGGCCCGGCAGATCGACCTCCGCCCGGACGGTCTTGCCCGGCTCCCGCTCCAGCACCTCCCACCGGTCGGCGAGCGCCCCGACGAGGAACAGCCCGCGCCCGGACTCGTCGAGAGGCGGCGGAGCCGTCACGGCTCCGGGCGCGGGCGGCAGGCTCTCGGCGCGGGTGTCGGTGACCTCGACGCGCACGCTCCCCGTGACGAGCGAGAGCCGCACCTCGAAGTCCCGGCCCGGCACCCGCCCGTGGGTGACGGCGTTCGCCGCCAGCTCGCCGACGATGGCGGCGACCGTCCCCACGGCGTCCGACCTGGAAGCGGACGAGGATCCGACGCCCCACGCCCTCATCTGCTCTATGGCGTGGTGCCGTGCGAGGCGGGCGCCCAGCGGGGTGGCGCTGAACCTCCGGACGGAGGTGAACACACGTACGGTAACCGGGCCCTGGTGGGTGGACGGAGCTGTCATGCGCCCAATCTGGCCTCTCCGGTACCCCTTTCACCAGGCCGGAGCCGCGTACTCTGCGCGAGAGTACGCGGTCACGGACTGGACGGTACCGATGACAGGCCGTAACCATGGGTGAGTTGGAAGCGGGGTGTGAGCGGAAGGTGGGGCGAGGGTGGTCGAGGGCACGTGCGTACGGGGTGGCGGGGAGCCGGACGGGGCGGACAGTCTGCGGACGTTCGGGGCGGCGCTCCAGGCGCTGCGCGAGCACGCGGGGCTGAGCCGGGAGGAGTTCGCGCAGGCCGTCCGGTTCTCCAAACACACCGTGGCGTCGGTGGAGTTGGGGCGGCGGATGCCGGACGTCGCCTTCGTGGAGCGGGCGGAGGAGGCGACCGGGAACACGGGAGTGCTGAGCAAGACCCTCAAGCGGGTCGCCCGGCAGCCGGGTCTTGCGGCCTGGTTCCGCAGTGGGCGCGGCTGGAGGCGAACGCGATCACGTTGTACACCCACGAATGCCGGTTGGTGCCGGGGCTGTTGCAGACGGAGGCGTACGCGCGCACGCTGTTCACCAACCAGCTCCCGCCGCTGGACGACGAGCAGATCGAGGCACAGTGGACGGCACGGGCGGAACGCCAACGGCTGCTGCGGGAGCGGCCGAACACGGCGTTCGGGTTCATCCTGGAGGAGGGCGTGTTCCTGCGGCGCACGGGCGGGACGGAGGCGACGCGTGAACTCGTCGACCACGTACTGGAGATCGCGGCGCTGCGGAACGTCGAGTTGCAGATCATGCCGCAGGTCCAGGAGACGCACGCTGGGCTCGACGGGCCCATGCAGCTGTTGGAGACCCCGGAGAATCATTGGTTCGCGTACTGCGAGGGGCAACGGGGAGGCCTTCTCGTATCCGACGCGAAAGAGATCAGCGTGCTCCAGAGGCGGTATGCCAGGATGCGTTCGCAGGCTCTCACCATCAGAGACTCCGTGAGTCTGTTGCAGCGGATGCGAGGGGAACCATGAACACGTCCGACCTGGCCTGGTTCAAGAGCAGCTACAGCAGCAGCGGTTCCGGCGACTGCGTCGAAGTCGCCCTCTCCTGGCGGAAGTCCACCTACAGCAGCGGGGGCGACGGCGACTGCGTCGAGGTCGCCCCCTGCCCCACCGCCGTCCACATCCGCGACTCCAAGGACCGGCAGGGGCCCGGGTTCGCCGTCGCCCCCGCCGCCTGGGCCGACTTCGTCACCTTCGCGGCAGCAGCCCCGGCGTCATGACCGGTACGGCGGCCAGGACCAGCCACGGCACGGCCGCCGGAAGCCCCGCGTCGAGCAGGGAGCCGGTGGCCGAGCTGCCGATGAGGACGATCACGCCGGAGACGGACGACAGCGCGCCGGTGTAGAGGCCAATGCGGCCCTCCTCGGCGAGGCGTCCCCGCGTTACAGGGGCGTCCGTGCGACGTGAGAGGGTCTGGGGCGTGAGTGAGACACCCCCGAACACCCTGCAATACCGCATTGACGGGCCAGAAGACGCTCCGGTCCTGATCCTGGGTCCCTCACTGGGCACCACCTGGCACATGTGGGACCGGCAGATCCCCGAGCTGGCCGGACAGTGGCGGGTCGTCCGGTTCGACCTGCCGGGGCACGGCGGCGCACCGGCGTACCCGGCGGACTCGGTCGGCGACCTCACCACCCGGCTGCTGGCCACCCTCGACGGGCTCGGCGTGCAGCGCTTCGGCTACGCGGGCTGCGCGCTCGGCGGCGCCCTCGGCATCGAGCTGGCGCTGCGCCACCCCGAACGGCTCGCCTCCCTCGCCCTGATCGCGGCCTCCCCACGCTTCGGCACCGCCGACGAATTCCGGCAGCGGGGCGTGATCGTGCGCACCAACGGCCTCGACCCCATCGCCCGCACCGCGCCGGAGCGCTGGTTCACCGGCGGGTTCGCCGCCGCGCAGCCCGCGATCACCGAGTGGGCCGTGCAGATGGTCCGCACCACCGACCCCGGCTGCTACATCGCCGCCTGCGAGGCGCTCGCCTCCTTCGACGTGCGGCCCGAGCTGGCGCGGATCGGCGTGCCCACGCTCGTCCTGGTCGGCTCGGACGACCGGATCACCGGGCCCGCCGAGGCCCGCACCCTGGTGGCGGGCATCCCGGACGCGCGTCTCGCCGTCGTCCCCGGCGCCTCCCACCTGGTGCCGGTCGAGCAGCCGGCGGCCGTCACCGACCTGCTGGTCAGGCACTTCTCCACCGCCTGGCAGCCCGCCTTCGAGACCTCCACCGGGCAGACGGCCCTGCCCACGGCCGCCGCCCTCCGCCCGGTCGTGTCCGCCGCTCCGCCGCAGCCTGCGCAGACCGGCCCCGTCGCCGAGATCGCCCCGGCCGCCGCGGCCCCGCAGGAGCGGGGACGGCCCGACCCCTACGACGCGGGGATCAAGGTGCGCCGCGAGGTCCTGGGCGACGCACACGTCGACCGGGCGCTGGCACAGGCGGACGAGTTCTCCGGCGACTTCCAGGAGCTCCTCACCCGCTACGCCTGGGGCGAGGTCTGGGACCGCCCGGGTCTGGACCGCCGCACCCGCAGCTGCGTCACCCTCACCGCCCTGGTCGCCGGCGGCCACCTCGACGAACTGGCCGTCCACGTCCGGGCCGCCCTGCGCAACGGCCTCACCCCCGGCGAGATCAAAGAAGTGCTGCTCCAGGCGGCCGTCTACTGCGGGGTGCCCGCGGCCAACCGCGCGTTCAAGGTCGCCCAGCAGGTCGTCCGCGAGGAGACCACCCCCCAGGAGTGACTCCCCGCGGGGGTCCGGAGGCAGGATGGAGAGCATGAAGCTCACGAAGAAGACACACGCCTGCGTCCGCCTCGAGAAGGACGGCCGGAGTCTCGTCCTGGACCCCGGAGGCTTCACCGAGGCGGACGCGGCACTCGGCGCGGACGCGATCCTCGTCACCCACGAGCACCCCGACCACTTCGACGAGGCCCGGCTGCGGGCGGCGATGGAGGCAGACCCCGGCACCGAGATCTGGACGCTGAAGTCCGTCGCGGACACGCTCGCCCCGGCGTTCCCCGGCCGCGTCCACACCGTCGGCCACGGCGACACCTTCACCGCCGCCGGGTTCGACGTCGAGGTGCACGGCGAGCTGCACGCCGTGATCCACCCGGACATCCCGCGCATCACCAACGTCGGCTACCTGATCGACGGCGGCACGGTCTTCCACCCCGGTGACGCCCTGACCGTGCCCGGCCGGCCGGTCGAGACGCTGCTGCTGCCCGTCATGGCCCCCTGGAGCAAGATCTCCGAGGTCATCGACTACGTCCGCGAGGTGCGCCCGCAGCGCGCCTACGACGTCCACGACGCCCTGCTCACCGACCTGGCCCGCCCCGTCTACGACCGGCAGATCGGCGGGCTCGGCGGCTCGGAGCACCTGCGGCTGGCGCCCGGGGAGTCGGCCGAGGTCTGATGGGGCCGGGCGGCGTTGTCGTACCCGGCGGGTAGGTTGTGGGGCATGCGCATCGCCACCTGGAACGTGAACTCGATCACCGCCCGCCTGCCGAGGCTCCTGGCCTGGCTGGAGAGCAGCGGCACGGACGTGCTGTGCCTCCAGGAGGCCAAGGTCTCCGAGGAGCAGTTCCCGTCCGAGCAGCTGCGCGAGCTGGGCTACGAGTCGGCGGTCCACGCCACCGGCCGGTGGAACGGGGTGGCGGTGCTCTCCCGCGTGGGCATCGAGGACGTCGTGAAGGGCCTGCCCGGCGACCAGGGCTTCGACGGCTCGGTGGAACCCCGGGCGATCGCGGCGACCTGCGGCCCGGTCCGCGTCTGGTCGGTCTACGTGCCGAACGGCCGCGAGGTGGACCACCCGCACTACGCCTACAAGCTCCAGTGGCTGGAGGCCCTCAAGGCCGCCGTCGCCGGTGACGCCGCGGGCAGCCGCCCCTTCGCCGTGATGGGCGACTACAACGTGGCGCCGACCGACGACGACGTCTTCGACCGGGCCGTCTTCGAGGGCTCCACCCACGTCACCCCGGCGGAGCGCGCCGCCCTCGCGTCCCTGCGCGAGGCGGGCCTGTCGGACGTGGTCCCGCGCCCCCTGAAGTACGACCGGCCCTTCACGTACTGGGACTACCGCCAGCTCGCCTTCCCCAAGAACCGCGGCATGCGCATCGACCTGGTGTACGCGAACGCGCCGTTCGCCAAGGCCGTCGGTGACGCGTACGTGGACCGTGAGGAGCGCAAGGGCAAGGGCGCCTCCGACCACGCACCGGTCGTGGTGGACCTGGACGTGTAAGGGCCCCTCGGGCGGGACCGGTCCCTACGGTCGCAGCAGCCCGAGGTCGACGGAGTCCGCCAGGGCCGCCAGGCCCGTGTCGCCGGGATGCAGGTGGTCCCCGCTGTCGTACGCGGGCAGCAGCCGGGACGGGCGCGCGGGGTCGCGCACGACGGCGTCGAAGTCGAGCACGCCGTCGAAGACGCCGCCGCCGCGGATCCACCGGTTCACCGCCAGCCGCTCGGCGTCCACGGCGGCCGTGCAGCGTGCCTCGCCGCCGCAGGGCAGGATCGTCGCCGCGAGCATCCGCACCCCCCGGGCGCGCCCCCGGTCCGCGAGCTCGCGCAGCCCCGCGATCACCTGCTCCGCGGAGGCCCCCCACCGCAGGTCGTTCACGCCCTCGAAGACGACGGCCGTCCGGACCGACGGCTGGGCCAGCACGTCCCGGTCGAAGCGGTTGAGGGCGCTCACCCCGGCGGCGTCCGTGGACACCCCGTCGCCCGGGTACCGGTCGCCGGTCACGCGGTTGCCCGAGATGCCCTGGTTCAGCACGCCGTAGCGCGGCACGGCGTGCTGGCGCAGCAGCCGGCCGGCCAGCACGTCGGGCCAGCGCCGGTTGGCGTCCGGCGTGGACTTCTCACCGTCGGTGATCGAGTCCCCGAGCAGCACCACGGACCCGGGGCCGCCGCCCACGTCCACCCCCGCCAGCAGCGGCCGGCCGGTGATCTCCGAGGTGTACGCCCCCGCCGAGCCGTCCGCCGTGTGGTCCCCGGGCTCGCTCACGTACGACCGCTGCCGCCCGAGCCGGTGCACCGGCGCCGCCGTGACCGTGCCCGGCAGGTGGAAGCTGACCAGCAGGTCGGCGCCGGCCGGGACGGTGAACCGCAGCGGATCGCTGTACGCCTGTGCCCCGGCGGGGATCCGCACACCGGCCGCACCGCCGAAGGCCAGCCGCGCCGGGGTGCCCCGCGGGACGGCGCCCGACGCCCGCACGGCCACCGTCGCCCCGCCGATCCGCACCGGCGCCGAGGCGAAGGTGTTGTCGAGGCGCACCCTGACCCGGGAGCCGCCCGCCGAGGTGCGCACCACCAGCCGCAGCGTGCGGTCCGTCCAGGGTCCGACGGCTTCGTAACCACCCGTGGACGTGCCCCAGCTGCCGGTCCAGCCGAGGGTGGCGGTCCGGACCGACAGCGCGAAGACGTGCAGCCCGGACGCGCGCGGCAGCCGGACCGAGGCGACCGCCCGCCCGGGGACCAGCGGGACGGTCACCGCGTACAGCCGTGCGCGCTCGGTGAGCCGGCCGGCGGGCGTGTTGATGTGCGGCAGGGCCACCGCCTTCGTGGCGAGCGGCCCGGTGCGCCAGTCGGGCGCGGTCAGCCGGTAGCCGGACCGCGTGCCGTCGGCGTACGCGACCGTGCCCGCCCCGCCCACCGGCCGGCCGGCCGTGCCGGCGACCAGGAAGGCGAGTGCGTCGCCCCGGCCGCCGAGCCGGACGTCCTGACCGGCCGCGCGCACGTTGTCCGGCTCGCCGGGCCGCCGCTTCGGCCAGGTCAGCCGCGCTCCCTGGACGGTCAGGGAACGGCCGGGCGACCAGCCCGCCGCCGTCAGGTCACGCGCCGACAGGGAGGCACCGGAGCCGTCGAAGTCGGCCGCCGCGGGCCGGCTGTCGTCGCTGACGGCACGGTTGTCGAAAAGCCGCTCCAGCGGCACGGGCACGACCCGCCCCGCCTCGGCGACCCGCCCCGCCTCGGCGGCCCTCGCCGAGACGGCGGGGACCGACGTCCCGCACAGGGTGAGGACCACCAGGATCCCCCGGACGGCACGGCGCACGGCAGGCACCTCCCGCTCATCGGCTCAGGACACGACAGGACGAAACGCAGGGACGAACTGAAGGTGTAACGACGCACGGGGCGCAAGGCGCACGGTGAACGTAGGGAGACGCGCGGGACGCGTCAACGCGCGTCACGCACACCGGGCCTGACCATGGCCGGAACCAGCGGGTCCGCGCGCCCTGTGGTGCGTACGGCGGTACGAATGACACGCTGGACGTATGAACATCCCTTTCCTGGGCCACCGGCGCCGGAAGGCCGCATTCCCCGATCCGGCAGGCATCGCGGAGCTGCTTGCCGAGTGCGAGTTGCTCCGCAACCAGGCGGCCCGGGCGGGGGTCGCGCTGGACGACTCGGTGGCGTCGCTGGAGGCGCTGGACCAACTGGTCCCGGGCTGGCGGGACGACGAGGAGGCCCTGTCCTGGCTGGGCAACGACGCCGGGCTGTACCTCGGCACCGTCATCGTGCGCAGCGTGGCGGGGGCCGCCTGGGAGTTCCGGTCCGACGGGCAGCCCGTCGTACGGCTGGCCTCCGGCCGGGAGTTCGACGTGGTGGACTCCGGGCACGAATGGGCCGCGCACGGCGTGCCCGAGCTGTCGCAGCTGTACGCGGAGGTCGCCGAGTCGTGAGCGCCGCGGCCCCGAGCAGTGGCCCAAAGTCCGGCGTAAATACGGCTAATGATCGACGGGTGCGTGTCGCCCCGCGCGCCCGATCCGGCCTGGATACGTTGCGGCAACCACCACACAGCTGAGAGTGAGTAGGGCTGAGCATGGCCGTCGATCCGCTGATCGAGCTGCGTGACGTCAACAAGCACTTCGGGGACCTGCACGTCCTGCGGGACATCAACCTCACCGTGGGCCGGGGGGAGGTCGTCGTCGTCATCGGCCCGTCCGGATCGGGCAAGTCCACGCTGTGCCGGGCGATCAACCGCCTGGAGACCGTCGAGTCCGGGGAGATCGTGCTGGACGGGCAGCCGCTGCCCGAGGAGGGCAGACCCC
Source organism: Streptomyces sp. NPDC017943 (assembly GCF_044328425.1). Taxonomy (NCBI): domain Bacteria; kingdom Bacillati; phylum Actinomycetota; class Actinomycetes; order Kitasatosporales; family Streptomycetaceae; genus Streptomyces; species Streptomyces sp. NPDC017943. The sequence goes on along the minus strand of NZ_JBIRHH010000005.1, from coordinate 202,238 downwards.
TGGCACGGCTGCGCGCCGATGTCGGCATGGTCTTCCAGTCGTTCAACCTCTTCGCCCACAAGACCGTGCTCCAGAACGTCTCCCTGGGGCAGGTCAAGGTGCGCGGGCGCAAGAAGGAGGACGCCGACCGCCGCTCGCACGAACTGCTCGACCGGGTCGGCGTCGCCGACCAGGCGGACAAGTACCCGGCGCAGCTCTCCGGAGGTCAGCAGCAGCGCGTGGCCATCGCCCGTGCCCTGGCCATGGAGCCCAAGGCCATGCTCTTCGACGAGCCGACCTCGGCCCTCGACCCGGAGATGATCAACGAGGTGCTGGAGGTCATGCGGCAACTCGCCCAGGAGGGCATGACGATGATCGTCGTCACGCACGAGATGGGCTTCGCCCGGTCCGCCGCCAACCGGGTCGTCTTCATGTCCGACGGCCGCATCGTGGAGGACCGCACGCCCGACGAGTTCTTCACGAACCCCAGCAGCGACCGCGCCAAGGACTTCCTGTCCAAGATCCTCAAGCACTGACCGGGCGGGCACCGGACGGTCCCCCGCAGGGGACCTCGACTACGATGTGCCCTTCATCCCTGTCCGGAGAGGGGGACTTCGAACGCCGCCGAACCCGTCCGGGGGTGACCGGACCGCCCGCCCGGTCCGCGGGGGTCCGCACCGGGTGCGGCCCCCGCGGCCCGCAGGCCACGGGGGCGGCGGTTCACATCGGCCATGCTCGTCCGGCGGCAGCCGGAGATCACTGCTCGCGCAGCGGGACCGACACGTAGGACGGGTCGTTCGCAGGCGAGGAGAAGGTCAGCTGCGCGCCGGACGGGTTGTGCTCGATGTAGAGCGGGTCGACCGTGTCGACGACCAGGGCGAGGCGATGCCCGGCCGGGACGTCGTAGGCAGTGGAGTACAGCTCCAGGTCGACGCCGAACGGCTTCCCGGGGGTGCGCCCGTGGAAGGTGTACGGCGCGTGGGAGACCAGCTTGCCGAGGCCGAGCGGCCCCACGTCGTACAGGTACGCGACGAGGGTGCCGCTCTCCTTGGTCGGGGTGAGGGTCGTGTGCAACCGGGCCGTTCCCCGCACCTGTTGCGCCGCGGCGTACTTCTCGGACTGCCACACGGCGGCCCAGCGGCGGGGGAGCAGGGGGATGGAGGCCATCGGGGGCAGCTGGGCCACCTGGTCGAGGATGCTGGACAGGAAGACGACCCCGCCGTCTGCACCGGAGTTGACGCCGGCGCGGATCGTCCGGGAGTCCGCGAGGGCGATCTTGCGCTCGGTGGCGCCCGCCGACTTCCAGTCCGGGTAGCCCTCGTAGGCGCCCTGCGCGCGGGACTTGAGCTGCACGGGCGACTCGCGGTCGATGCCGTTGTCCTCGCCGCGCAGGTAGTGGTCGAACCAGCGCGCGGTGTTCGTCCACACGTCGTTGGGAAGCCCGAACAGGCCGGTCAGCTCTGCGGTCGCGTGGTCACCGGGCCGCATCTCCAGCCGCTTGGGGCCGGTGAGCTTCTCGTAGAAGTCGGCGTACTGGTTGGGCGGGAAGACCGAGTCGCCCCAGGCGTTGGCCAGCATGATCGCGGCGCCGTTGCGGTTGATGCGGTCGACGTAGGTGACAGCGGAACGTTTCTTCCCCCAGGCGATGAGGTCCGGTTCCTTCGCGAGGTTGGAGCTGTAGAAGTCGTCGAACACGGTGCGCAGTTCGGCGCCCTGACGGCCCGTGACGACGCTCGCGCCGTCCAGCAGCGCGGCCGCCTGGAGGTGCTGCGTGCGCCCGGCGTAGATGGAGCCGATGAGGTCGGCCCAGCCGCTCAGCGAGGCGACGGCCCTGACCCGCTCGTCGTGCGCGGCGGTGAGCAGGCTGATGCCGGCGCCGTAGGAGACGCCGGCCATGCCGACGTGCGCGGGGTCGGCGGGGGTGTGGGCGAGGGCCCAGTCGATGACCTTGGACGCGTCGGCGACGTCGGGCGGGCCGGCCACCTCGATCTCGCCGCCCGACTGCCAGAAGCCGCGCACGTTGTAGGTGACCACGACGTAGCCGGAGTCGGCGAGCTTCTGGGCCTGCGCCAGGTACTCGATCTGCGGCAGGCCCCAGCTGGTGGGCATGACGAGCAGCGGGTACCGGGTGGTGGCCCCCGCCTGCGAGGGGGTCACGACGTTGGCCTTGAGGACGGTGCCGCCCTCGCCCGCGATGTCGACGAAGCGGACGGGCTGCGGCGCCGCCTGGGCGGTGGGGGCGAATCCGAGGGCGGTACCGGCGAAGAGGGTCGCCGAGACGGCGCCTACGGCGGTGGTGCGCAGGGCCTTGCGGTGGGGTCCCACGGTCACTCCTCACTCGTGTCAGTGCAAAGTGACCGAACGGTAACCTCGGTGCCTTACCAGTGGTAACCCGTCGGTAAGTTACGTGCCAGTAACGATTGTTGAGACGTGGAGGACCTCAGGAGGCGCGGTGGCTGTTGTGTGGAGCGGCGGCGGGCTGCGGTGTCTGCGCCGCCCGTGTCACGTCCGCCACCAGTTCGACGACGTCCGGCCCGTAGGCCTGCGAGTTGATCACCTTGAGCAGCAGCACGTAGGAGGAGTCGCCGTACTTGCGGGCCAGCTGCTCGTGGTTGCGGGCGAGGTACCGCGTGGTGGCCTGGTTGGTGATCGCGCTCTGGCCGCAGAAGAGGAAGACCGGGCGGGTGTTCTGGCTGCGCTCCGCGGTGAGCCGGGCGAGCAGCGCGAACTCCTCCCGGCCGTTGTCCATCCGGTAGGGCTCCTGCCCCACCAGGAACGAGCCGCGGTCCGGGCCGGGTTCGGCGTCCACGTTCACCCGGACCCCGGGCAGCAGGGAGGACAGGTGCGCGGCCATGCGGCGGTTGGAGGCCGGACCGCCGACGCAGAACTCGGTGCGCTCACCGAAGCCCTGGCGGGCCGTGTCGTGCGGAAGGATCTGGGCGTGCGCGTTGCAGTCCTTGATCAGCGCGGCCAGCTCCAGCAGCGCGAACACGTCGTAGCGCATCACCGCGAACTCCGGGCCCCCGGCATTGCGGTTGACCACCAGCAGGGACTCGGAGTTGTCGGGCAGCCCGAAGAACCGCTGCTTGCGGCGCAGCCGGCGCTTGTACAGGTAGGTGCGGGCCACCCAGCCGAGCGCGGCGCTGATGCCGGCCGCTATCACGCCCAGGACGATGTTGCGCACGTCGTCATTCATGGGCGCGCATGGTAGCGGGCCCGACGCACCGGTGTTCGACGCCTGCCTGACGCGGCCATGTCGATGAATTAAGCTGCGCGGACCGTTCTTTGCCTGGAGGTGCGGATGCGTCGCCCTGTCACACGGAATCTGACGGTCCTGGCGGTCTCGGCCGCCGTGGTGGCTTCGCTGGGAGCGGCCGCGCCCCCCGCCGCCCACGGCTCCGGGGAGCAGAAGACGCCCCTCGCCGTGGGGTACGGCGGCGCCGTCTCCAGCGTCGACCCGGACGCCTCCGCCGCCGGCATCGAGGTGCTGCGCAAGGGCGGCAACGCCGTCGACGCGGCCGTCGCTACGGCCGCCGCGCTCGGCGTCACCGAGCCCTACTCCGCCGGCATCGGCGGGGGCGGCTACTTCGTGTACTACGACGCCGAGTCCCGCACCGTCCGCACCATCGACGGCCGCGAGACCGCGCCGCTGAGCGCCGACGAGAAGCTGTTCACCGAGGACGGCAAGCCGATCCCCTTCGCCGAGGCCGTCAGCAGCGGCCTGAGCGTCGGCACGCCCGGCACGCCCGCCACCTGGCAGGCGGCCCTCGACCGGTGGGGCAGCAAGCGGCTGTCCACCGTCCTGAAGCCGGCCGAGCGGCTCGCCCGCGACGGATTCACCGTCGACGAGACCTTCCGCTCGCAGACGGCGTCCAACGAGACGCGCTTCCGCTACTTCCCGGACACCGCCGAGCTGTTCCTGCCGGGCGGACGGCTGCCGGTGGTGGGCTCCACCTTCAAGAACCCGGACCTGGCCCGCACGTACGACGAGCTGGCCCGCAAAGGGGTCGGCTCGCTCTACCACGGCCGGCTCGGGCGGGAGATCGCCCGGACGGTCAACAAGCCGCCGGTCGACCCCGCTTCGGGCTGGAACGCCCGGCCGGGCGACCTGTCCGCCAAGGACCTGGCGGCGTACCGGCTGCGTTTCCAGGCGCCCAGCAGGACCTCGTACCGCGGGCTCGGCGTCTACTCCATGGCGCCGTCCTCCTCCGGGGGCACGACGGTCGGGGAGGCGCTCAACATCCTGGAGCGCACCGACCTGTCGAAGGCGAGCAAGGCGCGGTACCTGCACCGCTACATCGAGGCGAGCCGGATCGCGTTCGCGGACCGGGGCCGCTGGGTGGGGGATCCCGCCTTCGAGGACGTGCCGACGAAGGAACTGCTCTCGCAGCGGTTCGCCGACTCGCGCGGCTGCCTCATCAAGGACGACGCGGTGCTCACCAGCCCCGTGGCGCCGGGCGATCCGCGCCGGCCGCAGCGATGCGACGCCGGTGGCACCGCGGCGCCCACGACCTACGAGGGCGACAGCACCACGCACCTGACCGTGGCCGACAAGTGGGGCAACGTCGTCTCCTACACCCTCACCATCGAGCAGACCGGCGGCAGCGGGATCACCGTGCCGGGGCGGGGCTTCCTCCTCAACAACGAGCTGACGGACTTCTCCTTCAGCCCGGCCGGCCCCGCCGTGCACGACCCGAACCTGCCCGGTCCGGGCAAGCGCCCGCGCTCCTCGATGTCGCCGACGATCGTCCTCGACCGGCACGACAGGCCCGTGGTCGCCCTGGGCTCCCCGGGCGGGGCGACGATCATCACGACGGTGCTGCAGACGCTCACCGGGTTCCTCGACCGGGGGCTGCCGCTCGTCGACGCCATCGCAGCGCCCCGGGCCAGTCAGCGCAACGCGGCGCAGACCGAGCTGGAACCGGGGCTCGACAGCGGGGTGAGGAAGCAGCTCGAGGCGATCGGGCACTCCTTCAAGGCGAACCCGGAGATCGGCGCCGCCACGGGCGTCCAGCGGCTGCCGGACGGCAAGTGGCTGGCGGCCGCGGAGACCGTGCGACGGGGCGGCGGGTCGGCCATGGTGGTGCGGTCCGTGCGCTGAGCCGCCGCGTGCGGGCGCGGGGAGCTGCTCGCGCAGCTCCCCGCGCCCCTAGGACGGCGTCGCCGGGCTCTTCGTCTCGAAGGCCAAGTGGCCGTCCAGCACGTCCACCGTCACCTCACCGCCCTGGTCGACCCGGCCGTCCAGCAGCAGCCGTGACAGCTCGTTGTCGACCTCGCGCTGGATCGTGCGGCGCAGCGGGCGGGCGCCGTACTCCGGCTGGTAGCCGCGCTCGGCCAGCCATTGGACGGCCCGGTCGGTGAAGGTGACGGTGACGCCCTTGTCCCGCACGAGGGAGCGGGTGCGGTCCAGCAGGAGGTCGGTGATCCGGCGCAGTTGCTCCGTGCTGAGCTGGCGGAACACGACGATCTCGTCGATGCGGTTGAGGAACTCCGGGCGGAAGTGCTCGCGCAGCGGACGCAGGATCTGCTCGCGGCGGGCCTCCTCGTCCGCGTCGGCGCCGCCCGAGGCGAAGCCCAGGGTGGCGCCGCGCCGGGTGATCGCCTCCGAACCGAGGTTGCTGGTCATCACGATGACCGTGTTGGTGAAGTCCACCGTGCGGCCCTGGGAGTCGGTCAGCCGCCCGTCGTCGAGCACCTGGAGCAGGATGTTGAAGACGTCCGGGTGCGCCTTCTCGACCTCGTCGAGCAGCAGCAGCGAGTACGGGTGGCGGCGCACGACCTCGGTGAGCTGGCCGGCCTCCTCGTGGCCGACGTATCCGGGCGGGGCGCCGACCAGCCGGCTGACGGTGTGGCGCTCCTGGTACTCGCTCATGTCCAGCCGGACCATGCGGTCCTCGCTGCCGAACAGCGCCTCCGCGAGCGCGCGGGCCAGTTCGGTCTTGCCGACGCCGGTCGGGCCGAGGAACAGGAAGCTGCCGATCGGTCGGTCGGGGGCGGCGAGGCCCGCGCGGGAGCGCAGCACCGCGTCCGCGACGACCCGCACGGCCTCGTCCTGGCCGACCACGCGCTGGTGCAGGTGCTCCGCCAGGCCCAGCAGGCGTTCCTTCTCCTCCTGGGTGAGGCTGCTGACCGGGATGCCGGTCTGCCGCGACACGACCTCGGCGATCGCCTCGGCCCCGACCACCAGGTCCTGGCCCTCGTCGACCTCGCCGTCGCCGCCGGCCTCGGTGATGCGCTGCTTCAGCTCGACGATCCGGTCCCGCAACTGCGTGGCCTGCTCGTACTGTTCGTCCGCGACGGCCTGGTCCTTGTCCCGGGTCAGCTGCTCCAGCTCCCGCTCCATGGTCCGCACGTCCGTGCCCTTGGTCCGGGCCCGCAGCCGCACCCGGGCGCCGGCCTGGTCGATCAGGTCGATGGCCTTGTCGGGCAGCCGGCGGTCGGTGAGATAGCGGTCGGACAGCTCCACGGCCGCGACCAGCGCGTCGTCGGTGTAGCGGACCTGGTGGTGGGCCTCGTACCGGTCCTGGAGTCCGCGCAGGATCTCCAGGGCGTCCGCGGGCGTCGGCTCGGGCACCATGATCGGCTGGAAGCGCCGGGCGAGCGCCGCGTCCTTCTCGATGCGGCGGTACTCCTCCAGCGTGGTGGCGCCCACGATGTGCAGTTCGCCCCGGGCCAGCGCGGGCTTGAGGATGTTGCCGGCGTCCATGGAGCCGCCGTCGCCACCGCCGGCCCCGGCGCCCACGACCGTGTGCAGCTCGTCGATGAAGATGATCAACTGGTCGGAGTGGGCGCGGATCTCGCCCACGATGTTGTTCATCCGTTCCTCGAAGTCACCCCGGTAGCGGGTGCCCGCGACCACGCCCGTCAGGTCCAGGGCGACCACCCGGCGCCCGATCAGCACGTCGGGCACGTCCGCCTCGGAGATGCGCTGCGCGAGCCCCTCCACGATGGCGGTCTTGCCGACGCCCGCGTCGCCGATGAGGACCGGGTTGTTCTTGCCGCGGCGGGAGAGGACCTCGACGGTCTGCTCGATCTCCTCGTCCCGGCCGATCACCGGGTCGATGCGGCCCTGCCGGGCCAGCTCCGTCAGGTCGCGGCCGTACTTGTCGAGGGTCGGCGTGTTGGTGGGCCGGGGCCGCTCGGCCTGGGGCGCCTCCGGCGCCTCGGCGGGCTCGGTGGGGGCGAAGCGGGCCGCGTTCAGGATGTGCCCGGCGGCCGAGTCCGGGTTCGAGGCCAGGGCGCTGAGCACGTGCTCCGGGCCGATGTAGCCGTAGCCCCGGGCCCGGGCCATGTCGTGCGCGTCCAGCAGGGCCCGCTTGGCGGCCGGGGTGAGGGACAGCGCCGTGGGGGGCGGGGCGTCGTCCGGGGTGTGCTGGGCCGGGCCCGACCGCTCGTCGATCTGCGACGCGAGCGAGTCGGGGTTGGCGCCGGCCTTGGTGAGGAGGGTCCGGGTGGGCTCGGTGGCGAGCGCCGCCCGCAGCAGGTGCTGGGTGTCCAGGTCCCGGCTGCCGTGCTCGGCGGCGTACTGGGCGGCGCCGCGGACGAGCTCCCGGGCCGGCTGGCTCAGCAGCCGGCCGAGATCGATCTGCCGGGGCCCCGGACGCGGTCCGCCGAAGAAGCGTGCGAGGAATTCTCCGAAGGGGTCCGAGCCGTAGCCCTCCGGGCTGCTGAAGCCGCTGCTCATAGGCCTTCCGTTCCCGGCGTCCCCGGCGCCCGGGCGGGGGACGCCCTCGCTGGTCGACGTGCCGGGGTCGGGTAACCCGGGTGGCAGCCCGTTACACCTGGGGCGCGCTCGTAGAACACCTTCGCACGATCGCCGACGAGGGGCACCTTTCGGGACGTACCGGGGTGAGAGGGGTGTTCAGCGGGCGGTCAGGATCCTCGGGCCGGAGTCCGTGATGGCGACGGTGTGCTCCGCGTGGGCGGCGCGGGAGCCGTCGTTCGTCTTCAGCGTCCAGCCGTCGGGGGCCGCGTGGTAGTGGTCCGTGCCGCCCGCGACGACCATGGGCTCGATCGCGAGCACCATGCCGTGCCGCAGGCGCATCCCGCGGCCCGGGCGGCCCTCGTTCGGGACGCCGGGGTCCTCGTGCATCCGCCGGCCGATGCCGTGGCCGCCGAAGCCGTCGGGGATGCCGTAACCCGCGGCGCGGCAGACCGTGCCGACGGCGTGCGCGATGTCGCCGATGCGGTTGCCGACCACGGCGGCCTCGATGCCCGCCGCGAGCGCCCGCTCGGCGGTCTCGACGAGGCGCAGGTCCGCCGGGCGCGGGGTGCCCACGACGAAGCTGAGCGCCGAGTCGCCGACCCAGCCGTCCAGTTCCGCGCCGAAGTCGAGGGACACGAGGTCGCCGTCGCGCAGCGGGTCGCGGGTCGGGACGCCGTGCACGATCGCGTCGTTGACCGAGACGCACAGGACGGCGGGGAACGGGGTCGGCGCGAAGGACGGCCGGTAGCCGAGGAACGGCGAGGACGCGCCCGCCTCGCGCAGGACGTCGTGCGCCACCTCGTCCAGTTCCAGCGGGGTCACGCCCACGGCGGCGGCCTTCCGCGCGGCCGTCAGCGCACGGGCGACGACCTGGCCCGCCTCGTACATGGCGTCGATCGATGTGTCTGTCTTCAGCTCCACCATGCCAATTACTATACCGGTATTAGAATGGGGGGCATGGTGCGCACCCCTCTCACCCCCGAAGAGCGCGAACGCGGCGAGCGGCTGGGCCGGCTGCTGCGTGAGGCGCGCGGCGACCGGAGCATGACGGAGATCGCGGCGAACGCCGGGATCTCCGCCGAGACCCTCCGCAAGATCGAGACGGGACGGGCCCCGACCCCGGCCTTCTTCACGGTGGCCGCCCTGGCCGGGGTCCTCGGGCTGTCGATGGACCAACTGGCCGGGCAGTGTGCCCCCGTGTCCGTCTGAGCCGCCCCGGGGGGATCCGCCCCGCAGCGGAAAACTCTCCGTAGCGCCGCCGTAACACGACTGGTGTTGCCTACGGGGCGGAGTGCTCCGGTCGGGCGGGAGTCGGATGATGACGGCGGAACAACTCCCGCTTGCGGTGTGGGAGTTCGCGAACCACCTGGACGGGCTGCTGGGCCGCCTCGATCCCCGCGGCGGCTGGTGCGCGGTGTTCTGGCGGCGCGACCCCGAGAGCATGAGGGCGTGCCTCGACGGGCGCGAGGTGCCTCCCTGGGACGTGGTCGAATCGCTGCTGGGGGACCTGGCCGCACGGTACGGGCCGGATGCGGCGGCCGGCGAGAGCGCACGGCTGCGTGTCCTGCACGCGGCCGCGTTACGCGCCTGCGACAGCGTTCCCGGCGCCCGGGCCGCGCTCGGGCACCGTCTCGGCGTGCTGCTCCGCACCGAGCGCGCCGCCGCCGCACGCCGGGCCGCCCTCGCCCGCAGGCTGGCCGCGGCCCCCACGCCTGACGTGGCCGACGCCCTCGCCCGGGACCTGGCCTGGGCCGAGGACGACCACGCACGCGCCCACGCCCGCTGCGAGGAGCTGCGCGCACGCATCGCCGAGGCGGGGGTGTACGGCGGAGCCGAGCCGCCGCCCGGAGAGGCCGAGGGGGCTGCGGGGGCCGGGGGCGAGGCGGCCGGGCCCGCAGACGAGTACGCGTACGGCCTGGGTGGCCCCGGTGGGATGCCTGGTGTGCGTGCGCAACAGCAGGGTGTGCTGGGCCATGCCGCTGACGCGGATGCGTACGGCCGGGGCGGGCCGGGTGGGATCCATGGCGTGCGTGCGCACGAGCAGGGCGAGTCGGGCAGGCCCGCAGACGTGGATGTCCGGGGTCGGGGTGAGCCGGGCGGGGCCGTTGGCGAGTACGCGCACGGCCGGGACACGTGGGCCGGGGCCCACGGGGGGTGGCCGCACGCCGGTGGTGCCGAAGCGGAAGCGTCCGGCCGGGGTGCCCGGGCGGGGGACCTCGTACCGCCGCAGGGCTCGGGGGAGCCCGCCGAGAGGGCCGAGGCGCCTGTGCGCGCAGCGGGTGAGTCCGTCGGGGACGCCGAGGCGCCCGCGCACGGGCGGGTCGCGCAGGCCGGGGACGGGGACGGTGCTCGGCGCCCGGTCGGCCCGTCGGCCGGGGGCGGGCGCGGGGCTGGGTTCCGTAAGCGGCGGCGTGGCAGTGCGCGTTTCGCAGGGATGGCCGGGGAAGAGGGCGAGCCCGTCGCCGCGCCGGACGTCGCCGGGCCGGGACCGGTTCCCGGCCGGGCTCCCTCCCGCCCTCCCCGTGGGGCGCGCTTCGCCGGGGCGGTGGAGGAGGACCCCGCCGGCCCCGGGGCGGAGGCGAGGGAGGAGGTCCCCGCGGGTGCGCGGGAGGAGGCCGGGGAGATCGTGGCCGCACTGGCCCGGCTGCGCGGCGAGGGACGGAGCGGGCAGGCGCACGCCCTGCTGGCCGAGGCCGCCCGCGCGGACCCCGCCCGCCTGCCCCTGCTCGCGGACGAACTCCACCGGGCCGGGCTGGACGCCGACTGGCAGACCCTGCTGTGGGAGGCCGCCTGCCTGCCCGCCGGGCGGCTGGTCGCCGCCGCGGACGCGCTGACCGCCGCCGGACGGGCCGAGGACGGCCGGCAGGTCCTGCGGCAGGGCGTCGCACGCCCACCGGGCGAGATCGGCCGGGCGGTGCTCGGCCTGCTCGACGCGGGCCGGGACCGCGAGGCGCGCGCCCTGCTCGACACCCACGTCCGGGTCCGCACCCCCGAGGAGGCCGCCCGGTGCGCCGAGCCCGCCCCCCAGCGTCTCGTGCCGCTGCTGCTGCGGGCCGCCGGAGCCGTCTCGGACCAGCGGCGCCGCGCCGTCGCGACCGCCCTGCGGGCCGCCGGAGGACCCGGCTGAGCGGCGCCGGACCGGGCCCGGCGACTCACCCACAGGGGTGCGAATCGCGCTCCGCCCCGCGGGTTGGCGACGATGGTCTTGGCAAGCCCGTGCCGGAGGCTTACGTTCGTGGCTCTACGGCCCGCTTCTACGGGCGTAGAGGCGCACACGTCGCGTCGAAGGAGCAGCTCATGGCCAACGTCGTACGTGCCGCTCTGGTCCAGGCCACCTGGACCGGCGACACCGAGTCCATGGTGGCGAAACACGAGGAGCACGCCCGCGAGGCGGCCCGCCGGGGCGCGAAGATCATCGGGTTCCAGGAAGTCTTCAACAGTCCCTACTTCTGCCAGGTCGAGGAGCCGGAGCACTACCGCTGGGCCGAGCCCGTCCCCGACGGGCCGACGGTGCGGCGGATGCGGGCGCTCGCCCGCGAGACCGGCATGGTGATCGTCGCGCCGGTGTTCGAGGCGGAGCAACCGGGCTTCTACTACAACACCGCGGCCGTGATCGACGCCGACGGCACCTACCTCGGCAAGTACCGCAAGCACCACATCCCGCAGCTCAAGGGCTTCCGCGAGAAGTTCTACTTCAAGCCCGGCAACCTCGGCTGGCCCGTCTTCGACACCGCCGCCGGCAAGGTCGGGGTGTACATCTGCTACGACCGGCACTTCCCGGAGGGCTGGCGCCAACTCGGCCTGGCCGGAGCCCAGCTGGTCTACAACCCCTCCGCCACCCACCGCAGCCTCTCCTCCCACCTGTGGCGCCTGGAGCAGCCCGCGGCGGCCGTCGCCAACGGCTACTACATCGCCGCGATCAACCGCGTCGGCCAGGAGGAGTACGGCGACAACGACTTCTACGGCACGAGCTACTTCGTCGACCCGCGCGGGCAGTTCGTCGGGGACGTCGCCAGCGACAGCGCGGAGGAGCTCGTGGTCCGGGACATCGACCTCGACCTCATCGAAGAGGTGCGGCAGACGTGGGCCTTCTACCGCGACCGCCGCCCCGACGCCTACGAAGGGCTGGTGCAGCCGTGACCCACGACCTGCTGGGCCGCCACCGGGCCGTGCTCCCGGACTGGCTCGCCCTCTACTACGAGGAGCCCCTCGAGATCACCCACGGCGAGGGCCGCCACGTCTGGGACGCCGAGGGCAACCGCTACCTCGACTTCTTCGGCGGCATCCTCACCACCATGACCGCGCACGCCCTGCCCGAGGTGACCAAGGCGGTGAGCGAGCAGGCCGGGCGGATCGTCCACTCCTCCACCCTGTATCTCAACCGCCCGATGGTGGAACTGGCCGAGCGCGTCGCCCAGTTGAGCGGCATCCCGGACGCCCGGGTCTTCTTCACCACCTCCGGCACCGAGGCCAACGACACCGCCCTGCTGCTCGCCACGGCCTACCGGCGCAGCAACACGATCCTCGCGATGCGCAACAGCTACCACGGCCGTTCCTTCAGTGCCGTGGGCATCACCGGCAACCGCGGCTGGTCCCCGACCTCGCTGTCCCCGTTGCAGACGCTGTACGTCCACGGCGGGGTGCGCACCCGCGGCCCGTACGCCTCCCTGAACGACGCCGACTTCGTCGACGCCTGCGTCGACGACCTGAAGGACCTGCTCGGCCACACCCGCGCGCCGGCGGCGCTGATCGCCGAGCCCATCCAGGGCGTCGGCGGCTTCACCTCCCCGCCCGACGGGCTCTACGCGGCCTTCCGCGAGGTGCTGCACGAACGCGGCATCCTGTGGATCGCCGACGAGGTGCAGACCGGCTGGGGCCGCACGGGCGAGCACTTCTGGGGCTGGCAGGCGCACGGGCAGAACGGGCCGCCCGACATCCTGACCTTCGCCAAGGGCATCGGCAACGGGATGTCCGTCGGCGGGGTCGTGGCCCGCTCCGAGATCATGAACTGCCTGGACTCCAACAGCATCTCCACCTTCGGCGGCACCCAGATCACCATGGCGGCGGGCCTCGCCAACCTCACCTACCTGCTGGAGCACGACCTCCAGGGCAACGCCCGGCGGGTGGGCGGGCTGCTCGTCGAGCGGCTGCGGTCGGCCGCCGCCCAGGTCCCGGCCGTACGGGAGGTGCGCGGGCGCGGCCTGATGATCGGCATCGAGATCACCCGGCCCGGCACCGACGAGGCCGACCCGAAGGCCGCCGCTGCGGTGCTGGAGGCGGCCCGGGAGGGCGGACTGCTGATCGGCAAGGGAGGCGGCCACGACACCAGCGCGCTGCGCGTCGCCCCGCCGCTGTCCCTGAACGTCGCGGAGGCCGAGGAGGGCGCCGCGATCCTCGAGAACGCTCTGCGGACCATCCGGTAGAGATGGACTGAACCAGGGGAGCCGTCGCCATGACCACCACCTCGGACGCCCCGGAACCGGCCCTGTCGGTCCGGCAGGTCCTCGCCCTGGAGCGGATCCTCGCCGGGGAGCCCGAGGTGGTGGCCGGGGCGGGCCACCTCGACCGGCCCGTGCGCTGGGTGCACGTAGCCGAGGCCGCCGACGTCGGTGTGATGCTCAGCGGCGGCGAGATGGTCCTCACCACCGGCGTGCTGCTCGCCGGCGACGAGGACAGGCAGGCCGAGTACGTCCGCTCCCTGCACCGCGCGGAGGCCGCCGCCGTCGTCCTCGGCCTGGGCCGGGCCTTCCCCGCGGCCCCCGACGTGATGCGCCGGGCCGCCGAGCGGTGCGGACTGCCGATGGTCGTCCTGCACCGGCCCTTCCCCTTCGCCGAACTGACCGAGGAGGTCCAGTCCCGCCTGGTGCGGCGCAAGTTCGCCGCCGTCAGCCTCTCGGAGGCCGTGCGCACCGGACTCACCGCCCTGATCACCGCGGGCGCGCCCCTGCAACGCCTGCTCGACGAGGTCGCCCGGCACAGCGCCTGCCCGGTCGTCGTCACCAACCTCGCCCACCGCGTCCTCGGCACGGCGGGGGAGCGGCCCGCGGTGGACGACGTGCTGCGCGACTGGGAGCGCATCGCCCGCCAGGCAGGGGGGCACCACCCCGGCCGCTCGGGCACGGGCAGGGGCACCGACGGCGACGGCTGGATCCGGGCCGAACTGGGCGGGCGCGGGGAGCGCTGGGGCCGGATCGTGCTGTGCGGCTACCGCGGCGACACCGCCACCGGACGGCTGCTGGCCGACCGCGCCGCCGAGGCCCTCGTCCTGCACCGCATGCTCGGCGGCCGAGCCGGATGCTCCTGGGAGGAGCAGTCCGCGCGGGGGCTGCTCACCGACCTGGCCGGCGGGGCCGTACCGGCGCGGCAGCTGCTGCCCCGGGCGCGGGCGGCCGGACTGCCGGTCAACCGGCGCACGTTCGTGCCGCTGGTCGTGCCCGGCGGCGACCCCGCCCGGATCGAACGGCTGCTGCGGCTGCTCGGCTTGAGCGGACTGGTCGCCGAACTGGCCGCCGGGGCCACCGCCGTGCTGCTCAGCCTGCCCCGCGACCAGGACGCCGCCGCGCTCGCCGCGCACTTCGCCGCCCGGCTGCGCACGGAGACCGGCCCCGAGCGCCTGGTCGTCGCCGCGGCCGCGCCCCGTACCGCCTGGGAGGACGTGCCCGGCGGACTGCGCGAGGCGCGGCACGTCGCGGACGCCGTCGCCGACTCCGCCACCGCCCTCGACCTCCCCCCGGTCGTCCGCCTCCGGGACGTCCACCTGCGGGGGCTGATCCGCCTCCTGCGCGACGACCCGCACGTGCAGTCCTTCGCGGAACGGGAGCTGGACGGGCTGCTCTGCGCGAGCGACGACGACCTGCTGCCCGTGCTGCGGACCTACCTCGCCACCGGCCGCAACAAGTCCCGCACGGCCCAGCTCCACCACGTCTCCCGGCCCGCCCTCTACCGCCGCCTGGAGGCGATACAGGCGCGCCTCGGGGTGGACCTGGACGACTTCGAGCAGGCCGCCTCCGTGCACATCGCGCTCCTCGCGCACGACGCGCAACAGCAGTGAAACGGGCCACCACCTGGGGAAACGGAGGTGAAACATGGATCCACGAAGCAGTGACACGGTGACACGCCGGACGCCCCGGGACGTGACACGGTGCAACTCAACGACGCGTTCCGGCCTCCCTAGGCTCACGGCACACCGAGCGACCGGAGGTCCCGATGAGCCGAGTGATCCGTGCCGCCGTCTTCCAGACCGCCTGGACGGGCGACAAGGAGTCCATGATCCGGGCCCACGAGCAGGCGGCCCGCGACGCCGCCGCACAGGGTGCCCAAGTCCTCTGCTTCCAGGAGCTGTTCTACGGTCCCTACTTCTGCCAGGTGCAGGACCCGGCCTTCTACGCGTACGCCGAGCAGATCCCCGAGGGCCCGATCGTCCGCCGCTTCCAGGCCCTGGCGAAGGAACTCGGCCTCGTCCTGGTGCTGCCGATGTACGAGGAGGAGCAGCCCGGCGTCCTGTACAACACCGCCGCCGTGCTCGATGCGGACGGCTCCTACCTCGGCAAGTACCGCAAGACGCACATCCCGCAAGTGCGGGGCTTCTGGGAGAAGTTCTACTTCCGGCCGGGCAACTCCGGCTGGCCCGTCTTCGACACGGCCGTGGGCAGGGTCGGCGTCTACATCTGCTACGACCGCCACTTCCCCGAGGGCTGGCGCGCGCTGGGACTCGCGGGCGCGGAGATCGTCTTCAACCCCTCGGCCACCTCCCGGGGCCTGTCCGGCTACCTCTGGCAGCTGGAGCAGCCGGCGGCCGCCGTCGCCAACGCGTACTTCGTCGGCGCGATCAACCGGGTCGGGGCCGAGGAGTACGGCGACAACGACTTCTACGGCACCTCGTACTTCGTGGACCCGGAAGCCCGGTTCGTCGGCGAGGTGGCCGGCGACAAGGAGCCCGAACTGGTGGTGCGGGACCTGGACATGGCCACGCTCCGCGAGGTCCGCGACCGCTGGCAGTTCTACCGGGACCGGGCACCGGGCGCGTACGGACCGCTGACGGCACCGTAAGCGCCCCGCAAGGGGCGCGGGGCCGTGTTCGATCTGCGGCTGCCGCCGCGCGGGCGCGACCAGCCACGAACAACCGTCACGTGCACACCGTGAGGAGCGACCGATGAGCCGTACAGTCATTCGCGGCGGCCTGGTAGTCACCGCATCCGACGAGATCCACGCCGACGTCCTGATCGAGGACGGCCGAATCGCCGCCCTCGCGACCTCCCACACCCCCGCCGCAGAGGCCTTCACGGCCGACCGCACCATCGACGCCACCGGGAAGTACGTCATCCCCGGCGGCGTCGACGCCCACACCCACATGGAGCTGCCCTTCGGCGGCACCTTCGCCTCCGACACCTTCGAGACCGGCACCCGAGCCGCCGCCTGGGGCGGCACCACGACGATCATCGACTTCGCCGTGCAGAGCGTCGGCCACAGCCTGCGCGAGGGCCTCGACGCCTGGCACGCCAAGGCCGACGGCAACTGCGCGATCGACTACGGCTTCCACATGATCGTCTCCGACGTCAACGAGCACACGCTCAAGGAGATGGACCACCTGGTCGAGGAGGGCATCACCTCCTTCAAGCAGTTCATGGCCTACCCGGGCGTCTTCTACAGCGACGACGGCCAGATCCTGCGCGCCATGCAGCGCTCCGCCGACAACGGCGGTCTGATCATGATGCACGCCGAGAACGGCATCGCGATCGACGTCCTGGTGGAACAGGCCCTGGCCCGCGGCGAGACGGACCCGCGTTACCACGGCGAGGTCCGCAAGGCCCTGCTGGAGGCCGAGGCCACCCACCGGGCCATCCGGCTGGCCCAGGTCGCCGGCGCGCCGCTGTACGTCGTGCACGTCTCGGCGACGGAGGCGGTGGCCGAACTGGCCCGGGCCCGCGACGAGGGGCTGAACGTCTTCGGCGAGACCTGCCCCCAGTACCTGTTCCTGTCCACCGACAACCTCGCCGAGCCGGACTTCGAGGGCGCCAAGTACGTGTGCAGCACGCCCCTCAGGCCGAAGGAGCACCAGGCGGCCCTGTGGCGGGGACTGCGCACGAACGACCTCCAGGTCGTCTCCACCGACCACTGCCCCTTCTGCTTCGTCGGCCAGAAGGAACTCGGCCGCGGCGACTTCTCCAAGATCCCCAACGGCCTGCCGGGCGTGGAGAACCGCATGGACCTGCTCCACCAGGCCGTCGTCGACGGGCACATCTCGCGCCGCCGCTGGATCGAGATCGCCTGCGCGACCCCGGCCCGGATGTTCGGCCTCTACCCGAAGAAGGGCACCATCGCGCCGGGCGCCGACGCCGACGTGGTCGTCTACGACCCGCACGCCGAGCAGATCGTCTCCGCCGAGACGCACCACATGAACGTCGACTACTCGGCGTACGAGGGCCGGCGGGTCACCGGCCGGGTCGAGACGGTCCTCTCGCGCGGCGAACCCGTCATCACCGAGCGGGAGTACACCGGCCGTGCCGGGCACGGCGTGTTCACCCCGCGATCCACCTGTCAGTACCTCAACTAGGAGTGGTGCGGATGGACTTCGGACTCGTCCTGCAGGCCGACCCGCCGGCCTCGCGGGTGATCAGCCTGATGAAGCGGGCGGAACGCAACGGCTTCTCGTACGGCTGGACCTTCGACTCCGCCGTGCTGTGGCAGGAGCCGTTCGTGATCTACAGCCAGATCCTGGCCAACACCACGAAGCTGAAGGTCGGCCCGATGGTGACCAACCCGGGCACCCGCACCTGGGAGGTCACCGCCTCCACCTTCGCCACGCTCAACGACATGTTCGGCAACCGCACGGTCTGCGGCATCGGCCGCGGCGACTCGGCGATGCGGGTGGCCGGCCGCAAGCCCAACACCCTGGCCCGGATCAGCGAGGCCATGAAGGTCATCCGGGACCTCGCCGGCGGACGGGAGGCCGACCTCGGCGGCGGCACCGTCGTCCGCTTCCCGTGGATCAAGCCGGATGCCGAACTGCCCGTGTGGATGGCCGCGTACGGCCCCAAGGCGCTGAAGATGACCGGCGAGGAGGCCGACGGCTTCATCCTCCAGCTGGCCGACCTCTACCTCACCGAGTACATGGTCAAGGCCGTGAAGGACGCCGCCGTCGCGGCCGGGCGCGACCCCGCCGAGGTGACCGTCTGCGTGGCCGCCCCGGCGTACGTCACCGAGGACGACTCGCCCGAGGCACTCGCCCACGCCCGTGAGCAGTGCCGGTGGTTCGGCGGCATGGTCGGCAACCACGTCGCCGACCTCGTGGCCAAGTACGGCGAGCACTCCGCCGCCGTCCCCGACGAGCTCACCGACTACATCAAGGCCCGCGAGGGCTACGACTACTCCCACCACGGGCGCGCCGACAACCCGGACACCAGGTTCGTGCCCGACGAGATCGTCGACCGGTTCTGCCTGATCGGCCCGGTCGACCGGCACATCGAGAAGCTGAAGGCACTGCGCGCCCTCGGCGTGGACCAGTTCGCCGTCTACGACATGCACGACGCGCAGGAATCCGTGATCGACGCCTACGGATCACGGGTGATCCCGGCCCTCAACGGCTGAGCACCTCCACCACCCCCTCGACCCCCCCTTCCCGGCGGCTCGGGAAGGGGGCCCGGGCGCTCCCGAGCGCACTCCCCATGGGCGCCACCCGCACGGCCTCTCCCGACCCACTCCCCGATTGGGCTGGCCCATGACCGACACCGCACCCACGGCCACACCACCGACCTCCCAGCTCACCCTCGCCGACGGCCGGGTGGAGTTCGCCCCGGGCACCCCCGCGCCCAGCGGCCCCTACGCCAACGAGGACCTGCTTCCGGTCCCGGTCGAGAAGCGCACCTGGACCACGTACAACTTCTCCGCGCTGTGGGTCGGCATGGCCCACAACACGGCCTCATGGACCCTTGCCTCCGGGCTCATCGCCGTCGGCATGGACTGGAAGCAGGCGGTGTTCACCATCGCCCTCGCCAACGTCATCGTGCTGATACCGATGCTGCTGACCGGCCACGCGGGACCGAAGTACGGCATCCCCTTCCCGGTCTTCGCCCGGGCCTCCTTCGGCGTCCGCGGCGCCAACCTGCCCGCCGTCGTGCGGGCCCTGGTGGCGTGCGGCTGGTTCGGCATCCAGACCTGGATCGGCGGCGAGGCGATCTACTTCCTGGCCGGCAAGCTCATCGGCACCGGCTGGACGGACGCAGCGAAGGTCG
Source organism: Streptomyces sp. NPDC017943 (assembly GCF_044328425.1). Classification (NCBI taxonomy): domain Bacteria; kingdom Bacillati; phylum Actinomycetota; class Actinomycetes; order Kitasatosporales; family Streptomycetaceae; genus Streptomyces; species Streptomyces sp. NPDC017943. The sequence continues at coordinate 183,323 of NZ_JBIRHH010000005.1, read as the reverse complement.
GCGGCCACGCCTGGACCATGTGGCTGTCGTTCGCGATCTTCTGGGCGCTCCAAGTCGTCATCATCCACCGGGGCATGGAGACGATCCGCCGCTTCGAGAACTGGGCGGCGCCCTTCGTGCTCGTCGGCGCGTTCGTGATGCTGTGGTGGATGAGCGGCAAGGCGGGCGGCTTCGGCCCGCTGTTCGACCAGCCCTCGAAGCTCGGCTGGGGCGCCGACTTCTGGAAGCTGTTCGCGCCCGCCCTGATGGGCATGATCGGCTTCTGGTCCACGCTGTCGCTGAACATCCCGGACTTCACCCGCTACGGCAAGAGCCAGAAGGCGCAGACCCGGGGTCAGGCGCTCGGCCTGCCGACCACCATGACCCTCTTCGCGTTCCTGTCGGTGATGGTCACCTCGGGCTCGCAGGCCGTCTACGGCGAGGCCATCTGGGACCCGGTGCAGCTCGCCGCCAAGACCGACAGCACGGCGGGCCTGCTCTTCGCGCTGGTCACCGTCCTGGTGGCGACGCTCTCCGTCAACGTCGCGGCCAACCTGGTCTCCCCGGCGTTCGACTTCTCCAACATCGCGCCCCGCAGGATCAATTTCCGCGCCGGCGCCCTCGCCACCTGCGTCCTCGGTGTGCTGATCCTGCCCTGGAAGCTGTACTCCGACCCGCAGGGCTACATCTTCACCTGGCTCGGGCTGGTCGGCGGCCTGCTCGGCACGGTCGCCGGCATCCTCATCGCCGACTACTGGATCCTGCGCCGCTCCCGGCTCGACCTGGCCGACCTGTACCGCGCGGGCGGCCGCTACTGGTACACCGGCGGCTGGAACTGGCGGGCCGTCGTGGCCTTCGCCGCCGGAGGTGTCCTCGCCGTCGGCGGGGCGAGCTTCGAGCCGCTGGCCGACGGCCGTCCGATCCCGGCACTGGCCGGACTGGCGGACTACGGCTGGGCGGTGGGACTCGGCACGTCGCTGGTGCTGTACCTGCTGCTGATGGCGCAGCGGAATCGTGGGCGGACGGCGGTCTGACCACGTCGGCCGGGGCCGGCGCGCTGCGCTCAGTCCCGGCCGGCCTCCAGCGCGGCCACCGCCTCCTTCGCGGCCTTGATGGCGCCCTTGTTGATCGTGTCCGTGTCGGGCGCCTTCTTCGACTCGAAGTCGCTGCCGTTGTAGGTGACCGTCACCAGCGCGTTGGAGGCGCGGGCGACGACGACGCCCTCACGGGTCTGCTGCTTGTCCTCGGTGGTGAGGTTCACGACGGAGTATGCCCCGTCGCCCAGACCGGGGACGTCCCCGCCGCCGCTGCGCTTGGCGGTGGCCGACCGGTAGGACCCGGCCGCCGCCTCGTCCGACGCCAGGATCTCGAAGGAGACGTCGAGCCACCGGTAGTCGTAGCCCTTGAGCGCGTTCCAGGAACAGGTGCGGCGCACCTGCGCGTCCGTGGACGGTATCTCCTTGCCGGCCGCCTTCGCGCCCGGGACCAGCGACGAGACCGTCTTCTTGGCAACGCTGTCACAGGGCGCGGGAGCGGCCGTGTACGTCCTCGACTCCGCAGACGTCGACGGGGTGGAGGCGGTCTGCGTCCGGGCCGTGTCCTCGACGGGTCTGTGCGCGGCGGCCGGCGGGGCGGCGAGCGGCCCGGAGGTCAGCGCCCAGCCCGCCGCGGCGAGCACGACGACCGGCGACAGGCGGGCCGTCAGGGTCAGAGGCAGGGGGAGGGAAGGCACGACGCACGGCGCCCTTCTCTTGGGGGACGGACGGTGCGGAACGGGTCCGCACGGCGGACGGGGACGCCAGTGTCACACGAGTGCCCGGGGCGTGGAAGGGGCGACCGGGCACCCGGGCCGGACCACCACGGTTCGCACCGGCCCGGTCGCGCTGCGCAGCCCGGAAAGCGCCCCTTCGCCCTCCTTTCACGCATATCCGGACTTACCCCAACTGTCGGCCATTGACCGTGACATCGGCGCCGGTGGGGCACCGCGCCGGGCTCCGCGCCGCGCGGTGCCGCGAGGTTTGCGCCGCGGCGCGAGCGGGGCAGGGGAGCGGTGGCCCACGACGACGAGAGGTACCGCAGCCCTATGTTCACGTCCCGCCCCACCCTCCAGGGCACCTTCGGCATGGTGGCCTCCACGCACTGGCTCGCCTCTCAGTCGGCGATGGCCGTGCTGGAGGACGGCGGCAACGCCTACGACGCGGCCGTGGCGGGCGCGTTCGTCCTGCACGTCGTCGAGCCGCACCTCAACGGCCCGGCCGGCGAGGTGCCGATCCTGCTCGCCCCGGCCGGCGGGGAGGTGCGCGTGCTGTGCGGCCAGGGCGTCGCCCCCACCGGGGCCACCGTCGCCCACTACCGGGGGCTCGGGCTGGACCTGGTGCCGGGCACCGGGCCGCTGGCCGCAGCCGTGCCGGGCGCCTTCGACGCCTGGATGCTGCTGCTGCGCGACCACGGCACGAAACCGCTCGACGAGGTGCTGACGTACGCCATCGGCTACGCCGAGCACGGACACGCGCCCGTGGAACGCGTGGGCGAGACCGTCGAGACCGTGCGCGAGCTCTTCGAGACGGAGTGGACCTCGTCCGCCGACGTCTACCTGCCCGGCGGGCGGGCCCCGCGCCCCGGCGAGCTCTTCCGCAATCCCGCCCTCGCCGCCACCTGGAGGCGGCTGCTCGCCGAGACCGCCGGAGCCGGCGGCCGCGAGGCGCGCATCGAGGCCGCGCGGGAGGTGTGGCGCACGGGCTTCGTCGCCGACGCCCTGGCCCGGCAGGCCGCCCGCCCCACGCTGGACACCAGCGGCGACCACCACACCGGCACCCTCACCGCCGCCGACCTCGCCGGCTGGTCCGCGTCCTACGAGAACCCCGTGACGTACGACTGGAACGGCTGGACCGTGTGCAAGCCCGGCCCCTGGAGCCAGGGCCCGGTCCTGCTCCAGCAGCTCGCCCTGCTCCCGCCCGCCCTGCCCCCCTACGGCTCGGCCGACTACGTCCACCTGCTGATCGAGAACTGCAAGCTGGCCATGGCCGACCGCGAGGCCTGGTACGGGGACGCCGCCGACGTGCCGCTCGGCGACCTGCTGTCCGACGCGTACAACGCGGCCCGCCGCACGCTGGCCGGCGAACGGGCCGACCACGACCTGCGGCCCGGCAGCCCCGGCGGCCGCACCCCGCGCCTGTGCGCCCACGCACGCGTGGCCGCCGCCGCGCAGGAGGGCTACGACGCCCTCGGCGTCGGCGAACCGACCGTCGCCAAGAGCCCGGCGTCGCCCGTGCCGGGCGAGCCGGAGATCCTCACGGACGGCACCACCCGGGGGGACACCTGCCACCTCGACGTCGTCGACCGCTGGGGCAACATGGTCTCGGCCACGCCCAGCGGCGGATGGCTCCAGTCCAACCCGGTCGTGCCCGAACTGGGCTTCCCGCTCGGCACCCGCCTGCAGATGACCTGGCTGGAGGAGGGCCTGCCCAACTCCCTCACCCCGGGCCGCCGCCCCCGCACCACGCTGACCCCGTCCCTCGCCCTGCGCGACGGCGTGCCCGTCATGGCGTTCGGCACGCCCGGCGGGGACCAGCAGGACCAATGGCAGCTGCACTTCTTCCTCGCGGTCGCCCTGCGCGCGCCCGTGCGCGGCGGCCTCGACCTCCAGGGCGCCATCGACGCCCCGAACTGGCACAACGACAGCTTCCCCGGCTCGTTCTTCCCGCGCGGCATGCGCCCGGGCAGCGTCACCGTGGAGTCCCGGACCGATCCGGCCGTCGTCGCGGAACTGAGGCACCGCGGCCACGAGGTGACCGTCGGCGGCCCCTGGTCCGAGGGCCGGCTGTGCGCCGTCGCACGCGACCCGGACACGGGCGTGCTGTCCGCCGCGGCCAACCCGCGCGGCATGCAGGGATACGCCGTCGGCCGCTGACCTGCGGCCCGCGTTGTTCATCGCGATTCCACCCCGCGTGCACCGGGCGGGTGGGGATTGTCAGTGCCGCGTGTTGTGATGGGGGAGTGATCGACAGCACCGAAACCATCGAAGAGTTTCTCGCACAGCACGCGTCCGACGTGGAGGAGGCCGTACGGAAGGCGGCCGCCGACGAGATCATGCCGCGCTGGCGCCGCCTCGCCGCGCACGAGGTCGACCAGAAGAACGGCCCGCACGACCTGGTCACCGACGCCGACCGCAGGGCCGAGCTGTACCTGACCGACGTGCTGGCCGCCCTGCTCCCCGGTTCGGTCGTGGTCGGCGAGGAGGCGGTCCACGCCAACCCCGCGTCCTACGAGGCGATCCGCGGCGACGCCCCGGTCTGGATCGTCGACCCGGTCGACGGGACACGGCAGTTCGTGCACGGCGACACCGGCTTCTGCACGCTGGTCGCGCTGGCGCTCGGCGGCACCCTGCTCGCCTCCTGGACCTACGCCCCCGCCCGTGACGTGCTCGCCACCGCCGTCCGCGGCCGAGGCGCCCGGCTCGACGGGGAGCGCCTGTTCGCCGGGCCCCCCGAGCCGGGCCGGGACCTCGCCGTGGCCACCTCCCACCCCGACTACACGACGGACGAGCAGAAGCACGCCCTGCTCGCCCTGCGCACCGACGGGGTGGCACCGCGCCCCTGCGGCTCGGCGGGCCTGGAGTACCTGGCCGTCGCCCGCGGCGAACTCGACGCCGTGGCGTTCAGCTGGGAAGCCGCCTGGGACCACGCGGCCGGGCTGCTGCTCGTCGAAGAGGCGGGCGGCGTCCATCTGACCCGCGACGGCGAGCCGTTCCGCATCACGGGCGGCAACACCCTGCCCTTCACGGCGGCCCGGGACGCGGCCACCGCCCGCCGGGTGGCCGAGCTGCTGTCCGGCGGCGGGTGAGCGCGGCGGCCGCCCGCCCGACCCGCCCGCGCCTTCCGGTGCGGGGAGGGAAGGGACTGTCCGGGAGCCGTCGCGCGCCGCGCCCACCCGGCCACGCCGCGTGCGCGTGCGCCGGTTCCGGCCGTCCCCGGCCGTGTTTCCCGCCGGAAGATCCCCCGCCGCCGGTGACCGTCCGTCCCCGGGCCTATCCTGATCCCCAGTGGCCGTCGGCTGACGAAGGGGTCCCAAGGTGCCGTCCATGCTCGATGCCGTCGTGGTGGGTGCGGGGCCGAACGGACTGACCGCAGCCGTCGAACTGGCCCGCCGCGGCTTCGCCGTCGCCGTCTTCGAGGCCCGCTCCACCGTGGGCGGCGGCTCCCGCACCGAGGAGCTCACCCTCCCCGGCTTCCGGCACGACCCGTGTGCCGCCGCGCACCCCCTCGCCGTCAACTCCCCGGCGTTCCGCGCCCTGCCCCTGGAGCGTCACGGCCTGGAGTGGCTGCACGCCGAGCTGCCGATGGCGCATCCCTTCCCGGACGGCACGGCGGCCGTCCTCGCACGGTCGGTGGGGCGGACGGCCGCGTCCTTCGGGCCGCGCGACGCCGGGACGTACCGCAGGCTGGTGGAGCCGTTCCTGCCCAAGTGGGACACGCTCGCCCGGGACTTCATGTCCCTGCCGCTGACCGCGCTGCCCCGCGACCCGGTCACCCTCGCCCGCTTCGGCCTCGCGGGACTGCCCCCGTCGACCCTGCTGATGCGCCGCTTCCGCGACGAACCGGCCAGAGCGCTCGTCGCCGGGCTCGTCGCCCATGTCATGGCCCCCCTGGGCGGGTTCGCCACCAGCGCCATCGGCCTGGTCTTCGCCCTGGCCGCGCACGCCCGCGGCTGGCCGGTCGCCCGCGGCGGTTCCCAGGCGATCTCCGACGCCCTGGCCGGCCACCTGAGGGAACTCGGCGGCAGTGTCCACACCGACTACGAGGTCAAGCGGCTCGACGACCTGCCCCCGGCCCGGGCGTACGTCTTCGACACCTCGCCCACGGCCCTGGCCCGTATCGCCGGCCTCGGCGACCACTACGCCGGTTACCGGTACGGGCCCGGCGTGTTCAAGATCGACTACGCGCTCGACGGCCCGGTGCCCTGGACCGCGCCGGAGGCCCGGGTCGCCGGCACCGTGCAGGTCGGCGCGAGCAGCGCCGAGATCGGCGCGGCGCTGCGCGCCGCGTCGCGCGAGGGCCGGGCCCCCGACGCGCCGTTCCTGATCACCGTCCAGCCGAGCGTCGTCGACCCGAGCCGGGCTCCCGCGGGCAAGCACGTCTTCTGGGCGTACGGCCACGTCCCGCACGGCTGGACCGGGGACCTCACCGACGCCGTCGAACGTCAACTGGAGCGCTTCGCCCCGGGCTTCCGCGACCGGGTGCTGGCCCGCGCCACCGCCGGACCGCCCGAACTCGCCGCCCGCAACGCCAACTACGTGGGCGGGGACATCGCCACCGGGGCGGCCTCGGGCCTGCAGCTGATGCTGCGCCCGAAGCTCACGGCCTTCCCGTACCACACCCCTCACCCGGCCGTGTTCATCTGCTCGTCGGCGACCCCGCCGGGGCCCGGTGTGCACGGCATGTCGGGGCACAACGCGGCCAAGGCCGTGTGGAAGCGGCTGAGGCAGACATGACCACCATCGCCCTGGTCCGGGGGGACATCACCCGCCGGCACGTCGACGCCGTCGTCAACGCGGCCAACTCCTCCCTGCTGGGCGGGGGAGGGGTCGACGGCGCGATCCACCGCCGCGGCGGCCCGGCGATCCTGGAGGACTGCCGCAGGCTGCGCGCCTCGCAGTACGGCAGGGGCCTGGCCACCGGGCAGGCGGTCGCCACCACCGCCGGCGACCTGGACGCGCACTGGGTCATCCACACCGTCGGGCCCGTCTTCGACGCGTCCGAGGACCGTTCCGCCCTGCTCGCCTCCTGCTACCGCGAGTCCCTGCGCGTCGCCGACGAACTCGGCGCCCGCAGCGTGGCCTTCCCTGCCATCTCCACCGGGATCTACGGCTGGCCCATGGACGACGGCGCCCGCATCGCGGTCGACACCGTGCGAGCTGCCGACGCGGCCGTCGAGAAGGTCGAGTTCGTGCTCTTCGACGAGCGGGCGTACGCGGCGTTCGCCGCGCGACTGGGCTGACAGCCCCGCCGCACCGGCTCACGCGGGCTGGGGCTCGAAGTGCCGCAACATGTGATGCCCGGGCTGGACGACGCCGTAACTGCTCTCCGGCACGGCGTTCCACACGCCCGGCAGATCGCCCAGCGGCTCCGAGACGACCAGCCGCGTCTCGTCGGAGAGGTGGCGCAGGAACGCCAGATCGGGGTGCAGGGCCCGGATGTCCTCCACCCGGCTGCTGTAGTACAGGGAACGGGAGTCGCCGCCGCTGGAGTAGCGGAAGAACCAGATGCGTTCGCCGTCGGTGACCGCGATGGTCATCTGCAGCGGCTCCGCCACGCCGTGCTCCCGCCCGAGCCGCTCGACGAGCCCGGTCATCCGGGCCACCGCGCCCGGGGGATCGCGGTCGAGACCCAGCGTGAGGGCCAGGTGGAACATCACCTCGGAGTCGGTCGTGCCCTCCAATGACGGGAACAGGGCCGGGTCGACGCTCATCATGAGATCCCGGCGCAGTTCTGAGAAGCCGGTGATCGCACCGTTGTGCATCCACATCCAGCGCGCGTGGCGGAAGGGGTGGCAGTTGGTCTGCTGCACCGCGGTCCCCGTGGAGGCGCGGACATGGGCGAAGAACAGCGAGGAGCGGACGTGGTCGGAGATCTCCCGCAGGTTGCGGTTGCTCCAGGCCGGGCCCGTGTCGCGGATGACGGCCGGCGTGCTCAGGTGCGAGGCGTACCAGCCGACGCCGAAGCCGTCGCCGTTGGTGGTCTCCACGCCCATCCGTGCGTGCAGGCTCTGGTCGATCAGCGAGTGCTCCGGCCGGTACAGCACGTCGTCGAGCAGCACGGGAGTGCCGGAGTAGGCGAGCCAGCGGCACATGATCGGTACCCCCGTTCCGAGCCGCCCGGACGCTCCCGGGTCTGCGGCTCCTCGGCTGCGGATGGCGACGGCGGCGCGCCGGGTGCCCGAGCGCGTGACCCCAGCCAACCAAGGCCCCGCGCACGGCCGCATCGCCCGTGACGGGTGGTTGCGCGGCCGGACCGGGCCGTGGGGGCGGGGTGAAGCGCGCCCTGCCGGAGGCCCGGCCGCAACACGGCACCGCGGGCCGCCCTCGGTCGGCCCCGTGGAGGAGCCGTGGGCACGGCAGCGGGACCTGCTGTTCGCCGCCGAGCCCTGTGTATCGGTGGACGGCGGTCGGGAGGAGCGGGCGGCTGCGCCGGTGCCCGGGCGGTCAGAGTGCCGCCGTGCGGATGCGGCCGGAGCGGGCCGCGCCGGGGTCGGGCGGTGAGCGGGCCCCCGCCCGAAGTCCTGCCGCAATACGGCAGCGCGGACGCGTCACCGTCGCCTTGGGCCGCCCTCGCTCTCCCCGTGGAGGAGCCGTGTGCACGGCAGTGGCACCTGCTGTCCGCCGCCGAGCCCCGCGTGCCGGTGGGCGACGGCCGGGGGGAGCGGGCGGCTGCGCCGGTGCCCGGGCGGTCAGAGCGCCGCCGTGCGGATGCGGCCAGAGCGGGCCGCGGCGCCGAGCGCCTCGAAGTCCCGCTCGTTGCGGTCGGCGTAGGACTGTGCGAACGCGGTCAGGGCGCGGTCGAAACGGTCGCTGCCCCCGAGGTACGCGGCGATGGCGACGGGGTCGCCCGAGCGGGCGTGGGCCCGGGCCAGGCTCGCCCCGCACAGCCGCGCGAACAGCCGCAGCAGGCCGGGGTCCATGGTCTCCGGCCGCGCGATGCCCTTCCAGTCGCGCAGTTGCCGTACGTAGAAGTCCCGCTCGCGCCCGTCGAGTCCGACGGCGTGCGTCCAGCCGAGCAGGATGTCGCTGGTGGTCTGGATCAGCCGCTGCCCGGCCACCACCCGCCGGCCCTCGTTGTCGTAGTGGGCCCCGCCGGTGTGGGCGGCCAGCACCGACTCCTGTGCCTCCTTGGCCTGGAGCAGCAGCGGGTCGTCGTCGTCCCGGCCGAGCAGCAGGACGATCCAGCAGCGGGTGCCGACACTGCCGACCCCCACCACCTTGCGGGCGATGTCCACCATCCGGTAGCGGCGCAACAGGTGCCGCCGCTCCGACGACAGGGTGCGGACGTAGCCCTCCAGGACCGCGCGCAGCTCCTCCTCCTGCTCGTGCGGCGAGGACCCGCCGACGAGATCCCGCAACGGTGTGATCAGCGGCGGGTCGGGAGCGATGACCCGCCCCTCGGGGGTGGCGGCGGTCAGTTTCGCGAAGGCCTGCAGGTGGGTGCGGGTCCGGGCCTTCGCCGCCGCCTCGGCGGTGCGGCGCCGGGCCCGCCGGGTCATCGACGCGGCCAGCAGCTCCCGCACGTGGTCGGCGTCGTCCTGGGCGTACCAGACGTCCAGGTTGCGCATGCCGGCGAACTCCCGCATCCGCGCGCGGTAGGCGGACACGCACGTCGCCACCACGCCGTCCTGCTCCTTCGTCCGGAAGCCGTTCGCCCGGCCCGCGATGGCGAAACTCGTGGCGAGCCGTTTGACGTCCCATTCGAAGGGCCCGGCCAGCGTCTCGTCGAAGTCGTTGATGTCGAAGACCAGACGGCGCTCCGGCGAGGCCAGCAGCCGGAAGTTCAGCAGGTGGGCGTCCCCGCACAGCTGCACGCGCAGCCCGGTGTCCGGTGCCGCGCCGAGGTCGGCGGCCATGACGGCCGCGGCACCCCGGTAGAAGCGGAAGGGCGACTCGAGCATGCGGCCGTAGCGGATCGGCACCAGCTCGGGTACGCGCGTGGCCGACTGGCGCTCCACCACCTCGACCGGGTCGAACCGCCCGGGCCCGGGCTCGAACCGGGCGTGCGAGGACCGCGGACGGCGTCGCCGTGCGGCGCGTCCCTCGGCGGCCCGCTCGGCCGGCGTCGCGTAGGAGGCGGACGGGCTCGGTACGGTCACGGTTCTGCCCTCCGGTCGCGGGGGAAGTCGTCCGCCGGCTCCCGGCCCTGCCGGCGCAGCGACGCCTGCACGGCACCGGCGAGGATCTTCGCGGCCACGCCCACCAGCAGCAGTCCGCCCGCCATCTGCACCATGGTCAGGACCCGCCCGGCCTGGGAGCGGGCGGCGATGTCGCCGTAGCCGACGGTGGTGAACGTGGTGAGCGTGAAGTACAGGGAGTCCGTCTTGGTCAGCGGCTCGCTGAACGAGCCCGGCGTGGAGTGCTCCAGCAGGAAGTAGGCACCCGCGAAGAGCAGGAGGAACAGCGCCAGCGTCGTGCCGAGGGCCTCGATGGCCTTCAGCCGCGGGTAGGGCGACTCCAGGATGGCCCGCACCTCCCACCAGAAGACCAGCACCACGAGCAGCAGCCCGCACGCGAGCACGGCCGAGGCGCCGGGGGAGCTGCGCCCGTCCAGGGGGAGCACGTAGTAGACGGTGACGAGTCCGGCGGCGATGAGGACGGTCCGCACGAGGGCGGCGGCCGAAGCGCGCCGCCGGGGCCCCGGGCGCCGCCCGGCCTCCTCGTCCGGCCCGGGCCGGGTCGCCCCGCCCCCCGTCCCCGTGCCGCTCCGGGCCCCGGACCGGTGAAGCGCCGAATCCGCCATCTCGTCCCTTCCGGTCGTGTCGTTCCGTGGTGCCCTCGTGCGGCGCCTCCGTCCGGCGGCTGCGCGGACGCGCATCCACGGGCGGACGCTTCCAGCCCACCTCGGCCGTCCCGGCAGGGGATCACCCGCCGCGGGTGACCCGGTGCCCGGCGGCCCGCGCGAGGTTGGGTGCAGGGGCCGGTGCCGTCCGCCGGACGGCCCGTGTGCGTCCGGCCCGCCGAGGAGGAACCAATGACCACGTCGTCGTCAGGCCCGGTGACCGGCCCGGAAGCGGCCCCTGGAGCGGGAGCCCCTGGAGCGGGAGCCCCCGGTCCGGTTGCCCCTGGGCCGGGAGCCTCTGGGCCGGGAGCCCCCGGACCCGGGCCCGCCCGCCCGGCCGACCCCGCCGACCTGCTCGCGGTGGTCGGGCGCTCCTGGACCTGGATCCTCGCCTCCGCGGTCGCCACCCTCGTCCCGGGGATCCTGCTCCTGGTCTGGCCCGAGGCGACGCTGCACGTGGTGGCGGTCCTGGCCGGGCTGTACCTGCTGGCGGCCGGGGTGTTCCGGTTCGTGGAGATCTTCGCCCGGCAGGAGCAGGGCCACCGCGTGGCCGGCCTGCTGCTGGCCGTGCTCTACGTCCTGGCCGGCGTGCTGTGCCTGCGCAACCCGCTCCAGACCATCACCGCCCTCTCGCTGATCGTCGGGCTGATGTGGCTGGTGTCGGGGATCCTCACGCTGTACACCGCCCTCGCGGCGCGGGACCTGCCCCACCGGGGCTTCCTCCTGGGTGCCGCCGTGCTCGCCGTGATCGCCGGGGTGGTGGTGCTGGCGCTGCCCGCGGAGTCGGCCCGGGCGCTGACCCGGCTGCTCGGACTGTGGCTGGTGCTGCTCGGGCTGGCGGAGGCGGGGCTCGCCCTCGCCTGGCGGGCGGCGCTGCGCCGGGCCGCGGCGGCCGTGCCGGGCGGCCCGGCAGCGGGCGGCTGAGACCGTGGCGCTCCGGCCGCACGATCACCCTCCCCGGGTGAGGCGGCCGGGGCCGCGTCACCCGGACGCTGGTACCGCAGGGGAGCCGCTGCGCGGCGGCACCCGGGACGGAGGAGCGACATGACCGCACAGACCTACCTGGCGTACGACTTCCCACTGCTCAGCGCCTTCTGGACGATCCTCTGGGTCTTCCTGTGGATCATGTGGTTCGTGCTGCTCTTCCGGGTCGTGTTCGACATCTTCCGGGACGACGACCTGAGCGGCTGGGCGAAGGCCGGCTGGCTTGCGTTCTGCATCCTCCTGCCGTTCCTGGGCGTGTTCGTCTACGTCATCGCCCGCGGCAAGGGCATGGGCCACCGGGAGACGGCCCGGGCCCGCGCGCAGCAGCAGGCCATGGACACCTACATCCGGGAGACCGCCAGGGGCGGCGGGGAGCGGCGCAGCAGCGTCGACGAGCTCGCCCGGCTGTCCGAGATCCGCGCTCGCGGCGACATCACCGACGAGGAGTTCGACCGGGCCAAGGAGCTGGTGCTGAGCGGCTCCGGGCCGTCGGGGGCCTCGGCCTCCGCCACCTACCCCTCCGGCCGCTGAGCGCGCCGGACCCAGCAGAAACGAGGAGTCAGGATGACCGCCACACACCCCACGCACGCGCCGTCGCGTGCCAAGCGAGGCGCTGCCGCCGGCCTGACGGTCTTCGCGGCCGTGATGCTGATGATCGCCGGGATCCTGGGCATCATGCGCGGCATCGCGGCGATCGCCGAGGACGAGGTGTTCGTGTCGACCCCCAACTACGTGTTCGCGTTCGACCTCACCGGCTGGGGCTGGATCCACCTGATCCTGGGCGTGGTCGCCGTGCTGGTCAGCCTCGGGCTGTTCCAGGCGTCGACCTGGGCACGCGTGGTCGGTGTCGGCATCGCCGCGCTCGTCATCATCGCCAACTTCGTCTCGCTGCCGTCCTACCCGGTGTGGTCCGTGGTGATGATCGCGATGTCGGCGTTCGTCATCTGGGCCCTGTGCACCACGAAGAAGAGCGACTTCTGACCGCCCGGTGGTGATCCGGCGGGCGCGCGGGCCGGGACGGCCCGCGCGTTCCCGTAAGCCCGTACGCCGGTGCGGGCGCCGGCGCGGCGGGTGTGTCAGACGCGCCTGCGCACCAGAAGCAGCGCCACGTCGTCGTCGGGCTCCGGACTCAGCGCGCCGAGGAGCCCGTCGCTGGTGCGTTGCAGGCTGGGACCCGTGCCGCTCAGCGCACGCGTCAGCGTGCCGAGACCGGTGTCGATCGGCTCGCCGCGCTTCTCGACCAGCCCGTCGGTGTACAGGGCGAGCAGCGAGCCCGGCGCCAGCTCCACCTCCAGGGTGCCGAAGTCCACGCCACCCACCCCGAGCGGCACACCCCCGGGCACGTCGAGGAGCTCCGCACGGCCGTCCGCCCGGCCGAGCACCGGCGGCAGGTGCCCGGCGCTGGACAGCTCGCACACCCCGCGCTCCAGGTCGCACACGGCGTACACGCAGGTCGCGATCGCGTCGCCGAGCGAGCCGGCGATGTCGTCGAGGTGGCGCAGCAGCTCGGCGGGCGGCAGGTCCAGGCGGGCCAGCGCCCGCGTCGCCGTGCTCAGCTGGCCCATGATCGCGGCGGCCTGCACGCCCTTGCCCATGACGTCGCCGACGACCAGACCGGTGCGCCCGGGCCCGAGCGGCAGCACGTCGTACCAGTCGCCGCCGACCTCGCTGAGGGCCGGGCGGTAGCGGGCCGCGATGTCGAGGCCCTCGCGCTGCGCGGGCGTGCTCGGCAGCAGGCTGCGCTGCAGGGTCAGGGCGGTGCCGCGCTCCCGGCCGTAGAGGCGGGCGTTGTCGATGCAGATGGCGGCGCGGGCGGCGAGCTCGGACGCGAGCACCTGGTCGCGCTCGTCGAAGGGGCGCTCGTTGACCGTGCGGTACAGCGAGAGCGTGCCGAGCACCTTGCCCCGGGCCACGAGCGGCAGCGCCAGATAGGTGTGGGCCCCCGCCTCGCGCAGGGCCCGCGCCGCCCCGGCGTCGCGGGCGAGACGGCCGAGCATCCGGTCGTCCACGTGCTCGACCAGGACCGGCCGGGCACTGCGCACGCACTGGGTGATGACCCGCGAGGCGCCGTAGGTGGCCAGCTCGCCCACCGGGTCGGCGGCGTGGATGGCGTCGGTCGGGTAGCCGGCGGCGACGGCCAGCGCCCGGAACTCGGCGGGCGCGCCGCCCGTCACGGGGGTGATGGTGCCGTGGGCCACGACCGACTCCAGGACGTCCACGGCCGCGAGGTCCGCCAGCTGCGGCACGACGACACCGGCCAGTTCCCGCGCGGTCTGCTGCAGATCGAGGGTGGTGCCGATCCGCGCGCCCGCGTCGGCGACGACCGACAGGTGCTGGCGCGCCTGGGCCACCTCGGCGGCGGCCTGCTGCCGCTCGGTCACGTCCAGCACGGCCACCGCCAGTCCGAGCACCCGGCCGTCGGTGTCCTCGATGCGGTGGTACGACTCCGAGTAGGCCCGGTCCTCGGTGTCCGCCGGGGTGCGGCCGACGGTCTGCTGGTCGAGCAGGGGCCGGCCGGTCTCCAGGACGTGCCGCATCCGCCCCTCGATGGTCTCCACGTCCAGGCCGGGCAGCACCTCGCGGATCCGGCGGCCCAGCAGGGCCTCCTCGGGCAGGCCGTTGATCCGCTCCAGGGCGGGATTGACGCCGACCCAGCGCAGCTCGTTGTCGAAGACCGCGATGCCGAGGGGCGTCTGGTTGACGAGACTGTGCGAGAGGGCCAGGTCCCGCTCGACCTGCCGTACGGTCGAGGCGTCCGTGGCCAGGCCCAGCAGGTGGGGCCGCCCCTCGCTGTCGAAGAGACGCATCGTGCGGAACTCCACGGCGCGTTCCGTGCCGTCGCGGTGCCGCAGCGGGAAGACACCGGCCCAGCGGTCGCCCGAGCTGACCTGGGCGAACAGTTCCCTGCCGCGGGCCCGGTCGGCCGGGGCGACGAGCAGGGTGTCCGCGCGCCGGCGCAGGGCCTCGGCGGCGGTCCAGCCGAGCAGCTGCTCGATCTCGGGGCTCCACAGGGCGATGTAGCCGTCGCCGTCCAGCACCACGGCCGCGACCTTCAGCAGGTCCAGCAGCCCGCCGGGCGCGGCCGTGACGGCACCGCGATCCGAGGGCGCATACCCGTTCATGCGAGCCGCTCCTTCCGGCGCGGCAAAAGGTCCGGCCAAAGATCCGATGCACAGGCTGTCCGATGAGGTCACATTACGTTCGCGGCGGTGACACTGTCGCGTCGAAATGACAAATTGCCGACGCCTCGCGCGGGAGCCGACGGGTGGCATGCCGGCAGATCGGTCCCCCGGCCCCACGGCCCCCCCCCGGGCCCGTGGCTCCGGGCTTCCGCCCCACGGCCCCGGGCCCACGGCTCCGGGCTTCCGCCCCACAGCTCTCGGGCTGCTGCCCCACGGCCCCGGGCTCACGGCGCCGGGCTTCCGCCCCACGGCTCCAGGGCTCCTGCCCCACGGCCCCGGGCCCACGGCTCCGGGCTCCCGCCACCACGGCTCCAGGGCTCCTGCCCCACGGCCTCCGAGCTCACGGCTCCGGGCTCCCGCCCCCACGGCCCCCGGGCTCCCGCCCCACGGCTCCCGGGCTCCCGCCCCACGGCCCCCGAGCCCACGGCTCCGGGCTTCCGCCCCCACGGCTCCCGGGCTCCCGCCCCACGGCCCCCGGGCCCACGGCCCCCGGCATCCGGCACCACGGTCGGTGGCGGGGCGGGCCCGGTGCGGAACCACCAGGACCGAACAGAGTCCGACGGGGTCATTGCTTCGTTTCTGTTCGAGTCCTAGGGTGTGCCTGCTCAGCAGTTGCTCCGTCACCGTCAGTTGCCCGCGCCCCGACGGAAACACCCCGTACCCAGGGAGAGTTGGGTCCGCCGCTGACATGCCCTCAGTCCGTGCACCCTGTCGCACCGAGGAAGGCCACGGTCATGCCGCACCCGCTCCCGTCCCCCGCCGACCGGCCCGTCGTCAGCCGGCGCCGCCTGCTTGAAGGAGGCGCCGCCGTCCTCGGCGCGCTCGCCCTGTCCGCTTCACCGGCCGCGGCGTCCGCGGCCGGCCGGAGCCCCGCCGCGGACGGCCCACCGGAGTGGAACGACTCCCTCGCCACCTACCGGATCGGCACCGAACCGCCGCACACCACGCTGATGCCCTACGCCGACCTCGGCCAGGCCCTGGCGGGCGACCGCGAGCGCTCGCCGTACCGGCTCAGCCTGGACGGCACCTGGAAGTTCGCCTATGCCGACCGGCCCGAGGACCGCGACCCGGACTTCCACCGCACCGACCTCGACGACTCCGGCTGGGACACCGTCCCCGTGCCCTCCGCCTGGCAGCTGCACGGCTACGACGTCCCGATCTACGTCAACATCACCTACCCCTGGTGGGGTCCCAACGGCGGCGGCGAGAACGCCCAGCCGCCCGCCGCCCCCACCCGCCGCAACCCCGTCGGCCAGTACCGCCGCACCTTCACCGTGCCCCGCGACTGGCGCGGCCGGCGCACCTTCCTGCACTTCGAGGGGGTCAAGTCCGCCCACTACGTCTGGATCAACGGCCGGCTCGTGGGCTACCACGAGGACTCCTACACCTCCGCCGAGTACGACATCACCCGCCACCTCCAGCCGGGCACGAACCGGATCGCCGTCGAGGTGTACCGCTACTCCGACGCGGACTGGCTGGAGGACCAGGACATGATCCGGCTGAGCGGCATCTTCCGCTCGGTCCACCTGTACTCCACACCCGACGTGCACCTGCGCGACTTCAAGCTCGACACCCCGCTCGGCGACGACCACACCTCCGCCGGGCTGGAGCTCACCGCGCACGTGCGCGACTACGGCGGCCGGGGCGGCGGCCGCCACACCGTCGAGACCCAGCTGTACGACGCCCGGGGCCACGCGGTCTGGACCCGGCCCCTGAACGGGACCGTCGACGTGCCGGACGGCGACGAGGCGACCGTGCGGGTGTCCCGCGCCGTCCCGGCACCGAAGCTCTGGTCGGCCGAGCACCCCTACCTCTACACCGCCGTGCTGCGGCTGCGCGACCCGTCCGGGCAGGTGATCGAGACCCTCTCGCACCGGGTCGGCCTGCGCGAGTTCGCGCTGAAGGACGGCCTGATGCGCATCAACGGCAAGCCGGTCTCCTTCCGCGGCACCAACCGGCACGAGATGCACCCCGTCACCGGCTCGGCGCTCACCCGCGCCCAGATGGTCGAGGACATCGGGATCATCAAGCGCCTCAACATCAACAGCGTCCGCACCTCGCACTACCCCAACAACCCGCTGTGGCTCGAACTCGCCGACGAGTACGGCCTGTACCTCGTCGGCGAGACCAACCTGGAGACCCACGGCATCCGCGACCGGTTCCCGGGCAGCGGCCACCCCGAGTGGACCGAGGCGTGCGTGGTGCGCGCGCAGAACATGGTCCACCGGGACAAGAACCACGCCTCGGTGGTCATCTGGTCCCTCGGCAACGAGGCGGGCGGCGGCACCACCTTCAACGCCATGCACGACTGGATCCGCTCCTACGACCCCACCCGTGTCATCCAGTACGAGGGCGACGACCGCCCCGGCATCAGCGACATCCGCTCCGAGATGTACGACAGCCCGCAGCGCGTCGAGCAGCGCGCCCTGGACCCGAGCGACACCCGGCCGTACGTGATGATCGAGTACTCCCACGGCATGGGGAACTCCAACGGCAACTTCAGGAAGTACTGGGACGTCGTCCGCCGCCACGACGTGCTCCAGGGTGGCTGGATCTGGGACTTCGTCGACCAGGCGCTGCGCTGGCCCACCCCGGCGCGCAAGCTGCTGACCGAGTCCGGCCCGGGCCGCCTGCGCGGCGAGATCATGGCCCCGGCCGGCACCTTCGACCGCGCCGAGGGCGTGTCCGGCGGCACGGTCTTCCCCCGCGATCCCGGCCTGGACCTCACCGGCTCCCTGACGCTGGAGGCGTGGATCACCCCGCACGTGACGGGCTATCACCAGCCCGTCCTCGCCAAGGGGGACACCCAGTACGCCCTCAAACAGACGGACCGGACCCTGGAGTTCTTCATCCACGGCGGCGGCCAGTGGATCACCGCGAGCTGGGCGCTGCCCGATGACTGGACGGGCAGCGAGCACCACGTCGCCGGAGTCTTCGACGCGGACGCCGGCACCCTCACCCTGTACGTCGACGGCCGGGTGCGCGGCACCAGGACCACCACCCGGCGCCCCGCGAACAACACCGCGTCTCTGTCCCTGGCCACCGACGTCGACAACCCGACCCGGGAGTTCAGCGGCACCGTCCGGCGGGCCCGCGTGTACGCCCGGGCACTGAGCGCCGCCGAGCTGGCCTCGGACACCCGGACGCCGGACGACGAGGGCGTGCGGTTCTGGTTCGACGCCGCCACCGCCGGCCTCACCGAGAAGCGCCCGCGCGACAAGACCTTCTACGCCTACGGCGGCGACTGGGGCGACAACCCCAACGACGGTGCGTTCTCCGGCGACGGCATCGTCACCGCCGACCGCGGCCTCACCGGCAAGTCGGCCGAGGTCAAGCAGGTCTACCAGGCGATCGGCGTCGAGAAGGCCCGGGGCGGTCCCGGTGCCGTCACGCTCACCAACGAGTACCTATTCACCAACCTCCGCGAGTTCGACGGGCGTTGGGAGCTGATCGCCGACGGCGAGGTCGTGCGGCGGGGGCGGCTGACCGGCGAGCAGCTGGACGTCGCCCCGCTGAGCAGCAAGGACGTCACGGTGCCGGTGCGGCTGCCGGCGAAGCCCGAGCCGGGCACGGAGTACTTCCTCCGGCTCTCCTTCGCCCTCAGGGAGCGCACCCCGTGGGCGAGGGCCGGGTTCGAGGTGGCCAAGCGCCAGCTCGCCCTCGACGTGGACACCCCGGCCGTACGGCCCGTGCCCCTGCGAAGCGTGCCCACCCTGCGGCACACGGACGGGGAGCGGACCCTCACGGTGACGGGCCGGGGATTCTCGCTCACCGTCGACAAGGCCACCGGCACCCTCACCTCCTACGAGGCGGGCGGGCAACGGCTCCTCACCTCCGGGCCCGTGCCGAACTTCTGGCGGGCGCCCACCGACAACGACCGGGGCAACGGCCAGCACACCCGCAACCAGACCTGGCGCGACGCCGGAGCGCGGCGGAAGGTGACCGACGTCCGGGTGCGGACCCTGGACGGCCGGGCCGTCGAGGTCACCGTCACCGGCACCCTGCCCACCGCCACCGAGTCCGCGTTCGGCACGACGTACACCGTCTTCGGCAACGGCGAGATCCGGGTCGACAGCACCCTGCGCCCCGGCTCGCCGGACCTGCCCTACATCCCCGAGGTCGGCACCCTGCTGTTCCTGCCGCGCCGGCTCGACCGGCTGCACTACTACGGCCGGGGACCCGAGGAGAACATGTGGGACCGCCACGACGCCACCGACGTGGGTCTGTACTCGGGCACCGTCCCGGGGCAGTGGTCGCCCTATCTGCGACCGCAGGAGAACGGCAACAGGACCGACGTCCGCTGGGCCGCGCTGACCGACGGGAGCGGCCGGGGGCTGCTGGTGTGCGGTGAACCGCTGGTGGAGGTCAACGCCTCCCACTTCACCCCCGAGGACCTCTCGGTGGGCGTCCGCCACGACTACCAGCTCACGCCCCGGGACGCGGTGGTGCTGCGGGTCAACCACCGCCAGATGGGCGTCGGCGGCGACGACAGCTGGGGCGCGCACACCCACGACGAGTTCAAGCTGTTCGCCGACCGCGACTACGCCTACACCTACCGGCTGCGTCCGCTGACGCGCCCGAACGAGGCGACGCGCCTCTCGCGTCGGCCCACCGCCACCGACTAGGACCGCCGCCGGGCCCGGCGGCGCCGCTCACCCGGCGGTGTCGCTGAGGCCCAGGCGCAGGTGCTCGACGTGGTACACGGCCTGGTCGAGCAGCTCGGCGACGTGGTGGTCGTGCAGCGCGTACACCACCGAACGGCCCCGGCGCTCGCCGACGACCAGGCCCAGGTTGCGCAGCAGCCGCAGCTGGTGCGAACAGGCCGACTGCTCCATGCCGACCTCGGCGGCCAGCTCCGTCGCGGGCAGCGGACCCTCGCGCAGCCGGGCCAGGATCAGCAGCCGGGAGGGCGTGGACAGGGCCTGGAGGGTGGTGGCGACCTTCGCGACGTTGTCCGCGTCGAGGCGTACGCGCTCACCGGCGTCCTGCACAGGGGTGACGGCTCCATGACCCATGACGCCATCGTACCGGCCCCGCACGAACACATGAATGAATCGTCATCTGTCCCGCTCCGGTCGCCCGCGTCCGCGCCTCGATGTCGGATTCTCGCCAGCGACCGCCCGCCCCGGTGGCGGATGCTGGAGGCATGCGGATGGGGATGCACACCGACACCGAGCGCTGCGTGCGCGCCGTGCGGTCGAAGGACGCGCGCTTCGACGGCTGGTTCTTCACGGCCGTCCTGACCACCGGCATCTACTGCCGGCCCAGCTGCCCGGTGGTGCCGCCCAAGCCCGAGAACATGGTCTTCCACCCCAGCGCCGCGGCCTGCCAGCAGGCCGGCTTCCGGGCCTGCAAGCGCTGCCGGCCCGACACCAGCCCCGGCTCGCCGGAGTGGAACCTGCGGGCCGACCTCGTGGCCCGGGCCATGCGGCTGATCGCCGACGGCGTCGTCGACCGCGAGGGCGTACCCGGCCTCGCCGCCCGCCTCGGCTACAGCGCCCGGCAGGTCGAGCGCCAGCTCCTGGCCGAACTGGGCGCCGGCCCCCTGGCGCTCGCCCGCGCCCAGCGCGCCCAGACGGCCCGGCTGCTCATCGAGACGACGGCCCTGCCCATGGCGCAGATCGCCTTCGCCGCCGGTTTCGCCTCGATCCGCACCTTCAACGACACGGTCCGTGAGGTCTTCGCCCTCGCACCGAGCGACCTGCGCGCCCGCAGCCCGAAGCGGCAGGGCGCGAGCGCCCCGGGGGCGCTGTCCCTCCGGCTGCCGTTCCGCGCCCCGCTCAACCCCGACAACCTCTTCGGCCATCTCGCCGCCACGGCCGTGCCCGGAGTGGAGGAGTGGCGCGACGGCTCCTACCGCCGCACCCTGCGCCTGCCCTACGGCCACGGCATCGCCGCCCTCGCCCCCGCCCCCGACCACATCGCCTGCCGCCTCACCCTCGGCGACCTGCGCGACCTCCCCGTCGCCATCAGCCGCTGCCGCCGGCTGCTCGACCTGGACGCCGACCCCGTCGCGATCGACGACCAGCTGCGCACCGACCCGGTCCTCGCACCGCTGGTGGACAAGGCCCCCGGGCGGCGCGTCCCCCGCACGGTGGACGAGGCGGAGTTCTCCGTCCGGGCCGTGCTCGGCCAGCAGGTGTCCACCGCCGCCGCCCGCACCCACGCCGCCCGGCTGGTCGGCGCGCACGGTGAACCCGTCGACGATCCCGAGGGCGGCCTCACCCACCTCTTCCCCGACCCCCGGGCCCTGGCGGAGCTCGACCCGGAGACACTCGCGCTGCCCCGCGCCCGCCGCACCACCCTCACGACCCTGGTCCGCGCCCTCGCCGGCCAGGACCTGGGCCTCGGCGTGGAGAGCGACTGGCCGCGGACCCGCGACCGGCTCCTCGCCCTGCCCGGCTTCGGCCCCTGGACGGCCGACGTCATCGCCATGCGCGCCCTCGGCGACCCCGACGCCTTCCTCCCCACCGACCTCGGCGTGCGCCGCGCCGCCCGCGAGCTGGGCCTGCCGTCCACGCCCGCGGCGCTCACCGCCCGCGCGGCGGCCTGGCGCCCCTGGCGCGCCTACGCCGTCCAGTACCTCTGGGCGACCGACAGCCACCCGATCAACTTCCTCCCCGCACAAGGACGTCCATGAAGCAGCACACCGTGACCGACAGCCCCTACGGAGCCCTCACCCTCGTCGCCGAGGACGGCGTCCTGTGCGGCCTCTACATGACCGACCAGCGCCACCGCCCGCCCCAGGAGACCTTCGGCACCCGCGACGACACCCTCTTCGCGCGGGCCGAGGAGGAGCTGACGGCCTACTTCGCCGGAGAGCTCCAGGAGTTCACCGTCGAGACGCGGCTGAACGGCACCCCGTTCCAGCGCCGGGTCTGGGACGCACTGCGCCGCATCCCCTACGGCGAGACGCGCACCTACGGGCAACTGGCCCTGGCCCTGGGCGCCCCCACCGCCTCCCGCGCGGTCGGCCTCGCCAACGGCCGCAACCCCCTGGGCATCATCGTCCCCTGCCACCGCGTGATCGGTGCCGACGGCAGCCTCACGGGCTACGGGGGCGGCCTGGAGCGCAAGCAGCGCCTGCTGGACTTCGAACGGGGAGCGGCCCTGTTCTGACCCGCGGCGCTACCCCGCCGCGAGCCCGCGCAGCAGCGCCGGCAGGGCCGTGCCGATGGGGTCGCGGACGACCTCGTCGGCCAGCTCGTCGTAGGGCGTGGGCTCGGCGTTGACGACGATCAGCCGTGCGCCGTGGTCGGCGGCGACACCGGCGAGCCCGGCGGCGGGCTGCACCTGCAGGCTGCTGCCGGCGGCGACGAAGACCTGGCACGCCTTGGCGACGGCGGCCGCCTCACCGAGCACCACGGGGTCCAGGCGCTCGCCGAACATCACCGTGGCCGGCTTCAGGATCCCGCCGCACCGCGCGCACGGCGGGTCGG
The DNA here is from genome assembly GCF_044328425.1 of Streptomyces sp. NPDC017943. NCBI lineage: Bacteria > Bacillati > Actinomycetota > Actinomycetes > Kitasatosporales > Streptomycetaceae > Streptomyces > Streptomyces sp. NPDC017943. Next base: position 161,201 of record NZ_JBIRHH010000005.1, on the reverse strand, counting down.
CCTCCCCGGCCTCGACCCGGCCCAGGGCCTCCTCCATCGGCCCCCGCGCATGGCAGGCGGTGCACACGAACTCCCGTGCCGTGCCGTGCAGTTCGAGGACCTTGCGGGCGGGCATCCCGGCGAGCTGGTGCAGCCCGTCCACGTTCTGCGTGATCACCCGCACCGGCACCCCGGACCGCTCCAGCTCCGCGACGGCCCGGTGCGCGGCGTTCGGCTCGGCGCCGAGGGCCCCGGTCTCCCACCGCATCCGCCACGACCGCCGCCGGATCTCCGGATCGCCCATGTAGTACGCGTAGGTCACGAGCTTCTCGGCCTCGGGATCCCTGCGCCACAGCCCGTTCGGCCCGCGGTAGTCGGGGATCCCGGAGTCGGTGGACACACCGGCCCCGGTGAGCAGGGCGACGAGCGGCTTGGCCATGCCGGCGAGAGTAGGCCGGATCCCCGGCGGCGGCGAGCGGATATCGCGCGGCGGCGAGCGGAAATGGCGCGGCGGCAGCCGTCACCGGTCAGAAGACCCGCCGGCCGTTCTCCAGTTCCGCCGGACCCGAGCCCTCCGCCAGGACGTCGAGGGCGGCCAGGACGCGCCGGCCGAGGGCGCCGGGCAGGTACGCCGTCAGCTCCTCGCGGGGGACCGTACGCCAGGACAGCAGCTCCTCCTCCTGCAAGCGGATCGCCTTCAGGTCCTCCTCGCCGAGCACCCCGCCGTCGTACAGGTACGCCACCAGCGGCGGGCGGTCCGCGCCGGGCACCCAGTCCACCGCCAGCAACCGCCCGGGCTCGCGGTCCAGGCCGATCTCCTCCAGCGTCTCGCGCCGCGCACCCTGCCGCGGGCTCTCCCCGTCGTCGGACTCGACGGTGCCGCCGGGCAGCGCCCAGCCCTCCCGGTAGTTGGGCTCGACCAGCAGCACTCGGCCGGCGCCGTCCCGGAACAGCACGGCCGCAGCGGCCAGGACACGGGGCAGGGAGGCGATGTAGGCGGCGTAGTCAGGAGAGGTGCTCATGAGGGGCAGCGTAGCCACCGGACGCCCCTCCCCGGCCTGCCGGTTCAGCCCTCCGACTCCGCCAGCCGCACCGTCCGCTCCGCCAGCTCGCTGATGCGGACCCCGTCGAAGCCGAACACCGCGCTGCGCACGGTGTCCTCCAGCGGCGCCGTCCACTGCGCGGGGATGGCCGCCGCGCCGCCCAGCACCCCCGCCACCGAGCCCGCCGTCGCGCCGTTGGAGTCGGTGTCCAGGCCGCCGCGGACGGTCAGCGTGATGGTGCGCGTGAAGTCGCCGTCGCCGTACAGCAGACCCGCCGTGAGGACGGCGGCGTTCGGGATCGTGTGGATCCACCCCATCCCGGCGGTCTCCTCGGCGACCGTGGTCAGCGTGTCCTCCCAGGACATCCGGGTGTCGTGCAGCGAGGCCACCCGGCGGACGGTGCGGGCGAGGCGGCTGCCGGCCGGGATCACGGCCAGGGCCTCGTCGAGGGCCCGCCGCACGGTGGGCGCGGTGAACGCCGCCGCGACCAGCGCCGCCGCCCACATCGCGCCGTAGATCCCGTTCCCGGTGTGCGACAGCACGGCGTCCCGCCGGGCCAGCGCGGCGGCCCGGCGCGGTGCCCCCGGGCAGGTCCAGCCGAACACGTCGGCCCGGATGAGGGCCCCGATCCACTCCTGGTAGGGGTTGTCGTACGTCGCGGTGAGCGGCGGCTGCAGCCCGTTGGCGAGGTTGCGGTAAGCGGCCCGCTCGGCGGTGAACGTCTGCAGGTACGGCAGCCGCAGCAGCCACAGGTCGCCGACCTGCTCGGTGCTGAAGCCGAAGCCGTGGGTCTCCAGCAGGTCGAGGCCGAGGATCGCGTAGTCGACGTCGTCGTCGCGGCAGCTGCCGTGGATGCGGCCGCGGACGCACTGGCGCCACTCGGGGCGCAGGGCGCCCGCCTCGTCGCCGGCGGGCTCGGGCAGGTAGTCCGTCAGCGGGAGGGCGGCGGCCCGCCTGAGGTAGCGGTCGATGCGGTCGCGCGACCAGACCTCGCCCTGTTCGACGGGCTTGCCGAGCATGTTGCCCGCGATGCGGCCCTGCCAGCCGCCGAGGATGCGATCGCCGAGGTCCGTGTCCGAGCGTGCGGGGGTCATGGGGGAGGTCTACCCGTTTCGGGAGCGGAGCCTGCGGTGGGTCCGGGCCGAGGTGTCGGTGGGGGCCGGGGTGCCGCCGGGGCCGGCCGCGGGGGTCCATGGGGTGGGCACGGGCTGACGGGGGACGGTTCCTCCGGTTAAGGTCGCAGCGGCGCGACTGGCCTTGACGTGCGTGAAGGCCCGGAGAGCAAGGGGAGTGCAAGTGGCGGACGCTGCAGGGAGCGGAACCCGGAAGGCACAGCGGGTGCTCGTCGCCGCGGACAAGTTCAAGGGGTCGCTGACGGCCGTGGAGGTCGCCGAGCGGGTCACGGCCGGGTTGCGCCATGTCCTGCCCGACCTCCGCGTCGAGGCGCTGCCCGTGGCCGACGGCGGCGACGGCACCGTGGCCGCGGCCGTCGCGGCCGGTTTCGAGCGCCGGGAGGTCCGGGTCGCCGGCCCCCTCGGCGACGAGGTGACGGCGGCGTACGCGCTGCGCGAGGGCACCGCCGTCGTGGAGATGGCCGAGGCGAGCGGGCTGCAACGGCTGCCCGAGGGGGTCTTCGCCCCGCTGACGGCCTCGACCCGCGGCTCCGGCGAGCTGCTGCGCGCCGCGCTGGATGCCGGGGCCCGCACCATCGTCTTCGGCGTGGGCGGCAGCGCCACCACCGACGGCGGCGCCGGGATGCTGGCGGCGCTGGGCGCCCGGTTCCTGGACGCGGAGGGGAGGCCGGTCCCCCCGGGGGGCGGTGGCCTCGCCGAGCTGGCGACGGCGGACCTGTCGGGTCTCGACCCGCGGCTGGCCGACGTCGAGCTGGTCCTCGCCAGCGACGTCGACAACCCGCTGACCGGCCCGAAGGGCGCGCCCGCGGTCTACGGCCCGCAGAAGGGCGCCTCACCGGACGACGTGGCGGCCCTGGACGCCGCCCTCGCGCACTTCGCGAAGGTGCTGGAGGAGACGGCCGGCCCGGAGGCGGCCGCGTACGCGGCGTCGCCGGGTGCGGGTGCGGCCGGCGGCATCGGTTACGGCGCCCTGCTCCTGGGCGCCCGGTTCCGCCCCGGCATCGAGGTCATGCTCGACGTCCTGGGCTTCGCGCCCGCCCTGGACCGCGCCGATCTGGTGATCACCGGCGAGGGCTCCCTCGACGAGCAGACGCTGCACGGCAAGGCCCCGGCGGGCGTCGCCACGGCGGCCCGCGCCGCCGGCCGGGACGTCGTGGCCGTCTGCGGCCGCCTCGCCCTCCCCCCGGAGGTCCTGGGCCGGGCCGGCATCCGCAGGGCGTACCCCCTGACGGACGAGGAGCCGGACGTGGCGAAGTGCATCGCCGAGGCGGGCCCCCTCCTGGAGCGCGTCGCCCGGCGCATCGCCCAGGACTTCCTGACCTGAGCGCTGCCCGTGAGCCGGGGCCCGGGCGGAGCCGGGCTCCAGGCTGAGCGGATGCCCGACCTGAGCCGGTTCCCGAGCTGAGCCCGGATCCCAGCTGGGCGCGATCCCGCTCCGAGCGGCTCCCGCCCGAGCCGGCTCCGACCACCCCGCCTGCGGTTGCCCGCCTGCGGTTGCCCGGCTGCGGTTGCCCGGCTGTGGCTGCCCGGCTGTGGCTGCCCGGCTGCGGCCCCCGCCTGCGGCCGCCCGCCTGTGGCCGCCCGGCTGCGGCTGTCCGGCTGCGGCTGTCCGGCTGCGGCTGTCCGCCTGCGGCCCCCGCCTCCGGCCGCCCGCCTGCGGCCGCCCGGCTGTGGCCGCCCGGCTACGGCCCCCGCCTGCGGCAGCCCGCCTGCGGCAGCCCGCCTGCGGCCGCCGGGCTTCGGCCGTCCGCTCCAGCGGCCCGCCCGCGGCTCTTCGCCTCCAATCGCGCACCTACGGACGTCCGGCTCCGGCCGCCCGGCTGCGGCTGCCCGCCTGCGGCTGCCCGCCTGCCGCCGCCCGGCTGCGGCCCCCGCCTGCGGCCTCTCGCCTGCGGCTGCCCGGCTGCGGCCCCCGCCTCCGGCCACCCGCCTGCGGCCGCCGGGCTTCGGCCGCCCGCTCCAGCGGCCCGCCCGCGGCTCTTCGCCTCCAACCGCGCACCTACGGACGTCCGGCTCCGGCCGCCCGCCTGTGGCCGCCCGGCTGCGGCTGCCCGCCTGCGGTTGCCCGCCTGCGGTTGCCCGGCTGCGGCTGCCCGGCTGCGGCTGCCCGCCTGCGGCCGCCCGCCTGCGGCTGCCCGCCTGCGGCCGCCTGCCTGCGGCTGCCCGGCTGCGGCTGCCCGCCTGCGGCCGCCCGCCTGCGGCTGCCCGCCTGCGGCCGCCTGCCTGCGGCCACCCGCCTGCGGCCCCCGCCTCCGGCCGCCCGCCTCCGGCCGCCGGGCTTCCGCCGCCCGGTCCAGCGGCCCGCCCGCGGCCATTCGCCTCCAGCCGCGCGCCTGCGGACGTCCGGCTCAGGCCGTCCGCCTGCGGCCTCTCGCCACGTACTCCAGCAGGGGTCCGCCCGCCGGGCGCTGGTGGGCCCCGGAGGCCGGGTACCTCGCGGCGTGGCGTTGCGGCACCCGCGTCCGGGCACGGGAAGGGCCCCGGACCGTCACCCGGTCCGGGGCCCTTCGCCTGTGTCCTGCTACGGCAGCTGCGCCGCCCGTGCCTCGCGACGGTTGTCGCGAAAGTTGTTCACCCGCCGGGCCGTCGCGAACAGCGGGATGACCGCCCCCATGACCAGCTGCAGCGCGCAGCCCGTCTGGAGCAGCAGCTGGCCGCTCGGCGCGTCGAACGCCCAGGCCGCCATCAGGCCCATGCCCAGCACGATCCACGACAGCATCGCCACGGCGAGCCGGCCCCGCGGCTTCGGGTACTCCACGCGGCTCACCATCAGCCACGCCGTCCCCAGGATCGCCAGCAGGGTCGCCACGAAGGGCAGCTCCAGCAGGACGATCGACACGACCGTGAGCGCGCCGAACGGTGACGGCATGCCCTGGAAGGTGCCGTCCTTGACCGTGACGCACGAGAACCGGGCGAGCCGCAGCACCACCGCCAGCAGCACCACGATGGCCCCGACCGCGGCGACCCGCTGGTACGCGCCGTCCGCGACCATGCCGTAGACGAGCACGAAGTACGCCGGCGCCAGGCCGAAGCTGATCAGGTCCGACAGGTTGTCCAGCTCGGCGCCCATGGGCGAGGACCGCAGCTTGCGCGCCACCAGGCCGTCGAACAGGTCGAAGACCGCCGCGCAGAGCATGAGGATGACCGCCGTGGCCGCGCTGTTGCGTGCCATGCCGGTCTCCTGGCTGCCCATGAGATCCGGGATCAGGATGCCGGTGGTGGTGAAGTACACCGCCATGAAGCCGCACGTGGCGTTGCCGAGCGTCAGCGTGTCCGCTATCGACAGCCGGAGGGAGAGGGGCATCTCCTCTTCCTCGTCGACCTCGTCGGACCCCGGGACCCAGCCGGACTTGGTATCAGGATCAACCACGGTCAATGCGAGTCACCCCAGCCACGGTCTTCTGCCCCACCTCGACCGCGACCTCCACGCCCTCGGGCAGGTAGAGGTCGACGCGCGAGCCGAAGCGGATCAGGCCGATCCGCTCGCCCTGCTCGACCTTGGTGCCCTGAGGCACGTAGGGGACGATGCGGCGGGCGACGGCACCGGCGATCTGGATCATCTCGATGTCGCCGAGCTCGGTGTCGAAGTGCCAGACGACGCGCTCGTTGTTCTCGCTCTCCTTGTTGAAGGCGGGAACGAAGCCACCGGGCACGTGCTCGACCGACGTCACGGTGCCGGCCAGCGGCGCGCGGTTGACGTGGACGTTGAGCGGGCTCATGAAGATCGCGACGCGGGTGCGGCCGTCCTTCCACGGCATGATGCTCTGCACCACACCGTCGGCGGGCGAGATGACCCGGCCCTGGGTGATCTCGCGCTCGGGGTCGCGGAAGAACCACAGCATGCCCGCCGCCAGCGCGGTGGCGGGAACGGCCACGGCCTTGGCGGCGCCGGAACGGCGCGCGCGGGCCAGGCTGAGTGCTGCGGTGGCGACGGTCGGAAGAAGCCACGGCGATGCTCCGCGCGCGAGGCGTACGCCGGCCCGGCTGTCGCGAGATGCAGAGGTTTGGCTGTGGGGCATGGATGACCTTCGTAGCGGATGATGCCGCACTCTGACGGGGGACGGCGGCTTTCCGGCGATCGTAGCGGCTCGCGGCCCTAACTGGGTAAGCCAGGCTGCCGAGTCGGCGGCTGGGGCGTGCTGACGGGGTGTGATCTTCTTCTCCAAGAAAACACCCCGTATCCGGACATCTAGCCCTGGAATCGATACTCTTCGAGCAGCCGCCTGCCGATGATCATTTTCTGGATCTCGGCGGTACCTTCACCGATCAGCAGCATCGGCGCCTCGCGGTAGAGGCGCTCGATCTCGTACTCCTTGGAGAAGCCGTAGCCGCCGTGGATCCGGAAGGCGTCCTCGACGACCTCCTTGCAGTACTCGGAGGCGAGGTACTTCGCCATCCCAGCCTCGAGGTCGTTTCGCTCCCCGGAGTCCTTTTTGCGTGCCGCGTTCACCATCATCGCATGCGCGGCCTCGACCTTGGTAGCCATCTCGGCCAGCTTGAACTGGATCGCCTGGTGCTGGGCGATCGCCTTGCCGAAGGTGTGCCGTTGCTGCGCGTACTGCACGCCCAGTTCGAACGCACGCTGCGCGACGCCGCAGCCACGCGCCGCCACGTTCACACGGCCGACCTCGACGCCGTCCATCATCTGGTAGAAACCGCGGCCCGTGACCCCGCCGAGCACGCGGTCCGCGGGAATCCGCAGGCCATCCATGATGAGCTCGGTGGTGTCGACCCCCTTGTAGCCCATCTTGTCGATCTTGCCGGGGATGGTGAGACCGGGGCGGACCTCGCCGAAGCCGGGCTCCTTCTCCACCAGGAAGGTGGTCATCGACTTGTGGGGCGCCGTGCCCTCGGGGTGACCTTCGTCACTCCGGACCAGAACGGCCACCAGCGACGACGTTCCGCCGTTCGTCAGCCACATCTTCTGGCCGTTCAGGACGTACTCCTCGCCGTCCTTCACCGCCTTGGACGTGATCGCCGACACGTCCGAGCCGAGAGCCGGCTCCGACATCGAGAACGCGCCCCGGATGTCCCCGGCCGCCATGCGCGGCAGGAAGTGGTCCTTCTGCTCCTGCGTGCCGTGCTGCTTGAGCATGTAGGCCACGATGAAGTGGGTGTTGATGATGCCGGACACCGACATCCAGCCGCGGGCGATCTCCTCGACGCACAGCGCGTACGTCAGGAGCGACTCGCCCAGACCGCCGTACTCCTCGGGAATCATCAGGCCGAACAGGCCCAACTCCTTCAGTCCGTCGACGATCGCTTGCGGGTACTCGTCGCGGTGCTCCAGCTCCGTGGCGACCGGGATGATCTCCTTGTCCACGAAGTCCCGGACGGTGGACAGGATCTCCTGCTGGACGTCCGTCAGACCGGCGGTCTGGGCGAGTCGCGCCATGGCTACTTCTCCTGCTCCCTGAGCTCGGGGCGGCCGGGCTGCTCGCCGCCGCGCTCCTTGATGCACGTCTCGGTCGGCACCATCACCTTGCGGCGGAACACGCAGACCAGCGTGCCGTCCTGCTTGTAGCCCTTGGTCTCCACGTACACGATGCCGCGGTCGTTCTTGGACTTCGACGGCCACTTGTCGAGCACGGTCGTCTGGCCGTAGACCGTGTCGCCGTGGAAGGTCGGCGCCACATGCTTGAGCGACTCGATCTCCAGGTTGGCGATGGCCTTGCCGGAGATGTCCGGTACGGACATGCCGAGCAGCAGCGAGTAGATGTAGTTGCCCACCACGACGTTCTTGCCGAAGTCCGTCGTCTTCTCCGCATAGTTCGTGTCCATGTGGAGGGGGTGGTGGTTCATGGTGAGGAGACAGAACAGGTGGTCGTCGTACTCCGTGACCGTCTTGCCCGGCCAGTGCTTGTACGTCGCGCCGACCTCGAACTCCTCGTAGGTGCGTCCGAACTGCATGGCGCTCAGCCCTCCGGGATCTCGAACTTGCTGGTGCGCTGCATGCCGGCGGCGCGGCCCTTGCCGGAGATGACCAGCGCCATCTTGCGGCTGGCCTCGTCGATCATCTCGTCGCCGAGCATCGCCGAGCCCTTCTTGCCGCCCGCCTCGGACGTGTAGTAGTCGTACGCGTCCAGGATCAGCTCGGCGTGGTCGTAGTCCTCCTGCGACGGCGAGAAGATCTCGTTGGAGGCCTCGACCTGGCCCGGGTGCAGCACCCACTTGCCGTCGAAGCCGAGGGCGGCGGCGCGCTGCGCGACCGCGCGGTAGCCCTCGACGTTGCGGATCTGGAGGTAGGGGCCGTCGATCGCCTGGAGGTTGTTGGCGCGGGCGGCCATGAGGATCTTCATCAGGATGTAGTGGTAGGCGTCGGCCGGGTAGCCGGGCGGCTGCTCGCCCACGACCAGCGACTTCATGTTGATGGACGCCATGAAGTCGGCCGGGCCGAAGATGATGGTCTCCACGCGCGGGGAGGCCTGGGCGATCTCGTTGACGTTGTTCAGGCCCTGGGCGTTCTCGATCTGCGCCTCGATGCCGATGCGGCCGACCTCGAAGCCCATGGTCTTCTCGATCTGCGTCAGCAGCAGGTCCAGCGCCACGATCTGCTGGGCGTCCTGCACCTTCGGCAGCATGATGCAGTCGAGGTTGGGGCCGGCGCCCTCGACGACCGTGACGACGTCGCGGTAGGTCCACTCGGTCGTCCAGTCGTTGACGCGGACGACCCGCGTCTTGCCCGTCCAGTCGCCCTCGTTGAGGAACTTCACGATGGTGTGCCGCGCCTCGGGCTTGGCCAGCGGGGCGCACGCGTCCTCCAGGTCGAGGAAGACCTGGTCCGCGGGGAGGCCCTGCGCCTTCTCCAGGAAGCGCGGGTTCGAGCCCGGTACCGCCAGGCAGGAACGCCGGGGGCGAAGGCGGTTGACGGTCGTCATGCGGGGACCTCCAGGGGGTCGAGCTGGTTCGCTTTCCGGATCTCGTCGACGATGCGGCCGATGATCCCGGTGATGTCGAAGTCCTTCGGGGTGAAGACCGCGGCCACTCCGGCTTCCCTGAGCTGCTCGGCGTCACCATTCGGGATGATGCCACCGGCGATCACGGGGATGTCTGTGGCACCGGCCACACGCAGCCGTTCGAGGACGTCCGGGACCAGCTGGGCGTGCGATCCGGACAGGATCGACAGGCCGACCGCGTGCACGTCCTCGGCGAGGGCCGCGTCCACGATCTGCTCCGGCGTCAGCCGGATGCCCTGGTAGACCACCTCGAAGCCGGCGTCCCGCGCGCGCACCGCGATCTGCTCGGCGCCGTTGGAGTGCCCGTCCAGGCCCGGCTTGCCGACCAGGAAGCGCAGCTTGCCCACGTCCAGGTCCTTGGCGGTCAGCTCCACCTTGCGGCGGACCAGGGCCAGCGAGCTGCCCTCCTCGACCGGCACGGCCACCGGCGCCGAGGAGACGCCCGTGGGCGCCCGGAACTCGCCGAACACCTCGCGCAGGGCCCCGGCCCACTCGCCGGTCGTCGCGCCGGCGCGGGCGCACTCCAGGGTGGCCTCCATGAGGTTCTCGTTGCCGCGGGCGGCGTCCTTCAGGCGCTCCAGGGCCTTGCAGGGCCTCGGGTGGTTGAAGGGCGGCTGGTAGCGGCTGTCCCGCCACTGCTGCAGCCCGGCGATGACCCGGGCCTCGACCGCCGGGTCCACCGTCTGGATGGCGGTGTCCAGGTCGGCGGTCAGGGGGTTGGGTTCGGTGCCCTCGAAGATGTTGACGCCGACGATCTTCTCCTGGCCGGACTCGATCCGGCCGCGGCGCTCGGCGTGCGAGGCGACCAGCTGCGACTTGAGGTAGCCGGACTCGACGGCCGCCATCGCGCCGCCCATCTCCTGGATGCGGTCGATCTCGGCGAACGCCTCCTCGACCAGCCGGTCCACCTTCGCCTCGATCACCTTCGAGCCCTCGAAGACGTCCTCGTACTCCAGCAGGTCGCTCTCGTACGCCAGGACCTGCTGGATGCGCAGCGACCACTGCTGGTCCCACGGGCGGGGCAGGCCCAGGGCCTCGTTCCAGGCGGGCAGCTGCACGGCGCGCGCGCGGGCGTCCTTGGAGAGGGTGACGGCCAGCATCTCCAGCACGATCCGCTGGACGTTGTTCTCCGGCTGCGCCTCGGTCAGACCCAGGGAGTTGACCTGGACGCCGTAGCGGAAGCGGCGCTGCTTGGGGTTCTCGATGCCGTACCGCTCGCGGGTGATGCGGTCCCAGATGCGGCCGAACGCCCGCATCTTGCACATCTCCTCGATGAAGCGGACGCCCGCGTTCACGAAGAAGGAGATGCGCGCGACGACGTCGCCCATGCGGTCCTGCGGCACCTGGCCGGAGTCGCGCACCGCGTCCAGCACGGCGATGGCGGTGGACATCGCGTACGCGATCTCCTGGACCGGTGTGGCGCCCGCCTCCTGCAGGTGGTAGCTGCAGATGTTGATCGGGTTCCACTTCGGCATGTGGGAGACCGTGTACGCGATCATGTCCGTCGTCAGGCGCAGGCTCGGTCCCGGCGGGAAGACGTGCGTGCCGCGGGAGAGGTACTCCTTGACGATGTCGTTCTGGGTCGTGCCCTGGAGCTTGGTGATGTCGGCACCCTGCTCCTCGGCGACGACCTGGTAGAGCGCCAGCAGCCACATGGCCGTGGCGTTGATGGTCATCGAGGTGTTCATCTGCTCCAGGGGGATGTCCTGGAACAGCCGGCGCATGTCACCGAGGTGCGCGATCGGCACGCCCACCCGTCCGACCTCGCCGCGGGCGAGGATGTGGTCGGAGTCGTAGCCGGTCTGCGTCGGCAGGTCGAACGCCACCGACAGACCCGTCTGGCCCTTGGCGAGGTTGCGCCGGTACAGCTCGTTGGACGCCTCGGCCGTGGAGTGACCGGCGTACGTGCGCATGAGCCACGGCCGGTCCTTCTCCCGCCTGCCGTCGGCGGGCTGACGCTCAGTCATCTGTGCTCCCGGGTGTCTCAGATGTTGCGGAAGCGGTTGATGGCGTCGATGTGCTGGGCGCGCTTGGCCTCGTCGCGCACGCCCAGGCCCTCCTCGGGGGACATGCAGAGCACGCCGACCTTGCCCTGGTGGAGGTTGCGGTGCACGTCGAACGCGGCCTGGCCGGTGTCCTCCAGGGAGTACACCTTGGACAGCGTGGGGTGGATCTTGCCCTTCGCGATGAGCCGGTTGGCCTCCCAGGCCTCGCGGTAGTTGGCGAAGTGCGAGCCGATGATGCGCTTCAGCGACATCCACAGGTAGCGGTTGTCGTACTCGTGCATGTAGCCCGAGGTCGAGGCGCAGGTGGTGATGGTGCCGCCCTTGCGGGTGACGAACACGGACGCGCCGAAGGTCTCCCGGCCCGGGTGCTCGAAGACGATGTCGATGTCCTCGCCGCCGGTGAGCTCGCGGATGCGCTTGCCGAAGCGCTTCCACTCCCTGGGGTCCTGGGTGTTCTCGTCCTTCCAGAACTTGTAGCCCTCGGCGGTGCGGTCGATGATCGCCTCGGCGCCCATCGAGCGGCAGATGTCCGCCTTCTGCTCGCTGGAGACGACGCAGATCGGGTTGGCGCCGCCGGCGAGGGCGAACTGCGTGGCGTAGGAGCCGAGTCCGCCGCTCGCGCCCCAGATGAGGACGTTGTCGCCCTGCTTCATGCCGGCGCCGTTGCGGGAGACCAGCTGCCGGTAGGCGGTGGAGTTGACCAGACCGGGGGCGGCGGCCTCCTCCCAGCTGAGGTGGTCGGGCTTGGGCATCAGCTGGTTGGACTTCACCAGGGCGATCTCGGCGAGGCCGCCGAAGTTGGTCTCGAAGCCCCAGATGCGCTGCTCGGGGTCGAGCATCGTGTCGTTGTGGCCGTCGCTGGACTCCAGCTCGACGGACAGGCAGTGGGCGACGACCTCGTCGCCGGGGCGCCAGGCGTTGACGCCCGGGCCGGTGCGCAGGACGACGCCCGCGAGGTCGGAGCCGATGATGTGGTACGGCAGGTCGTGCCGCTTGGCCAGCTCGTTGGTGCGGCCGTAGCGCTCCAGGAAGCCGAAGGTGGACAGCGGCTCGAAGATCGACGTCCACACCGAGTTGTAGTTGACCGACGAGGCCATGACGGCCACCAGCGCCTCGCCCGGGCCGAGCTCGGGCAGCGGCACCTCGTCCAGGTGGATCGACTTGCGGGGGTCCTTGTCGCGCGTGGCGAGCCCGGCGAACATCTCCGTCTCGTCCTTGTGCACGGTGATCGCGCGGTACGACTCGGGCAGCGGGAGGGCGGCGAAGTCCTCCGACGTGGAGTCGGGCGACTGGATCGCGGCCAGGATGTCCTTCACGGTCACGGTGTTGCCTCCGGCGGTGAGCGCCCTGAGGGAGGGGCGCCGATGGTTACGTCGGTGCTGCTGAGGGTTGAGGGGTGCCGTCGGTTCGGCGGTGGTGCTGATCGGCGGCGCATGGTGGCGCGGGAGGTTGCCTGTGACGCAGGCGTCCGGACGTGCAGGCGGGTTCGGCCTGCCGGGACGTCGCCCGGACTCCTTCAACGTATGACACCGCGTGTCACCCCGCAAGGCACTGAGTGCCAGATCTTGATCTCAGATGAAATCTTTACGCAACATATGAGCGATGATCGATCGAACAGGGTCGGCCAGGGCCCGCAAAATGGCCCCTGACATGCCAAAACGGCCACCCCGAAGGGTGGCCGTCATCACAGTGCCGTGAGCTGTTCAGCGCTCCTTGAGGGCCTGCTCGATGGTCCGCATGACCTCGTCCAGCGGGGCGTCCGTGCGGGCCACTGTCACCAGCACCTCGCCCTGCGTCGAGGTCGTCGCCGCGGCCGGCTGGGGGTCCGCGGAGCGCCCTGCGCCGATGCCGGTCCCGAAGGTCCTGCGCACGATGGCGAACGCGTGGTCCAGCTGCGCCTCCACATCGCCCTGACCGCCGGCCCTGAGCCAGCGCCGCAGCACGTGGTTGTGCGCGGTGACCACCGCCGAGGCGGCCACCTCCGCCAGCAGCGGGTCGTCGTTGGCGTCGTCGGCGTGCGCGCGCTCGTCGAAGTGGCCGAGGAGGTAGCGGGTGAACAGCCGCTCGTAGCGGGCCACCGAGGCGATCTCCGCCTCGCGCAGGGTGGGCACCTCGCGCGTCAGCTTGTAGCGGGCGACCGAGATCTCCGGCCGGGCCGCGTACATCCGCATGACCTCCTTGATCCCGCGGCACACGGTGTCGAGCGGATGCTCGTGCGCGGGCGCCGCGTTGAGCACCGCCTCGGCGCGGATCAGGGTGTCGTCGTGGTCGGGGAAGATCGCCTCTTCCTTGGAGCGGAAGTGGCGGAAGAACGTACGGCGGGCCACCCCGGCCCGGGCCGCGATCTCGTCGACGGTGGTCGCCTCGTACCCCTTCGTCGCGAAGAGCTCCATCGCGGCGGCCGCCAGTTCCCGGCGCATCTTGAGCCGCTGGGCGGCGGCACGGGAGCCGGCGGCGCTCTCCGGGGCGTCGGCCGCGGCGGGGGTACGTGAGGACTTGGCGGGCTGGGGCATGCCCTGAACGTACTGCATGTGCGCAGCTCGGTGCGCGTGACCTGGGTGCCGGAAGCCGCCGGGGGGCGGGGCGGACCGGTCCGGGCCGAGGAGCCCGCCCCACTCCGCCCCGGACCGGGGCCGGCCGCCGGGACGCTCAGCGCTTGGCATATTCGCGGAAGCCGCGGCCGGTCTTCCGGCCGAGGCAGCCCGCGGCCACCAGGTGCTCCAGCAGCGGCGCCGGGGCGAGACCCGGGTCGCGGAACTCGCGGTGCAGGACCTTCTCGATGGCGAGCGAGACGTCGAGTCCGACGACGTCCAGCAGCTCGAACGGACCCATCGGGTAGCCGCCGCCCAGCTTCATCGCGGCGTCGATGTCGTCGAGCGAGGCGTAGTGCTCCTGCACCATCTTGACCGCGTTGTTGAGGTACGGGAACAGCAGCGCGTTCACGATGAAGCCGGCCCGGTCCCCGCAGTCCACCGCGTGCTTGCGGATCCGGCCGCAGACCTCGCGGACCGTGGCGTGCACGTCGTCGGCGGTCAGCACGGTGCGCACCACCTCGACCAGCTTCATGGCCGGCGCCGGGTTGAAGAAGTGCATCCCGATGACGTCCTGCGGCCGCGAGGTGGCCCGGGCGCAGGCGACGACCGGCAGGGAGGAGGTCGTCGTGGCCAGGATCGCGCCCGGCTTGCAGACCTTGTCCAGCGTGGCGAACAGCTGCCGCTTGACCTCCAGGTCCTCGGCGACCGCCTCCAGGGCCAGATCGACGCCGGCGAAGTCCTCGTAGCTGCCGGTGGCCGTGATGCGGTCCAGGGTCTCGGCGGCGGCCTCGGCGGTCATGCGGCCCTTGTCGACCGAGCGCGCCAGGGACTTGCCGATGCGGGCCTTGGCGGTCTGCGCCTTCTCCTCGCTGCGCGCGGCCAGGACGACCGCGTAGCCGGCCTTGGCGAAGACCTCGGCGATCCCGGAGGCCATGGTGCCCGAACCGGCCACCCCGACCGAGGACACGGTCCGGCCGGCGACCGCCGTGCCGTTCTCCGAGGGGGTCAGCGCGTCCGGCACGACGACCGCGCTGCCCGGCGCCTCGTACGTGTAGAAGCCGCGCCCCGCCTTGCGGCCCGTCAGACCCGCCTCGCTGAGCTGCCTGAGGATGGGGGCCGGGGCGTGCAGCCGGTCGTGGGAGGCGGTGTACATGGCCTCCAGGACCGTGCGCGCGGTGTCGACGCCGATCAGGTCGAGCAGCGCCAGCGGGCCCATGGGCAGTCCGCAGCCCAGGCGCATCGCGGCGTCGATGTCCTCGCGGGAGGCGTACCGCGCCTCGTACATGGCGGCGGCCTGGTTGAGGTAGCCGAACAGCAGGCCGTCGGCGACGAAACCGGGCCGGTCGCCGACCGCGACGGGCTCCTTGCCCAGGTCGAGCGCGAGGTCGGTGACGGCCGTGACGGCGGCGGGGGCGGTCAGCACCGAGGACACGACCTCGACCAGCTTCATCGCCGGCGCCGGGTTGAAGAAGTGCAGGCCCAGCACCCGTTCGGGCCGTGCGGAGTCGGCCGCCAGCCGCGTGACGGACAGCGCGTTGGTGCCGGTCGCCAGGATCGTCCCCGGACGCACGATCGCGTCGAGCTCCCGGAAGATCTGCTGCTTGACCTCGTACGACTCCGGGGCCACCTCGATGACCAGGTCGGCGTCGGCCGCGGCACGCAGGTCGGAGGAGGTGCGCACCCGGGCCAGGATCTCGGCACGGTCCTGCTCGGTCAGCCGGCCGCGCTCCACGCCGCGGGCGGTGGAGGCCTCCAGGGCGGCGACGCACGTGGCGGCCTGGGCCTCGCTGATGTCGATGCCGACGACCTCGCGGCCGGCCTTGGCGAGGACCTCGGCGATGCCGGTGCCCATCGTGCCGAGACCGACGACGGCGACGGTGCGCAGCGGGGACTGGGACGGGTCGGAAAGGGGAGTGGCCATCGCGGGACTCCAGGATGAGGGTGACGACGGGGAACGCCTCCCGGGTGCGCCGCGCGAGGACCGGCGGAAGCCGGGTCGCGGACGCACCGGGTGCGTGAGGAATGCGGGTGTGGGCCGGGCTGCGAAGCGCACACGCCCGGTGCCGTCTTCCGCGGGCGTGCACACGCCCGGAGGGGGACGGCCGTCCGACCGGCCCTGTCCCGGGGCCGAGCCGTACTGCGGTACCTGAGGCACCGAACCGACTGCTCTCACGGCGGCCGCGTCACCAGACCGCCCTGAGGGATCGCGAGTGGGTAACTCGCTCGTCTGAGCTTAACCGGCGGGTAACGAGCGCGCCAGCCCCCGGTGTTTGTGATGTACGTCCCGTGGGGGCCACGGCCCGCCTAACCTCTCAGTCATGGACGAAGAGTTGCGATCACTCACGGAGCGCTTACGGCAGGAGTCCGGAGGCCCGCCGGCGTTCGAGCGGCTCGCGGCGACCGACGACCCGGACGTGCTCGCGGCGGTGCTGACCGAGCAGGGGCAGCCGCTGTGGGCCCGTGAACTGGCCGCGTTCCGGCTGGGCGTGGCGGGGGACCGGCGGGCCTTCGAAGCGCTGGTGCTGCTGCTCAACCACCGTGATCCGCCGCGCTGCGCCTCCGCCGCGCACGCCCTCGCCCGGCTCGGCGACCCCCGCACCGCGCGCGCGGCCGCCGCCCTCGCCACCAACGAACTGCGCGTCGCCTACGCCCTGCACCCGGTGCGGCTCCTGGTCGACCTGCGGGCACCGGAGGCCGTGCCGGCGCTGATCACCACCCTGCGGCGGCGGTTGCGTCCGCACGACCCCTACCGCCGGGTCGCCCTGGCCTGCGTGGACGGTCTCGGGACCCTGGGCGACGACCGGGCCCGCCCGGTGCTGAACGAGGCCCTCGCCCATCCGGCACTGGCCGAGGCGGCGGTACGGGCCCTGGGGCGGATCCCCGGACAGAGGTGAGGCGCCGGCGGTCGCCGGGCGCGTCAGCGGGGCAGGGGCCGGACGTACCGCACCTCGGGTACCGCGACCCCATCCACCTCGAAGGACTCCGCGGCGCCGTCCGCGCGGAAGCCGGCCCGTTCGTAGAAGCGGCGGGCCCGGCGGTTCTCCTCGAGCACCCACAGGAACATGCGGCCGTGGCCGGCGGCGGCGCACCGCGCGACCGACGCCGAGAGCAGCGCCCGCCCGGTGCCTCGTCCCAGCCGGCTGGGGTGGACGTAGAGGGCGTACAACTCGGCGTCCCCGGCGAGGGTGTCGCCGTCCCGGTACGGCCCGTGGCACGCCCAGCCGGCGAGTGCACCGCCCGCGTCCTCGGCGACCAGGTTCACCACCCGGCCGTCGGCGCGGGAGAGGTGCGCGCGGCGCCGCTCGGCGTCCTCCTCGACGCTGAGCCCGTCGAGATACGCCTGCGGCATCATGCCCCGGTAGGCGTGCTGCCGGCCCCGGACGCGGATCCCGGCGACGCCCTCGCAGTCGGCCGCGGTCATCTCCCGTATCCGCACGGCCGCAGGGGCGCGGCCACCGCCGGGGACGGAAACGCTCGTCGGCTCCTTCATGGGTCCATGGTGGCCCACGGCCGGCGGCGTCCGTCCCCGACGGACCGTCAGCCGCTCAGCGGCGGAAGCCGAGCAGCCCGTGCAGCGCCGAGCCCTTCGAGGAGGCCGGCGACGTCCCCCGTGCCGAGGCGGAAGTGCCGGACCCGGCGGGCTCCGGATCGGGCAGTGCCTCGCACACTGCGTCCGCCGCGCCGTGACCGCGCGGGACGGTGCCGTCCGTGAGGTAGGCGGCCAGGTGCTTGTCCAGGCAGGCGTTGCCGCTCAGCGTGATGCCGTGGTTGCCGCCGCCCTGCTCGACCACCAGGCTGGACCGGGCCAGCAGACGGTGGGTCGTGACGGCACCCTGGTACGGCGTTGCCGCGTCGCCGGTCGCCTGGAACAGCAGCACCGGTGGCAGCTTGCCGTTGGCGACGTTCACCGGGCGCCGCGACTCCGTCGGCCAGAACGCGCACGGCGCGTTGTACCAGGCGTTGTTCCAGGTCATGAAAGGCGCCTTGCCGTACACCGCCCAGTTGTCCCGGCGCCACTGCCGCCAGTCGCGCGGCCAGCCGGCGTCCCGGCACTGGACCGAGGTGTAGACGCTGTACCCGTTGTCGCCGGAGGCGTCGACCGCGCCGAGGCTCTCGTACGCCTCGACCAGCGGCCCCGGGTTCTTGTCCACGGCGTACGCCGCGAACGCCTCGGCCAGGAGGGGCCAGTAGCCGTTGTAGTAGCCGCCGGGGATGAAGGTGTCCTCCAGTTCCGAGGCGCCCACCGTGCCCTGCGCGGGCTTCTTCGCCAGGGCCGCGCGCATGGCGTACCACCTGGCCTCGACCCTCTCGGGGTCGGTGCCCAGCCCGTAGGCGCCGTCGTGGCGTGCGACCCAGGCCAGGAAGGCGCGGTGGCGGTCGTCGAAGGCCACGTCCTGGTTCAGGTTGGCCTCGTACCAGACGTCGGTCGGGTCGACGACCGAGTCCAGGATCAGTCGCCGCACGCGCTCGGGGAAGTACCGGGCGTACACCGCCCCCAGGTAGGTGCCGTACGAGTAGCCGAAGTAGTTGAGCTTCTTGGCGCCCAGGGCTCGCCGGATCGCGTCCATGTCGCGCACGGCGCTGGTGGTGTCGATGTACGGCAGGAGGTGCCCGTACTTCTTGCCGCAGGCGGCGGCGAAGGCCTTGGCGCGGTCGAGGTTGGCCCTCTCGATCGCGGGCGTCGCGGGGACGGAGTCCGGGCGGACCGGGTCGAAGTGGCCCGGCTTGCAGTCCAGCGCGGGCTTGCTGGCCCCCACGCCGCGCGGGTCGAAGCCGATGACGTCGTACTGGGCCGCGACCTTCGCGGGCAGCGACGAGGCGACGAACCCGGCGAGCGTCAGGCCGCTGCCGCCGGGGCCGCCCGGGTTGACCAGCAGGGGGCCCTGGTAGGTGCGGGCGGTGTGCGGGACGCGGGACAGGGCGAGGGTGATCTGCTTCCCCCGCGGCCTGCGGTGGTCCAGGGGCACCTTCAGGGACGCGCACTGGAGCGTCGGGTGGTCGTCGGTGGCGCAGCTCTTCCAGGAGAGCTGCGCGGTCTGCACGGTGGTGGGGGCGGTGCTGGTTGCGCTCGCCTCGGCGGGAACGGCCGTGAAGGTCCCGGCCATGACGACGGCGGCGCCGCACAGCGCGGCTGCGCGTTTTCTCATGGAGTCCTCCCAGGACGGCGGGATGTCGGACCGCGGGGGTCACCGTCCTCGCCGCATCGTCCCGGAATCCGGTCCTGGAAGAACTCATTCCGTAAAACTCATGACCCGATTGGATCGCCGGTTGCGCTCGAATGCTCCTAAAGGAGCGAAAGTTGGGTGGGGCCGGACACCGGCGGTTCCTCCGCCGGTTCGGGCGGCCGGATCCGCCGCGGTGCCGCCGGGCGCGTGGGCCCGATGCCGTACTCCTCGGCCAGCTCGTGCACCTGACGGGTGATCCGGCGCTGGTACCACTTCGGCGCGTAGGAGCCCTCGGCGTACAGCCGCTCGTAGCGCGCGACCAGATACGGGTGGTGGCGGGCCAGCCAGGCGATGAACCACTCCCGGGCGCCGGGCCGCAGGTGCAGCACCAGCGGGGTCACGGACGTGGCGCCGCAGGCCGCTATCTCCCGCACCGTGGCCCGCAGTTGGTCCGGCCCGTCGCTCAGGAAGGGGATGACCGGTGCCATCAGCACGCCGCAGCCGATGCCGAGCTCCCCGAAGGCGCGGACGACCTCCAGGCGCCGCTGCGGTGCGGGGGTGCCCGGCTCCACGGTGCGCCACAGCTCCTGGTCGGTGAAGCCGACCGAGACCGAGATGCCGACGTCGGTCACCTCGGCCGCCTGCCGGATCAGGTCCAGGTCGCGCAGGATCAGCGTGCCCTTGGTCAGGATGGAGAACGGGTTGGCGTGGTCGCGCAGGGCGGCGATGATGCCCGGCATCAGCCGGTAGCGGCCCTCGGCGCGCTGGTAGCAGTCGACGTTGGTGCCCATCGCGATGTGCTCGCCGTGCCAGCGGGGCGAGGCGAGCTGCCGCCGCAGCAGCTCGGGCGCGTTGGTCTTGACGACGATCTGGCTGTCGAAGCCCAGCCCCGTGTCGAGGTCGAGATAGCTGTGCGTCTTGCGCGCGAAGCAGTACACGCACGCGTGCGAGCACCCCCGGTAGGGGTTGACCGTCCACTGGAACGACATCCGCGAGACCGCGGGCACCCGGTTGATGATCGACCGGGCCCGGACCTCGTGGAAGGTGATCCCCGCGAACTCCGGCGTGTCGAAGGTCCGGGTCGTCACCGTGTCCGCGCCGAACAGCGCGGCGTCGGCCCGGCCGTGTTCGGGGTCCACGGTGAGGTTCTCCCAGCGCATGACGCCTCCTCGGTAGCACTGCCCACACAATAGAACACATGTTCCCTTGATCGTGCGAGGGTGCTTTCCGAACGGGTGCGACCGTGTTGCGCCACCCCGATTTGGGGGGCCGCGCGGCGGGGTGGTTGGCTTGCCCCGACCCCCCGAGCAACCAGGTCCTGGAGGAAAGCGATGGCGCAGGTCGAGGCCACTACGGAGCGGATCGTCGCGGCGGACGCGGAGACGGTGTTCGACGCCCTCGCCGACTACAGCGGCACGCGCGCGAAGCTGCTGCCCGAGCAGTTCAGCGAGTACGAGGTGCGCGAGGGCGGGGACGGCGAGGGCACGCTGGTCCACTGGAAGCTCCAGGCCACCAGCAAGCGGGTGCGCGACTGCCTGCTGGAGGTCACCGAGCCCACCGACGGCGAGCTGGTCGAGAAGGACCGCAACTCCTCCATGGTCACCACCTGGCGCGTCACCCCGGCCGGGGAGGGGAAGTCCCGGGTCGTCGTGACCACCACCTGGACCGGCGCCGGCGGCATCGGCGGCTTCTTCGAGAAGACGTTCGCCCCGAAGGGGCTCGGCCGCATCTACGACGCGATGCTCACCCGGCTCGCCGCCGAGGTCGAGAAGTAGGCCGCCAAGAGTCCAGCCGGGAGGGCCTGTTGAGGTCCTCACCGGTTCGAGTGATCTCCGTGCGGTTCGCTCCTGTGCCGTAACTCGTCGCGCTTGCTCGTAGTTGTCGCTTTTACGCGGGAATTGTGCGGCACGCGACGAGGGGAGCGGTGAGTGGGCGGGATCACTCTGGCGCAGGACGAACCGGCGGTGGCGCCTCCCGCCACCCCCGCGCCGCCGCCGGATCCGGAGCGCGGACCGGCCCCGCAGCGGGTCAGGCTGGTCTTCTTCGCGCTCATGCTGGCCCTGCTCCTGGCCGCCCTGGAGCAGATGATCGTCGCCACGGCGCTGCCGAAGATCGTCGGCGAACTGCACGGCCTGGACCGCATGTCCTGGGCGATCACCGCCTACCTGCTCACCGCCACGGTCGGGCTGCCGATCTACGGCAAGCTCGGGGACCTGCTCGGCCGCAAGGGCGTCTTCCAGTTCGCCATCGTCGTCTTCGTCGCCGGCTCCGCCCTGGCGGGCCGCGCGCAGACCATGGACCAGCTGATCGCCTTCCGCGCCCTCCAGGGCGTGGGCGCGGGCGGGCTCATGATCGGGGTCCAGGCGATCATCGCCGACATCGTGCCGCCCCGCGAGCGCGGGCGCTACATGGGGCTGATCGGCGCCTCCTTCGGCCTCGCCTCGGTGGCCGGCCCGCTCCTCGGCGGCTACTTCACCGACCACCTCTCCTGGCGCTGGTGCTTCTACGTCAACGTCCCTTTCGGCATCGTCACGTTCGCCGTCGTCGCGGTCGCGCTGAAGCTGCCGAAGCCCGCCGCCCGGGCCCGGTTCGACGTCCTCGGCGCGCTGCTGCTGACCGCCGCCTCCACCTGTCTGGTGCTGCTGACCAGCTGGGGCGGGACCGAACACGCCTGGGGTTCGCGGGTGATCCTCGGCCTGGCCGCGGGAGCGGGGGCGGCGACCGTGCTCTTCCTGGTCGTCGAGCGGTTCGCCGTCGAACCCCTCATGCCCCTGCGGCTGTTCAGGGACTCCGTCTTCAACGTCACCGGCCTGGTGGGCTTGGTGGTCGGCGTCGGGCTGTTCGGCGCGGCCAGCTACCTGCCGACCTACCTGCAGATGGTCGACGGCGCCTCCGCCACCGAGTCGGGCCTGCTCATGCTGCCCATGATGGCCGGCATCGTCGGCGCCTCCATCGTCTCGGGCCAGCTCATCAGCCACACCGGCCGCTACAAGGCCTACCCCGTCCTCGGCGGCGTGCTCTCCGTCGCCGGCATGTGGCTGCTGTCCCGGCTGGAGGTCGGCACGCCCCGGCTGCACTACAGCATCTGGATGGCCGTCCTCGGCGCCGGCATCGGCCTGGTGATGCCGGTGCTCGTCCTCGCCGTGCAGAACTCGGTGCGCCCGGGCGACCTCGGCACCGCCACCAGCGCCAACAACTACTTCCGGCAGATCGGCGGCAGTGTCGGGGCCGCCGTCTTCGGCACCCTGTTCGCCGACCGGCTCACCGACGCCCTGGCCGAGCGCCTCCCCGCCGGCGGCGGCCTGCCCGACCCCGAGGCCATCACGCCGCAGCTGGTGCACGCCCTGCCCCCGGACCTGCGCGACGGCTACATCCGGGCCTACGCCGACGCCATGCCGCGGATCTTCCTCTACCTGGTGCCGGTGCTGGTCCTCGGACTGGTCATCGCCTTCTTCCTCAAGGAGAAACCCCTGGTGTCCCACAACGCCTCGCTGACCGACCCGGGCACGGCACCGGGGATGGCCCCGGTCCCGCCGGCGCGCGCCGCGTACGCCGGCGGCGTCCCCGTCTGCGGCTGTGTGCAGCACCCCGACGGGACCGTCGTGCCCCGCGCGGCGCTCACCCTCATCGACGTCACCGGGCAGCAGACCGGACGCGGCGCGAGCGGCGACGACGGCAGGTACGCGCTGGCCACTCCCGGCCCCGGCTCCTACGTGCTGATCGCCGCGGCCGGCGGCCACCAGCCGCAGGCCGTCTCCGTGACCGTGGGCGAGCGGCCCGTCGAACTCGACATCGTCCTCGGCGGCGCCGGCAACCTCGTCGGCAGCGTGGTCACCGCCGACGGCACGCCCGTGCGGGAGGCCACCGTCACGCTCACCAACGTGCACGGCGAGGTCGTGGCCACCACCCGCACCGGCCGGGAGGGCGGCTACGTCATCACCGAGCTGGTGGCCGGCGAGTACACCCTCGCCGCCAGCGCCCCCGCCTTCCGCCCCGCGGCGCTGCCCGTCACGGTCCAGGCGGCCCGTGAGACCCGCCGGGACATCGAACTGGCCGGCGGTGCCGTTCTGCGCGGCACCGTCCGGGCCGGTGGCGGACGGCCCGTGGAGGACGCCCGCGTCACCCTGCTCGACGTGGCGGGCAACGTCGTCGACACCCTCACCACCGGCCCCGACGGCACCTTCCGCTTCGTCGACCTGTCCTCCGGCGAGTACACCGTCATCGCCGCCGGCTACCCCCCGGTCGCCACCGTCCTGCAGGTGGCCGGAGGCGGACGCACCGAGCGCGACCTCCAGCTCGGCCACGAGGACTGACGCAGGGGATCCCCTCGCGGCGGCCTGCCGCGGGGGCGTACCGTCTCCGGGTGGGGCGGCGTCGTAGCCGGGTGCGCCCGCAGCGCGTAACGTGACGAACCATGAAGATCTCCACCCGGGACGGCTCGTCATGAGAATCCTCATCAGCGCCGACATGGAAGGCTCCACCGGCGTCACCTGGCCGGACGACGTGATGCCCGGCGCCTCCCAGTGGGAGCGCTGCCGTGCGCTGTTCACCTCGGACGTCAACGCCGCCGTGCTCGGCTTCCACGACGGCGGCGCCGACGAGGTGATCATCAACGAGGCGCACTCGACGATGCGCAACCTGCTGCTGGAGCAGCTGGACGAGCGGGCCCGGATGCTCACCGGCCGGCACAAGGCGCTGTCCATGGTGGAGGGCGTGCAGCACGGCGACGTCGACGGCGTCGCCTTCGTCGGCTACCACGCGGGCGCCGGCATGGAGGGCGTCCTGGCGCACACCTACCTCGCCAACTCCATCACGGGCGTGTGGCTCGACGACGTCCGGGCGAGCGAGGGCCTGCTCAACGCGCACGTCGTCGCCGAGTTCGGGGTGCCGGTGGTGCTGGTCACCGGCGACGACGTGGCGTGCGAGGACGCGCTGGGGTACGCGCCGGAGGCGCTGAAGGTCGCGGTCAAGGACCACGTGTCGCGGTACGCGGCCGTGTGCCGCACCCCCGCCCGCACCGCGGCGGACATCCGGGCCGCGGCGAAGGAGGCCGCCGCGCTGGCGGTCCGTCACGAACCGGTCCGCGGCGGCCCGTTCACGATCGCCGTCGAGTTCGACGCCGAGCACCTGGCGATGGCGGCCACGGTCGTGCCGGGGGTCGACCGGATCGCGGAGCGCAAGGTGGCGTACACGAGCGGGACCATGTACGAGGGGATCCGCACCTTCAAGGCGGTCACCACGATCGTCGCGGCCGCGGTGGAGGAGCAGTATGGCTGAGCAGGTGGACGCGCAGGCACTGGACGAGGTCGTGACGTACACGTCCGACCTCATCCGCATCGACACCACCAACCGGGGCGGCGGGGACTGCCGGGAGCGGCCCGCTGCCGAGTACGCCGCCGCACGCCTGGCCGAGGCCGGCATCGAACCGACGCTGCTGGAGCGCACCGAGGGCCGGACGAACGTCGTCGCCCGCATCGAGGGCACCGACCCGGGGGCCGACGCGCTGCTGCTGCACGGCCATCTCGACGTCGTGCCCGCCGCGGCCGCCGACTGGAGCGTGCACCCGTTCTCGGGCGAGGTCCGCGACGGCGTGGTCTGGGGGCGCGGCGCCGTCGACATGAAGAACATGGACGCGATGATCCTGTCCGTCGTGCGCGCCTGGGCCCGCCAGGGCGTACGGCCCCGCCGGGACATCGTCGTCGCCTTCACCGCCGACGAGGAGGCCAGCGCCGAGGACGGCGCGGGATTCCTCGTGCAGCAACACCCCGGCCTGTTCGAGGGCTGCACGGAAGGCATCAGCGAGTCCGGGGCGTTCACCTTCCACGACGGCAACGGCCGGCAGATCTACCCCGTGGCCGCCGGGGAGCGCGGCACCGCCTGGCTGAAGCTCACCGCCCGCGGCCGCGCCGGGCACGGCTCCAAGGCCAACCGGGACAACGCGGTGACCCGGCTCGCGGCCGCCGTCACCCGCATCGGCGAGTACGAGTGGCCCCTGCGCCCCACCGCGACCGTACGCGCGGCGCTCGCCGAACTGGCCGCGGTCTACGGCATCGACGGCGACCTCGACGACGTCGACGCGCTGCTGCGCAAGCTCGGCCCCGCCGCGAAGCTCGTCGAGTCGACCGTGCGCAACAGCGCCAACCCGACCATGCTGGACGCCGGTTACAAGGTCAACGTGATCCCGGGCGAGGCCGTCGCCCACGTGGACGGCCGGTTCCTGGCCGGTGGCGAGGACGAGTTCCGCAGCACCCTCGACCGCCTCACCGGTCCCGACGTGGACTGGGAGTTCCACCACCGCGAGGTGGCCCTGGAGTCGCCGCTCGACTCCCCGACGTACGCCCGGATGCGGGCGGCGATCGAGGAGTTCGCCCCCGAGGGGCACGTCGTGCCCTACTGCATGTCCGGCGGCACGGACGCCAAGCAGTTCTCACGCCTGGGCGTCACCGGCTACGGTTTCACCCCGCTCAGGCTCCCGGAGGGCTACGACTACGCCGCCATGTTCCACGGAGTCGACGAGCGGGTGCCGGTCGAGGCGCTGCACTTCGGCGTCCGCGTGCTCGACCGGTTCCTGCGGACGGTCTGAACGAGTGGGGGAGACGGTGCGGACGCTGGCGTACGGGGCGTGGCCCTCGCCCATCGACGCGGCGACGGCCGCCGCGCACGACGGGCACCCGGAGTACGTGGACTTCGTCGGCGACGAGGTGTGGTGGACCGAGCCGCGCCCGAGCGAGGGCGGCCGGCGGACCCTGGTGCGCCGGCACGCGGACGGCCGCGAGGAGCCCGTGCTGCCCGCGCCGTGGAACGTGCGCAGCCGGGTCATCGAGTACGGCGGGCACCCCTGGGCCGCGCACCCGGGCGAACAGGGCCCGCTGGTGGTCTTCGTGAACTTCGCCGACCAGCGCCTGTACCGCTGGGAACCCGGCGGTGAGCCGCGCCCGCTGACGCCCCTGTCCCCGGTGGGCGGCGGGCTGCGCTGGGCCGAGCCGCTGCTGCGGCCCGAGCGGGGCGAAGTGTGGTGCGTGCTGGAGGAGTTCACCGGTGACGGCCCCTCGGACGTCCGCCGTGTGCAGGCCGCCGTGCCGCTGGACGGCTCCGCGGCCGAGGACCGGCGGGCCGTGCGCGAACTCACCGGCGCGTCCCACCGGTTCGTCACCGGCGTGCGGCTCTCCCCGGACGGGCGGCGGGCGGCCTGGATCGGCTGGGACCACCCGCGCATGCCGTGGGACGGCACCGAACTGGTCCTCGCCGACGTCGGCGAGGACGGCACCCTGCACGCACCCCGGACCGTGGCCGGCGGACCGGGCGAGTCGGTGCCCCAGGCGTGCTTCACCCACGACGGGCGGCTGCTCCACGCGAGCGACCGCACCGGCTGGTGGAACCTCTACCTCGACGGCGAGCCGGTGTGCCCGCGCGAGGAGGAGTTCGGCGGCCCGCTGTGGAAGCTCGGGTCGCGCTGGTTCGCCCCGCTGGAGAGCGGGCTGATCGCCGTCGTGCACGGCCGCGGCGCCACGGCGCTCGGCGTCCTCGACCCGGAGACCGGCGAAGTCGTGGACGCGGCGGGCCCCTGGACCGAGTTCGCCCCCACCCTCGCCGCCCACGGCGACCGGATCGTCTCCGTCGGGGCCAGCCCGCGCAGTGCCCACGAGGTCGTGGAACTCGACGCCCGCACCGGTCACGCCCGGGTCGTCGGCGCCGAGCACGACGACGCCGTCGACCCGGCGTACTACCCCGAGCCGCAGATCCGCACCTTCACCGGGCCCGACGGGCGCGACATCCACGCCCACGTCTACCCGCCGCACCACCCCGGCTGCGTCGCGCCCGGCGACGAACTGCCGCCCTACGTCGTCTGGGCGCACGGCGGCCCCACCGGCCGTGCCCCGCTGGTCCTCGACCTGGAGATCGCCTACTTCACCTCACGCGGCATCGGCGTCGCCGAGGTGAACTACGGCGGCTCGACCGGGTACGGCCGCCCCTACCGGGAGCGGCTGCGCGAGCAGTGGGGCGTGGTGGACGTGGAGGACTGCGCCGCCGTGGCCCTGGCCCTGGCCGAGGAGGGCACCGCCGACCGCGGCCGGCTCGCCGTACGGGGCGGCAGCGCGGGCGGCTGGACCGCGGCCGCCTCACTCACCACGACCGGCGTCTACGCCTGCGGCACCATCAAGTACCCCATCCTCGACCTCGCCGGCTGGGGCAGCGGGGAGACCCACGACTTCGAGTCGCACTACCTGGAGGGCCTCATCGGGCCGCTCGCCGAGGTGCCCGCCCGCTACGCGGAGCGGTCGCCCGCCGCCCACGCCGACCGCCTCACCGCGCCGTTCCTGCTCCTGCAGGGCCTGGACGACGTGATCTGCCCGCCCGTCCAGTGCGAGCGGTTCCTGGCCCGGCTCGCGGGCCGGAGAGTGCCGCACGCCTACCTCACCTTCGAGGGGGAGGGCCACGGATTCCGCCGGGCGGACACCATGGTGCGCGCCCTGGAGGCGGAACTGTCCTTGTACGCCCAGGTGTTCGGGCTGCACCCGCCCGGCATCCCGACCCTGGAGCTCGACCGGTGAGAGCGCTCGTCCGACCGCCCCGGCTCGTCCCCGGCGCCCGCGTGGCCGTCGTGGCCCCCAGCGGGCCGGTGCCCGAGGAGCGGTTGCAGGCCGGGCTGGACATCCTGCGCGGCTGGGACCTCGACCCCGTCGTGGCGCCCCATGTGCTCGGTCGGCACCGCACCCTGGGCTATCTGGCCGCCACGGACGAACAGCGCGCCGCCGACCTCGAACACGCCTGGTGCGATCCGGCCGTCGCTGCGGTGTTCTGCGCCCGGGGCGGTTACGGCGCCCAGCGCATGGTCGACCTCGTCGACTGGGACGCCCTGCGGGCGGCGGGACCGAAGGTGTTCGCCGGGTTCAGCGACGTCACCGTCCTGCACCAGGCCTTCGCCACCCGTCTGCACCTGGTGACCCTGTACGGACCCGCCGCGGCCGGGGTGGACTTCCTCAAGCACGCCCGGGCGCAGGAGCACCTGCGGGCCACGCTCTTCGAGCCGGAGTCCGTGCGGACGATCAGCGCCGTGCCCCCGGGCGGCCGGACGCTGGTGCCCGGCCGGGCCCGGGGCGTCACGCTGGGCGGCTGCCTCAGTCTGCTCGCCGGCGACCTCGGCACCCCGCACGCCCGGCCCGGCGCCCGGGGCGGACTGCTGCTGCTGGAGGACGTGGCCGAGAGCCCTTACCGGCTGGACCGGTACCTGACCCAACTCCTGCGCACGGGCTGGCTGGACGGCACCACGGGGATCCTGCTGGGCTCCTGGGAGGCCTGCGGCCCGTACGAGGACGTGCGGACGGTCCTGCGGGACCGGCTCGGCGGGCTCGGCGTCCCCGTCGTGGAGGAGTTCGGGTTCGGCCACGGCGAGGGCGCGCTGACCCTGCCGCTCGGCGTGGCGGCCGAACTGGACGCCGACGCCGGGACGTTGACGCTCGACGCGCCGGCCCTGGGCTGACGCGGGCCGCTGCCGACATGCCGTCGAGAAACCCTCGTTTCGGTGATTGACGCCTCCTGACACGTGTCACACCATGACAACCGACCGGTACCTACTGGTCGGTATCCCATTGGCCGGGTGTCGCCGCCCCCCACCGTGGAGGTCCGTGTGTCCCGACGCGCGCCCAGGTTCCGCGCACCGCTCGCCCTCGCCCTGGGCGCCGCCCTCGCCGCCCCGCTGGTCCTCGCGCCCCCCGCCGCCGCGGCCGACCCCTACACCGTCACGCCGCTGCGGTTCACCGTCCGGGCCGGGGACCGGTCCTGCGCGGTGGACGCCGACCTGTACCGGCCCACCGGAACCGACCGGGACCACCCGGCACCCGCCGTGCTCGGCACGAACGGATTCGGCGGCAGCAAGTCGGACGGCTCGACGGACAGCATCGGCAAGGCCTTCGCCTCGCGCGGCTACGTCTCCCTCGTCTACTCCGGGCTCGGGTTCGGCCGCAGCGGCTGCCTCGTCTCCCTCGACGACCCGGACATCGACGGCGTCGCCGCCTCCCACCTCGTCGACTTCCTCGCGGGCGAGCGCACCGCCGACGACGGCACCACCGCCGACTTCGTCACCCTCGACGCCCCCGGCGACCCCCGCGTCGGCATGATCGGCGGTTCCTACGGCGGCGCCGTCCAGCTCGCGACCGCCGCCGTCGACCACCGCCTCGACGCACTCGTGCCGATGATCACCTGGCACGACCTGGCGTACTCCCTCGCCCCCAACAACGCCGTCGGCGCCCCGGACGTCCCCGGCGCCTTCAAGTGGCAGTGGACCAACGGCTTCTACCTCATCGGGGAGGGCCAGCCGCTGCTCCAGTCGAGCCTCGACCCCTCCCGCGTCAACTCCCTGACCTGCCTGCACTTCGTCACCGAGGCCTGCCGCACGATCCACACCCTCAACTCCGGGCGCTACCCCGCGGACCGCACCGCCGAACTGCTCGCCTTCGCACGCCGCGTCTCCCCGGTGTCGTACCTGCACCGCGTGCGCACCCCCACCCTGCTCGTCCAGGGCCAGGCCGACACCCTGTTCAACCTCAACGAGGCCACGGCGACCTACCGGACCCTGCGGGCACAGGGCACCCCCGTCAAGATGATCTGGCAGTCCTGGGGACACAGCGGCGGACTCACCGGCCCGGGCAGCGGCGAACTCGACCTCTCCGGCGGCGACCTGGAGGCCAGTTACGTCGGCCGGCGCGTCCTCTCCTGGTTCGACCGCCACCTGCGCCGGCAGACACACACCGACACCGGCCCCGCCTTCGCCTACCGCCGTGACTGGATCACCGACCCGGACCGCGCCTACGCCGGCGCCGACCGCCTCCCCGGGCTCACCCGCACCCTGTACCTCTCCGGCGACGGCAGACTCGTCGACCGCCGCGGCGACGTCGTCCCCGGCACCCGCCGCTACACCAACTGGCCCATCCCCACGTCCCATTCGGAGAGCTCCCTCGCCGGGCTCCTGGGACTGCGCGACGGCCCGCCGCGTGACACCAGGGGCACCCACCTCGCCTGGACCAGCGCGCCGCTGACCCGGCCCCTCGACGTCGTCGGCGCCCCCCGGGCCACGCTCAGGGTGCACTCCCCGCAGGCCGAGCGCACCCAGGGCTCCGCCGACGCGGCCGGCAAGCTGGTGCTGTTCGCCAAGGTCTACGACATCGCCCCCGACGGCACCCGCACCCTGGTGCACCGCCTGGTCGCCCCGGTCCGCGTACCGGACGTGACGCGCAGCTTCACGGTCACCCTCCCCGGCATCGTGCACCGCTACGCGACCGGGCACCGGCTGCGCTTCGTGCTCGCCGCGAGCGACGACGCCTACTTCGGCAACCGGGGGACCAAGCCCGTGACAGTGGTCGGCGCACCCGGCGACGCCGGCGTCCTGCGGCTGCCGGCCGTCACGTCCTGAACGGGCGCCACCCACGCGGTTACTGTGGCGGGGTGCCGCACCACGCATCCCGCTACCTCGCCGAGGGCCCCCGGGTGGGGATCCGCCACTTCACCCACGACGACGGCGCCGAGTTCACCGCCCGCGCGCGGGAGAGCAAGGACCTGCACCACCCCTGGCTCTTTCCGCCCGACACGGCCCGCGCGTACGCGGCGTACGCCGACCGGCTGATCGAGGACCCCACCAGGGTCGGCTTCCTCGTGTGCGAGAAGGGCGACGGGGCCATCGGCGGGTTCGTCAACGTCAACAACATCGTCCAGGGCGGCTTCCGGTCCGGGGCCCTCGGCTACGGGGCCTTCGCGCACGCCGCCGGACGCGGGCTGATGACCGAGGGCCTCGGCCTGGTCGTGGCGTACGCGTTCGGCCCGATGCGGCTGCACCGGCTGGAGATCAACGTCCAGCCCCTGAACGCCCCGTCGATCGCCCTGGCCCGGGCCTGCGGGTTCCGCCTGGAGGGCTTCTCGCCGAGGATGCTGTTCGTGGACGGGGCCTGGCGCGACCACCAGCGCTGGGCGCTCACCGCCGAGACGGCCCGCGAGTCCGGACGGCACTGAGCGAGGGGGCCGGGCGGCGCGGCAGCCGGATCACACCCGGCGGTCCACGTACTCGTAGACCGAGCCGTCCGGATGCAGCGCGATCAGATTGCGGCCCGCCGGGGAGGACAGGGGGCCCGCGACGATGTGCGCGCCCAGGCCGGTCAGCACCCGGTGGGTCTCCTCGACGTCCCGCACGGCGATCGTCGCGGCGACCTTGCGCAGCACCTCCAGCTCGGCCGGCGGACCGCTCATCAACAAGAAGCAGCCGACCGCGGCCACGTGGACACCGCCCCGCTCGAAGCGCTGGGCCGTGCCGCCCGCCAGGCGCTCGTAGAACGGGATCGCGGTCTCGAGGTCGTCGACGCAGACACGCAGTGTGGCACCCAGAATCTCCATGCCCATGAGCCTAGTTGGGCCGCCCGCGCGGGGAGATCGCTCCACACGATCTCCCCGCGGGGCGGCACGGCCCGACGTGAGCGGCCGGGGCGCGGGTACCCGAAGGGGCATGAAGCCGTTGGATCACCTGGAGCATCTGGACAAGCACCTGGTCGACGAACTGGCCCAGGTGGCGCGCGAGACCGTGCGTGAGGAACTGCGCGAGCAGACGCGCAAGCAGCGCCGCAAGGCAGCCCTCTACGCCGCGTCCGGCGCCCTCGCCCTCTACGCGGGCGCCGCCCTGGCGCTCGCCGTGGGCCTGGCCCTCGCCCTCGGCCTGCCCGACTGGACCGCCGCGCTGATCACCGCCGTGATCCTCGCGGTCGCGGCGTTCGTGCTGCGCGGCATGGCCCGCCCCTCCCGCCCGGGCGCCTCCCACCCGGGCCCCTCCCACCCGGGCTCCGGCCGCCCGGCCGCCGGCGCTCCGCCCGTGCCGCCGGCCGCGCCCGTCCCCGGGGTGGTGCCCCCGCGGCCGGCGCACGACCCCGACGTCCCCGGCACCCGGGCCTGACGCGGCGGTGCGTCCACACCGCGCGGCGGGGACGGCCCATGGGTGCCGTCCCCGCCGCGCGGGCGTCAGGCGGACTGGAGCTGCGGCAGCACCTTCGTGCGGTAGAAGTCGAAGAAGCCGCGCATGTCCGGGCCGATCTGGTTGACGTAGATCATGTCGTAGCCCGCGTCGGCGAACTGCTTCAGCTCCGCCACGTGCTCGTCCACGTCGTCGCCGCACACCCGGTTCGCGCGCACCATGTCCTCGGTGACGAGCTGCTGCGCCTGCTCGAAGTGCTTGGGCGAGGGCAGCACCTGGCCCAGCTCCCCGGGCAGCTGCTCGTTCGCCCAGAGCCGGTGCACCGTGCGCACGGCCTCCTCCTTGTCGGTGCCGTAGCAGACCTTGGTGCCGCCGCTGACCAGCTTCCCGCCGCCCCCGCCCTTGCGGTACTGCTCCACCATCGCCTCGTCGGGCATGACCGAGATGTAGCCGTCGCCGACGCGGGCGGCCAGCTTCGTCGCCGCCGGCCCGAAGCCGGAGATGTCGATCGGGACCGGCTCGTCCGGGACCGTGTACAGGCGGGCGTTCTCCACGGTGTAGTGCGGGCCGTGGTGGTTGACCTCCTCGCCGGTGAACAGCCGGCGCATCACCTGGATGGCCTCCTCCAGCATCTCGAGGCGCACGTGGGCCGGGGGCCAGTGGTCGCCGAGGATGTGCTCGTTGAGCGCCTCGCCGGAGCCGACGCCGAGCCGGAAGCGGTTGCCGGTCATCACCGCGCTGGTCGCGGCGGCCTGCGCCACCACCGCCGGGTGCATCCGCACGGTCGGGCAGGTCACGGCCGTCTGGATCGGCAGCGACACCGCCTCGGACAGTGCGCCGATCACCGACCAGACGAACGGGCTCTGGCCCTGCTCGTCGTTCCACGGGTGGTAGTGGTCCGAGATCCACAGCGCCTGGAAACCGGCCTGCTCGGCCATCCGCGCCTGCTCGATCAGCTCGGCCGGGCCGTACTGCTCGCACGAGAGGAAGTAACCGTATTCGGGCATGGGGGAGTGCCTCCGCGACGTCGCCGGTCCGTATCCCGCACCGGGTACCCGGCGGCGGGACCGGAAACCGGCGCCGGGTGGCTGCGCCGGGGCGGGCGGACGTTTGGGCGTTCTGCCCAGGGGGACGCGGAAGTCTCCCGAGCCATGCGACAGCGCCGGAGGCGAGCGAACCGTGAGTCGACCCCGCATCGTGATCGTCGGTGCCGGTTTCGCCGGGTACCGCACGGCCCGCACCCTGTCCCGGCTCACCCGGGGCCGGGCGCACCTCACCCTGCTCAACCCCACCGACTACTTCCTGTACCTGCCCCTGCTGCCCCAGGTCGCCGCCGGGATCCTCGAACCGCGCCGGGTCACGGTCTCCCTCTCCGACACCCTGCGCGACGTGCGGCTGGTGCTGGGCCAGGCCGACCGGATCGACCTCGACGGGCGCACGCTGCACTACACCGGCCCCGAGGACGAGGAAGGGACGCTCGCCTACGACCGGCTGGTGCTCACCGCGGGCAGCGTCAACAAGCTCCTGCCGATCCCCGGTGTCGCCGAGCACGCGCACGGCTTCCGGGGGCTGCCCGAGGCGCTGTACCTGCGCGACCACGTCACCCGGCAGGTGGAACTGGCCGCCGCCACCGACGACCCGGAGACCTGCGCCGCGCGCTGCACCTTCGTGGTGGTCGGCGCGGGCTACACCGGCACCGAGGTCGCCGCGCACGGGCAGATGTTCACCGACGCGCAGGTCCGCCGGCATCCGCTGCGGCGGGGCATGCGGCCGCGCTGGATGCTGCTGGACGTGGCGCCGCGGGTGCTGCCGGAGATGGACGAGAAGCTGTCCGCCACGGCCGACCGCGTGCTGCGGCAGCGGGGCGTGGACGTGCGCATGGGCACGTCCGTGCAGGAGGCCACGCACGACGGGGTCGTGCTCACCGACGGCCGGTCCGTCGCGACGCGCACCCTGGTGTGGTGCGTGGGCGTACGGCCCGACCCGCTGGTGGAATCCCTCGGTCTGCCCACGGAGAAGGGGCGGTTGCTCGTCGACCCGCACCTCCAAGTGCCCGGGCGGCCCGAGGTGTTCTCGTGCGGTGACGTGGCCGCCGTGCCCGACCTGGAGAAGCCCGGTGCCTACACGCCGATGACCGCGCAGCACGCCTGGCGGCAGGGCAGGGTCGCGGCCGAGAACGTCGCCGCGTCGCTCGGACTGGGCGGGCGGCGCAAGGCCTACCGCCACCGCGACCTCGGCTTCGTCGTCGACCTGGGCGGGGCCAAGGCCGCCGCCAATCCGCTCGGTGTGGCGCTGTCCGGTGTCCCGGCCGGGGCGGTGACCCGCGGCTACCACCTGGCCGCCATGCCCGGCAACCGTGTCCGGGTCGCCGCCGACTGGCTGCTGGACGCGGTGCTGCCGCGGCAGGCCGTGCAGTTGGGGCTCGTACGGTCCTGGTCCGTGCCACTGGACACGTCCTCGCCGGAGGTGGCCCGGGTCGCGGGCGGCCCCGACCGGCGGCAGGAGGCGGGCGCCCGCTCCGGACCGGGAGCGGCCCTGTCCCCGGACCGGAAGGACGACGCGCCCCGGGGGGCCCGGCAGGACGCCGAGCCCACGAGGAACCAGCCGGGCGGCGAGCACGAAACGGACGGCGAGCCCGCGAAGAACCAGCCCGGCGGTGAGCCCGCCAGGAACCAGCCCGGCGGTGAGCCCGCGAAGAACCAGCCCGGCGGTGAGCCCGCCAAGAAGCGACCCGGCGGCGAGACCGCCGCAAGCCAGCCCGGTGGCGCGGCCGGGCGGGGGCCGTCGCCGGTGCCGGGCGTCGCCGGCTCGCCCCCCGGGCCGGGACCCGCACCCGGCCCCGTCAAGCGCACCGACCACCCGGACGACTCCGCGAAAGGGGACTCATGAACACCGGTGAACTCACCGACCTCGGACAGCAGCTGCGCGTCGACAGCATCCGCGCCGCCGCCGCGGCGGGCTCCGGACATCCGACCTCCTCGATGTCCGCCGCCGACCTGATGGCCGTCCTGTTCGCACACCACTTCCGCTACGACTTCGACCGCCCGGCCCACCCCGGCAACGACCGTTTCGTGCTCTCCAAGGGGCACGCCTCCCCGCTGCTGTATGCCGCGTACAAGGCGACCGGGGCCATCGACGACGAGGAACTGCTCACCTTCCGCAAGCTCGGCAGCCGCCTCGAAGGCCACCCCACCCCCCAGCGGCTCCCCTGGGTGGAGACGGCCACCGGCTCGCTCGGCCAGGGCCTGCCCGTCGGCGTCGGCATCGCGCTGGCCGGCAAGCGCCTGGACCACGCCGACTACCGCACCTGGGTGATGTGCGGTGACAGCGAGCTGGCCGAGGGGTCCGTGTGGGAGGCCGCCGAGCACGCCGGGTACGAGCGCCTGGACAACCTCACCGTGATCGTCGACGTCAACCGCCTCGGCCAGCGCGGCGCCACCCGGCACGGCCACGACCTGGACGCCTACGCCCGCCGCTTCCAGGCCTTCGGCTGGCACACCGTCGAGATCGACGGCCACGACGTGGACGCCATCGACCGGGCCTGCGCGGAGGCCGCCTCGACCCAGGGCCAGCCCACCGCGATCCTCGCCCGCACCCTCAAGGGCAAGGGCGTCGAGGCGGTCCAGGACCGCGAGGGCCTGCACGGCAAGCCGCTGGCGGAGGCCGAGGACGCCATCGCCGAACTCGGCGGCCCCCGGGACCTGCGCATCCAGGTGCGCGAGCCGGCCGCCGCCCGCATGCTGCACTCCGTCCACACCGGCGACTTCGAGCTGCCCACGTGGGACAAGGGCGAGGACGTCGCCACCCGCAACGCCTTCGGTGAGGCCCTGGCCGCCCTCGGCACCGGCCGCGGCGACGTCGTCGCCCTGGACGGCGAGGTCGGCGACTCCACCCGGGCCGAGTTCTTCGCCAAGGAGCACCCCGAGCGCTACTTCGAGTGCTACATCGCCGAGCAGCAGCTGGTCGCCTCCGCGGTGGGCCTCGCCGCCCGCGGCTGGGTGCCCTACGCCACCACGTTCGCGGCCTTCCTGACCCGCGCGTACGACTTCATCCGCATGGCGTCCATCAGCGGGTCCGGCATCAACCTCGTCGGCTCTCACGCGGGCGTCGCCATCGGCCAGGACGGGCCGAGCCAGATGGGCCTGGAGGACCTGGCGATGATGCGGGCCGTGCACGGCTCGACCGTGCTGTACCCCTGCGACGCCAACCAGACCGCGCGGCTCGTCGGCGCCATGGCGGGCCTGGAGGGCGTGCGCTACCTGCGCACCTCACGCGGCGAGAGCCCGGTGATCTACGGCCCGGACGAGGACTTCCCGGTCGGCGGCAGCAAGGTCCTGCGCTCCTCCGGCGAGGACCGGATGACCCTCGTCGCCGCCGGTGTCACCGTGCACGAGGCACTGGCCGCGGCCGACGCCCTGGCCGAGGAGGGCATCGCCGTGCGGGTGATCGACCTGTACTCCGTCAAGCCCGTCGACGCGGCGACGCTGCGCCGGGCGGCCGAGGAGACCGGCTGCCTGGTCACGGTCGAGGACCACCACCCCGAGGGCGGCCTCGGCGACGCGGTCCTCGACGCGTTCACCGACGGGCGCCCCGTACCCCGCCTGGTGCGGCTCGGCGTCCGCTCGATGCCGGGCTCGGCCTCCCCGGAGGAGCAGCTGCGCGCCGCCGGCATCGACGCGGAGTCGATCGCGGCCGCCGGGCGGCTGCTGGTGGAGGAGGCGGTCGTGCGGTGAGCGGCGCCGACGGCACGCGCACGGTGCGGGCGGGCCGCCGCACGGTGGAGGTGCACCGGCCGGACAAGGTGCTCTTCCCCGGCGGCGGCGACGCCAAGGAGTACACCAAGGGCGACCTGGTCGACTACCACCGGGCCGTCGCGCCCTTCATGCTGCCCCACCTGCGCGGGCGCCCGCTGATGCTGGAACGCCACCCGGACGGCATCGACGGGCCCACCTTCATGCAGAAGAACACCCCGGACCACTACCCGGACTGGATCACCCGGACCGAGCTGGCCAAGGAGGGCGGCACGGTGTGCCACACCGTGTGCGACGACACCGCCACCCTCCTGTACCTGGCCGACCAGGCGAGCATCACCCTGCACCGGTGGCTGTCCCGGGCCGCCCGCCCCGACCACCCCGACCGGATGGTCTTCGACCTGGACCCCTCCGGGGACGACTTCGAGGCCGTCCGCGAGGCCGCCCGGCTGCTCGGGGAACTGCTGGACGCCCTGAAGCTGCCCTCGGCCCTGATGACCACCGGCTCGCGCGGGCTGCACGTGATCGTGCCGCTGAACGGGCGGCACGCCTGCGACGAGGTGCGCGCCTTCGCCCGGGACGTCGCCGACACCCTCGCCGACGCCCACCCCGACCGGCTCACCACCGCCGCCCGCAAGAAGGACCGCGGCGAGCGGCTCTACCTCGACATCCAGCGCAACGCCTACGCCCAGACGGCCGTCGCGCCCTACACCGTCCGGCCCCGCCCGGGTGCACCCGTGGCCACCCCCGTCACCTGGGATCAGCTGGACGACCCCGCCCTCACCGCCCGGCGCTTCAC
This sequence comes from Streptomyces sp. NPDC017943, assembly GCF_044328425.1. Lineage (NCBI taxonomy): Bacteria > Bacillati > Actinomycetota > Actinomycetes > Kitasatosporales > Streptomycetaceae > Streptomyces > Streptomyces sp. NPDC017943. The sequence goes on along the minus strand of NZ_JBIRHH010000005.1, from coordinate 123,886 downwards.
CATCGCCGACGCCGTGGAGCAGGCCCGCACCGACCCGTGGTCCGGGCTGCTGGACCGCGGCCGGGCGCTGGGACCGGCCCGCCGCAGGCTGGAGGCCCTGCGCCGCTGAGGAGCCCGGACTCCCCGCCGCCCGTCGGGTGGCAGATGCATGTGTCCTGAGAGGTTTGGCGAACAGGCTTGCGGCCACACGGAGGGGGAGGTGGCCATGTCGAACACAAAAAACACTCAAGAGTCACAGGATTCACAGGAGTCGCAGGACTCCCGCGAACCCCGGAAGACCAGAAGGTCGACGAGCAGGTCGACCAGCAGGTCGAGCGACAACCAGACAACCCGCAAGGGGCCGAGCCCCATGGAGGTGCTGCGCGAGGCGCGCGGCCAGCTCGCCGAGCTCACCGGCATGGAGGCCGAGTCCGTGTCGTCCTTCGAGAAGACGGAGGAGGGCTGGTCGCTGGAGGTCGAGGTTCTCGAACTCGAGCGGGTGCCCGACACGATGAGCCTGATGGCGAGCTACCAGGTGGAGCTCGACCCCGAGGGGCAGCTGACGGGTTACAAGCGCGTGAGGCGCTACGAACGCGGCCGTTCCGACGCCCGCAGGGGAGGCGGCCGCTAGGCCGCCCGCACCGACCCGTACCCGAACACGAGGAGGAACACCCGGCATGACTGTCGTACCGGCACAGCAGTCCGGCGGCGGAGGCGGCAGCAGCGGTCTCTACGACGTGCTCGAACTCGTTCTGGACAGGGGGCTCGTCATCGACGCATTCGTGCGCGTCTCCCTGGTCGGCATCGAAATCCTCAAGATCGACGTCCGCGTCGTCGTCGCCAGCGTCGACACCTATCTGCGCTTCGCGGAGGCGTGCAACCGGCTCGACCTCGAGGCCGGTCCGCGCAAGGACCCGGGACTGCCCGACCTGGTCGGCGAGATCACCGAGTCCGGCGCCCGCGGCAAGTCCAAGGGGGCGCTGTCCGGCGCCGCCGAGACCATCTCCGACGCCTTCAAGCAGGGGCGCGGCGAGAGTGAGTCCGAATCGCGTCCGCGGGCCCGCAAGACGGCGTCCCGCCGGAAGGAGGAGCAGGAGTGAGCACCTACGTCTACGGCATCGCGGCGAGCTCGCACCCGGCCCTCCCGGAGGGCATGGGCGGTGTCGGTGACCCGCCCCGCGAGGTGCGCATCCTGCGCGAGGGCGACCTGGCGGCCATCGTGAGCGAGGCGCCCGAGAACCTGCGGCCCAAGCGCAAGGACCTGCTCGCCCACCAGAACGTGCTCAGCGAGGCGGGTGCGGCCGGCTGCGTGCTCCCCATGCGGTTCGGGAGCGTCGCCCCGGACGACCACTCCGTGACCTCGGTGCTCGCCGAGCGGGCCGAGCACTACAAGGAGCGGCTCCAGGCCCTGGACAACCGGGTCGAGTACAACGTCAAGGCCAACCACGTCGAAGAGGCCGTCCTGCACCAGGTGATGGCCGAGAGCCCGGACATCCGCGGCCTGGCCGAGGCCAACCGGCAGGCGGGCGGCGGAAGTTACGACGACAAGATCCGTCTCGGCGAGATGGTCGCCGCCGCGGTCAAGGCCAGGGAGGCCGAGGACGGGGCCGCGGTGGAGCGCGCTCTGGACGGGGTCGCCGACGACGTCAGCGTGGGCCCCGAGTCCACCGGCTGGCTGGCGAACGTGTCGTACCTGGTGGACCGGGACGCGGCGGATGCGTTCCTGGCCGCGGTCGAGCGGGTGCGCAAGGACATGCCGCACCTGGAGGTGCGGGTCAACGGCCCGCTGCCGCCGTACAGCTTCGTCGAGCCCGGGCCGTCCGAGCCGGCGGGCACCGCGGCGGGCGGTACGGACACCGGAGCGGGGTGACGACGTGGGCCTGATCTCTGAGGTGCTGCTGCTGCCGCTCGCACCGGCACGCGGCAGCGCCTGGGCCATCAAGCAGGTCGTCCAGGAGGCCGAGCGGATCTACTACGACCCCGCGACGATCCGGGCCGAGCTGGCCCGTCTGGAGGAGCAGCTGGAGGCCGGGGAGATCACGGAGGAGGAGTTCGACCGGCAGGAGGACGAACTCCTCGACCGGCTGGAGATCGCTTCGCGCCGAGGCGCGGGAACAGGCAACGGGACGACACGATGAACCGAACGGGACTGGGTCTCGCCGTGGGGGCCGGATACCTCCTCGGCCGGACCAAGAAGCTCAAGATGGCGATGGCCGTCGGCGGACTGGTGGCCGGCAAGAAGCTGAATCTGAGTCCGCGCATGATCGCGGACCTGGTCCAGCAGCAGCTGAAGAACAATCCGCAGTTCAAGGAGATCGGCGACCAGCTGCGGGGCGAGCTCCAGGGGGTCGGCAAGGCCGCCTCCGGCGCCCTGGTCGAGCGGCAGCTCGACGCGCTGGCCGACCGGCTGCACGGCCGTACCGCCCAGATGCGCGAGCAGCTGACCGGCGGCGGGCGCCGCGACGAGGACGAGGACGCGGACGACGCCTACGACGAGGAGGAGCACGAGGGCGAGGAGCCCGAGGACTCCGACGGCGAGGAGGACGAGGAGCCGAAGGCAAAGAAGGCCCCGGCCAAGAAGGCGCCGGCCAAGAAGGCGGCCAGGAAGGCCCCCGCCAAGAAGGCCCCCGCGAAGAAGACGGCGGCGGCCCGCAAGACGGCGTCGAAGAAGACCTCGTCCGCGAGGAAGACGGCCACGGGGGCCGGCGGCAGCCGCTCCCGGCAGCCGAAGGGAGGCGGTGACGAATGACCGACACCCTCGGATCGGCGAAGTCCGCCGCGAACGGATCGTCGAAGAACCCGCTCGCCGACGTGGCCCACAGCGAGGCCGCCGACCGGCTGAAGGCGGAGGTGCAGGAGTACTTCGCCGCGCAGGCCACCCGGATGCTGACCGGTGTGGGCCGCAAGCTCGGCGAGACCACCGGCAAGCTGAACGACATCGCCGAGGGCAACAGCCCCGGCCTCGGCAAGCTCGCCCTGTCCGGCGGCCGCAAGCTCGCCGAGGGCAAGGGGCCGGTGCGCGCCGCGCTGGAGACCGGCGGTTCCCACCTCAAGGACAAGGTCACCGGCGCCTTCAAGAACCTCGGCGGCGGCGGCAAGAAGGGCAAGGGCCGCTCCGGCAACAAGCCCACCGTCATCATCGAGCACATCGACGTGGGCGTGCCCCTGCGCACCGCCTACGACCAGTGGACGCAGTACCAGGACTTCAGCACCTTCGCCAAGGGCGTCAAGAGCGCGAGCCGCGACGACGACACCCACTCCGACTGGCAGGCGAAGATCTGGTGGTCCAACCGCAGCTGGAAGGCGAAGACCACCGAGCAGATCCCCGACGACCGCATCGCGTGGACGTCGGAGGGGGCCAAGGGCACCACGAAGGGCGTCGTCTCCTTCCACCGGCTCACCGACAACCTGACCCGGGTCCTGCTGGTCATCGAGTACTACCCGTCCGGCCTCTTCGAGAAGACCGGCAACATCTGGCGCGCCCAGGGCCGCCGTGCCCGGCTCGACCTCAAGAACTTCGTCCGGTTCATCACCATCAAGGGCGAGGCGGAGGACGGCTGGCGCGGTGAGATCCGCGACGGAGACGTCGTCAAGAGCCACGAGGACGCCGTCGCCGAGGAGGAGGAGTCCGAGTCCCAGGAGGAGTCCGAGGACGAGTCCGAGGACGACGGTGCCGAGGGCGAGGCCTCGCAGGACGACGAGCCCGAGGGCGAGTACGAGGACGAGGACGAGTCCGAGGACGACGACCGTCCCGAGGACGAGTACGACGACGAGTCCGAGGACGAGGAGGACGACGAGGAGCAGCCCGAGGGCGAGTACGAGGACGAGGAGGACCAGGAGGGCCAGGAGGACGGCGAAGAGGACGACGAGGACTACGACGAGGACGACGAGTACGAGGACGAGGACGAGCGGCCCGAGGAGGACGACGAGCCGGCGGACGAGTACGAGGACGACGAGTACGAGGACGAGCCCGAGGACGAGCGTGCCACGGGTGGGAGCCGGCGATGACGACGCCCAGCAGGATGCCCGAACCCTACGGCCAGGCCAGCGGCGCCAACCTCGCCGACATCCTGGAGAGGGTGCTGGACAAGGGCATCGTCATCGCGGGCGACATCCGCATCAACCTGCTCGACATCGAACTCCTCACGATCAAGCTGCGCTTGATCGTCGCCTCGGTGGACAAGGCCAAGGAGATGGGCATCGACTGGTGGGAGACCGACCCCGCCCTGTCCTCCCGGGCCCGCCGAGACGAACTCGCCCGTGAGAACGCCGAGTTGCGCGAGAGGCTGGCCCGGCTGGAGGAACTGGAGCCCGGCCGGGCGGAGAAGAAGGAGGCACCGTGACCGGACTGCGGTACGTCTACGCCGTCTGCCGCCCCTTCGGGACACCGCTTCAGGCCCAGTTGACGGGGGTGGCGGGAGACCCGCCCCGGGCGCTGCCCCACCGGGGGCTCGTCGCGGTGGTCAGCCACGTCCCGGAGCAGGACTTCGCGGAGGAGCCGCTCCGGGCCCACCTGGAGGACCTGGACTGGCTCACCGCGACGGCCCGCGCCCACCAGGGCGTGATCGACGCGCTCACCACCGTCACGACGCCGCTGCCGCTGCGCCTGGGCACCGTCTTCCACGACGACAGCGGTGTGCGGAGCATGATCGAGGCCCGCGAGGACGAGTTCTCCAGCACGCTCGACCGGCTGGAGGGCCGCGTCGAGTGGGGCGTCAAGGTGTACGCCGAGTCCGAACCGCAGGAGACCGCCCGGCCGGCGCAGAAGCCGGCGTCGGGCCGGGACTACCTGATGCAGCGGCGGAGGCAGACGAAGTCGCACGAGGACATGTGGCAGCGGGCCGAGAGCTTCTCGACCCGGCTGCACGAGGAGCTGTCCGGCTTCGCCGAGGATGCCCGGCTGCACGCCCCGCAGAACCCCGCGCTGTCCAAGGCGTCCGGCCGGAACGTGCTGAACGCGGCCTATCTCGTACCGCGCGCGCATTCCGAGGAGTTCGTGGAGCTGGTGGACCGGACGAAGGGCGAGGCGCCGGGGCTGCGGGTGGAGCTCACCGGGCCCTGGGCGGCCTATTCGTTCGCAGGGGAGGCCGCGACATCGTGACCGTAGTGGAACGCCGCGAGGTCGCCCTCGTGGACCTGCTCGACCGGCTGCTCGCCGGCGGCGTGGTGATCACGGGGGACGTCACCCTGCGCATCGCCGACGTCGACCTCGTCCGCATCGACCTCAACGCACTGATCAGTTCGGTGAACGCCCAGGTGCCCTCACCGTTCGAGGAGTTGCTGTGACCACCCCGGAAGGCCCCCTGCCGGACCCCCTGCCGTCCCCGCAGCCCAAGCGGATGGACCTGGAACCCGACACCGTCGAACGCGACCTGGTCAAGCTGGTCCTGACGGTGGTGGAACTGCTGCGCCAGCTCATGGAGCGCCAGGCGCTGCGCCGGTTCGACGTGGGGGACCTGACGGAGGACCAGGAGGAGCGGATCGGGCTGACGCTGATGCTGCTGGAGGAGCGCATGGCGGAACTGCGCGACCGCTACGGACTGCGGCCCGAGGACCTCAATCTGGACCTCGGACCGCTCGGTCCCCTGCTCCCCCGGGAGTGATCCGGCGACCTCCGCACAGCGACGGCGAGAATCCCGGACGAAGGGCGCCCCCGGCACGGGGGCGCCCTTCCGGTGCGCCCCCCACCGGTGCCGGGGCCCCCGCCGTTCGCGTCTCAGGCCTCCTTCCGGCAGAGGATCTCTCCGTGCAGGACGCCGAACCATCCCTCGTCCCGGGCGCCCCACTCGCGCCAGGCGCGGGCCACGTCCCGCAGTTCCTGCTCGCCGGCGTGCCCGCCTCCCAGCGCCCGGTCCGCGTAGGCCGAGTCGAGCGTCCGGTCGGCCCACAGCCCGCTCCACCACGCCCGCTCCTGCGGCGTGGCGAAGGTCCACGTGCCGGAGGTCGCCGTGACGTCCGTGAACCCGGCCCGCAGGGCCCAGGCCCGCAGCCGCCGCCCGGCGTCCGGTTCCCCGCCGTTGGCCCGGGCGACCCGGCGGTAGAGGTCCAGCCAGGCGTCGAGCCCTTCCGAGGCCGGATACCAGGTCATCGCCGCGTAGTCGGCGTCCCGCACGGCGACGAGCCCGCCCGGTCTGGTCACCCTGCGCATCTCCCGCAGCGCCCGGACGGGATCGCCGACGTGCTGGAGGACCTGGTGGGCGTGGACCACGCAGAACGTGTCGTCCGGGTATGCGAGGGCGTTCACGTCGGCGACCGCGAAATCGGTGTTGCGCAGCCCCCGCGCCCGGGCCGTGGAGCGGGCCTGCTCCAGGACGGCCGGTGCCAGGTCGACACCCGTGACGTGCCCGTCCGGCACCCGTTCCGCCAGATCGGCGGTGATCGTCCCCGGCCCGCACCCGATGTCCAGGATCCTCATGTGCGGCCGGAGCGAAGGGAGCAGGTAGGCGGCCGAGTTGGCGGCGGTCCGCCAGGTGTGCGAGCGCAGCACGGACTCGTGGTGCCCGTGCGTGTAGACGGCGGTCTCCCGGGGTTCCGGCATGGCGGTCCAGCCCTTCCGATCGATTTCGGCAGGGCATCACCGTACGCGCTACGACCGCATGATGAGACCAACTGTCTTGCCATGTGGGACTGCTGGTGGGTCAGTATCCGGTGATCGGACGGTAGACGGTCAGGGCCCGGGGCAGCTTCTCCAGCGTCACGGTGCCCTCCACCTCGGTCACCTCGCCGTCGTGGGCGAGGAGTGTCCCGGGGGCGACGTGATCCAGGCGCAGGCGCCTCACCTGCACCGCGGCGTGGACGGGGGAGCGCGTCAGCGGCCCCGCGAAGGCGGCGGCGAGCAGCCGCGCGGCCGGCCGGCGCCCGCCGTGCACGACCCGCACGTCGAGCTGCCCGTCCGCCAGGTCCAGCCGCCGCCCCGACAGCAGGCCCATCCGGTGGTAGGTGCCGTTCCCGGCGAACAGCAGCCACAGCGGGCGCGTGCGGCCCCCGAGCTCGGCCTCCAGCGGGTGCCGGTCGGCCCGCAGCACGCGCAGGGCGGCGAGCATCCCCGCCGGCCAGCCGCCGATCCGCGGGGACCAGTGCTCCCGCTCCCGCACCAGCTCCGGATACACGCCCACACTGCACGTGTTGAGGAAGACGCCCTCCCGGCCGCCGCCGGAGAACCGGCCCACGTCCACCCGCACGGCATCGCCCTGGCGCAGCGCCCGGGCGAGATCGCGGACGTCCTCCACGCCCAGGTCGTAGGCGAAGTGGTTCAGGGTGCCGCCCGGCAGCACGGCCAGCGGCAGCCCGGCGCGCAGAGCCACCCGGGCCGCCGTGTTGACGGTGCCGTCGCCGCCGCACACCCCCAGCACCCTGGCCCGCCCGGCCGCCCGGTCCAGCTCCGCGGGCACCTCCTCCGGGGCGCACTCCACGACCTCGGCACGCGGCAGGGCGTCGCGCAGGGCGGAGGCCCGCTCGGCCGATCCCGAGGCGGTGTTCGCCACGAGGACCAGACCCTCGCCCTCCAGCAGCGCCGGCACCTCGGCCCGCGGCCGGGGCAGCGCGGTGACCTGCGCACGCGTCGGCACCACACCCCGCAGGGCGTACGCGGTGCCCACACCCAGCGCCGCGCCCGCCAGGACGTCGCTCGGGAAGTGCGCACCCGACCGCACCCGCGACACGGCGACGAAGGCCGCCACCGGGGCCACGACCGCGCCCCAGGCCGGGGACTCCAGTGCCACACCCGCCGCGAAAGCGGCGGCGGACACGGCGTGCCGGGAGGGGACGGACGTGGTGACCGGCCGTCGCCGCAGCCGCCGGAGCACGGGCAGCGGCGCCACGGCCGGGCCGGGGTGACGCACCGCGCGCTTACCCAGGGCGCCGGCGGCCAGGGAGGCGGCGCCCAGCGACGCCAGCCCGCGGGTGGCCGCGCGGCGGGCCCGGGGCGTCCGGCTGGCCGCCAGGGCCACCGCGGTGGCGCACCAGAACGCCCCGTGGTGCGCGCTCCGCTCCAGCGGCGCCAGGACGGAGCGCCCGGGCCCGCGCCCGCCCGCCACGGCCTCGAAGAGACGCCGGTCCACGGCCAGGACCCGGTCGAGCAGGGATGGACGCCCGGGTTTCCGGAAGGGGAGGGCCGAGTCGGAGGTCGTCATGTCCTGCGGGTACCCGCCGACGGGGCGGGGTGGACACACCGGAGGTGCCGGGGCAGGCTCGGGGGACGATGATCGTGGCCGGACGAGGGGGAAGCACGGCATGAGCGGGCGAGTGACGGCGGTCAGCAGCAACGGGGAGTACTCCTTCACCAAGCCGAACCGGGACAGCATCCGGCTGCTCACCGGACTCGGGGTGGAGGGGGACGTGCACGCCGGAGTGACCGTCAAGCACCGCTCCCGCATGGCGCAGGACCCCACCCGGCCCAACCTCCGGCAGGTGCACCTGATGCACGAGGAACTCTTCGACGAGGTGGGCGAGGCGGGGTACCGGGTGACCCCCGGCGACCTGGGCGAGAACATCACCACCCGCGGCATCGACCTGCTCGCCCTGCCGACCGGCACCCTGCTGCGCATCGGCGGCACGGCCGTCCTGGAGGTGACCGGCCTGCGCAACCCCTGCCTGCAGATCGACGCCTTCCGCAGCGGCCTGCTCAAGCGCGTCGTCGGCCGTGACGAGGAGGGGCGGGTCGTGCGCAAGGCCGGGATCATGAGCGTGGTCCGGGAGGACGGCGTCGTCCGGCCCGGGGACCCGATCGCCGTGGAGCTGCCCGCGGAGCCGTTCCGGCCGCTGGAGCGGGTCTAGGCGGACACCCCCTCAGGCGCTCCGGCGCGGGCGGGCGCCCGGCGGTCGGCGGAAATGGGTTTGCCCGGTCCGCGGCCCGACCCGGACAATCGCGCCCATGGGTCATCTCGAAGCCGCGCATCTGGAGTACTACCTGCCCGACGGACGGGCGCTGCTCGGCGACGTCTCGTTCCGGGTGGGGGAGGGGGCCGTGGCGGCCCTCGTGGGCCCGAACGGCGCCGGGAAGACGACCCTGCTGCGCCTGCTCTCCGGTGAGCTCAAGCCGCACGGCGGCTCCGTCACCGTCGGCGGCGGGCTCGGCGTGATGCGGCAGTTCGTCGGATCCGTGCGCGACGAGACGACCGTGCGGGACCTGCTGGTCTCGGTGGCCGCGCCCCGCATCCGGGAGGCCGCCCGCGCCGTGGACGTCGCCGAGCACGCCCTCATGACCGTCGACGACGAGTCCGCGCAGCTGGCCTACGCCCAGGCGCTCGCCGACTGGGCCGAGGCCCGCGGCTACGAGGCCGAGACGCTGTGGGACATGTGCACCACGGCCGCCCTCGGCGTCCCCTACGACAAGGCGCAGTGGCGTCAGGTGCGGACCCTGTCCGGAGGTGAGCAGAAGCGTCTCGTGCTGGAGGCGCTGCTGCGCGGCACCGACGAGGTGCTCCTCCTCGACGAGCCCGACAACTACCTCGACGTGCCCGGCAAGCGCTGGCTCGAGGAACGGCTCGCCGAGACCCGCAAGACCGTCCTGTTCGTCTCGCACGACCGCGAACTCCTCGCCCGCGCCGCCCAGCGCCTCATCTCCCTGGAGCCGGGGCCCGCCGGAGCGGACGCATGGGTGCACGGAGGCGGCTTCGCCACCTTCCACGAGGCCCGGCGCGAGCGCTTCGCCCGCTTCGAGGAGCTGCGCAGACGCTGGGACGAGAAGCACGCCCAGCTGAAGAAGCTCGTGCTGAACCTGCGCCAGGCCGCCGCGGTCAGCCACGAGATGGCGTCACGGTACGCGGCCGCCCAGACCCGCCTGCGCAAGTTCGAGGAGGCCGGGCCGCCCCCCGAGCCGCCGCGCGAGCAGGACATCCGCATGCGTCTGAAGGGCGGCCGCACCGGCGTGCGGGCCGTCACCTGCGAGAAGCTGGAGCTCACCGGCCTGATGCGGCCCTTCGACCTGGAGGTCTTCTACGGCGAGCGGGTCGCCGTCCTGGGCTCGAACGGCTCCGGCAAGTCCCACTTCCTGCGCCTGCTCGCCGGCGAGGACGTGGCGCACACGGGGCAGTGGAAGCTGGGCGCCCGCGTCGTGGCCGGCCACTTCGCGCAGACGCACGCGCACCCGGAGCTCCAGGGCCGCACCCTGCTGGACATCCTGTGGAAGGAGCACGCGCAGGACCGGGGCGCGGCCATGTCCCGGCTGCGCCGCTACGAACTCACCCAGCAGGCCGAGCAGACCTTCGAGCGCCTGTCCGGCGGCCAGCAGGCCCGCTTCCAGATCCTGCTGCTGGAGCTGCAGGGCGTGACCGCGCTGCTGCTGGACGAGCCGACCGACAACCTGGACCTGGAGTCCGCGGAGGCCCTCCAGGAAGGGCTGGAGTCCTTCGAGGGCACGGTCCTCGCGGTCACGCACGACCGCTGGTTCGCCCGCTCCTTCGACCGCTACCTGGTGTTCGGCAGCGACGGCCGGGTGCGGGAGACCCCGGAGCCGGTCTGGGACGAACGACGGGTGGAGCGGGCCCGGTAGGGCCCACCCCACCCGAACGGCGGCTCACTTCCAGCGCAGCAGCGCCCCGAGGCCGCCGGCCGGCACCTCCTGCGTGGAGACCGACAGGGCCGGTGCGTCGGTGGCCACCGCGCTGCGGATCAGCGCGTCGTCCGCCCGGGCCGGCCAGGAGTGCTGCTCGCCGAGCACCTTCAGGTCGGTACGCCGCACCGCGAGCTGGTCGGGGTCCTCGCCGATCCACACCTCGCGGTGCGCGTCCGGCCCGTCGACGCGCACCAGCAGCTCGTCGATGCGGTGCTCCCGCGCCGCCTCCACCAGCGCGGGCACGCCCTCGACGGCCCCCGCGCGTCCCGCGTCGTCCGGGGTGCGCGCGGCGCGGAACCGCTCCAGCTCCTCCTCGGCCCGCCGCGCCTCGTGCTCGGCCCGGATCCGCTCCACGTCCTCGTCCAGCAGCCGGCTGCCGACGCCGTGCGGGGCCTGAACGGCCCTGCCGTGCAGCCGCTTCGGCAGCCGCTCGTACACCGCCCGCCGCTCACGCTGCTCGCCGACGAGGATCAGCAGGTCGGCGCCCGTCTCCTCCTGGCAGACGGCGAGCGCGTCCGCGATCTCGGCCGCGTTGTGCTCCCAGGTGTTCTCCACCCGCAGCTGGAAGTGCCGCTCGGACCAGTCGCCGGTACTCGTCCGGTGCACCGGCCACTGCCGCCCGCTGACGCCGCCCGCCTCCCGGCGCCCCAGCGCGCTGCGCAGCTCGAAGTCGGCGCCCTTGCGGTCGACGTAGGCCACCACGCACAGCGGGTCCTCGCCGGCCAGGTCGAGCAGGGGGGCGACCCGGGGCAGCGCCGCCCATTCGGCCCAGTCCCCGCCCTGCGGCGGACGGACCAGCGCCGCGTCGAGGACGATCTCGCCGTCCCGGGCGAACAGGGCCCGGCCGTGCGGGTCGGAGGAGCGCCGCAGATCCTCGATCACGCCCTGCACGGCCCGGCACGTGGCCTCGTCAGCTCCTCGGTCCGCCAGCCGTCCCGCCATGGCCTGTGCCGTCAGCCGCCGCTCGTGCGCGGTGTCCTCCGTCTGCCGGGACGTGTCCACGTACACGGAGGCCCAGGGGCCGGGGTGTTCGTACAGTGGGTGCAGAAAAGCGAGATCCATGGCTCCCTCCCGGGTGCCTCTCGGAAGTGGTGCGCTGTGCTTCCGGGGCGGGTACCCGGACCGCATGGACGAACACGACGAGCGGGGCGACACGATGACCGGAGTGGACCCTGGCCGGCTGGACGACCAGCAGCTCATGAAGGAACTGGAGAACATCCACCGCACGCGCCACGACACGCTGCTGTACGGCTCGAACGACGCGCTGCGCGCCCACAACGAGCGCATGGCCCAGTTGGAGGGCGAGTACCTGCGCCGCAACCCCCAGCGCCCGGTGGCCGCCGGCCGTACCCGTGAGGGGGCCCGGGAGCGCACCGGAGGGGAGTCGGCCACCCCCACGACACCGGGCACCTGAGTCCTCTCCGTGTACGGCACCGGCCCGTCGGTCGGTGCCGTACACGGAGAGGACCGGGCCGGTACGAACCGGCCCGGTCCCCGCGCGGGCGTGCGCTGCTGCGTCAGGCGTCAGGCGGCGCTCTTGGTGAAGACCTCCAGGAAGGTCTCGCAGAACGCCTTCAGATCGTCCGGCTTGCGGCTGGTGACCAGCTTGTTCGCCCCGTGGTCGCAGACCTGGACCTGCTGGTCGACCCAGGTGCCGCCCGCGTTGCGGATGTCCGTCTGCAGGCTCGGCCACGAGGTCAGCACCCGGCCGCGCACCACGTCCGCCTCGACCAGGGTCCACGGCGCGTGGCAGATCGCCGCGACCGGCCGGCCCTGCTCGAAGAAGTCCCGCACGAACGCGACGGCCTTGTCGTCCATCCGCAGGAAGTCCGGGTTCGCCACGCCGCCGGGCAGCACCAGCGCGTCGAACGACCCCGGCGCGGCCTGGCCCACCACCTCGTCCACGGGGAAGGTGTCGGCCTTGTCGAGGTGGTTGAACGCCTGGATCTCACCGTCCTGCGTCGACACCAGCACGGGCTCGTGGCCCGCGTCCTTCACGGCCTGCCACGGGTCGGTCAGCTCGACCTGCTCGACGCCCTCGGGTGCGACCAGAAATGCGATGCGCATGATGTTCCCTGTCCCTTCTCGGTCTGTGTGTTCTCGTCGTGAGTCGTCGTCGTGCTCGTCGTGAGTCGTCGTCGTACTCGTCGTCGCCGGTGGTCAGACGCCCGTCGGGCCGTCCGGCTCGGCGCGGCTGATGTCGGCGAGGGCGGAGGCGGGGTCCTCGGCCTCGGCCAGGTCGCCGAGGCTGACGATCCCGACCGGGAGCCCGTTCTCCACCACCGGCAGCCGGCGCACGGCGTGCTCGCGCATCAGCGTCACCGCGGTCGCCACCCGGTCCTCCGGCGTGACGGTCACCGGGTCCTTCGTGCACACGGCCTGCACGCTCACCGTCGCCGGGTCGAGACCGTCGGCGACCGCCCGGACGACGATGTCCCGGTCGGTGAGCACACCCATCACGTCCTGCCCCTCGGCCACCACCACGTCGCCGATGTTCTGCGTGCGCATCGACTGAGCCGCCTCGACGAGCGAGGCGTCCGGGCGCACGGCGACGACGCCCGGCGTCATCACGTCCTTCACGTACTCGGCCATGCGCGGGCCTCCGTCCCCTTCCAGGCCGGTGGGGCACCGCGGCGCGCCGCGGTGCCCCCGAAGCGGTTCCTCACGCGTACTCCTGCGGGCCGGTCTCCCGGACCCGGACCATCGCCTCGGCCAGCTCCTGCACGCTGCCGTAGTGCTCCTTGCGCGGCAGCCGCTCCGCGGCCTCGACCAGCGCGTCGGGCGCCCGCCGGTCGCGCAACGCGCGGACCAGCTCCCGTGCGTGCGCCGGGAACGCCCTGCGGCCGAGGATGCGGGCCAGATCCAGCCGCACCGACTCCAGGGAGCTCGGGGCGCGGCTCGGTGTCACCGGCCCGTACGCCACCTCCGGATCGTCCTCGGCGTACGGCTCCGGGTCGTGCCAGTCCTCCGCACGCGTCGGGTGCCCGGACCTGAGCAGACCCTGCAGTTCGTGCTTCATCTCGTCGTCCCGGTGGACGCTCAGCCGGTCGCTTCCTCGCTGCATGTCTCCCTCCAGACGTTCGGGGGCCCGCACCGCGTACCCGGACACCGGCGGACGACACCGCTTTCGCACCACCGGATCGCGGCGTACGCACCGTTTCGCGCCGAAGCACCGGCGGCGCTTCGCCCTGGTTTGGGACGGCCCGCGAGGGGCAGGCGGACAGGAGTGCTTCGGACTGGAGGCACCCTGCGCGGGAGCGGCCCGGCCGCCATCGGCGGCACCCCGTCCGTCCGGCCGACGCGCCTCGCTCCCCGCGGTGACCGCCCGCCCCGCAGCAACCAGCAGGGAATGGGGACGCATCATGCCGACCCGCACCAGTGCCAGGCACCCCCACCACGACGCCCCCGACACCGCGGAGGCCTTCGCCCGCCTCTCCTCGATGCCCGCCGGTCCCGAGCGCGACGCCCTGCGGGACGCCGTCGTCGAGGCCTGGCTGCCCATGGCGGACCGGCTCGCCGGCCGTTTCCGCAGCCGCGGCGAGAGCTACGAGGACCTGCGCCAGGTCGCGGCCCTCGGCCTGGTCAAGGCCGTGGACCGGTACGACCCCGCCCGCGGCAACGCCTTCGAGAGCTACGCCGTCCCCACCGTCACCGGGGAGATCAAGCGGCACTTCCGCGACCACATGTGGACGGTGCACGTGCCCCGCCGGGTGCAGGAACTGCGCAACCGTGTGCGGGTCGCCTCCCGCGAGCTGTCCCAGGTCTCACCCGGCCGCCGCCCCACCGTCCCGGAGATCGCCGCCCACACGGGCCTGAGCGAGGAGGACGTCCGGACCGGCCAGGAGGCGCTGGAGAGTTTCACGGCCCTGTCGCTCGACGCGGAACTGCCCGGCAGCGACGACGGCTACTCGCTGAGCGACGTCCTGGGCACCCCCGACGCCGCGCTGGACACCGTGGTGGACCGCGAGGCCGTCAGGGCGCGGCTGACGGCACTGCCCGAGCGCGAGCGGGCGATCCTGTACATGCGGTTCTTCAAGGACATGACGCAGAGCCGCATCGCCGAGGAACTGGGCATCTCGCAGATGCACGTCTCCCGGCTGCTCAGCCGCTGCTGCGGGCGGGTGCGGGACCAGGTCATGCGGGACGTCGCCCAGGCGGGCTCCCAGTCACCCGATCGGCGGGCGCCGTCCCGCTAATGGGGTCCCGTTCCGCGCGGTGCCGACGGGCCCGGGCTGTCATGGCAGAGGGGCATGACGAACGAAGGAGTCCCCTCCATGCGCCGCACCCTGCACGCCCTCACCGTCACCGTCGCCGCCGGAACCGCCCTCGTGTGCTGCCCGCCCGCCTTCGCGGAGCCGGCCGCCGAGGTCAGCCCCGCCACCGTGCAGCCCGGTGGCACGCTCACCGTGTCGGTCCGCTGCGATCCGACCGGCGGGCCGCCGCCCGGGAGCATCGAGGCGACCTCGGAGGCCTTCGCCGAGGGCACCGTGTCCCTGCGCCGGGTCGGCGGCGGGGTCACCGGCGGCCACGGGGCCGCCGAGTGGGGTGCCGATCCGGCCCGTACCGGCACGGCGGCGCTCGCCACCGCCGAGAACGCCGGGGCGGACCTCGGCCTCCTCGCGCGGGACACCGATCCCCTCGCGGAGGACGCGGATCCCCTCGCCGAGGACGCGGAGGTCCCGGAGGAGGACCCCGGGCTGCCGGAGGAGGACGCCGGGCTTCCCGGAGGAGACCCCGAGCTCCTCGCGGAGGACCCGGGACTGCTCGGCGAGGACCCCGGCCTGCTCGCCGGGGACCCGGAACTCGGTGAGGACCCCGATGCGCTCGCGGAGGACCCCGGACTTCCCGGTGAGGGCTCCGACTGGACCGCCGAGGGCGGCACGGGCGGCCAGGGGACCGCGCCCGTCTACCGCGGCACCGCCGTCATCGCCCCGGCCGGGGACCTGACGGGCGGTGCGCACGCCGGGGGAGAGGACTCGGCCTGGACCGTCGACGGCACCTGCCCGGCGGCTCCCGGAGGGCAGGGCAAGGAGTGGAGCGCGACGTTCACCGTCCTGCACGGCTCCGGCCCCCACCCGCCCACGCACCGGCCCTGCCCCGAGCCGTCCCCCCACCACGCGCCGGACCCGGCCCGGTGCGGCGAGGCGCCCGTCCAGCGCGGGGTGCGGGCCGGCGACGGCGGGGCGTTCACCGACTCCGTGCCGGCGCTGGCCGCGGGCGGTGTCCTGATCGCCGGCGCCCTGGGCGCGGCCGTGCACCGGCTGCGCACCCGACGGAGCGGTTCGTACCGCTGAACCCGCTGCACGACGACCGGTGCCGCGTGCGGCCCGGCCCGGGCACGAACCCGACGCACGCCCTCGCCCCACCTCACGAGCCCTCCCCGCTTCCCCGGCCCGGCCCCGTCCATGCTGTGACCGTCACGACCCCGTCCGCAGCCCATGAGACGGAGTCCGGGTGGGTACTCAGAGGCCGTGGAGGCCCGGCCGCCCACCCGGCGACCCGCGGGGAACGGGGGAGCGGAGCGGCGCTCGCGCCGAGGCGGCACCACACGGCGGCACCACGCACTGCGGAGGTACGGATGCGGCGGACGGACCCGCAAGGCCACGGCCCCGTCCGGTTCGGGCCCCCGCTCCCGGACGACGGGCTGCCGGTCCTGCCGGAGCTGTCCGCCGTGCTCGCCGCCGCCGCGGCCCGCGGTGGCCACGAACCGGTCGGCGGCGGCCCCGCCCTGCGGGAAGCCGCCTGCGGCTACTGGGACCGGCGCGGACTGCACTGCGACCCCGGCCGCGTGGCCGCCGCACCCGGTGCCCCCACCCTGCTGCTGGCCCTGACCGCGGCCCTCGGCGGGGACGTCCTGGTGCCCCGGCCCTGTGCCGCCTGGTGGGCGCCGTACGCCCGGCTGCTGGGCCGCCCCGCCTTCCACGTACCGACCCCGCCGGAGAGCGGCGGCGTCCCCGACCCGTACGCCCTGCTGGAGACGGTGCGCCGCGTCCGGGCCGAGGGCGGCGACCCGCGGCTGCTCGTGCTGTCCGTCGCCGACGACCCCACGGCCGGTGTCGCCCCGCCCGAACTGCTGCACGAGACCGTCGAGGCCGCCCAGGGCGAGGGCCTGCACCTGGTCAGCGACGAGACCTGGCGCGACACCCTGCACGACCCGCACGGCACCGTGCTGCTCAGCCCCGCCGAGATGCTGCCCGACCGCGTCACGGTCGTCAGCGACCTGGCCGGCGCCCTGCTCCCGCCCGGCTGGCCGGCCGCCGTCGCCCGGTTCCCGGCCGGAGGCGACGGGGACGGCCTCCACGCGCGCGTGCTCGACGTCCTCACCGCCCTCGACGCCCGTGTCGCCGCCCCGGTCGCCGCGGCCGCGGCGTACGCCCTGTCCGAACCCGAGCCCGTCACCGCGCGCGTGGCCGCCACCGTGCGCCTGCACGCGCACCTGGCCGCCGCCGCGCACTCCGCCGTCGTCGGCGCGGGCGCCCTGGCCCGGCCCCCGCAGGCCGGGCGTCACCTGTACGTCGACCTCGCACCCCTGCGCGACGCGCTGAACCTGCACGGCGTCGGTGACGCCCAGGAGCTGGAGGACTTCCTCACCGACCGGCTCGGCATGCCCGCCCCGGGCGGCCACCGCTTCGGCGACGACCTCCAGGCCCCGCGCGTGCGGCTGTGCACCGGCGCGCTGGTGAACGGCTCCGACACCGAGCGCGCGGAATGTCTCACCACCCCCAGGCCGTTGGAACTGCCGCACGTGCAACGCGCGTTGGTCCAACTGAAGTCGGTCTTCGACGATCTCCGCGACGACGCTCGGCGATGGGAGCCTCCGCGATGACGCAGCAGTCCGAGTCGACGACGAGCACGACCGCGCCGGACGGGCACGCACCGGCCCTCCCCTCGCCGCTCGCACCGCCCGGCCCGCCCCTGGCCGAACCCCGGCCGCTGGCCGAGCGCAGAGTCTGGCCGCGCACCTTCCACGACCGGCTGACCGCCCCGCTGCCCGGCTTCAAGGCCATGGCCCGCTTCGCCCGCGAGGGCGCCGTGCGACCGGGCCCCGAGGGCCTGGCCGACATCCCGCGGCTGCCCTACGCCCCGGCCCCGCAGCCCCGCGTCGACGCCCGCACGGTCGCCGTCACCTGGGCGGGACACGCCAGTTGGGTCGTGCGGATCGGCGGACTGACGGTGCTCACCGACCCGGTCTGGTCGCGCCGCATCCTCGGCACCCCGGCCCGCATCACCCCCGTGGGCGTGCCCTGGGAGGACCTGCCCCGGGTCGACGCCGTCGTCATCAGCCACAACCACTACGACCACCTCGACGCCCCGACGCTGCGCCGACTGCCGCGCGACACCCCGGTGTTCGTCCCGGCCGGGCTCGCCCGCTGGTTCCACCGCCGCCGCTTCACCCGCGTCACGGAGCTCGACTGGTGGGAGGCGGCCGAACTCGACGGCGTCCGCTTCGACTTCGTGCCGTCCCACCACTGGTCCAAGCGCACCCTCACCGACACCTGCCACAGCCTCTGGGGCGGCTGGGTGCTCACCGACAGGGAGGGCCGGCGCGTCTACTTCGCGGGCGACACCGGCTACGGCCACTGGTTTTCGCGCATCGGCAGCCGCTACCCGGGCATCGACCTCGCGCTCCTGCCCATCGGCGCCTACGACCCGCGCTGGTGGCTCAGCGACGTGCACTGCGATCCCGAGGAAGCGGTCCGGGCCGCCCAGGACCTCGGCGCGGCCCGGATGGCGCCCATGCACTGGGGCACCTTCGTCCTGTCCGCCGAACCGGTCATGGAGCCCCTCACGCGCGTGCGCGCCGCCTGGGAGAAGGCGGGCCTGCCCCGCGAGGACCTCTGGGACCTGCCGGTGGGCGGTTCCAAGGTCCTGTAGACCGCGCGGCGCCACCGCATCCCGCCGGGCGCCCCGGGACCACCGCCCGGCGCCCCGGGACCACCGCCCGGCGCCCCGGGACCACCGCCCGGCGCCCCGGGACCAGCGCCAGGGCGTCCCCGGACTACCGTGCCCGCCGCACCCGCCGCACCAGACCCGGTACCACGCTGATCAGCAGGGTCACCCCGATCGCCGCCACCACGCCCTCCCACGGCTCGGCGAACAGCGACCCGCCCAGGATCCCGATCAGCTGGTACGTCACCGCCCAGGCCAGGCAGGCCGGGAAGTTCCCCCGGGAGAACCTCCGCAGCGGCCACTCGGCGAGCAGGCAGGCCAGCATCACCGGGATGCGCCCCGCCGGCACCAGCCGGGACAGCACCAGCACGGCGACCCCGTGCGAGGCCAGCTTCTCCTGCGCCTGCTCCAGCCGGTCCTCCGGCGCCCGCCGGCGGATCCCCTCCAGCCACCGCGAGCCGTTCTTCGAGGTCAGTCCGCGCCGCCCCAGCCAGTACAGCGCCGCGTCCCCCAGGAACGCGGCCAGCGACGCCGTCACGAACACCATCGCCAGCGAGAACGGCGCCGTCCGGTGCAGTGCCACCACCGCCGCCGAACTCACCAGCGCCCCCGTCGGGATCACCGGCACCAGCGCCCCGGCCAGCACCAGCACGAACAGCGTCGGATACCCGATCGCCTGCTGCGTCGCCTCCGGCACCACGGACGCCGGGGTGACGGCCGACACCGCGAGCAGGGAGACCTCGGCGGACCGGCTCACTGCGCGACCTCCGGCCGCACGCTCTGCCCGTGGTCGAGCCGGTGCACCGCCACACCGGGCGCGTGCCGGGCGGCCATCCGCACGAACTCGTGCCCCGGCGTGTGGAACTCGTGGGGGCGCACCGCGTCCATGCCGATCGGCCAGTACGTGCCGTAGTGCACCGGCACGGCACTGCGCGGCGCGAGCCGGGCCAGCGCCTGTGCCGCCCGGCCCGCGTCCAGGTGCCCCTCGCCCAGGTACGGCCCCCAGCCGCCCACCGGCAGCAACGCCACCTCGACCGGCCCGACCTCCTTAGCCATCTCCTCGAACAGGCCGGTGTCCCCGGCGAAGTAGGTCCGGGACTCGCCGGATATGACATAGCCGAGGGCGGGGGAGCGGTGCGGCCCGAACGGCAGCCGGCGCCCGTCGTGCCGTGCCGGCACCGCCCGCACGACGACGTCGCCGACCTGAGTCTCGTCCCCCGGGGACATCTCACCGATCCGCAGGTGCGTGAGCCGGCGCAGACCGGGCACGGCCCGGCGCGCGCCCCGGGGCACGAGCAGGCGCGTGCCGGGCTCCAGGCGCATCAGGGACGGCACGTGCAGGTGGTCCGCGTGCAGGTGCGAGACCAGGGCCACGTCGGCCCGGTGCGCGGCGGGAGGCGGCACGGCCCCGCGCCGGCGCCGCAGGTGGGCGAGCCGGCGTGCGAACAACGGGTCCGTGAGCACCCGTACGTTCGAGTCCTCCACCGTGCAGGTGGCGTGACCCCACCAGGTGATCTCCACCGGCACTTCTTTGCCTCCTTCGCGCGACTCCCCGAAGCCTACGTGCAGGAGTAGGGTCGGCGGCGAGAACGGAGGTGAGGGGGGACGCCATGGGGCCGGTGCGGGTCACGGCGATCGCGAGTCTGACGCCGCTGGAGGAACTGGACGAGGATCCCTTCCTCGTCGACTCCCGCAGCCAGCACGCGATGTGCGCCCGCTGGGCCGCCGAGCGGGGGTACGTGGTCAGCCGGGAGTTACTGGTGCGCGGGCTGCGGCCCGACCACGGCGCGCTGTGGGACGGCGTGCGGCCCGGCCACGACGTGTTCGTGGCGCCCAGCCGGCGGGTCCTGGAGAGCGCGCTCGCCTCCGTCGAGGAGTTCGCCGCCGAGTGCGCCCGTCGCGGGGTGCGCGTGGAGACGGTGGGGCACGCGGAACCGGCGTACGACGCGGAGATGAAGGCGTGCGTGCACCGCCGTCTGTCGATGCCGACGGCGGGCTACGACGGGCGCTGACCACTTGGCCCGCCGAACCCGAGCGCCCCGGCCCACCGGGCCCGAGCGCCCCGGCCCACCGGGCCCGAGCGGACCGGCCCACCGGGCCCGAGCGGACCGGCCCACCGGGCCCGAGCGCCCCGGCCCACCGTGCGGCCGCGACCGAGCCGCCGTGCGTGAGCGCCGTCGCGGCGGGGAAGGCGAGCGGCCTCGACGGCAAGCGGCACGCGGGAGGCGAACGGGCATCCGCGTGCGTTGAGACACTGTGACCAGGAAGCCCGTGGGTGCGGGCCGGGACGTGAGGTGGCTGGGAGTGCGGGGCGTGCGGTGGCGAAGAGCCGCCAGTCAGGTCGGGCGGAGCATCGGCGTATGGGCGGTCTCCACCGTCACCATGCTCGTGCTCGCCGGGATCCTGCCGGACTTCCGGCTCCGCTCGGAGGACGGGGCCAGCGCGACCGACATCGCCGTCACCGCCGCCTTCGGGGCGGGCGCCTTCGGCCTGCTGTCGGCCCTGGTGTGGCCGCTGCTCGTGCGGCTGCTGCTCCTCGTGCCGGCGCTGGTGCTCGGCCTGCTGGTGTTCTTCCTCAACGGCGCCCTGCTGCTGCTCGCCCTCAACCTGAACCCGGCCGAGCGCGGAGCCGCCGCCCCGGAGACCGCCGTCGTGGTCGCCGCGGTCATGTCGGCCGTGGCGTCGGCGACCGGCGCCGGCCTCGCCGTGCGCGACGACGAGGCCTACCGCCGCCGGCTGTACCGCCTCTCCGACCGCCGCCGCCGCTCCGGACCGCCCAGCCCGTCCACGCCCGGCACGGTCTTCCTGCAACTGGACGGCGTCGGCCACGACACCCTGCTGGACGCGATCGGCAAGGGCCTGATGCCCACCGTCGCCCGCTGGATCGAGGACGGCCGCCACCGCCTCACCCCCTGGCGCACCGACTGGTCCAGCCAGACCGGCGCCAGCCAGCTCGGCATCCTGCACGGCAGCAACCACGACGTGCCGGCGTTCCGCTGGTACGAGAAGGACACCCGCGAGATCGTCGTCTGCAACCGGCCCACCAGCGCGGTCGAACTGCAGCGCCGCGCCGTGCGGTACGCGGGGCACGACGGCCTGCTCGCCGTCGACGGAGCCAGCCGGGGCAACCTGTTCAGCGGCGGGGCCGACGAGCAGGCCCTGGTGCTCTCCATCGCCGCCCGCCGCCGCAGCCGGGAGAACCGCTCCCGGGACGGCTACTTCGCCTACTTCTCGGACCCCGCCAACGCCGTGCGCACCGCCCTGTCGTTCATCGCCGAGGTGGGCCGGGAGATCGGCCAGTCGGTCCGGGCCCGGTTGCGCAAGCAGCGCCCCCGGGTCTCCCGCGGTGGCCTCTACCCGCTGGTGCGGGCCTTCGCGACCGTCGTCGAGCGGGACGTGGTGGTCGCCGCCGTGACCGGTGACATGCTCGCCGGCCGCACCGCCGTCTACGCCGACCTCGTGGCCTACGACGAGGTCGCCCACCACTCCGGCCCCGCGTCCCGCGACACGCAGAAGGTCCTCGAACGGCTCGACCGCTCCCTCGCCCTGATCGAGAACGTCGCCGAGCACGCCCCGCGCCCCTACCGGATCGTCGTGCTGTCCGACCACGGCCAGAGCCCCGGCGAGACGTTCCGCTCCCGCTACGGCCTCACCCTCGGCGACCTGGTGCGGGCCGGCTGCGGCATGCCGGTGCCGCGCAAGGCCGAACGCACCCGCAGCGGCGCGGAGGCCCGGGCCGCCGTCCGCGCCGCGCTGCGCATCCGCGTGGAGGACGGCGGCGAGCGCCACCGCCCCGCACGCAGCGAGGAGCCGATCGTGCTGGCCTCCGGCAACCTCGGCCTGATCTCCTTCCCGGACGTGCCGCACCGGATGAGCAAGGAGGAGATCGACGCCCGCCACCCGGCGCTGCTGCCGACCCTCGCCAACCATCCCGGCATCGGCTTCCTGCTGGTGCGCAGCGAGGAGCACGGCGGAGTCGTCCTCGGCGCCTACGGTGCCGAGATACCGCTCGCCGACCTGGACCAGAACCCGGGGCCGCTCGCGCCGTTCGGGGAGGGCGCCGCCGACGCGGTGCGCCGGACGCACTCCTTCCCGCACGCCGCCGACATCATGGTCAACTCCTTCCACGACCCGGCCGACGGCGAAGTCCTCGCCTTCGAGGAGCAGATCGGCTCCCACGGCGGGCTCGGCGGCGCCCAGGGCAAGCCGTTCCTGCTGTCGCCCTGCGCCCTGTCGGCGCCGGTGCGGCCCGGTGAGGCGCTGGTCGGCGCCGAGCAGGTGCACCGGGTGCTGCGCCGCTGGCTGCGCGAGTCGAACGGGCCGCAAGTGCCCCTGGAGTCCGGCGAGGAGGAGCGCGCCGCCTGAAATCGGGCTGCGCCGCGCAGGCCGTACGCGCACACTGTCGGTGTCGTACGCCGCGCTGTGTATTGGCGCGTCCTTCCCACCCTCCGAGGAGTAGCTGCTGTGCAGGCAGCCGTCACCGTCACGCCCTCCCGCGTCCCCGATCTGCTGCTCGGCCTCGCCACCGTGCGGCCGGTGTTCCTCTGGGGCGCACCCGGCATCGGGAAGTCCTCCCTGGTACGGGACTTCGCCGAGTCGCTGGGCCTGGAGTGCGTGAGCCTGCTGGGCACCCAGCTCGCCCCCGAGGACCTCATCGGCGTGCCGCAGATCCGCGACGGCCGCTCGGTGTTCTGCCCGCCGCAGGCCATCGCCCGGGACGAGCCCTACTGCCTGTTCCTGGACGAACTCAACGCGGCCACGCCCGATGTGCAGAAGGCGTTCTACTCGCTGATCCTGGACCGCCGCATCGGTGACTACGAACTGCCGCCCGGCTCCCTCGTCATCGGCGCCGGCAACCGCGCCACCGACAACGCCCTCGCCCGGCCCATCGCCTCCGCGCTCGTCAACCGGCTCACGCACGTGCACCTGGAGGTCTCGGCGGCGGACTGGCTCGCCTGGGCCCAGGGCAACGGCATCCACCCCTGGGTCGTGGACCACCTCACCGACCGGCCGGACCATCTGTGGTCCAAGCCGCCCAAGACCGAGGAGCCGTTCTCCACGCCCCGCTCCTGGCACATGCTCTCCGACGCCCTGCACTCCTTCGGCCCGGACCTCGACGAGGACACCCTGAAGGTCCTCGCGCACGGCACCCTCACCCCGGCGCACGCCACCGCCTTCTGCGGATACGCCAAGATCGTCCGCAGCCGGTACGGCATCGAGGCGATCATCAGGGGCGACGCCCGCTGGCCGAACCGCCCCGAGGACCGCGACCTGCTCTTCTACCTCGCGGACTCCTTCCGCGGCCGGCTGGTCAAGGAACTGCCCGCCAGCCGCGAGCACATGTCGGCGGGCGGCCGCCAGACCGCCTACCGCGCCAAGTCGCTGCTGGTGCAGCTCGCGGAGATCTCCGTCGAGGTCGCCCAGACCGTCATCGCCTCCGACGGCGACGGCAACCCGGTGCTGCCCTCCTGGTTCCTCGTCGAGGCGGCCCGGGACATGCCCCGGCTGGTGGAGGCGCGGCGGTGAGCCGCGGCCCCGTCAAGAAGAAGAAGCGGGATCTCGCCGGTGAGGCGTTCGCCGAGGGAGTGCGCCTGCTCAAGGCCAACCCGGCCCTGGCGGCCGTCGAGTTCGACATCTGCCGCCGGGAGGAGTGCGCCTTCGCCCCGCGCGGCGGGCTCGTCGCCGTCGACTCCGACGGCGACCTGCACGTCCACCCGGACCGGCTCGCCGAACCCGCCGACTGGGCCTGGGCGCTCGCGCACGCCGTCCTCCACCTCGGCTTCGGGCACGTCCCGGCGGTCAAGGGCACACGCGTCCAGCCCGACGCCTTCGACCTCGCCGCCCGCTGCGTCGTCGTCAACCGCTTCCTGCTCGGCTTCACCGTCGGCCGGACCCCGGAACACCTGCCCGCCTCCTACCCGGACGGCGACGAGGAGCAGCTCGCCGCCCGCTGGCGGCGCGACGGCCTGCCCGCCGCGTACACCCGCTGCGGCACGGCCGGTGACGAACCCGACCAGGTGCTCGTGCCGTGGGTGGGCTGGTCGCATCCCCCGGACTGGCAGCTGGCCTTCGCCACCGCCCTGACCCGGACCGTCTCCGCCGCGATGGACATGGCGGGCGGCCGGCGCGACACCCTGGACGGCGAGGCGCCCCGCCGGCGCCCCTGGCAGCGGGCCCTGAGCTGGTTCATCTCCTCCTACCCGCTTCTCGGCGGCATCGCCTCCGGCATCGAGCTGGTCGCCGACGCCGAACTGGCGCGCGCCCACGGCATCGCCGTCGCCGCCGTCAACGCCGAGGCGGGCGAGATCTACCTCAACCCCCTGCGCCGGCTGGACGACGACGAATGGCGCTTCGTCCTCGCCCACGAGATGCTGCACGCCGCCCTGCGCCACGGCGACCGCTGCGGCACCCGCGACCCGTACCTGTTCAACGTCGCCTGCGACTACGTCATCAACGGCTGGCTGACCGAGATGCAGATCGGCACCATGCCCGAGGGGCTGCTCCACGACCCCGCACTGGCCGGGCTGTCCGCCGAGGAGGTCTACGACCGCATCGCGGGCGACCTGCGCCGCGCACGCCGCCTGGCCACCCTGCGCGGCAAGGGCGTCGGCGACGTGCTCGGCGCGCCGCTGGGCTCGCCCCGCGACTACGTCGACCTCGACGCCTTCTACCGCCGCGGTCTCGCCCAGGGCCTGGACCTGCACCGCCGGCAGGAGCGGGGCTTCCTGCCCGGCGGACTGGTCGAGGAGATCCGGGCGCTGTCCCATCCGCCGCTGCCCTGGGACGCGCGACTCGCCCGCTGGTTCGACGAGTTCGTGCCCCGCCCCGAGCCGCTGCGCACCTACGCGCGCCCTTCCCGGCGTCAGGCGGCCACGCCCGGCATCCCGCGTGCCGGGCGGTACTTCCCGCCCGAGGAGGTCGCCCGCTGCACCTTCGGCGTCGTCCTGGACACCTCCGGATCCATGGACCGCACCCTGCTCGGCAAGGCCCTGGGCGCCATCGCCTCCTACGCCGGGGCCCGCGACGTGCCGGCCGCCCGGGTCGTGTTCTGCGACGCCGCCCCGCACGACGCCGGGTATCTGCCCGTCGGCGAGATCGCCGGCCGGGTGCGGGTGCACGGGCGCGGCGGAACCGTCCTGCAACCGGGCGTCGATCTGCTGCACCGCGCCGGCGACTTCCCGCCCGGGGCGCCCGTGCTGATCATCACCGACGGCTGGTGCGACACACTGCGCGTACGCCGCGAGCACGCCTACCTGGTGCCGCAGGGAGCGCGGCTCCCGTTCAGCCCCAGGGGTCCGGTCTTCCACGTCCGTTGAGGCGTGATGTGATCGGATGGGGGACACAGGACCCGCCGGACGGGCCCCCATGTGACTGTCGTACGCGAAAGGAAGAACTCGTGGCCACCACGCGCTCCGCACACACGGTCTGGGAAGGCAACCTGCTGGAGGGGAAGGGTGTCGTCACCTTCGACTCCTCCGGCGCCATCGGCGAGCAGCCGGTCACCTGGGCCTCCCGCGCCGAGGAGGCGAACGGGAAGACCAGCCCCGAGGAGCTGATCGCCGCCGCCCACTCCAGCTGCTTCTCCATGGCCTTCTCCAACATCCTGAACAAGGCCGGGACGCCGCCCACCAAGCTCGTCACCTCGGCCGACGTCTCCTTCCAGCCAGGTGAGGGCATCACCGGCATCCACCTCACCGTCGAGGGCACCGTCCCCGGCATCGACGAGGACGCCTTCCTGGCCGCCGCCGAGGAGGCCAAGACCGGCTGCCCGGTGAGCCAGGCCCTCAAGGCGACGCCCATCACCCTGTCCGCCAAGCTCGCCTGAGCCCACCGGACCGCCGACGCGCGGAACCACCCGCCCGGGCGGTCCCGCGCGTCGCGCTTTTTGGGCGCCCGCCCCCGTCACTGGCCTGCGACGGGGCCGTGCCTCTGCCACAGCCGCAGGACACCGGCCTCAGGCCGCGGTGTGCGCGGGGGGCAGGGTCGCGCACACCGCGTCCAGGACCGTGGCGTAGGGCGTGCCGAAGGACGTCAGGCCCGCGCGGAGGGATTCCAGGCCGTCGCGGTGGTCCGTGAGCGGCTCCGTCGTGCCCGTGCGGGCCGCCAGTTCCAGGACCGCCGGCAGGAAGTCCGGGGGCTCCTCGCCGGTGGTCCGCAGGCCGTGGGCGCGGTACAGGTCCTCGGAGGGCGCCGGGGCCGCCTCGCGCCAGACGCTCAGGTACAGGCTGTGGTCCCGGTGGCCGGACTCGAACACCTCGACGTAGTGGGCGGCCAGCCGGCGCTGCGGGGTGAGCGCCGCGTGGTCGGCGAACTCCCGCAACTGCGGGGCCGCTTCCCGCAACAGCGGCAGCCGGGTGCGGAAGCCGTCGTCGGGGTACATCAGGCACAGCGCCGCCGCCTGGTACAGCACCTCGAATCCGGGCATCGGACCTCCTTCGCGTGCTCCCCGTCCTCCCGACGCTAGGGGCGGGCCGCCGGAGCCACCCGCGGACGGGGCCCGTACGGGTCAGGCCCCCTGCGGCGGCGCCGGCGCTCCGTACGCGTCGCGGTACTCCCGGAGCAGCTCCTCCGTGCGCCGCGTGGAACCGGCCCGGGCCGTCATGTGGTCCAGCACCTCCAGGTGCGTGGAGACCTCCTTGCGCGAGTCGAGGTACAGCGCGCCGGTCAGGTACTCGGTGAAGACCATGTCGGGCAGTTCCGGCTCGGCGAAGCGGAACAGGGAGAACGGCGCGTACGTCCCGGGGTGCGGACCGTCCCGGAACTCGGCGATCTGCAGCGTGACCCGGTCACGGGCGGCGTACTCCAGCAGCTTGTCGAGCTGCTCGCGCATCACCCGGCCGTCGACGCTCACCGGACGCCGCAGCACCGTCTCGTCCATGATCACCCACAGGTGCGGGGCGTCCGGCCGCTCCAGCAGCCGCTGCCGCTCCATGCGCAGCGACACGTGCCGCTCCACGGCCTCCGGCCCGGCGTTCGCGATGGTCCCGGTCTCCAGCACGGCCCGTGCGTAGCCCTCGGTCTGCAGCAGCCCGGGCACGAAGTGCGGCTCGTAGGAGCGGATGATCCGGGCCGCGCCCTCCAGGCTCACGTACAGGCTGAACCACTCCGGCAGCACGTCGTGGAACCGCTGCCACCAGCCGGGCCGGTTCGCCTCCTCGGTGAGGTCGACGAACGCGTTCACCTCGTCCTCGGCGACCCCGTACGCGGTGAGCAGGATCTGGACGTAGGGGATCTTCAGCGCGACGTCCGCGGTCTCCATGCGCCGGACGGTCGCGGGAGCGACGCGCAGCACGCGCGCGGCCTCCTCCCGGCTCAGCCCCGCGGCCTCACGCAGTTCCTGCAGCCGCTTGCCCAGCACCACCTGGCCCACGGTGGGTGCGGCCCGCCGTTCGCTCACGCCACGCCTCCCCAACGCGCCCGGTCCGCGATCAGTCTGTCACGCCCGGCCCGCGGTCTCCCAGAGCCGGAAGCGGAGAAGATCGACGCGGCGGGACGGGCAACCCGCATGACCTCCGGGGTAATCGACCCGGCCCGCCCGCTCCGGCATCGTCGGGCCTACCGCTCCCCGGGCCGGCGCACTCCGGCCCGGGAAGCGGACCCAGCCGCCCCACCACGACCCGACGGAGGGTGATGCCCCATGTCCGCCATCCAGCTCGCCGCGCTCGCCCGGACCACCGAGCCGCAGTCCGTGCTGCGCCGCTTCCTGGCCCTGGACGCCGCGGTGACCGGCGCCAACGCCCTCGCCTACCTCGCGTTCTCCGGCCCGCTGGGGCGCTTCCTCGGCGTCGGCTCCGGCCTGCTGCTCGGCGTCGGCGCCTTCCTCGCTCTCTACGTGGCCGGCGTGGCCCTGGTGGCCGGACGCCGCCGGCCGCCCGCCGCCGGGGTGCGCGCCGTCGTCGAGGGCAACGCCGCCTGGACGGTGCTGAGCCTCGCGGCGCTGGCGCTGTGGCTGTCGCCGAGCACGGCGGGCGCCGTGTGGACGGTGGTCCAGGCCGTGTCCGTCGCCGGGTTCGCCGCTCTCCAGCACCTCGCGCTGAAAGCCTGTCAGGACACCGACTCCTGAAGGTACTTGACCGTCGCCGGGTCGGCCGGGAGCAGCGTCTCGACGGCCAGCTCGGCCACGGTCACGTCCATCGGCGTGTTGAACGTGGCGATGGACGAGATGAACGACAGGGTCCGCCCCTCGTGCTCGATCCGCAGCGGCAGCGCGAAGTACGGCACCGGCTCCGCCGCCTCCTCGGGCGGGTCCTGTGCCGGTACGGGGTACGCCGACACCTCCTCGTACAGGGCCCGCAGCGGCTCGGAGCGGTGCAGCGCGATCTGCCGCCGCATCTGATCCAGCAGGTGGCCGCGCCAGGCACGCAGGTTCCGGATGCGGGGCGCCAGCCCCTCGGGGTGCAGCGCGAGCCGCATCGCGTTCAGCGGCGGCTCCAGCAGGGCCGGGCCGACCCCGTCGACCAGCGCCATGACGCCCCGGTTGGCCGCCGCCACGTCGTACAGCGCGTCCACCACCAGCGCCGGATACGGCTCGTAGCCGCCGATCAGCCGCTCGATGCCGGTGCGCAGCGCACCCAGCGCCGGGTCGTCCAGCGGCGTCTCCGGATAGCGGGGGGCGTAACCGGCCGCCAGCAGCAGGGCGTTGCGCTCCCGCACGGGGACGTCGAGGTGCTCGGCCAGCCGCAGCACCATCTCCTCGCTCGGCCGCGAGCGGCCCGTCTCGACGAAGCTGATGTGCCGGGCCGAGGAGTCCGCGCGCAGGGCCAGCTCCAGCTGGCTCACCCGGCGCTGCTCCCGCCAGGCCCGCAGCAGCGGGCCCACGCCCTGCCCGGCGGTGGACGCGTGAGTGGTCATGGCGCCGACCGTAGCCGAGAACCGGCCGGACCGGACAGGCACACCCGCTGACCAGCGACTCGCGGGGTCGCGCTGTGGCAGGCTGAGAGGCGACGAGGACGCCGCAGCCAGTGGAGGAGCGCAGCCCATGTCCGTAGCGCCGCTGTCGCAGAAGGAGATCGAGGACCGGCTGGCCG
This sequence comes from Streptomyces sp. NPDC017943, assembly GCF_044328425.1. Lineage (NCBI taxonomy): Bacteria > Bacillati > Actinomycetota > Actinomycetes > Kitasatosporales > Streptomycetaceae > Streptomyces > Streptomyces sp. NPDC017943. The sequence goes on along the minus strand of NZ_JBIRHH010000005.1, from coordinate 94,435 downwards.
AGCTGCCGGGCTGGTCGCTCGACGGGGACCGCATCAGCCGCTCCTACCGCCTGGCCTCGCACACCGCCGCGACGGCCATGGTCGTGCACATCGCCCAGGTGCAGGAGGAGCTCGACCACCACTCCGACCTGACCCTGGGCTACGACACCGTGTCCCTGTCCGTGCACACCCACAGCGCCGGCGGCGCCGTCACCCACAAGGACTTCGAGCTCGCCCGCAGGGTGGAGGACCTGGCCCCCGCGCACGGGGCACACTGACCGCGTGCTGGACTACGACGAGGAAGCGGAACGCTACGACGCGTCCCGCGGCGGCGAACCCCGGGCGGCGGCCGCCGCGGAGGCGGTCCTGGGACTCCTGCCGCCGGACACGCGCGACCTCCTCGACGTCGCCTGCGGCACCGGCATCGTGACCCGCCGGCTCGCCGCCGGCCGCCCGCACCTGCGGGTGACCGGCGTCGACCTCGCCGACGCGATGGCGCGCCGGGCCGCCGCCCGGCTCCCGGGCGCGGTCGTCCGGGCCGACAGCCGCCGACTGCCGTTCGGGGACGGCCGGTTCGACGCGGTGTGCAGCGTGTGGCTGCTGCACCTGGTGGACGGGCCGGCCGAGGTGCGGGCCGTCGTCGCCGAGTGCGCCCGGGTGCTGCGGCCCGGCGGGGTCTACGTCACGACGGTGGACAAGTCCGCCTCCCACAACGTGGGCAGCGACATCGATGTCGTGCTGGCGGCCCGTCCGCCGGGCCCGGTCCGGGACGCCGCGGCGGACGTCGAATCCTGCGCCGCCGCCCACGGTCTGGTGCCGGCCGGAGCCGCCCGCTTCACCGGCCACGGGCAGGGCCGCAGCCCCCGCCGCACCATCGCCGACCTGCGCCGGGGCTGGTTCGTCACGCTGCCGCCGGGCGACGCCCTCGCCGAGGACTTCGCCGCGCGGCTGGCCCGGCTCCCCGACCAGGACCGGCCGCGTCCCGACCCGGTCTTCAGGCTGCGGGCGTTCCGCAAGGCCGGGTGACCTCCCCGGCCCGCTCGGCCGGCCCGGACCCCTGCGGCCGGTGGATCCGGGGGGTGGGCGGATCGCGTCCCCCACGGGGACGTGCGGAGGCCGGGCGGCTCCCCTGCGGGGGGAGCCGCCCGGCCGTGGTGGCCCCGCGTCAGGTGCGGGACCGCGTACGCGGGGCCTCGGACGCGCCCGGCTCGCACGGGCGGCGCCCGGCGGGGGCTATTCGAGAAGCTCCGCGTACGAGCCCATGGCCAGGGCGATGTCCGCCTGGGCCCAGAACCGGTGATAGGTGAACGACGGCACCGCACCGCCCGCGAGATAGCTCTCGATCTTCGACCACGCGGGGTCGTCCTCGTAGAAGGAGCGGATCGAGTCGAACGTCGACGACGAGTTGATCGCGTCACCGTTCGGCATCGTGCCCGTCCAGCCGCTCGGGATGTACACCGGGTCGTCGAACCGGTTGTAGTCCGCCCGGTTCTCCGGCACGGCGATGCCGAGCGCGTCCTGGTGGTTGTCCCACATGCCGTCCAGCAGCTTCTTCGCCGCCGCCGCGGCCTCCGTGTCACCGGAGCGGTCCGCGTAGTACGTCAGGGTCTTGGCGTACGCGGCGGCGACACCGACGTCGTCGGTGTAGTCGGCGACACTCACGTGCAGCCCGCTGTTGGCGCCGGGGCTGGACGCGTTCCAGGTGTCGGGCCGGCCCGACCACTTGAGCGTCGAGGGGACGCGGTAGGTGCCGTCCGGGTGGAACGTGGTCTCGGACAGCGCCCAGTCGACCCACTTGTCGAGGACCGCCTTGGCCTTCGCGTTTCCGGTCTGCTGGTACAGCTCGGCGACGCGCTCCATGGACCACGCCTGGAAGCCGAACCACTGGTTGGAGGGCGGGTCGTGGTACACGGGCTTCTCGTCGTAGTACATGCCGTAGAACGTCGGCGTGCCCGCGGGCGGGGTCGCGTACCGGCCCGCCCAGCTGTTGGTCGCGCCACCCGCGATCGCGCCCTCGTCCGACTGCAGCCAGCGGTAGAACTCCAGCTGCCGGTCCATGGACTTGGCCCAGTCCGCCGCGCCCGTCGCCGACTTGGGCTTCAGCGGCGCGTAGTTGCCGAGCGCGTAGGCCGCCAGGGGGTTCTGGTAGCCGCCGTGGGCGTGGCTGGAGCCGATCCGCCAGGCCCAGCCGGCGCTCGTGTCCGTCGCGCCGCCCCAGGCGTAGTACCAGGACATCAGGTAGAACGAGGCGTCCTTGCCGGTGCCCGCGGGGCAGGCCGAGGGACCGATGCAGTTGCCGACCTTCTTGAAGTACTTGTCGAACATGGAGTAGCGCAGGTAGTCGCCCATCTTGGCGGCCTTGCCGACCGTCGCGGAGACGGCCGAGCCCTTGCCCTGCTCCTTCGCCCACAGGTCCGCCCAGTAGGCGGCCTGCACGGCCCGCGCGTCGGCGTCCGGCGCGTTCGTGAACTTCCACTGCTTGGCGTAGGAGGCGTCACCGGTGAACAGGTCCAGGAAGCCGTTCTTCCCGCCGTACTTGAAGGCGTCACAGGTCGGCTGCGGGACCGTCTCCCACACCGACTCCTGGGCGCCGCGCTGGAAGGTGTTGATGTAGGACGGGCCGGTGTCCGAGGGGCCCGCCTCGCACTTGCCGGGGGCGTTGCCGAAGCCGTAGACGTTGTCGACGTCCTGCAGCCAGTGCATGCCGTAGACGTCGTCCGTGCCGTACGCGCTCTTCAGCTCGGCCGCGATCGGGTCGGACCCGGCGGTCACACCGCTGTCGAGCCTGGCCGGGTACTCGTTCGGCGTGTCCAGCTCGGGCGCGTAGGTGGCCGGCTTGGACGGGTTGTAGAACGAGTTGGTCGGCTGGTCGGCGTGGGTGGGGATCATGTACTTCTCCATCAGCTCCCACGCGCCGTTGAACTTGGACCAGTCACCGGTGACCTTGCCGTACATGGCCTGCAGCCACAGCAGGTAGCTGTACGCCTCCGACGTGGTCTCGTGGCCGTGGTCCGGCGCCTCGACGATCAGCGTCTCGACCGAGTGGTAGGGGATGCCCTCGGGGGAGAAGTAGCCGTTCGCCGGGTTGGTGATCTTCCCGTAGAGCTCCAGGAAGCGGGCGTCGTAGACCTTCGCCGCCGCCAGCTGGGTGACGGTGACGGCGGCCTTCGCGTGGCCCGGGGCCGTCGACTCGAACACCGCCGACCCGGAACCGGAGCCCGCCGCCGTCACGGTCACCTTCTGCGCGGTGTTCCAGTTCTGCGGCGTGAAGGTCAGTGACGCTCCGCCCGTGACCGACAACGCCGAGTTGCCGCTCGCCCGGGCCGAGGTCACCGTCACGTTCGCGGTGGGCTGCTTCGACAGCTTCACCTCGTACGTGCCCGACTTGCCCGACTGGACGCCCAGTTGCAGGGGGGAGGCCACCACGGTCGGGCCCGAGGAGACGGTGATGCCGACCGGGGTGGAGCCGGCGGAGGCGCCCGTGCTGTCGTACGCCTTCGCCACGAGGGAATGGCCGCCGACCGCCAGGTCGGAGACGGAGAGCGTGTAGGGCGCGCTCGTGTCGGTGCCGAGCAGCGTGGTGTCGTCGTGGAACTCGACCTTGTCGATCGTGGCGCCGTCCGCGGCGGCTGCGGTCGCCGCCAGGGGGACGGCCTGGCCCTGCGTGTAGACCGCGCCCGCGGCCGGGCTGGTCAGCACGGCGATCGGCGGCTGGTGCGCCCCCGTGCAGGCGGTGCCGTTGACCGAGAAGGAGGACGGAGCGGTGTTGGTGCCGCTGTAGGAGAACTGCGCGCCGGTGGAGACGGCGGCCCCGGCGGCGATCCGGGCGTTGTGCGGGGCGTTGCGCACGGTGATGGTCTGCCCGGACTGCGACCAGGTGCCGTTCCAGCCGTTGCCCAGCTTCTGGTTGCCGGAGTACGCGTAGGTCAGGGTCCAGCCGTCGATGGCGTCCGCGCCGCGGTTGGTGAGCGTCAGGTCCACGGTGAAGCCGGAGCCCCAGTCGTTCGCCTTGTAGTCCACACTGCACCGAAGTGGCGCCGCCTGTGCGGGAGTCGACCCTGAGGAGAGCATCGTCAGCGGAAGGGCGAGGGCCGCGACTGCGGCGGTCCACAGCCGACGTACGGCTCTCCCTCTCCGGGGTGGGGGATGCATGATGCCGGTTCCTCCTTGCGGCTCGGAGAAGTCACGTCCTGAACCAGTGGGAGCGCTCCCATAGTGCGGACCGGTCAGGTACCGGTCAAGGTTCGCGAAGAGTCGAAAACATTCGACGGGCCGGACCAGGTGAGACGCGCGGCCCCGGGAGTGCAGGTCGGAGCCCGGTTCGAGAAAGTCGGCAACTCCCCTGTCCATTCGCGGGAGTTGCCGCTACCTTCCATGACACCAGTGGGAGCGATTCCATCAGTCGGCACCCGTGTCACCGGATGCCCGAGCTGCAAGGAGTCGCTCATGCGACACCCCCCGCATTCCGTACGTCGAGCCACCACCGGCGACACCGCCCGTGCGTGGTGGCCGTCCGCTGCCCAGGCACCGGGCCCGTAGAACGCCGCGCCGGCCCCGCATGCCCGCGGACACCCCGGCGCGCACCACGCACGCCACGCACACCTGCGGACTCCGTAGGCACTCGGCGACACCGCACACGCCCTCGGGGAAACCGCACGCCCTCAGGGACACCGCACGCACCCCACGGAAGAGGAACCCCCACTCATGAGCCGTACCAGAACCGCGTTACTCGCCGCCACGGCCCTGGTCGCCGGAGCGACCGGGACCGCCTTCGCGGTCGACCCGGGCGGCGCCGGCGCCGCCGCCGTCCCCTGCACGGTCGACTACACGATCCAGAACCAGTGGAGCACCGGCTTCACCGCCGCCGTCACCGTCACCAACCACAGCGCGGCCAAGTCGTCCTGGTCGCTGAAGTGGTCCTACGCCGGCAACCAGAAGGTCGCCAGCGGCTGGAACGCCCGGATCAGCCAGAGCGGCACCGCCGTCACCGCCGCCAACGAGAGCTACAACGCCCAGCTGGCCACCGGCGGTTCGGTCAGCTTCGGCTTCCAGGGCAGCTACAGCGGCAGCAACGCGATTCCCGCCGCCTTCACTCTCGACGGCGTCACCTGCAACGTCGACGGCGGCGGTCCCGGCGGCCCCACCGACCCGCCGGACCCGGGCGGCCCCTCCGGCCGGGTGGACAACCCCTACGAGGGCGCCAAGGTGTACGTCAACCCGGAGTGGTCCGCGAAGGCCGCCGCGGAACCGGGCGGCAGCCGGGTCGCCAACCAGCCCACCGGCGTCTGGCTGGACCGGATCGCCGCCATCGGGGGCGTCAACGGCGGCATGGGCCTGCGCGACCACCTCGACGAGGCCCTGCGCCAGAAGGGCTCCGGCGAGCTCGTCGTCCAGCTCGTCATCTACAACCTGCCCGGCCGGGACTGCTCCGCCCTCGCCTCCAACGGCGAGCTCAAGGCCGACGAGATCGGCCGCTACAAGACCGAGTACATCGATCCGATCAAGGCGATCCTCGCGGACTCCAAGTACGCCTCGCTGCGGATCGTCACCACCGTCGAGATCGACTCGCTGCCGAACCTGGTCACCAACACCGGCAGCCGCCCGACGGCTGTTCCGCAGTGCGACGTGATGAAGGCCAACGGCAACTACGTCAAGGGCGTCGGCTACGCGCTGAACAAGCTCGGTGACGTGCCGAACGTCTACAACTACGTCGACGCCGGGCACCACGGCTGGATCGGCTGGGACGACAACTTCGGCCCCTCCGCGGCCCTGTTCAAGGAGGCGGCGACCGCCGAGGGCGCCACCGTGAACGACGTCCACGGCTTCATCACCAACACGGCGAACTACAGCGCGCTGAAGGAGGAGAACTTCGCCATCGGCGACAGCGTGGCCGGCAAGTCCGTCCGCGAGTCGAAGTGGGTCGACTGGAACCGCTACACCGACGAGTTGTCCTTCGCCCAGGGCTTCCGCAACCAGCTCGTCTCGGCCGGCTTCCCCTCCGGCATCGGCATGCTGATCGACACCTCCCGCAACGGCTGGGGCGGCAGCGCGCGGCCCGCCGGTCCCGGCCCGCAGACCTCCGTCGACGCCTACGTCGACGGCGGCCGCTACGACCGCCGGATCCACCTGGGCAACTGGTGCAACCAGGCCGGAGCGGGCCTCGGCGAACGCCCGCGGGCCAACCCGGCGGCCGGGATCGACGCCTACGTGTGGATGAAGCCGCCGGGCGAGTCCGACGGGTCGAGCAAGGCCATCGACAACAACGAGGGCAAGGGCTTCGACCGCATGTGCGACCCGACCTACACGGGCAATCCGCGCAACAACAACAACATGTCCGGCGCCCTGCCGGACGCACCTGTCTCCGGGCACTGGTTCTCCGCCCAGTTCCGGCAACTGATGCAGAACGCCTACCCGCCGCTGTCCTGACCTCCTGAGGGCCCGTCCGCAGGGGCCCGCCGGGCCTTCCGGCCCGGCGGGCCCCTGCGGGATTTTTGCTCAGGCGGCAACACCGGTGGCCTTCTCGCGGTGCGTCGGCGCACGCTGGCCGCATCCGAGCGAGAGGCTGAGCACCATGGCGCATCGGCACGACCCCCACCACGAGCACGAGCACACGGCCGGGCAGGGCCGTCACCACGGCCACACGGACGTGGACTGGGCCGAGATGGGCCCGCTGCTCGAGTCCTCGGCCGAACTCTTCGCGTCCCTCTACGAGCGGGCGCTGGGCTGGCTGGCGCAGGAGGTGACCGAGCCGGGGCTGATCGTGGACGCGGGCAGCGGGCCGGGTGTCGTGGCGTGCCTGTTCGCGGAGACGTTCCCGGGCGCGCGGATCGTCGCGGTGGACGGCTCGCAGCCGCTGCTGGAGCGGGCCACGGCCCGGGCCGAGCGGCTCGGCGTCGCGGACCGCTTCAGCACGATCGCCGGCGAACTGCCCGACGTGCTCGGCGAGCTGGACTACCCGGCGGATCTGCTCTGGGCCAGCCGCAGCCTGCACCACCTCGGCGACCAGCGGGCCGCGCTCGCCGCGTTCGCGGCGCGGCTGGCGCCCGGCGGCACCCTCGCCCTCATGGAGGGCGGGCTGCCCCCGCGGTTCCTGCCGCGCGACATCGGCACGGGCCGGCCCGGGCTCCAGGCGCGGATCGACGCGGTGCAGGCCGAGTGGTTCACCCGGATGCGCACCGACCTGCCCGGACACGTGGCCGAGACGGAGGACTGGCCGGCCCTGCTGTCGGCCGCGGGCCTGAAGCACACCAGGACCCACAGCTTCCTGCTGGACCTCCCGGCGCCCGTGCCGGACCGGGTCCGCGCCCACCTCGTGGCCACCCTGTCGCACATGCGCGACCAGCTCGCCGAAGGGCTCGACGCCGAGGACCTCGCGACCGTCGACCGCCTCCTCGACCCCGGCGACGAGGCGAGCCTGCACCGCCGCCCGGACGTGTTCCTCCTGGAGGCCCACACGGTCCACACGGCGGTCCGGCCGGGATAGCCCGCGGGCGCGGCACCGCCCCCTTGACTTCGAGAGCACTTCACCTGATGGACTCCCCGGCACCCACCACCCGGTCCACCCACAGGGGGAATCCATGTCCGAGTCCCGAGTAGCACTCATCACCGGCGGCGGCAGCGGCATCGGCGCCGCGGTCGCACGGCACCTGCTGGACGCCGGGCACCGGGTCGCCGTCACCGGGCGGGGGGAGGAGCGGCTGCGGCACTTCGCCGAGGAGCTGGGGCGGCCCGAGGGGCTGCTGACCCTCACCGGTGACACCGCCGAGTACGAGGACGTCCGGGCGGCCGTCGACTCCACCCTGAAGGCGTTCGGCCGGCTCGACGCGGTCGTCGCCAACGCCGGGTCCGCGACCCACGACACGGTCGGCGAGGGCGACCCGGCGGGCTGGAGGGACATGGTGCTGACCAACGTCCTCGGCCCGGCGCTGCTGATCCGGGCGTCCGTCGGCGCGCTGAAGGAGACGCGCGGCCGGATCGTGCTGATCGGCAGCGTGGCCGGGTTCGTGAACACCCCCGGGAACCTCTACGGCGCCACGAAGTGGGCCGTGACCGGACTGGCCGAGAACACCCGGCGCCAGGTCACCGAGTGGGGTGTGGGCGTCACCCTGGTCGCGCCCGGCCGGACGGAGACCCCCTTCTGGGACTCCTACGGCAGCCTCCCGCCCGGCCATCTCCTCACCGCCGGCCAGATCGCCGACTCGGTGGTCTGGGCGATCGGGCAGCCGGCCGGTGTCGACGTCAACACGATCGTCGTGCGGCCGCTGGGCCAGCCCGTCTGAGCGGACCGGGCACCGCCACGGGGGCGGAACCGGCGGCGCCCCGGCCCGCGAGCCGCGAGGGCTCCGGGCCGGGGCGCCGCGCGTCGCGCGGGACACCGCTCAGGCGTCGTTGAACTCCGCCGGGTGCGGGCCGATGCGGCGGTCCTCGTTCAGGGCGCTGATCGCGGCCAGGTCCTCGTCGTCGAGGCTGAAGTCGAAGACCTCGATGTTCTCCTTGATCCGCGACGGCGTCACGGACTTCGGGATCACCACGTTGCCCAGCTGGAGGTGCCAGCGCAGCACGACCTGGGCGGGGGTGCGCCCGTGCTTGCGGGCGATGGCGACGATCGCCGGGACCTCCAGCAGGCCCTTGCCCTGGCCCAGCGGCGACCAGGCCTCCGTGGCGATGCCGTGCTCCGCGTGGTACTCACGGGCGGCCTGCTGCTGCAGGTGCGGGTGCAGCTCGATCTGGTTCACCGCGGGGACGACCGACGTCTCGCCGATCAGCTTCTCGAGGTGCTCCGGAAGGAAGTTCGAGACGCCGATGGCCTTGATCCGGCCGTCGGCGTGCAGCTTCTCGAACGCCTTGTAGGTGTCGACGTACAGACCCCGCTCCGGCGTCGGCCAGTGGATCAGGTACAGGTCGACGTAGTCGAGGCCGAGCTTCTCCAGCGACGCGTCGAAGGCGCGCAGGGTGGAGTCGTACCCCTGGTCGGCGTTCCAGAGCTTGGTCGTGACGAAGAGTTCCTCGCGGGGGACGCCGGACGCGGCGACGGCCTTGCCGGTGCCCTGCTCGTTGCCGTAGATCGCCGCTGTGTCGATGCTGCGGTACCCGGCCTCCAGCGCCGCCGCGACGGCCGTCTCGGCCTCGTCGTCCGGCACCTGCCAGACGCCGAAGCCCAGCTGGGGCATCTCGACGCCGTTGTTCAGGATGATCGGGGGGACCTTGCTCACGAGCTCTCGATCCTTCGGTTTGCGGTCAGGTGTGCTCCCATCCTCAACGATCACGTGCCGTGATGCATTCCTGACGGGAGGATTCCGAAGCGACGAATGCCCCGTACGGCAGCGGTCACGCCCGGTACAGCGCCTCGACCTCGGCCTCGTAGGCCTTCTCGATCGCCCGGCGCTTGAGCTTCAGCGAGGGCGTCAGCAGCCCGTGCTCCTCGGTGAACGGCTGGGCCAGGATGCGGAAGGTGCGGATGGACTCCGCCTGCGAGACCAGCGTGTTGGCGGCCACGACCGCGCGCCGCACCTCCGTCTCCAGGTCCTCGTCGCGCACCAGCTCCGCCGGGGACAGCCGCGGCTTGTTCCGCATCGCCAGCCAGTGCTCGACGGCCTCCTGGTCGAGGGTCACCAGGGCGGCGATGTAGGGGCGGTCGTTGCCGACGACGATGCACTGGTTGACCAGCGGGTGGTCCCGGACCCGCTCCTCCAGCACGCCGGGCGAGACACTCTTGCCGCCGGAGGTGACCAGGATCTCCTTCTTGCGGCCGGTGATGGTCAGGTAGCCGTCCTCGTCGAGCACACCGAGGTCGCCGGTGGCCAGCCAGCCGTCGTGCAGGGTCGCGTCGGTGGCCTTGGGATTGTTCAGGTAGCCCTGGAACACGTTGTCGCCGCGCAGCCAGATCTCACCGTCGTCCGCGATGTGGACGGTCATGCCGGGGATGGGCCGGCCGACGGTGCCGAAGCGGGTGCGCCCGGGCGGATTGGCCGTGGCGGCCGCCGTGGACTCGGTGAGCCCGTAGCCCTCGTAGATGTGCACGCCCGCGCCGGCGAAGAACAGGCCCAGGCGCCGGTCCATCGCCGAGCCGCCGGACATGGCGTGCTTGATGCGGCCGCCCATCGCCGCGCGGATCTTGGCGTAGACCAGCTTGTCGAACAGCTGGTGCTGCATGCGCAGGCCGGCGGAGGGGCCCGGGCCGGTTCCCCAGGCCTTCGCCTCCATGGCGTCGGCGTACTTGACGGCGATGTCCACGGCCTTCTCGAAGGGGCCGGAGCGGCCCTCCTTCTCGGCCTTGCGGCGGGCCGCGTTGAACACCTTCTCGAAGATGTACGGCACGGCCAGGAAGAACGTCGGCCTGAAGGCCGCGAGGTCCGGCAGCAGGGCCGCCGCGTTCAGCTGGGGCTGGTGGCCGAACTTCACCTTCCCGCGGATCCCGGCGACCTGCACCATGCGCCCGAAGACGTGCGCGAGCGGCAGGAACAGCAGGGTCGTGGCCTCGTCGCCGCGCCGGGAGTGGAACACCGGCTCCCAGCGCTCGATGACGGTGTCCGCCTCGTACATGAAGTTGCCGTGCGTGAGCAGGCAGCCCTTGGGCCGGCCGGTGGTGCCCGAGGTGTAGATGATGGTCGCGACGGAGTCGGGCGTGACGGCCTGGCGGTGGCGGTGCACCACCTCGTCGTCGAGGTGGGCCCCGGCGTCGTACAGCTCGTGCACCGCGCCCGCGTCGAGCTGCCACAGCCGGCCCAGCCGCGGCAGCCGGTCGATGACGGTGGCGATCGTCATGGCGTGGTCCTCGTGCTCCACGATCGCGGCCGTCACCTCGGCGTCGTACAGCATCCAGAAGCACTGCTCGGCCGACGACGTCGGGTAGACCGGCACCACCTGGGCGCCGACGGTCCACAGCGCGTAGTCGAAGAGGGTCCACTCGTAGCGGGTGCGGGACATGATCGCGACACGGTCGCCGAACCGGACGCCGCTCGCGAGCAGCCCCTTGGCCAGGGCGAGCACCTCGTCGCGGAACTCGGCGCTCGTGACGTCCCGCCACTGCCCGGTGTCGTCCTTGCGGCCCAGCGCGACGTGCTGCGGATCCTCCTCGGCATACCGGAAGACCACGTCGGCCAGACCGCCCACCGGAGGTGCCGACGCCGACGGAGGGTTGGTGAACTCGCGCAAACCCCGCTCCCGCTCCTCAGCGCTTCGGTTGGGTGACGCCCCGCACAGCGCCGTGAAAGCTACCCCACGCGACCGGGGCACGGGAGGGGGGCCGAAGGTGAGCAGGGCTCTCGTCCCCGCTGGTCAGCGGGGGAAAATGCGCTCACATGGGGAAGGGTCGGACACATTCCTGACGGTTGAGTAAGTTTCGGTGCCGTAATCTCCACCGAATCTGTACGACCGGGCGGCCGACCGGGCCGCCGAGCGGTGCGGCGCCGGGAAGTGTCTCTTCTGTCAGCGCACCGCGGCCGCGATCCGTCACTGCTCACGCCGGATCCCGCCCGCCTCCGGGTCACAGGCCCTTGCGTCCGCTGCGGCGCAGCCGGTCCCCGCCCGACAGCAGCGCCGCCGCCAGGGCGTCGGCCGCGCCCTGTGCGGACGGCCGGCGCCGGCCGTGGACCACGACGAAGTCGACCTGCCCGAGCTCCGGCAGTCCGGCCCGCTCCGGCATCCGGACCAGCCCCGGCGGGATCAGCCCCCGCGAGTGGGCCATCACGCCCAGCCCCGCCCGGGCCGCCGCGAGGAGACCGTTGAGGCTGCCGCTGGTGCACACCACCCGCCACTGCCGGCCCTGCCGCTCCAGGGCCTCCAGGGCCAGCGCGCGGGTGATGCCGGGCGGCGGGTAGACGATCAGCGGCACCGGCCGGCCGGGGTCGAGCCGCAGGCCCTCCGCGCCGATCCACACCAGCCGGTCCTGCCGCACCAGCTCGCCCCGCGGGTCCTCGGGCCGCCGCTTGGCCAGGACCAGGTCCAGCTTCCCGGCCGCCAGCTGCTCGTGCAGCGTGCCCGACAGCTCGACCGTCAGCTCCAGGTCGACCTCCGGGTGCTCGTGCCGGAAGGCCTCGAGGATCTCCGGCAGCCGGGTCAGCACGAAGTCCTCCGAGGCGCCGAAGCGCAGCCGCCCGCGCAACCGGGTGCCGGTGAAGAAGGCCGTCGCCTGCTCGTGCACCTCCAGGATGCGCCGGGCGAAGCCGAGCATCGCCTCGCCGTCCTCGGTCAGCTCCACCGAGTGGGTGTCCCGGCTGAACAGGGTCCGCCCGGCGGCGTCCTCCAGCCGCCGGACGTGCTGGCTGACGGTCGACTGGCGCAGCCCGAGCCGCCGCGCGGCCCGGGTGAAGCTCAGCGTCTGCGCCACCGACAGGAACGTGCGCAGATGGGCGGGGTCGTACACGCCCCCACGCTATCGCGGATCGCGATAGCAGTGAGTGCGGCATACGGGATTCCCGATCGCCGGACCGGGGAGCAGGATGGAAGGGGGCCGTACCGGCCCCGCACCGAAGTACCGCCGCAGCACGAGCAAGTGGAGCACCGTGAAACGCCTGCACCGGCCCCGTCGGCTGCCGATCGACCCGTACATCCTGCTGCTCCTCGGGACGGTGGGGCTCGCCGCCCTGCTCCCGGCACGCGGGCAGGCCGCCGACGCGGCCTCCTGGGCCTCCACGGCGGCCGTCGCCCTGCTGTTCTTCCTGTACGGCGCGCGGTTGTCCACCCGCGAGGCGCTCGACGGGCTGCGGCACTGGCGGCTCCACGTCACCGTGCTGGCCTGCACCTTCGCCGTCTTCCCGCTGCTCGGCCTGGCGGCCCGGGGCCTGGTGCCGGTGATCCTCACGCACCCCCTCCACCAGGGGCTGCTCTTCCTCACGCTCGTGCCGTCGACCGTCCAGTCCTCCATCGCCTTCACCTCCATCGCCCGCGGCAACGTGCCCGCCGCGATCTGCGCCGGTTCCTTCTCCTCCCTCGTCGGGATCGTCGCCACCCCGCTGCTCGCCGCATCGCTGCTCGGCAGCAGCACCGGCTTCTCCGCCGACTCGGTGCTGAAGATCGTGCTCCAGCTGCTCGTGCCGTTCCTCGCCGGGCAGGTGCTGCGCCGCTGGATCGGCGGGTTCGTCGCCCGCCACAAGAAGGTCCTGTCCCTGGTCGACCGCGGCTCGATCCTGCTCGTCGTCTACACGGCGTTCAGCCAGGGCATGGTGCAGGGCATCTGGCACCAGGTCAGCCCCGCGCGGCTGGGCGGGCTGTTCGCCGTCGAGGCGGTGATCCTCGCCGTGATGCTCGCGCTGACCTGGTACGGCGGCAAGGCGCTGGGCTTCGGCCGGGCCGACCGGATCGCCCTGCAGTTCGCCGGCTCCAAGAAGTCCCTGGCGGCCGGACTGCCCATGGCGAGCGTCCTGTTCGGCGCGCAGGCCGCGCTGGCGGTGCTGCCGCTGATGCTGTTCCACCAGATGCAGTTGATCGTGTGCGCGGTGATCGCCAAGCGGCGGGCACGGGACCCGGAGGCGCGGCTCAGCGGGGCGGAGCCAGCCGCAGCGTCACGAAGCGCGGTCGGTACAGGGACACGTTCCGGCTGAGCCGGTCGGCCGCGTCCGCGAGGTCCAGCCAGTTGACGTCGTAGCTCAGCACCAGCCGCCCCCCGCCGCTCAGCACGGGGTGCGCCTGCGGGTTGTAGGCGGCGACCCCGCCCTGCGGCAGCGGAGGGGTGAACTCCTTCGCCGGGCCGTGCCACGGCCCCTCCTGGGAGCACGCCCAGTAGGAGGCGACCGTGGTCAGGCCCCTCGCCCCGGTGGCCATCGTGAACAGCACGTACGTCCCCTCGTCCCGCACCACCGAGAACGCGCTGCCCACGCCTCTGCGCCGCCCGTCGCCCAGCACCGGCCGGGGCCGCGCTCCGGGCACCCACTCGGCACCGCTCCAGTACTCCCAGGCCGCCGGGTCGGCGAGGGCGCCCCGCGGCACCCGGGCCACGTAGGCGTGCGAGGCGGGGCGGGCGGCGGGCCGGCCGTCGTCACCGCCGTAGACGTACGTCCAGCCGTCCCGCGCCACCAGGGTCGTGCCGAACAGCACCCGCCGGGACGGGTCCGGCACGCGGCTCTGGTCCAGGACCTCGGCGACCGACTCCAGTTCCAGCCGCGGCAGCGACAGCGTGGCGACCTCGGTGGCGGTCGGGACGCCGTAGATCCAGGGGGCCTGGCCGGTCGTGCGCACCCACAGCAGCACCCGGACCACCTGCTCGGCGGAACCGGGGGAGCGGGGCTCCACGCGGGCGGCGACCGGCCAGCGCCACCGGCCGGGTGCGGGGTCGGCGAACAGCGGGGCGGGCAGGGTCGACTCGAGCCGCCCGTCGCGCATCAGCACCGCCGAGTTGCGCACCATCGGCGCGGTCGCGTCCCGCCAGGCGACGGGCTCCCCGACCGGGTTGGGCGGGCCGTGCACCCGGCCCAGGTAGGTGTCCGAGAACAGCCACAGCACGCGGCCGTCGGGCAGCCGCACCGAGTGGGTGCCGTCGCCGCCGGTCCAGTCGTCGGTGCGCGCGGCGTCGTCGCCGTAACGGGCGAACTCGCCGGTGAGAGGGTCGTCCACCCGCCAGGAGGCGACGGTCCGGGCCCGGCAGGGCGCGTCGTCCGGGCCGTCGTCGTCCGGCAGGGCGACGAGCAGCGCGGCGCCGAGCACCAGGGCCAGCAGGATGCCGAGCCCGGTGCCCGTGCGCTGACGTGCTCGTGGTGCGTCCGTGTCGTCCGGCACGTCGCGTGACGTTAGTTGCTCCCGCTCACCCGGTCCATGGGCAGGTGCAGCACGGTGCCCCGGGAGGCCGCGCCGGTTGCACCGGACGCCAACTCCCCGTCGGACAGGGCCCGGTTCCACACCCGGACCTCGTCGACGTCCCCGGTGAGGAACGCGCGGCTGTCCATGCGCTGGCCGATGTGCACCCCGAACGGCGAGTCGCGGCTGACCGAGCCCGGCACGTCGGCGGTGGTGAGGGCGTGGCCGTCGACGAAGAGGGTCAGCCTCCCGCCGCCGCGGCGCAGCGCCAGGTGGTGCCAGCGGCCGTCGTTGCGGGCGCCGGCGGCCGACACGGAGGCCGTCCGGACGGTGCCGGCTCCCGAGCGGGTGGTGATCAGCGCCCGGATCCGGTCGCCCGCCGGTTCCCCGCGCAGCCACACCTGGGGCTGGGCGCCGCCCGTGCCGCCCATCCACAGGAACGGCTGCTCCCCGGCCGCCGCCGCGTGGCGGAAGTGCAGCGAGGCGGTGAAGTCGCCCTCGCCGAGGGCCAGTCCGGTGCGGTGGGGCAGCCGGACGGCGTCGTCGGCACCGTCGAAGGACAGGGCGCCGCCACGCACCCCGTCCGTCCGCCGGGCACCGCCCAGGACGGCCGCCGGAGCGGCGCCCGGCGCGGTGTCGGGGGTGGTGGGGTCGGCGCCCCGGCGGGGCGCCAGCCAGTCCTCGGTGAAGCGCGCGAACCGGATCTCGTCGCGGGCGTCGGCCGCGCCGCCCTCGTAGAGCAAGCCCACCGTCCGGTCGTCGACCGCCGTCATGTCGGAGTAGCCGGACCAGTCCCGTGTGACGAGCGTGCCGCGGTCCACGCTCTCCCAGGTGCGTCCGCCGTCGTAGGAGGAGCGGACCATCATCGTGCGGCGGCGGTCGGGTTCGGCCGGCGCGGACAGCAGCAGCCGGTCGCCCAGGCGCAGGGTCGCGCCCTGGACCTGCGGGGTGTAGAGGTCCGGGAGGGCGCGGAAGGGGGCGGCGAAGGTGTCGCCGCCGTCGTGGCTCAGGGCCTGGGAGCGGTGGCCGGGGTCGGTGCCGTCCTGCTCGCGGCCGCTCACCAGGACGGCCCCGTCGGACCGTTCGGTGAGCGTCAGCTCCGACGGCTTCTGCCGGAACGCGCCGTCCGGCGCGACCGGCCAGGTGTCCGTGGCGCCGATCCTCCAGTGCTCGCCGCCGTCGTCGCTGACGACCAGTGCGGCGTGGTTGGCGGTGACGCGGGAGCCGTCCCACGTCTCGGCGTTGACGCCGAGCACGAGCCGGCCGGCGTGCGCGCCGCGGGCCAGCTGGATGCCGTGCACCGGCCCGGTGGCGTACCAGGCGTTCCACGGCGCGGGCCGGACCTGCCCGCTCAGGTCGCGCGGCCTCGACCAGGTCCGCCCGTCGTCGTCGCTGTGCTGCACGTGCGGGATGCGGTCGCAGGGCAGGGCGCAGTCGCCGGCGTCGCCGCGCCCGCTGTTGTACGTCTGGGCCAGCAGGATCCGGCCGGTGCGACGGTCCACGACGGGCGTCGGGTTGCCGTGCGTGTCGCCCCCGCCCTCGGTGACGACCCGCAGCGGGCCCCAGGTGCGGCCGCCGTCGGTGGAACGCTTCACGACGATGTCGATGTCACCGCCGTCACCGCAGCCGAGGACCCGGCCCTCGGCGAAGGCCAGCAGCGTGCCGCGGGAGGTGCGCACGAGCGCGGGGATGCGGAAGCAGGCGTATCCCGGGTCCCGGGCGGCCGTGAAGAGGACCTGCTGCGTGAACTCCGGCGCGAGGGCGGCCGGCCGGCCCCGCGCCGGACCGGCGGGCAGGAGCACCGCCCCGGCCGCGACCAGGGCGGTGAGGGCGGAACCGCGAGGTGAACGACGGCGTGACGGCATGGGGCGACCTGTCCTTGAGGGGCCCGCCGCCCGGACGGCCGGGACCGGGGGACGCCCGCCCGGTCACCCGGAACGGCATCCCCTGCCCGGCCCGCGGGCCGCGGACGGTGCGTGGCTTCGCTGATCCCCCCCGGGAACGCGGGTCGGGGCACGGACGCCGGTCAGGGCACGAGGACGACCTTGCCGAGGTTGGACCGGCCCTCGATCTCGCCGTGTGCCTTCGCCGCGTCCTCCAGGGCGAACCGCCCGTGCACGACGGGCCGGACCTCACCGGCCACGAACAGCCGCCACAGCTCCCGGCGCCACTGCTCGTACAGCTCGGGCCTGCCGCGGGCGACCCGGGCCGTCTGGAACCCGATGACCGACTTCGCGCCGACGAGCAGGTCGTACGCCTGGATGGCGCCGCCCCCCGAGCTGTACGCCACCAGCCGCCCCTCGGGGACGAGGGCGTGCAGGGCCCGGGTGAGCAACTCCCCGCCGACGGCGTCCAGGACGTAGTCGACGGGGGTGCCCCAGCTCGCGTCGCCGTAGGAGATGACGTGGTCGGCACCGAGGCCGCGCACGAAGTCGGCCTTGCCCGGGTCGGAGACGGCGCCCACGACGCGTCCCGCGCCGCGGGTCCTGGCCAGTTGCACCGCCAGATGGCCGACCCCGCTCGCGGCGGCCGTGACCAGCACCGCCTCACCCGGCTCGGGGCGCGCCGCCTCCAGGGCGCCGAGGGCGACCAGGCCGCTGCGGACCAGGGCCACCGCGTCGACCGCGCCCGCCTCGTCCGGGACCGGGGAGGCCATCGCCTCGTGGAGCAGCGCGTGGTCGGCGTAGCCGTGGCCGAGGCAGAGCCCCGTCACGCGGTCACCGGTGGCGAAGTCGGAGACACCGTCGCCCACGGCCGTGACCACCCCGGCGATCTCCCCGCCCAGCGGGACGGGTTCCGCGGCCTCGGCGACCTTGCGGACGACCGGGAGCGTGACGCCGATGGCCTCCGTGCGCACGAGCAGCTCCCCGGGGCCCGGCTCGGGGAGCGGCGCCTCCTCGACATACAGGGGACCGCCTGGACAGGCGTAGCGGACGCGGCGCATCACACCTCCGGAACCGTTGGCGGGCCCAACGAAATCGTTGGGGAGCCCAACGGTATCGGAGGATCATAGGAACACCCAACGATTACCTGGTTAGGCTGCGCCCATGTCGGAAGCCCCCCTGCCCGCGATCCGCTCCCTGCCCAGCTGGCTGCTGGGCCGTGCCGCCGCCCGCGGCCGGACCCTGGTGGCCGAGGCGCTGGCCGCCGAGGACATGCGGATGTGGCACCACGTGGTGCTCTCCGCCCTCCGCGACCTCGCCCCCGTCGCCCAGGCCGATCTGGGCCGGGCGGTCCGCCTCGACCCGAAGGACCTCGTCGGCGTCCTCGACGACCTCCAGGCGGCCGCCCTGGTGGTGCGCGCACCCGATCCGAGGGACCGCCGCAAGAACGCCGTGTCCCTCACCGCGGCGGGCGGCCGGCTGCTGGAGCGCTGCGAGGAGGCGGTCCGCGCCGCCAACGACGAACTCCTCGCGCCGCTGTCGCAGGCCGAACGGGAGCAGTTCACCGGCATGCTGCGGCGGATATCCGGCATCGCCGGCTGACGGTCACGGGCCGAGACGGGGCCCCTGCGGCGCAGGGGGCGCTCCCCGCCGGTCGGGGCCCCGCCGCCGTGCAGCGGAGGGGACCGGTCTCAGCCCTGGGCGGCCGCGGCCCGCACGGCGATACGGCCCTCACCCGCGTACACGTTCATGGAGGCGCCCCGCAGGAACCCGACCAGCGTCAGACCCGTCTCGGCGGCCAGGTCCACCGCCAGCGAGGACGGCGCGGACACGGCGGCCAGCACCGGGATGCCGGCCATCACGGCCTTCTGCGCCAGCTCGAAGGAGGCCCGGCCCGACACGAGCAGGACCGCCCGCGACAGCGGCAGCCGCCCGCTCTGCAGGGCGCGGCCGACCAGTTTGTCGACCGCGTTGTGCCGGCCCACGTCCTCCCGGACGTCGAGCAGTTCGCCCTCCTCGGAGAACAGCGCGGCCGCGTGCAGCCCGCCGGTCCGGTCGAACACCCGCTGGGCCGCGCGCAGCCGGTCGGGCAGGCTCGCCAGCAGCTCGGGCGTCACCCGCACCGGGGGAGTGTCGGCGATCGGCCAGCGGGCCGTCGTGCGGACGGCGTCCAGCGAGGCCTTGCCGCACAGTCCGCACGACGAGGTGGTGTAGACGTTGCGCTCCAGCGTGATGTCCGGGACCACCACACCGGGGGCCGTCGTCACGTCGACCACGTTGTAGGTGTTCGAGCCGTCGGCCGTCGCCCCGGCGCAGTACACGATGTTCTGCACGTCCTGCCGGCCGGCCAGCACCCCCTCGCTGACCAGGAAACCGGCGGCCAGCGCGAAGTCGTCCCCGGGCGTGCGCATGGTGATGGCCAGGGGCTTGCCGTTCAGCCGGATCTCCAGCGGTTCCTCGGCGACGAGCGTGTCGGGCCGGCTGGAGACCGCCCCGTCCCGGATGCGGAGCACCTTGCGTCGTTCCGTGACTCGTCCCATGTCCTGATCAGTCCCGGTTCTGTACGTGCTGGTAGCCGAAGCGGCCCTTGATGCAGAGATTGCCGTGGGTCACCGGGTTGTCGTGCGGCGAGGTGACCTTGACGATCTCATTGTCCTGTACGTGCAGCGTCAGGTTGCAGCCCACTCCGCAGTACGCGCACACCGTGGTCGTCTCCGTCTGCCGCGACGGGTCCCAGGTACCCGCCGCGCGCATGTCGAACTCGGACTTGGCGGAAAGTGCGCCCGTGGGGCACACCTCGACGCAGTTCCCGCAGTACACGCACGCCGAGTCGGTCAGCGGCGCGTCGTGCTCCACGGCGATCCGCGCGTCGAAGCCGCGCCCGGCGACCGCGATCGCGAAGGCGTTCTGCCACTGCTCGCCGCAGGCGTCGACGCACTTGTAGCAGAGGATGCACTTGTCGTAATCGCGCACGTAGAGGTCGTTGTCGACCCGCGGCTCCTCGTCGAGCCGGGCCGCGTCCGGGCCGAAGCGGTCCGGCTTCGCCTCGTACTCCTTGAGCCACTCGGCGACCCGGGGCGTGGTGGACAGGTCGACGGAGGACGCGAGCAGTTCCAGGACGATCTTCCGGCTGTGCCGGGCGCGCTCGGTGTCCGTGCGGACCTCCATGCCCGGCTCGGCCCTGCGGGAGCAGGCGGGGACGAGGGTCCGGGCGCCCTCCACCTCCACGACACACACCCGGCAGGCGTTCTTCGGCCGCAGGGTGTCGCCCTCGCACAGGGTCGGGACGTCCTTGCCGGCCGCCCGGCACGCGTCCAGGATCGTCGAGCCCTCCGGGACCCGGGCCTCCTGCCCGTCCAGGGTGAACTCCAGCATCCGGCGCGGGATCCCCAGCGGTGTCACGGTCATGCGTACGCCCCCAGACGGTCGATGGCGGATTCCACGGCGTTCCACGCGGTCTGCCCCAGACCGCAGATCGAGGCGTCCCGCATCGCGCGGCCGACCTGCCGCAGCAGGGCGACGTCCCCGGCGGCGCCGGCACCGGTGCGGTCCACGATCCGGCGCAGCGCCTCCTCCTGCCGCACGGTCCCCACCCGGCAGGGCACGCACTGCCCGCACGACTCGTCGCGGAAGAACTCGGCGATGCGCAGCAGCAGCCGGGGCAGGGACACGCCGTCGTCGAAGGCCAGCACGACACCGGAGCCCAGGGTCGTGCCCGCCTCGCGCGTGCCCTCGAAGGTCAGCGGGATGCCGGTCTCGTCGGCCCGGACGAAACCGCCGGCCGCCCCGCCGAGCAGCACCGCCCGCAACCCGTCCCGCACCCCGGCCAGTGCCAGCACCTCGCCCAGGGTCGCGCCGAACGGCACCTCGTAGACGCCCGGCCGCTCCACACTGCCCGAGACGCAGAACAGCTTCGGTCCGGTCGATCCCTCCGTCCCGATCGCCGCGTACGCCGGGGCGCCCATGGTCAGGATCGGCAGGACGTTGACCAGCGTCTCCACGTTGTTCGCGGTGGTGGGCCTGCCGAACAGGCCCTTCTCCACCGGGAACGGCGGCTTCGAGCGCGGTTCGCCCCGGTGGCCCTCGACAGAATTGAACAGGGCCGTCTCCTCGCCGCAGATGTAGGCACCCGCACCGCGCCGGATCTCGATGTCGAAGGCGTACCCCTGGCCGAGGACGTCGTCGCCCAGCAGCCCCCGGGCCCGGGCCTGCCCGATCGCGTGCTCCAGCCGGCGCAGGGCGCGCGGGTACTCGCCGCGCAAGTACAGGTAGCCCCGGTGGGCACCGGTGGCGTACCCCGCGATGGTCATGGCCTCGACGAGCGCGTACGGGTCGCCCTCCATCAGCACCCGGTCCTTGAAGGTGCCGGGCTCCGACTCGTCGGCGTTGCAGACGAGGTAGTGCGGGCGGTCCGGCTGGGAGGCGGTGGCCTGCCACTTGCGCCCGGTGGGGAAGGCGGCTCCGCCCCGGCCCAGCAGACCGGAGTCGGTGACCTCGCGGATGACCCCGGCCGGCCCCAGCGCGAAGGCCCGCCGCAGTGCGGTGTAGCCGCCGTGGGCCCGGTAGTCGTCCAGGGACGCCGGGTCGACCACGCCCACCCGGTGCAGCAGCATCAGCCCTTCCTGCCCGGCCTGGGGCACCGCGAGCGAGGCGGGCGGTTCCTCGGGGGCCGAGTCGGGGGCGCTCGCCGCGAGCACGGCGCCCTCCACCGTCGCCGGGGCCGCGACCGCCGTGCGGACCGGGTCCCCGGCCCTGATGGCGAGTGCCGCCGGGGCACGCTCGCACAGGCCGAGGCAGGGACTGCGTTCCACACCCACCCCGCCGCGCGGACCGAGCCGCTCCTCGATCCCGGCGCACAGCTCCGGGGCCCCGGCCGCCGCGCACGCCAGGTCGGTGCACACGTGCAGCACGGTCGCCGGACGCGGCCGCACCGAGAACATGGCGTAGAAGGTGGCGACCCCGTACGCCTCCGCCGGCGGCACGGTCAGCCGGCGGCACAGGTAGCCGAGGGCGCCCTCGCTGATCCAGCCGATCCGGTCGTTGATCGCGTGCAGCCCCGGCAGCAGCAGCTCGCGGCGGTCCCGGGCCTCGCGTCCGCCGCGCGCCCACCGCAGATCCGCATCGGTGCGGTCGGCGCCCTCCCAGGAGGACTCGGGAGGCCCGAGCAGGGCGTCGACGGCCGCCCGTTCCTCGTCCGTCGGTTTGCCGTCACCGAAGTGCAGGTCCACGTGCGTTCACCCCACGATGGTCGCGATGGGCAGCTTCTCGATCCGGATCGCCGACGCCTTGAACTCCGCCGTCCCGGCGATCGGGCAGTTGGCCTCGATCGTCAGCGCGTTGGTGTCCACCTCGTCGGGGAAGTGCATGGTCATGAAGGCGAGCCCGGGGCGCAGCGCGGGGTCCACCCACACCGGCGCCGTCACCGACCCGCGCCGCGAGGTCACCCGCACCTGCTCCCCGACCACCACCCCGTAGTGCTCGGCGTCCTCCGGGGACAGTTCGACGTACTCGCCGCGCCGCAGCGGGGAGGCGTAACCACCGCTCTGCACCCCGGTGTTGTAGGAGTCGAGGCGCCGCCCGGTGGTGAGCCGGACGGGGTACCGCTCGTCGGTGAGGTCCACGGGCGGGTCGTGCCGCACGATCCCGAACGGCGCGAGCCGCCCGCGCCGGGCCGGCTCGGGGTCCCACAACCTGCCGTGCAGGTAGGGCGGTTCGAGCCCGTCGGTGCTGGGGCAGGGCCACTGGATGCCCTGGTGCTCCTCCAGCCGCTCGTAGGTCATGCCGTAGTGGTCCGGCGAGAGGGACCGCAGCTCGTTCCACACGGTCTCGGCGTCGGCGTACTTCCAGTCGTGGCCGAGGCGGGCCGCGAGGTCGCAGAGGATGTCGATGTCCTCGCGGGCCTCGCCGGGCGGGGTGACGGCCCGGCGGACGCGCTGGACGCGCCGTTCGCTGTTGGTGGTGGTGCCCTCGGTCTCCGCCCAGCCGGCCGTGGCGGGCAGGACGACGTCCGCCAGCTCGGCCGTCCTCGTCAGGAAGATGTCCTGCACGACCAGGAAGTCGAGAGCCTTCAGCCGCCGTACGGCCTGTTCGCTGTCGGCCTCCGACTGGGCCGGGTTCTCGCCGATGCAGTAGACGGCCCTCAGGCTGCCGTCCTCCATGGCCTCGAACATCTCGGTGAGGTTCAGGCCGTAGTGGGGCTGGATGACGGTGTCCCAGGCCGATGCGAACTTCAGCCGCGTGTCGGGGTCCAGGATGTCCTGGAAGCCGGGCAGCCGGTTGGGGATCGCGCCCATGTCACCGCCGCCCTGCACGTTGTTCTGCCCGCGCAGCGGTTGCAGCCCCGATCCCCAGCGGCCCACGTGCCCGGTGAGCAGGGACAGGTTGATCAGGGCGCGCACGTTGTCGGTGCCGTTGTGGTGCTCGGTGATGCCGAGCGTCCAGCACAACTGGGCGCGCTCGGCCCGGGCGTAGGCGTGGGCCAGCTCCCGGATCGCCGCGGCCGGCACGCCCGTCACCTTCTCGGCGAGGGACGGCGTCCACGGCTCGACCAGGGCCCGGTACTCCTCGAAGCCGGTCGTGGCCCGCTCGACGAACGCCTCGTTCACCAGCCCGGCGTGGATGATCTCGCGGCCGATCGCGTGCGCCATCGGGATGTCCGTGCCCACGTTCAGGCCCAGCCAGCTCTCGGCCCACTCGGCGGTCGACGTCCGGCGCGGATCCACCGCGTACATCCGCGCACCGTTCCTGATCCCCTTCAGCACGTGCTGGAAGAAGATGGGGTGCGCGAAGCGGGCGTTGGAGCCCCACATCACGATCACGTCGGTGTGCTCGATCTCCTCGTACGACGACGTGCCGCCGCCCGAGCCGAACGCCGCCGACAGCCCCGCCACGCTCGGGGCGTGGCAGGTGCGGTTGCAGGAGTCGACGTTGTTGGTGCCCATGACGACCCGGGCGAACTTCTGCGCCACGTAGTTCATCTCGTTGGTGGCGCGGGCGCAGGAGAGCATGCCGAAGGCGCCGCGGTTGCGTTCCAGGCCGCGGGCCACCCGGTCCAGGGCCTCCTGCCAGGTGGCGCGGCGGAACGGCTCGTCGCGGGAGTCCCTCACGAGCGGGTGGGTGAGCCGGGTGTAGGTCCTGGGGGTCCGGTCGCGTTTCCTCATGCGGCGCTCCTCAGCGCGAGCAGGTCCGAGAGGGCGTGCACGGTGCGCAGGGTGGGCACGTCCACGCCAGTGATCTCCGCCAGTTCGACGACGGCCGCGAGCAGGACGTCGAGTTCGAGCGGTTTGCCGCGCTCCAGGTCCTGGAGCGTGGAGGTGCGGTGGTCGCCGACCCGTTCGGCGCCCGCGAGCCGGCGCTCGACGGACACCCCGACCTCGCACCCCAGGGCCTCGGCGACCGCGAGGGTCTCGGTCATCATGATCTCGATGACCCTGCGGGTGCCGCCGTGCCGGCACATCTGCCGCATGGTCGCGCGGGCCAGGGCGCTGATCGGGTTGAAGGAGATGTTGCCGAGCAGTTTGACCCAGATGTCACTGCGCAGGTCCGGCTCGACCGGGCACTTCAGGCCGCCCGCCCGCAGGGCCTCGGAGAAGTCGAGGCAGCGCGCCGAGCGGCTGCGGTCGGGTTCGCCGAGGGAGAACCGGGTGCCCTCCACGTGCCGTACGACGCCCGGCCCTTCGAGTTCGGTCGCCGCGTAGACGACGCAGCCGACGGCCCGTTCGGGCGCGAGCACCGCACTGACCGCGCCGCCGGGGTCCACGCTCTCGATCCGGCGGCCGTCGTGGGGGCCGCCGTGCCGGTGGAAGTACCACCAGGGGATGCCGTTCTGGGCCGCCACCACGGCCGTGCCCTCGTGCAGCAGGGGCGCGACGAGCGGCCCGCACGCCGCGTACGCGTTGGCCTTCAATCCCAAAAAGACGTAGTCGGCCGGGCCGACCTCGCCGGGGTCGTCGGTGGCGTGGGGGTGCGCGGTGAAGTCGCCGCGCGGGCTGAGCACCCGGACCCCGTGCCGCCTCATGGCCGCCAGGTGCGGTCCACGGGCGATGAGATGCACGTCGGCGCCCGCGCGGTGGAGCGCGGCGCCGACATAGGCGCCGATGGCACCGGCACCGAGAACTGCGACTTTCACGAAGGCACTCCGTTCGGTTCGAGGGATACCGCGGAGGTGGGGAGCCAACGGCGGCTGTCCGGCCCGCCCTTGGCTCGTGCGCGACTTGTGTCGACGAAATATTGTCTACAGTATGGAAGTTGCCGCGGCAAGGGTCCGTGCGCCGACCGTTCGGCGCATGCCGGGTACCGCTCGTCGCACACGGATCGCGGACCGCCTTCTCAACGCGGTTACGGAGTCCTACCGTCCGGGTTTCATGAGTCCCCCCGTCGCGCCCCCGGGCTGGAGCCGCTGGCTCGTTCCGCCCGCCGCTCTCTCGGTCCACCTCTCCATCGGACAGGCCTACGCCTGGAGCGTGTTCAAGCCGCCGCTGGAGTCCGCGCTCGGCCTCAGCGGCACGCAGAGTGCGCTGCCCTTCCAGCTGGGCATCGTCATGCTGGGACTGTCCGCCGCGTTCGGCGGCACGCTCGTGGAGCGCAACGGCCCGCGCTGGGCCATGACCGTCGCCCTGCTCTGCTTCTCCTCCGGGTTCCTCCTGTCCGCGCTGGGCGCGTCGTCGGAGCAGTACTGGCTGATCGTCCTCGGCTACGGCTTCGTCGGCGGCATCGGACTCGGCATCGGCTACATCTCCCCGGTCTCCACCCTGATCAAGTGGTTCCCGGACCGCCCCGGCATGGCCACCGGCATCGCCATCATGGGGTTCGGCGGCGGCGCGCTCATCGCCTCGCCGTGGTCCGCGCAGATGCTGGAGTCCTTCGGATCCGACAGCTCCGGCATCGCGCTGGCCTTCCTCGTGCACGGGCTGTCGTACGCCGTCTTCATGCTGCTGGGTGTGCTTCTGGTCCGGGTCCCGCGTCCTGCCCCCGAGGAGCGGGCCACCGCGACGCAGCCCCCTCTCGGCCCGCAGGTCTCCGCGAAACAGGCCGTCCGCACCCCGCAGTTCTGGCTGCTGTGGGTGGTGCTCTGCCTGAACGTCACCGCCGGCATCGGCATCCTGGAGAAGGCCGCGCCGATGATCACGGACTTCTTCGCGGACACCTCCACTCCGGTGTCGGTGACCGCCGCCGCCGGATTCGTGGCGCTGCTGTCCGCGGCGAACATGGCCGGCCGCCTCGGCTGGTCCTCGACGTCCGACCTGATCGGACGCAAGAACATCTACCGCGTCTACCTGGGCGCCGGCGCCCTGATGTACACCCTCATCGCCCTGTTCGGCGACTCCTCCAAACCCCTGTTCGTCCTGTGCGCGCTGGTCATCCTGTCCTTCTACGGAGGCGGATTCGCCACAATCCCCGCCTATCTGAAGGATCTGTTCGGTACGTACCAGGTCGGCGCCATCCACGGGCGGCTGCTGACCGCCTGGTCCACGGCCGGGGTGCTCGGGCCGCTCATCGTGAACTGGATCGCCGACCGGCAGGAGGACGCGGGCCGGCACGGAGCGTCCCTGTACGGACTGTCCTTCGTCATCATGATCGGCCTGCTCGTCGTCGGCTTCGTGGCCAACGAACTGGTCCGGCCCGTCGCCCCGCGTCATCACATCCCGGCACAGAGGGAGGCCGCGCATGTCGAACGACAGCAGTCAGAGTCCGCCTAGCCCGGGCCGCCGGTGGCTGATCGCCTTCGCCTGGGTGTGGGTGGGGGTGCCGCTCGCCTACGGGCTGTACGAACTGGTCCGGAAGGCGACCCAGCTGTTCACCGGCTAGGGACGGTCGTCCGGACCGGGCCGGCCGGCAGGGCCGGGAGGTCGTTCGACAGGTGTCCGGACGTCCGAGGTGCTGACGGAAGCCGACAACCCGGGCGACCGTTTCCTGTCGCCTCGGCTGCCGTCGTACCCGTGAGTCACTGTTCAGACTGGTGGACCCGCTACCCAAGGCAACGAGGGGGACCCGCCCAATGAACGGCTCGCGCATCGCCGCCGTCGGCCACTACCAGCCCGCCAAGGTGCTCACCAACGAGGACCTGGCGGGCCTGGTGGACACCAGTGACGAGTGGATCAGGAGCCGGGTGGGCATCCGCACCCGCCACATCGCCGGACCCGACGAGCCCGTCGACGAACTCGCCGCACACGCCGCCGCCAAGGCCCTCGCCTCGGCCGGGCTGACCCCGGCCGACATCGACCTGGTGCTGGTCGCCACCTCCACCGCCGTCGACCGCTCGCCCAACGCGGCCGCGCGGGTCGCCGCCCGCCTCGGCGTCCCGCAGGCCGCCACCATGGACCTCAACGTCGTCTGCGCCGGGTTCACCCACGCCCTGGCCACCGCCGACCACGCCGTCCGCGCGGGCGGGGCGAGCCGGGCGCTGGTCATCGGCGCCGACAAGATGTCCGAGGTCACCGACTGGACCGACCGCAGCACCTGCGTCCTGGTGGGCGACGGGGCCGGGGCCGCCGTGGTGGAGGCCGCCGGCGAGGCGGGCATCGGGCCGGTGCTGTGGGGGTCGGTGCCCGAGATGGGGCACGCCGTGCGGATCGAGGGCACCCCGCCGCGCTTCGCCCAGGAGGGGCAGAGCGTCTACCGCTGGGCCACCACCCAGCTGCCCCCCATCGCGCGCCGGGCCTGCGAACGCGCCGGGCTCGCACCGGCCGACCTCGCCGGGGTCGTGCTGCACCAGGCGAACCTGCGCATCATCGAGCCCCTCGCCGAGAAGATCGGCGCCGTGAACGCGGTCGTCGCCCGCGACGTGACCGAGTCCGGCAACACCTCGGCCGCGAGCATCCCGCTGGCCTTCTCCAAGCTCGTCGAACAGGGCGCGCTCACCTCCGGCGACCCGGTCCTGCTGTTCGGCTTCGGCGGGAACCTGTCCTACGCGGGACAGGTCGTGCGCTGCCCCTGAGCGCCGGGTCGATGTGACGCGGTCGACTCCCCGAAGCCCTGGCACCGGTGCGCCGTAGACTGTAGACGAAAGACAATCGATACTGAATCCGCGGCGACACGGGCTTCCGCCGCGCTCCGCACGGCTCAGCCGAGGAGGGGGACCGCGATGCTGTCGACAGGACTGCCCCAGGGGGCGGTACCCAAGCTGGAACGCCCGGGACCGCTGCGCGACCGCGTCTACGAGGCGCTGCTCGAACTCATCACCACCCGCGCCCTCCAGCCCGGTCAGCACCTCGTCGAGAGCGAACTCGCCGGGCACCTGGGCGTGTCGCGGCAGCCCGTGCGCGAGGCGCTCCAGCGGCTCAATACCGAGGGGTGGGTCGATCTGCGGCCCGCCCAGGGCGCGTTCGTGCACGAGCCGACGGAGGAGGAGGCCGACCAGCTCCTCACGGTCCGTACGCTCCTGGAGGCCGAGGCGGCCCGGCTGGCCGCGGCGAACGCGGACAGCGCCGGCATCGCCGACCTGGAAGCCCTGTGCGCGGCAGGGGAGAAGGCCGTCGAGGCCGACGACGTGGACGGCGCCGTCGCCGTGAACGCCCGCTTCCACGCCAAGATCATGGAGCTGGCCGGCAACGCGGTCCTCGCCGAACTCGCCGCGCAGGTCGACCGGCGCGTGCGCTGGTACTACACGCCGGTGGCCCGGCAGCGCGGCGGGCAGTCCTGGATCGAGCACCGCGAGCTCATCGCCGCCGTGGCCGCGCGGGACGAGCAGCGGGCCACGCACCTGATGCGCGAACACACCGAGCACACCCGGCGGTCGTACCACGCGCGGGGGCGTTCCTAGGCACGGGACGGGCGGGCAGACGCCTGCCGGAATGTCCTCTTCGCCGGATGAGGGAAGGTCGTCTCCCCGTCTTTGTCCTCTGAGTGGAAAAAGTGGGCGGCAATTCCTGCGCGACTTCTTCCCAGCCCCGGCAGCCACTGCTACGTTCCCTCCGAAAGCACGCCACCGACGGTGGCGGAAAACCGGCGCGCAGAGGCCGAAAGAGGCGGGGAGGGGCTCGTGAGACGTATGACCGCACGACCCGGGAACGCTCACCAGGCCCGACTCCTCAGGCTGTTGCGCGACGGCGGCCCCAACTCCCGCGCCCAGCTGGGCGACCAGGTGGACCTCTCCCGGTCCAAGCTGGCCGTGGAGGTGGACCGGCTGCTGGAGACGCGGCTGGTCGTGGCCGACGGGCTCGCCGCCTCGCGCGGCGGGCGCCGCAGCCACAACATCCGGCTCAATCCCGAACTGCGCTTCCTCGGCGTCGACATCGGTGCGACCTCGATCGACGTCGCCGTCACCAACGCCGAGCTGGAGACCCTCGGGCACATCAACCAGCCCATGGACGTGCGCGAGGGACCGGTCGCGGTCTTCGAGCAGGTCCTGGCGATGGCGGCGAAACTGCGGGCCTCCGGGCTCGCGGAGGGGTTCGACGGCGCCGGCATCGGCGTCCCGGGCCCGGTCCGCTTCCCCGAGGGCATCCCGGTGGCACCGCCGATCATGCCCGGCTGGGACGGCTTCCCCGTGCGGGAGGCGCTCAGCCAGGAACTCGGCTGCCCGGTCATGGTCGACAACGACGTGAACCTGATGGCGATGGGGGAGCAGCACGCGGGCGTCGCCCGCACCGTCGCCGACTTCCTCTGCGTCAAGATCGGCACCGGCATCGGCTGCGGCATCGTCGTCGGCGGTGAGGTCTACCGCGGTACGACGGGCAGCGCCGGCGACATCGGGCACATCCAGGCCGTGCCCGACGGCCGCCCGTGCGCCTGCGGCAACCGAGGCTGCCTGGAGGCCCACTTCAGCGGAGCGGCCCTCGCCCGCGACGCCCTGGAGGCCGCCCAGCAGGGGCTCTCCCCGGAACTGGCCGCACGGCTGGAGACCGCCGGCGGCCTCACCGCCGCCGACGTCGCCACCGCCGCGGCCGCCGGGGACGCCACCGCCCTCGAGCTGATCCGTGAGGGCGGCAACCGCACCGGCCAGGTCATCGCCGGCCTGGTCAGCTTCTTCAACCCGGGCCTGGTGGTGATCGGCGGCGGGGTGACCGGCCTCGGCCACACCCTGCTCGCCGCGATCCGCACCCAGGTCTACCGCCAGTCGCTGCCCCTGGCGACCGGCAATCTGCCCATCGTCCTGGGCGAGTTGGGGCCCGCGGCCGGGGTGACCGGCGCGGCCCGGCTCATCAGCGACCACCTGTTCTCTCCCGCGTAGTCCCTCCCGACAGCACGGCAGCACAGCACCCGGCACAGCCCACCGCATCCCGGCACGCCCACCGCATCCCGACACGGCCCACCGCCCCAGTACGGCCCACCGCACGCACCCGCACCGCACCGCACCCGGTCCAGGCACGGCTCACCCGGCACGGCGCCCTGCTTCGCCCTGCCCTGCGCAGCACACGTCTGCCCGGCAAGCGCCCTGTCACCGGCCCGCCCGCCAAGGGGAATCCGCATGGCACCAGAACCACCGCTGCTCAGCATGTCCGGCATCACCAAGTCCTTCCCCGGAGTCCGGGCCCTCGACGGCGTCGACCTCGACGTCCTGGCCGGCGAGGTGCACTGCCTCCTCGGCCAGAACGGCGCCGGCAAGTCGACCCTCATCAAGGTCCTTGCCGGCGCGCACCAGCCCGACACGGGCGTCATCCGGTGGCGCGGCGAGGAGGTCACCCTCCGGTCGCCCATCGCCGCCATGCGGCTGGGCATCGCGACCATCTACCAGGAACTCGACCTGGTGGAGCACCTCTCCGTCGCGGAGAACGTCCACCTCGGGCACGAGCCGACCGCGGCCGGCTTCGTCGTCCGGGGCCGGGTGGCGAAGGAGTCCACCGCCGCGCTGCTGAAGCGGCTCGGTCACCGGGAGATCGATCCCGCCCGGCTCGTCGGGGACCTGTCCGCGGCGCAGCAGCAGATCGTCTCCATGGCCCGGGCGCTCTCCCACGACGTGCGGCTCATCGTGATGGACGAACCGTCCGCCGCCCTCGACCCGGACGAGGTGGACAACCTCTTCCGCATCGTCGGCGACCTGACCGCCGCGGGCGTCGCCGTCGTCTACATCTCCCACCGCCTGGAGGAGATCCGCCGCATCGGCGACCGGGTGACCGTGCTGAAGGACGGCCGGGCCGTGGCGAACGGACTGCCCGCCGAATCGACCCCGACCCGCGAGGTCGTGGCCCTGATGACCGGCCGCAACGTCGAGTACGTCTTCCCAGAGCGGCCCCTGACCCCGCCGGCCGCCGAGCCCGTCCTCACCGTGCGGGGGCTGTCGCGGCAGGGCGAGTTCGAGACGCTGGACCTGGAGGTGCGGCCCGGTGAGATCGTCGGCCTGGCCGGACTCGTCGGCTCGGGCCGCTCCGAGATCCTGGAGACGGTCTACGGCGCCCGCAAGCCGACGACCGGTCAGGTGCTGGTCGAGGGCCGGGTGTTGAAGCCCGGCAGCGTGCGCGCCGCCGTCCGCGCCGGACTCGGGCTCGCCCCCGAGGAGCGCAAGGCGCAGGCCCTGCTGATGCTGGAGTCCGTCACCCGCAACGTGTCGGTCTCCTCCATGTCCCGCTTCTCGCGCGGCGGCTGGGTCGACCGGGGCGCCGAACTCGGGGCCGCCCGGGCCGCCACCCGCGAACTGTCGCTCAGGCCCGACAACCCCTCCGTGCCCGTGCGGACCCTGTCCGGCGGCAACCAGCAGAAGGCCGTACTCGCGCGCTGGCTGCTGCGCGGCTGCAAGGTGCTGCTGCTCGACGAACCCACCCGAGGCGTCGACGTGGGCGCCCGCGCCGAGCTCTACGCGGTCATCCGCCGCCTGGCCGACGAGGGCCTGGCCGTGCTGCTGGTCTCCAGCGAGGTGCCCGAAGTGCTCGGCCTCGCCGACCGCGTGCTGGTCCTGCGCGAGGGCCGGGTCGTCCACACGGCGCCCGCGCGCGAACTCGACGAACACCGCGTACTCGACCTGGTCATGGAAGGAAGCCCGGCGTCATGACGCAGCCCGTCTCCCCGCCGTGGGACAGCAGCACCACGAAGGTGTCCCAGGCCCAGCCCCCCGCCTGGCGCGGCCTGATGGCCCGCGCCGACGTCCGCACCCTGTCCCTGCTCGGCGTCCTCGCCGTGCTGGTCCTCATCGGCGGGATCACCAAGCCCGACGAGTTCCTCGACACCCGCAACCTCCAACTCGTCCTCACCCAGGCGTCCGTGATCGGCGTCGTCACCGTCGGCATGACCTTCGTCATCGTCTCCGGCGGCATCGACCTGTCGGTCGGTGCCATCGTCGCCCTCGCCTCGGTGTGGGCCACGACCGTCGCCACCCAGGAGTACGGCTTCCTCGGCATCCTGTTCACGGCGGTCGTCGTCGGCGTCGGCTGCGGGCTGGTCAACGGGATGCTCATCGCCTACGGCGCGATGGTGCCGTTCATCGCGACCCTCGCCATGCTGGCCTCCGCCCGGGGCCTCGCCCTGCAGATCACCGACGGCAAGACGCAGATCGTCACCGTGCCGTCGGTCCTGGACCTCGGCGAGCGCGACGCCTACGTGCTGGGCGTCCCGCCGCTGGTGCTGGTGTTCGCCGTCGTCACGGTGATCGGCTGGCTGGTGCTCAACCGCACCACCTTCGGCCGCCGCACGGTCGCCGTCGGCGGCAACCCGGAGGCCGCCCGGCTCGCCGGCATCGACGTGCGCCGCCAGCGGCTCTACCTCTACCTGCTGTCCGGGCTGTGCTGCGGCATCGCCGCCTTCCTGCTGATCATCCTGTCCGGCTCCGGCCAGAACACCAACGGCAACCTCTACGAACTCGACGCCATCGCCGCCGCGATCATCGGCGGCACGCTCCTGACCGGAGGCCGCGGCACCATCACCGGCTCGGTCCTCGGCGTCCTGATCTTCACCACGATCACCAACATCTTCGCCCTGAACAACCTGCAGAGCGACGTCCAGCAGATCGCCAAGGGCGCGATCATCGTCGCCGCCGTGCTGGTCCAGCGCCGTACCGCGAGCACGACCTGAGGAAAGGGTTCACCGCCATGCCAGAGATCACCAGTCGCAGAGGGCTGCTCTTCGGGGCCGCCGCCGTCTCCGCCGGGGCCCTCATCACGGGGTGCACCAGCAACGAGCCGTCCGAGTCCAAGGACGAGCCGGCCGGGAACAACCAGCCGGCCGCCGACGACAAGCCGGGCAAGCAGGTCACCATCGGCTTCGCGGGACCGCAGGCCGACCACGGCTGGCTCAACGCCATCAACGACAACGCCAAGAGCCGCGCCGAGAAGTACTCCGACGTCACTCTGGAGATCACCGAGGGCTCCAACGACACCGCCCAGCAGATCGGCCAGATCGAGACCCTCATCAACAAGAAGGTCGACGTCCTGGTCGTGCTGCCCGCCGACGGCAAGGCCCTCACCCAGGTCGGTCTGAAGGCCATGCGCGCCGGCATCCCCGTCGTCAACCTCGACCGCATCTTCAACACCCCGCAGGCCTACCGCTGCTGGATCGGCGGCGACAACTACGGCATGGGGCTCAACGCCGGCCACTACATCGGCGAGAAGCTCAAGGACAAGAAGGACGCCCGCGTCATCGAGCTGGCCGGCCTGGACAACCTGGAGCTGACCAAGCAGCGTACGCAGGGCTTCGACGACGCCCTGAAGAACTACCCCAACATCAAGAAGGTCGCCCGCCAGGCCGCCGAGTTCACCGTCGAGTCGGGGCAGGCCAAGATGGCCCAGCTGCTCCAGGCGCAGTCGAAGTTCGACGCGCTGTGGAACCACGACGACGACCAGGGCGTGGGCGCGCTGCGCGCCATCGAGCAGGCCGGGCGCGACGACTTCCTGATGGTCGGCGGCGCCGGCGCGCTGTCCGCCTTCCAGGCCATCAAGCAGGACGACGGCGTGCTCAAGGCGACCGTGCTGTACCCGCCGACCATGGCGGCCTCCGCGATCGACCTCGCCCGCGCCCTCGGCCAGGGCAAGGGCATCGGCGGGCTCGCCGAGTTCGAGATCCCCTCGTCGCTCACGCTCTACTCGGCCGTCGTCGACAAGACCAACATCGACCAGTACATGTCCACCGGCTTCAAGTGATTCCGCCCGCACCCCCCACGTGCGCCATCCCCACCAGGACGAGGAGGACACCCGTATGGGACAGCCGCAAGCGCAGCCGGAAGGGACCGAGGCAGGGAAGCCACCCCTGCGCGTGGGGATGGTGGGGTACGCCTTCATGGGCGCCGCCCACTCCCAGGGGTGGCGCACCGCGGGCCGGGTCTTCGACCTGCCGATGGATCCCGTGATGGCCGTGATCTGCGGCCGGGACGCCGGCGCGGTGCGGGCGGCGGCCGGCCGGCACGGCTGGGCGTCCACCGAGACCGACTGGCGCGCCCTCGTCGAGCGCGACGACGTCGACCTGGTCGACATCTGCACCCCCGGCGACAGCCATGCCGAGATCGCGCTGGCCGCCCTGGCCGCGGGCAAGCACGTGCTGTGCGAGAAGCCGCTGGCCAACACCGTCGAGGAGGCCACCTCGATGGCCCGGGCGGCCGAGGAGGCGTACGGACGCGGCCAGATCGCCATGGTCGGCTTCAACTACCGCCGGGTGCCTGCCACCGCGCTGGCCCGCCGGATGGTCGCCGACGGCCGCCTGGGCAGGCTGCGGCACGTGCGCGTGACGTACCTCCAGGACTGGCTGGTCGACCCGCAGTTCCCGCTGACCTGGCGGCTGCGCAAGGAGCAGGCCGGATCCGGCTCGCTCGGCGACCTGGGCGCGCACATCGTCGACCTCGCCCAGTACCTGGTGGGGGAGCCGCTGGCGGGGGTCTCCGCACTGACGGAGACCTTCGTGCGCGAACGGCCCCTGCCCACCGGCGCCGGCAGCGGGCTGTCCGCGGTCACGGGGGCCGGTGCCGGGGAGGTCACGGTGGACGACGCGGCCCTGTTCACGGCCCGCTTCCCCTCCGGCGCCCTCGCCTCCTTCGAGGCCACCCGCTACGCCACGGGCCGCAAGAACGCGCTGCGCATCGAACTCAACGGCGAGCGCGGCTCGCTCGCCTTCGACCTGGAGCGGCTGAACGAACTGTCCTTCCACGACGGGACCGGGCCGGGCGCGGAGGCCGGCTTCCGCCGGATCCTGGTCACCGAACCCGACCACCCCTACCTGGACGCCTGGTGGCCGCCGGGCCACGGCCTCGGCTACGAGCACACCTTCGTCCACCAGGCCCGCGACCTCGTCCACGCCGTCGCCGAGGGACGCCGCCCCGACCCCTCGTTCACCGACGGGCTCCAGGTGCAGCGGGTGCTCGCCGCGGTCGAGGAGAGCGCAGAGAAGAACTCCGTCTACACGCCGATCGCCCTCTGAGGAGGCCCGCAGGATGCCGCGCACCTTCACCCTGTTCACCGGCCAGTGGGCTGACCTGCCCCTGGAGGAGGTCTGCCGACTGGCCCGTGACTTCGGCTACGACGGCCTGGAACTGGCCTGCTGGGGCGACCACTTCGAGGTCGACAAGGCATTGAGCGACCCCGGTTACGTCGAGTCCAGGCACCAGCTCCTCGACAAGTACGGCCTGAAGTGCTGGGCGATCTCCAACCACCTGGTCGGCCAGGCCGTCTGCGACGCCATCATCGACGAACGCCACCAGGCGATCCTGCCGGAGGCGGTCTGGGGCGACGGCGACCCGGAAGGGGTCCGGCAGCGGGCCGCGGAGCGCATGAAGGACACCGCCCGCGCGGCGGCCGCCTTCGGTGTGCGCACCGTCGTCGGCTTCACCGGCTCCGCCATCTGGCACCTGGTCGCCATGTTCCCGCCCGCGCCCGACGCGATGATCGAACGGGGCTACCAGGACTTCGCCGACCGCTGGAACCCGATCCTGGACGTCTTCGACGCCGAGGGCGTGCGCTTCGCGCACGAGGTCCACCCCAGCGAGATCGCCTACGACTACTGGACGGCCCGGCGGGCTCTGGAGGCCGTCGGGAACCGCCCGGCGTTCGGCCTGAACTTCGACCCCTCGCACTTCGTGTGGCAGGACCTCGACCCGGTCGGCTTCCTGTGGGACTTCCGCGACCGGATCTACCACGTCGACTGCAAGGAGGCCCGCAAGCGCCTCGACGGCCGCAACGGCCGGCTCGGCTCGCACCTGCCGTGGGGCGACCCGCGGCGCGGCTGGGACTTCGTCTCCGCCGGGCACGGCGACGTGCCCTGGGAGGACGTCTTCCGGATGCTGCGCTCCATCGACTACCAGGGGCCGGTCTCCGTCGAGTGGGAGGACGCCGGGATGGACCGGCTCCAGGGGGCGCCCGAGGCCCTGACCCGGCTGAAAGCCTTCGACT
Organism: Streptomyces sp. NPDC017943; assembly: GCF_044328425.1. Taxonomy (NCBI): domain Bacteria; kingdom Bacillati; phylum Actinomycetota; class Actinomycetes; order Kitasatosporales; family Streptomycetaceae; genus Streptomyces; species Streptomyces sp. NPDC017943. The sequence continues at coordinate 58,602 of NZ_JBIRHH010000005.1, read as the reverse complement.
TCGAGCCGCCCAGCGCGTCCTTCGACGCGGCGTTCAACAGCTGATCGGGGCACCGGCGCAGGCCGGGGACCGGGGGCCGGCAGCACCGCCGGTCCCCCCTCCGACCTGCGCGGACACCGCTTTGTCCAGCGATGGGAAAAAGTTCAACCGATGCTGGCACAAGGGGTGTTCGCGCCGGACGGACCCGGTTACCGTCCTTGAAGTGTTCAGGACACACACATGTCCGGGGTGACGGCGCACCCCGGCGCCCGCACCGCACGTCTTCGACCCACCCCGTACGGCCCACCCCGTTCCCGGAGGGACTTCGTGCACAGAAGCAGAATCAGCACCACCCGCACCCCCAGGCGGCCCAGGCTTCGCACCTCTCTCGCTCTCTTCACCGGCCTGCTCCTGGCCGTGGGCACCCCGGCCGGCGTGGCCGGAGCCCACCCCGGCCACCCCGAGCACGACGGACCGGCCGCCGCCGAGGGGCAGTTCCAGCAGGTTCCGCTCGCCAAGGGCGAACCCGAGATGGGCGAGCCCATGTCGCTCGCCGTGCTCCCGGACCGCAGCGTCCTGCACACCTCGCGCGACGGCACACTGCGCCTGACCGACCAGGGCGGCGTCACCAAGGTCGCCGGCAAGCTCGACGTGTACAGCCACGACGAGGAGGGCCTCCAAGGCGTCGGCATCGACCCGGACTTCGAGAACAACCGGGCCATCTACCTCTACTACGCCCCACCGCTCGACACCCCCGCGGGCGACGCTCCGGAGACCGGCACCGCCGCGGACTTCGAGAAGTTCGACGGCGTCAACCGCCTCTCCCGCTTCACGCTGAACGCCAACGGCACGCTGAACGTGGCCAGCGAGAAGAAGGTCCTGGACGTCGCGGCCTCCCGAGGCACCTGCTGCCACGTCGGCGGCGACATCGACTTCGACGCGGACGGCAACCTCTACCTGTCGACCGGCGACGACACCAACCCCTTCGCCTCCGACGGCTACACCCCCATCGACGACCGGCCGAACCGCAACCCGGCCTTCGACGCCCGCCGCAGCTCCGGCAACACCAACGACCTGCGCGGCAAGATCCTGCGCATCAAGGTCGCCGAGGACGGCTCGTACACCGTCCCGGAGGGCAACCTGTTCGCCCCCGGCACCGAGAAGACCCGCCCCGAGATCTACGCGATGGGCTTCCGCAACCCGTTCCGGATGAGCGTCGACGACAAGACCGGCACCGTCTACGTCGGCGACTACGGCCCCGACGCGGGCGCCGCCGACCCCGAGCGCGGCCCGGCCGGACAGGTCGAGTTCGCCAAGGTCACCAAGGCCGCCAACTTCGGCTGGCCCTTCTGCACCGGCGACAACGACCCGTACGTCGACTACGACTTCGCCACCAAGGAGTCCGGCGAGGCCTTCGACTGCGCCGCCCCGAAGAACACCTCGCCGCACAACACGGGCCTGGTCGACCTGCCGCCCGCGCAGGCCGCCTGGATCCCCTACGACGGCGGTTCCGTACCCGAGTTCGGCAGCGGCTCCGAGTCCCCGATGGCCGGACCGGTCTACCGCTACGACCCCGACCTCGACTCCGGCGTGAAGTTCCCCGAGGCCTACGACGGCGACTTCTTCGCCGGTGAGTTCGGCCGCCGCTGGATCAAGCGGATCGAGCAGAACGACGACGGCACGGTCGCGAAGATCAACGACTTCCCGTGGACCGGCACCCAGATCATGGACATGGAGTTCGGCCCCGACGGCGCGCTCTACGTCCTCGACTACGGCGTCTCCTGGTTCCAGGGCGACGAGAACTCCGCGCTGTACCGCATCGAGAACGCCGAGGACGGCTTCTCCCCGATCGCCGAGGTGAGCGCCGACAAGACCTCCGGCGCGGCCGGCCTCAAGGTCAGGTTCACCGCCTCCGCCAAGGACGCCGACTCCCCGCAGCTCACCTACAGCTGGGACTTCGGCGACGGCACCAAGGGCGAGGGCCTCACCCCCACCCACACGTACAGGAAGGTCGGCACCTACAGCGCCACCTTCACCGCCAAGGACCCCGAGGGCAACACCGGCAACGCCAGCGTGCGGATCGTCGTCGGCAACACCGAGCCCAAGGTGCGCATCGACGTCCCCGGCAACGGCTCCCTGGCCGCCTTCGGTGAGCCCGTGCCCTTCAAGGTGACCGTCACCGACCCCGAGGAGACCGTCGACTGCTCCAAGGTCAAGGTCGCCTACAGCCTCGGCCACGACTCCCACGCCCACGAGCTGACCAGCGAGACGGGCTGCGAGGGCACCCTGAAGCCGCCCCCCGGTGACGGCGGCCACGACCCCAACGCCAACATCTACGGCGTCGTCGGCGCCAGCTACACGGACTCCGGCGCCAACGGCCAGGAGGCGCTCACCGGCACCGCCCGCACCGTGCTCCAGCCGCTGCACCGCCAGGCCGAGCACTTCACCAAGCAGTCCGGCGTGTCCGTCGTCGACAAGACCGGCGCCAACGGCGGCAAGACCGTGGGCGACGTCCACGACGGCGACTGGATCTCCTTCAGCCCCTACCGCTTCGACGGGCAGAAGAAGGTGACCGTACGGGCCTCCTCCGGCGGCGCGGGCGGCTTCGTCGAACTGCGCACCGGCTCGCCCGAGGGCCCGCTGCACGGCTCGGCCTACATCCCGCCGACCGGCGGCTGGGAGACCTTCCAGAACGTCGACGTGCCCCTGAGGGCGCTGCCCAAGAAGACCACCGACGTCTACCTGGTCTTCAGGGGCGGCGAGGGCGCGCTGTTCGACGTGGACGACTTCGAGTTCTCCACGCAGCCGTTCAAGGGCGGCAAGAAGGTCCTGGTCTTCTCGAAGACCGCGGGCTTCCGCCACGACTCCATCCCGGCCGGCATCACCGCGCTGAAGGAGCTCGGCGCCCCGGCCGGCATCACGGTCGACGCCACCGAGGAGGCCAGGCAGTTCACCACCACCAACCTCGCCAAGTACGACGCGGTCGCCTTCCTGTCGACCACCGGCGACGTGCTCGACGCCGCGCAGCAGAAGGCGTTCGAGGACTACGTGGCGGGCGGCGGCGGGTACCTGGGCATCCACGCGGCGGCCGACACCGAGTACGACTGGGAGTTCTACGGCGGCCTCGTCGGTGCCTACTTCGACTCGCACCCGGCCATCCAGAAGGCCACCGTCCGCGTCGAGGACCACGACCACCCGGCCACCACGCACCTCGGCGACGCCTGGGAGCGCACCGACGAGTGGTACAACTACCGCACCAACCCGCGTGAGCAGGCCAAGGTCCTCGCCACCCTGGACGAGACCACCTACCAGGGCGGGAACATGAAGGGCGACCACCCGATCGCCTGGTGCCAGAGCTACGGCGGCGGCCGCTCCTTCTACACCGGCGGCGGCCACACCAAGGAGTCCTACACCGACGAGGCGTTCCGCGCCCACCTGCTCGGCGGCCTGCAGTACGCCACCGGCCAGGTCAAGGCGGACTGCAAGCCGAGCAAGGACTACCGGAAGATCTTCAACGGCCAGACCCTGGACGGCTGGAAGCAGGCCGGTCCCGGCAAGTTCGTCGTCAAGGACGGCGTGATGGAGTCCGAGGGCGGCATGGGCCTGCTCTGGTACCAGGCCAAGGAGCTGAAGTCGTACTCGCTCAAGCTCGACTGGAAGATGCGGGGCGACGACAACTCCGGCATCTTCGTGGGCTTCCCGGCCTCCGACGACCCCTGGTCCGCGGTGGACAAGGGCTACGAGATCCAGATCGACGCCACGGACGCGCCCGACCGCACCACGGGCGCCGTCTACTCCTTCAAGTCGGCCGACATCAAGGCCCGTGACCAGGTCCTGCGGCCGCCCGGCCAGTGGAACTCCTACGAGATCAAGGTCCGCGGCGAACGCCTCCAGGTGTTCCTCAACGGAGTCAAGATCAACGACTTCACCAACAAGGACCCCGGGCGGAGCCTGACCGACGGCTACATCGGCCTGCAGAACCACGGCGCCGGCGACAAGGTCGCCTTCCGCAACATCCAGTTGAAGGAACTGCCCGTCAAGGGCGACTGAAACGGCGGCGGGCGGGGGACGCCGGACCCCCGCCCGCCGTCTCCCTCCCCACCGTCTCCCTCCCCACCGGTTTTGCGCACGACCAGGAGGCTGCCCATGTCCGCGTCCCTCTCCCGACCGCGTGTGGGGGTGTGGCTGATCGGAGCCCGCGGCTCCGTCGCCACCACCGTCGTCACGGGGTGTGCCGCCGTCACGGCGGGACTGCACCCGCCCACCGGCATGGTCACCGAGACACCCGCCTTCGCCGACAGCGGCCTGCCCGCCCTGTCCGACCTCGTCTTCGGCGGCCACGACACCCTCGACTGTCCCCTGCCCAAGCGGGCCGAGTCCCTCACCGCGGGAGGCGTGCTGCCGCCGGGCACCGCCACCGCCGTCGCCGCGGAACTCGCCGCCGCCGACCGGGAGATCAGGCCCGGCGGCCCCACACCCGGCGACACCCGGAGCGAGGCCGAACTGATCGCGGCCTTCGCGGACGACATCCGCGACTTCGCCCGCCGCCACGGGCTGGAGCGGACCGTGGTGGTCAACGTCGCCTCCACCGAACCCGCCTCCGCGGGCCCCGGCACCCCGCTCCCCGCCAGCACCCTCTACGCCCTGGCGGCCCTGCGCGCCGGCTGCCCCTACGTCAACTTCACGCCGTCCGAGGGCATGCACCACCCCGTCGCCGCCCGCGAGGCCGGGCGCAGCGGCCTGCCCCACGCGGGCCGGGACGGCAAGACCGGCCAGACCCTGCTGCGGGCCGTCCTCGGGCCGATGTTCGCGCAGCGCGCGCTGGCGGTCCGGGCCTGGTCCGGCACGAACCTGCTGGGCGGCGGCGACGGCGCGGCCCTCGCCGACCCGGCGGCCGCCGCGGCGAAGAACGCCGGCAAGGAACGCGTCCTCGCCGACACCTTGGGGACGGTCCCCGAGGGGGAGGTCCACATCGACGACGTCCCCGCCCTCGGCGACTGGAAGACCGCCTGGGACCACATCGCCTTCGACGGCTTCCTCGGCACCCGCATGGTCCTGCAGACCATCTGGCAGGGCTGCGACTCGGCGCTCGCGGCACCCCTGGTGCTCGACCTCGCCCGGCTCACCGCCCGGGCCCACGAGAAGGGCCTGGCGGGCCCCCTCGGCCCCCTGGGCTTCTACTTCAAGGACCCGGTGGGCGAGGGCCCCTCCGGGCTGTCCGAGCAGTACGAGCAACTGACGCGCTTCGCACGGAGCCTGGGGCGGTCGGAGGGGGAGAGCGGTGACACGCCGGTGCCCGGACGAGTCGAGGACGAGCGCTCGGACGCGAGGGGGGCGGCGCGGGGCGGCGGGGAGAGCGGTGGTGCCTCGGGTAACACGTCTGCGGGCGAGCAGAGACGTGCCGCTCGGGCGGTGAGGGGCGCCGAGGGAACGGCCGAGGGAACGGGGGACCCCCGGTGACCCTGCGCCGGATCCCGCCCCCCGACCCGTCCGAGAGCGACCGGCTTGCGGCTGCGGCCACCGGCTCGTCGCGCGCCGCTCGGCCCGCGACCGCCGCGCCCGGCTCGTCCGCCGGTGCCGGTCCCGACACCGCCGGTGCCGACACGCCCGACGGCGGTCGACCCGCCGTCGCGGCCTCCGACCCGTCGCACGAGGACTGGGCGGCGGCTGCTGCGTTCGGTCGGCTCGACGACGGCGGGCCTGCGGCCGCCGCTCCCGACTCGTCCCCGGGCGGCGGCCCTGCGGCTGCTGCTCTCGGCTCGTCCGGTGGGGACGGGCCTGAAGCCGTCGCCGTCGACGCGTCACACGGCGGCCGGTCCGCGGCGGTCGCTTGCGACCCGTCCAGCGGCGGCGGGCCTGCGGCTGCTGCTCCCGACGCGTCCCGTGGTGGCCGACCTGCGGATGCAGCTCCGGGCTCGTCCGGTGGGGGCGGGGCCACAGCCGCCGTCTGCGATCCGTCTGGCAGCGGTCGGTCCACGGACGCCGCTTCCGACCCGTCCCACGGTGGCCGGTCCGCGGTCGTCGCCGCCGAAGCCCCCGCCCCCGGCGCGGCCCCCCGCGCCGGCGTCCGTGCACGGCGTGCTGACCGGCGGCGTGCCTGGGCGGAACTCCTGCGGCTGCCCGCCCTGTTCAGCGTCCCCGGTGACGCCCTGGCCGGTGCCGCCGCGGCCGGGGCCGCGCCCAACGCGCGCACGCTGCTCGCCGTCGGCTCCTCGCTCTGCCTCTACGAGGCCGGCATGGCCCTCAACGACTGGGCGGACCGCGAGGTCGACGCCGTCGAACGCCCCCACCGCCCCCTGCCCTCCGGCCGGGTCCGCCCCGGAGCCGCCCTCGCGGCGGCCGGTGCACTCACCGGCGCGGGGCTGGCCCTGGCCGCGGCCGCCGGCCGCCCCGCCCTGGCCGTCGCCGCCCCCCTGGCGGCGACCGTCTGGGCGTACGACCTCGGCCTGAAGCACACCCCTGCCGGGCCCGTGGCCATGGGCGCGGCCCGAGGGCTGGACCTGCTCATGGGAGCCGCGGCCACCACCGGCCGCACCCGTCCGGCCGTGCCCTCGGCGGCCCTGCTGGGCACCCACACCCTGGCCGTGACGACCGTCTCCCGCCAGGAGGCACAAGGCGGCTCACCCCTGGCCCCCTTGGCGGCCCTCGCGGCGACCGCGCTGCTGACCCGGCACACGGCCCGCCGGCCCGGCCCGCCGGCACACGACCCCGCGAGGTCCGCGGGCCATGGACCGCGCCCCGGGCCGACCGGACACCGAGGGCTCCGGGGACAGGCCGCGTCGCTCGCCACCGCCCTCGCCGGACGGCCAGGGCGCCCGGACCCCGCCGCCCTGCTCACCACCGCCCTCGTGGCCGCCTACGCCGCCGGCACCGCCCGTCCCTACGTCCACGCCGCGCTGAACCCCTCGCCCCCGCTCACCCAGCGCGCCGTGGGCGCCGGCATCCGGGCCACCATCCCCCTCCAGGCCGCCCTGGCCGCCCGCGCGAAGGGCCCGGTCAGCGCGGTCCTCGTCGCCGCCCTCGCCCCGCTCGGCGCCCGTCTCGCGAAGAAGGTGAGCGTCACATGAGCTCCGAGGTCCCCGGGCCCGACAGCGGCCGGAACCGTACGACCGGTGCCCCCGCCGCACACCCCGACGACCCGCCCTCCTCCCTCCGCTTCGGTTACGGCACCAACGGACTCGCCGACCTCCGTCTCGCCGACGCGCTGTCCCTGCTCGCCGACCTCGGGTACGACGGGGTCGGGCTGACCCTCGACCACATGCACCTGGACCCGCTCGCGCCCGACCTGGCCGCCCGCACCCACCGGGTCGCGAAGCGGCTGGACGCACTCGGCCTGGACGTCACCGTGGAGACCGGGGCCCGCTACGTGCTCGACCCGCGGCGCAAGCACGGCCCGTCCCTGCTCGACCCGGACGCCGGCGACCGCGCCCGCCGCGTCGACCTGCTCGTCCGGGCCGTCCGGGTCGCGGCCGACCTGGGGGCCCTCGCCGTCCACTGCTTCAGCGGCGTCGTGCCCGACGGCACCGACACGGACACCGCGTGGAAGCGTCTCACCGAGGCCCTCACCCCCGTCCTGGAAGCCGCCTCCGCCGCCGGCATCCCGCTCGCGGTCGAACCGGAACCCGGCCACCTGCTCGCCACCCTCGCCGACTTCCACCGCCTGCGCACGGCCCTCGGCGACCCCGAACCCCTCGGACTCACCCTCGACATCGGCCACTGCCAGTGCCTGGAGCCCCGGTCGCCCGCCGAGTGCGTACGCGAGGCCGCCCCCTGGCTGCGGCACGTGCAGATCGAGGACATGCGCCGAGGGGTGCACGAACACCTCCCGTTCGGGGACGGGGAGATCGACTTCCCGCCGGTCCTGGCGGCCCTCGCCGCCACCGGCTACCAGGGCCTGACCGTCGTCGAACTGCCCCGGCACTCCCATGAGGGGCCCCGGCAGGCCGAGCGGTCCCTCCCGTTCCTCCGCCACGCCGAGCAGGCCGCGGCCCACCCACCGCACCGGCCCGCCCCGGCCTCCCCGCAGTCCGCGCCACCCCACGGCGCTCCCTCCGCATCCCCTGAAGGGAGCAGCAGATGACAGGCACCCGCGCCTCCCACGCGGCGAGAACCGCCGGCACCGGCGCCACCGCCTCCCCCTCGCTCGACGACCTCCGCCGGCGACTCACCGCCCACCTCGAACCGGCCGCCCGCGCCTGGCTCGACCACGCCCTCGACGAAGCCGCCGCCCACCCCGGCCTCCACGGGCCCATCTCCGTGTGGGAGCTGCGCCTCGCCGAGGCCGGGCGCCGCTGCGGGGCCGCCCACGCCGACGCCGCCCGCGTCCTCATCCTGGACGCCGCCCGCGCGGACACCGAGGCCCTGACCCGGGTGTACTTCCAGGGCACCGCCGACGAACGCCGGGCCGTCCTGCACGCCCTGCCCCACCTCGTGCCCGGCCCCGCCGCCCTCCCGCTCGTCGAGGACGCCCTGCGCACCAACGACACCCGGCTGCTCGCCGCCGCCGTCGGCCCGTACGCCGCCCGGCACCTCGACCCGCACGCCTGGCGCCACGCCGTACTGAAGTGCCTGTTCACCGGCGTCCCCGTCGAACAGGTGGCGGACCTGCCGGAACGCGCCCGGAGCGACGGCGAACTCGCCCGCATGCTGGCCGACTACGCCGCCGAGCGCACCGCCGCCGGCCGCGCCGTCCCCGAGGACCTGCACCGCGTCCTGGACCTGACCGAGTCCGTGCCCGGCACCCCCGGCCCGGACCACCCCCACGGCAAGGAGTCCTGATGCGCATCTTCGACCCCCACATCCACATGACGTCCCGCACCACCGACGACTACGAGGCCATGTACACCGCCGGTGTGCGCGCCGTCGTCGAACCCTCCTTCTGGCTCGGCCAGCCCCGGACCTCCCCGGCCTCCTTCCGCGACTACTTCGACGCCCTGCTCGGCTGGGAACCCTTCCGCGCCGCCCAGTACGGCATCGCCCACCACTGCACGATCGCCCTCAACCCCAAGGAGGCCAACGACCCGCGCTGCACGCCCGTCCTGGACGAACTGCCCCGCTACCTCGTCAAGGACAACGTCGTCGCCGTCGGCGAGGTCGGCTACGACTCCATGACCCCCGCCGAGGACACCGCCCTCGCCGCGCAGCTCCAACTGGCCGCCGACCACGGCCTGCCCGCCCTGGTGCACACCCCGCACCGCGACAAGCTCGCCGGGCTGCGCCGCACCCTCGACGTCGTCCGGGAGTCCGCCCTGCCCGCCGGCCACGTCCTGGTCGACCACCTCAACGAGACCACCGTCAAGGAGGCCAAGGACAGCGGCTGCTGGCTCGGCTTCTCCGTGTACCCGGACACCAAGATGGACGAGGAGCGCATGGTCGCCGTCCTGCGCGCCTACGGCCCCGAGCAGGTCCTGGTCAACTCGGCCGCCGACTGGGGCAGGAGCGACCCGCTGAAGACCCGCAAGGTCGGCGACCTGATGCTGGCCGAGGGCTTCGACGAGGACACCGTCGACCAGGTGCTGTGGCGCAACCCCGTCGCCTTCTACGGCCTCAGCGGCCGGCTGCGCCTCGACGTCGCCGGCACCGGGGCCACCCACGAGGGCAACTCCATCCTGCGCGGCGTCCCCAAGGACCCGCAGGACCCCGCCCCGGCCGCACCGGTCCGCGTCCCCGCCGCGGAGGCGTGAGCCATGCGCTTCCGCCACCCCGACGGCTCGACCGTCCACCTCGCCTACTGCACCAACGTCCACCCCGCGGAGACCCTCGACGGTGTCCTCGCCCAGCTGCGCGACCACTGCGAACCCGTCCGCCGGCGCCTCGGCCGCGACCGGCTCGGCATCGGGCTGTGGCTCGCCAGGGACGCCGCCCACGCCCTCGTCACCGACCCCTCCGCCCTGCGCGCCCTGCGCACCGAACTCGACCGGCGCGGCCTGGAGGTCGTCACCCTCAACGGGTTCCCCTACGAGGGCTTCGGCGCCGAGGAGGTCAAGTACCGCGTCTACAAGCCGGACTGGGCCGACCCCGAGCGCCTGGAGCACACCACCGCCCTGGCCCGCGTCCTGGCCGGGCTGCTGCCCGACGACGTCACCGACGGCAGCATCTCCACCCTGCCCCTCGCCTGGCGCACCGCCCACGACGAGGAGCGGGCGGAGCGGGCCCGCACCGCCCTGCGCACCCTCGCCGAACGCCTCGACGCCATCGAGGAGCTGACCGGCCGCTCCCTGCGCATCGGTCTGGAACCGGAGCCCGGCTGCGTCGTCGAGACCACCCGCGACGCCATCGCCCCGCTCACCGCGATCGGCCACCACCGCATCGGCGTCTGCGTCGACACCTGCCACCTCGCCACCTCCTTCGAGGACCCGCACACCGCCCTGGACGCCCTCACCACCGCCGGCGTCCCCGTCGTGAAATCCCAGCTCTCCGCCGCCCTGCACGCCGAACACCCCCATCTGCCCGAGGTCCGCGAAGCCCTCGCCGCCTTCGCCGAACCCCGCTTCCTGCACCAGACCCGCACGGCCACCGCCGCCGGGCTGCGCGCCACCGACGACCTCGACGAGGCCCTCGCGGGCCACGCCCTGCCCGACGCCGCCCCCTGGCGCGCCCACTTCCACGTCCCGCTGCACGCGGCCCCCGCCGCCCCCCTCACCTCCACCCTCCCGGTCCTGAAGGCCGCCCTGACCCGGCTCGTCGGCGGCCCGGCCCCCCTCACCCGCCACCTGGAGGTCGAGACCTACACCTGGCAGGCCCTCCCGCCCGAACTGCGCCCCAGAGGGCGGGCCCAGCTGGCCGAGGGCATCGCCGCCGAGCTGACCCTCGCCCGCGACCTGCTGACCGACCTCGGCCTGAAGGAGCTGCCATGAGCACCCACGAGCCCCCGGACCCGGCCGGCGCGGAGCCCGGCCGTCCCGTCCCGCTCCTCGTCCTGGACGTCGTCGGTCTCACCCCCCGGCTCCTCGACCACATGCCCCACCTCAAGGCCCTCGGACAGTCCGGCTCCCGCGCCGCCCTGGGCACCGTCCTGCCCGCCGTCACCTGCGCCGCCCAGTCCACCTTCCTCACCGGCACCATGCCCTCGGAACACGGCATCGTCGGCAACGGCTGGTACTTCCGCGAACTCGGCGACGTCCTGCTGTGGCGCCAGCACAACGGCCTCGTCGCCGGGGACAAACTCTGGGACGCCGCCCGCCGCGCCCACCCCGGCTACACCGTGGCCAACATCTGCTGGTGGTACGCCATGGGCGCCGACACCGACATCACCGTCACCCCCCGCCCGGTCTACTACGCCGACGGCCGCAAGGAACCCGACTGCTACACCCGGCCCCCCGCGCTCCACGACGAACTCACCGAGAAACTGGGCACCTTCCCCCTGTTCCACTTCTGGGGACCCGGCGCCGACCTCGTCTCCAGCCGGTGGATCATCGACGCCACCCGCCACGTCATGCGCACCCGGCACCCCGACCTGACGCTCTGCTACCTCCCTCACCTCGACTACGACCTGCAGCGCTTCGGCCCCGACGACCCGCGCTCCCTGACGGCGGCGACCGACCTGGACACCGCGCTCGCCCCGCTCCTGGACGACGCCCGCGCCGAGGGCCGCACCGTCGTGGCCCTGTCCGAGTACGGCATCACCCGCGTGCACCGGCCCGTCGACATCAACCGCGCCCTGCGCCGCGCCGGACTGCTCGAGGTACACACCCAGGACGGCATGGAGTACCTCGACCCGATGGCCTCCCGCGCCTTCGCCGTGGCCGACCACCAGATCGCCCACGTCTACGTGCGCCGCCCCGAGGACCTCGACGCCACCCGGGCGGCCCTCGACGGCCTGCCCGGCATCGAGCAACTCCTCGACGACGAGGGCAAGAAGGCGCACCACCTGGACCATCCGCGCGCCGGCGAACTCGTCGCCGTGGCGGAACCCGACGCCTGGTTCACGTACTACTACTGGCTCGACGACGACCGGGCACCCGACTTCGCCCAGCTCGTCGAGATCCACCGCAAGCCCGGCTACGACCCGGTCGAGCTCTTCATGGACCCCCTGGACCCCTACGTGAAGGTCAAGGCGGCCACCGCGCTGGCGCGCAAGAAACTCGGCATGCGCTACCGCATGGCGGTGGTCCCGCTGGACCCCTCGCCTGTTCGCGGCAGCCACGGCCGCCTTCCGCTCGGCGACGACGACGGTCCGCTGCTCATCTGCTCCACCCCCCGCGCCGTCGGCGACCGACTCGCGGCCACCGACGTGAAACAACTCCTGCTCCGGCTGGCCGGACTCGGCTGACAGCGCACCCCGCGCAGTCGCCGACGTCCGACTACCGAGAGCGAAACACACGGCACTGACAACGGCCGGTCCCGGCGGCACCGGAACCGGCCACGACCGAGAAGGCAGGCCACCCGTGACCCCGTACCCCGACCCTTCCCGCACCGACGCCGCCACCGCCGCAGCCCCGGACGAGGACCTGCGCCGCAGCCTCGGCGTGAACCGGCGCCGCTTCCTCACCACGTGCACCGCCGTGGCGGCCGGAGCCGTCGCGGCCCCCGTCTTCGGCGCGGCCCCCGCCCTGGCGCAGGACCGCGGCAGAGACCACGACCACGGACACGGGCACGGGCGGGGCCACGTCCTCGTCCCGCCGCACAAGCGCGGCATCATCCTCTACACGGTCCGTGACGCCACCGCCCGCGACCCCCTCGCGAGCGACCTGCCCTCCGGCTTCCGCGAGGTGTTCAGGCAACTGGCCCGCCACGGCTACCGGCAGGTCGAGTTCGCGGGCTACCGCCAGCACGCGAACGCGCCCGGCGGCGACAACCTGGAGACGGTCCAGGGCGCCAGGCTGCTGCGCTCCTGGCTGGACGACCACGGTCTGCGCGCCCAGGGCAACCACGGTTTCATCCCGTCCTCCTGGCCGCTCACCGCAGCGGACAAGGACACCTTCAAGAAGCACCTGGAGATCGCCAACATCCTCGGCATGGACCACATGGGCACCGGCGGCGACCCCACCGGAAGCTCCTACCGTGCCGACTGGGACGTGGCCGCCGACAAGTGGAACGCGCTCGGCGAGATCGCCCGCCGCGAGGGCATCAAGCTCTACACCCACAACCACGACAGCGCCTACGGCTTCCTGCTGGACGGCGGCCCGCTGGACGACCAGGGCCGGCCGACCCGCAGCTCGGGCATCCGCAAGCTGGAGTACTTCCTGAAGGTCACCGACCCGCGGCTGGTCTGGCTGGAGATGGACATCTTCTGGGCGCACGTAGCCCAGTACAAGTTCCACACCTACACCGCGCACGACGGCACCACCCGCAGGAGCGTGTTCGACCCGGCCGCCCTGGTCACCCGCCACAACAAGCGCTACCCGCTGTTCCACGCCAAGGACGGCGTCGTCAGCACGACCAACGGCATGGGCTGGGACATGGTGCCCTTCGGCACCGGGGACATCGACTACACGACCTTCTTCTCGAGGGTCGGGCGGACCGACTACCGCAACCCGATGGTGGAGGACGACAACTCGCCGAGCGCCACCGACCCCGCGCAGTCGCTGCGCGAGGCCAAGATCAGCTACGACAACATGGCGGCCCTGCGCAAGCGGCGCCGCTGACCGCGGACACGGTCCGGGCGGCCCCCCCCCCCGGGCGCCGGGGGGGCCCCCCCCCCCCGGCCGGCCCGGGCGGGCCCGCGCCCAACACCCCCCGCCGGCCCCGCTTGGGGCGGACCCGCCCCGGCCACGGCCGGACCCGCCGGGGGCCG
>NZ_JBIRHH010000005.1:0-44878 GCF_044328425.1 Streptomyces sp. NPDC017943 | reverse complement strand
ACCCACCACCCACCCGCGGGCCCGCGCGCGCCGCGGCCCGGCGCGCCGCCCCCCGGGGGGGGGCCCCCCCCCCCGGCCGGCGGGGGGGCCCCCCCCCGGACCGTGCCGACCCGGCCTCGCCGGGTCACTCCTCCCCGAGCGGACGCGGATTGGGCGTCACGCGCCGGTCCTTGGACCGTCCCGGCGGGTGCAGGAACAGCGCCACGCAGCCGGCGAACAGCGAGATGCAGCCGGCCAGGGTGAAGGCACCGTTGTAGCCCCAGGCGCCGACGACCACGGCTCCCATGCCCGCGCCCAGTCCGGAGACGAGCTTGGAGCTGTAGACCATGCCGTAGTTGGTGGCGTTGTTGTTCTCGCCGAAGTAGTCCGCCGTCATCGCCGCGAACATCGGGAAGATGGCCCCGCCGCCGAAGCCGGAGACGGCGGAGAAGAACAGGAACAGCGGCAGGTTCCCGATCTCGGCCGACCAGATGATGCCGAACTGGGCGAGACCCAGGATCGCGCACACGTAGAGCAGGCACTGCTTGCGGCCGTACAGGTCGGACAGCCAGCCGATGACGCCGCGGCCGGTGCCGTTGACGATCGCCTTCAGCGACATCGCGGTGGCCACGACGCCCGCCGCGAAGCCCGCCTCCTCACCGATGTCGACCTGGAAGGCGATGCCGAAGATGTTCACGCCGGAGGTGCAGGCGAGACAGAACCACATCAGCGCCACCCGGCCGGTCCGCCAGGCCTCCAGCGGGCTGTACTGCTTGGTGGCCGGGGGGTTCTTCTCCAGCGAGCGCCGGGCGCGCGGATCGTCCGGCGGGTTCAGCGGGTCGACGGAGGCCGGCCACCAGTTCTTCGGCGGGTCCCGGAAGTAGAAGCCGGCGACAGCCACGATCGCGGCCAGGAACACACCCGCCGAGACCAGCACCCAGCGGAAGTTGGAGCCGTCCATGTAGCCGTGGAAGATGAAGACGAAGGGCACCGAGCCGTAGGCGAAGCCGCCGTTGACGAAGCCGGTCTTGCCGCCCCTGCGCTCCGGGTACCACTTGCCGACCATGTTGACGCACGTCGCGTACACCATGCCCGCGCCCATGCCGCTGAAGACGCCGAACCCGATGAAGGCGAGCGCGACATGCGGCGCGAACGCCAGCGACAGATAACCCAGCAGCGTGCCGGCCGAACCCAGCATCATCGCCCAGCGCGCGGGCAGCTTTCCGTTCTCGCGCAGCCGCCCGGCGGGGAAGGCGACCGCGGCCTGGCAGAAGATCCAGGTGGTCATCATCCAGTAGATGCTGCCGCTGGACCAGTGGTGTGCCTCGTGCAGCGTGTCCTCGGCGGACGCGAACGCGTACTCGGCGGAGGAGATGCCCATCATGCCGATCCAGGGCAGGATCACCATCCACTTGCGCTTGCGCCCCATGATGTCGATGTCGGTCTCACCGAGCCGGTAGACGCGGCCGTTCGCGTCGGTGACCTCCCGGTGGGGAACCGTGGTGGGCAGATCGGTCGTTGTCATGTCGTGTCGCACCCCTTGCGTCGAAAGATCTGGCCAGCGCCCCCTGTCCCATGCCTTTCGTGCGCGTGCGGGTCCCGGGGCCGGCCGACGCGCACCGTCGGCCGGCCCCCCGCTGCCTCACCTCATATACCGCCCCCCAGCAGCCCCGCCTCCCGCGCCCAGCGGTACTTCGCACCGAGCACGGCCACCGGCTTCTCGGTCGTGTACGGGTACGCCACGACCCCGCGTTCGAAGAGGTACTGGCAGGCCTCCTCGACCTCCACGTCGCCCGCGAGCGACGCCACCACGGGCTTCTCGATCCCGCGCTCCCGGAACTCGGCCACCACGCGCGCGGTGAGCTCGGCGAAGACCATCGGGGGAGTGACGATCGTGTGCCAGTAGCCGAGCACCAGCGCGTGGATGCGCGGATCCTCCAGCCCCAGCCGGATCGTCGCCTCGTACGTCGACGGCGGTTCACCCCCGGTGATGTCCACCGGGTTGCCCGCGGCCCCGAAGGGCGGGATGAACTCACGGAACGCCTCGTCCAGGTCGGGCGGGATCTCCATCAGGGACAGACCGTTGTCCGTCACCGCGTCGGAGAGCAGCACCCCGCTGCCGCCCGCGCCCGTGATGATCACGACGTTGCCGCCCTGGGGTGCGGGAAGCACCGGCAACGCGCGCGCGTACTCCAGCATGTCGTTCAGCCCCGGGGCCCGGATCACCCCGGCCTGCCGCAGGATGTCGTCGTACACGGCGTCGTCGCCGGCCAGGGCGCCGGTGTGCGAGCCGGCCGCCTTGGCACCGGCCGCCGTCCGCCCGGCCTTCAACACGATCACCGGCTTCTTCGGGACGGTCGCCCGGGCGGCCTCGACGAAGGCGCGCCCGTCCTTGAGGTCCTCCAGGTGCATCGCGATGCAGTCGGTGTGCGGGTCCTCGCCGAACCAGGTCAGCAGGTCGTCCTCGTCCAGGTCCGACTTGTTGCCGAGCCCGACGATCGCCGACACACCCGTCTTCGTCGTCCGCGCGAAACCGAGGATGGCCATCCCGATGCCGCCCGACTGCGAGGTCAGCGCCACCCCGCCCTTGACGTCGTACGGCGTGCAGAACGTGGCGCACAGGTCCTGCCAGGTCGAGTAGTAGCCGTAGATGTTCGGCCCCAGCAGCCGCACGCCGTGCCGCTCGGCGATCGACACGATCTCCGCCTGGAGTTCGTGCTCGCCGGTCTCGGCGAACCCCGAGGGGATCAGCACGGCGTTCGGGATCTTCTTGCGTCCCACCTCCTCCAGGGCCGAGGCCACGAACCTGGCGGGGATCGCGAAGACCGCCACATCCACCTCACCGGGAACGTCCGTGACACTCTTGTACGCCCTGCGGCCCAGGATGTCATCGGCCTTGGGGTTCACCGGGTGGATCTCGCCCGCGAACCCCCCGTCCAGGAGGTTGCGCATCACCGAATTGCCGATCTTCCCCTGCTCGTTGGAGGCACCGATCACGGCCACCGAGCCGGGCTGCATCAGCCGGCGCATCGAGGTGAGGATCTCCTCGCGCGTGTACGTCCGGCGCGGCGCCGGCTGCGACTCGGCGAGGATCACCCGGATGTCGGCCGCGACGGCCCCCTCCGCCGTCGCGATCACCGGATTGAGGTCCACCTCGGCGATCTCGGGGAAGTCCGCGACGAGTTGGGACACACGCCGGATCTGCTCGGCGACGGCCCACCGGTCCACGCCCGCCTGGCCGCGCACCCCGCGCAAGATCTCCGCCGAGCGGATGGAGTCCAGCATCGACAGCGCCTCGTCGGCGTCCACCGGCGCCAGCCGGAAGGTGACGTCCTTGAGCACCTCGACGAGCACCCCGCCGAGCCCGAAGGCCGCCACCTTCCCGAACGTCGGGTCGGTCACCGCCCCGACGATGACCTCCCGGCCCTGCGGCAGCAGCTCCTGCACCTGCACACCCGCGATGCGCGCGTCCGCGTCGTAGGCACGCGCGTTCTCGACGATGCGGTGGAACGCGGCCCGTACGTCCGCCGCCCCCTCGACCCCGACGACCACACCGCCGGCGTCGGTCTTGTGCAGGATGTCCGGCGAGACGATCTTCATCACGACCGGCCCGCCGAAGCGCGCCGCGTACGCCACGGCCTCCTCGACGTCGGTGGCCAGTTCCTCGCCGGGGACGGCGATGCCGTACGCGTCGGCGATCACCTTGCCCTCGGGCGCGGTCAGCGCGGTCCGGCCCTCCGCCCGTACGGAGTCCAGCACGGACCGCACGCGGGCGAGGCGGTCTTCGGTCATCACGTCAGATCACCCCGTTCGACTTGAGCAGGCGCACTTCCTCATCGCCGAGGCCGAGTTCGCCGACGTAGACCTCTTCGTTGTGCTCGCCGAGGAGCGGTGAGGCGGTCACCTCCACCGGGGAGTCCGACAGCTTCAGGGGGCTGCCGACGGTGACGAACTCGCCGCGCTCGGGGTGGGGCACGGTGACGACCATCTCGTTGGCCACCAGGGACCGGTCCTCGATGATCTCCCGGGTCGACAGGATCGGCCCGCACGGGATGTCGTGCGCGTTGAGCCGCTCCAGCACCTCCCACTTGGGCAGCGTCGAGGACCACTCCTCGATCAGCTGGAACAGCTTGCCGAGCTTGGGCAGCCGCGCCTCGGGCGTGGCCCACTCGGGGTCGTCGGCCAGTTCGGGCCGGCCGATGAGCGCGCTGATCGGGCGCCAGCCGACCGGCTGCACGATGACGTACACGTAGTCGTTCGGCCCGCCCGGCGCGCACTTGACCGCCCAGCCGGGCTGGCCGCCGCCGGAGGCGTTCCCGGACCGGGGGACCTCGTCGCCGAAGTCCTCGTTGGGGTACTCGGCGAGCGGCCCGTGCGCCAGGCGCTGCTGGTCCCGCAGCTTGACCCGGCAGAGGTTCAGCACGGCGTGCTGCATGGCCACGTTGACCCGCTGCCCGCGCCCGGTGTGCTCCCGCTGGTAGAGCGCGGCGAGGATGCCCGCCACGGCGTGCACGCCCGTGCCCGAGTCGCCGATCTGGGCGCCCGTCGCCAGCGGCGGTCCGTCCTCGAAGCCGGTGGTCGACATCGACCCGCCCATGGCCTGCGCGACGACCTCGTACGCCTTGAAACCGGTGTACGGGCCCTCGCCGAAGCCCTTGATGGAGGCGTAGACGATGCGCGGGTTGATCTCCTGGATGCGGTCCCAGGTGAAGCCCATCCGGTCGACGGCGCCCGGGCCGAAGTTCTCCACCATCACGTCGGAGCGGCGGATCAGCTCGGTGAGGATCTCCTGGCCGCGTTCGGTCTTGGTGTTGAGGGTGATGCTCCGCTTGTTGCAGTTGAGCATCGTGAAGTAGAGGGAGTCGACGTCCGGCAGGTCGCGCAGCTGCTTGCGCGTGATGTCGCCGGTCGGCGCCTCCAGTTTGACGACGTCCGCGCCGAGCCAGGCGAGCAGCTGGGTCGCCGACGGTCCGGACTGGACGTGGGTCATGTCCAGGACGCGGACGCCGTCGAGGGCCTTGGTTCCTGTCATCGAGGGCACCTCACTTGTACATGGTCTGGTTCATGGTTCCGGGGGCGTACGCGTCGGGGTCGACCCAGACGTTGATCAGTGACGGCTTGCCGGACTCGCGGGCGCGCCGGAGGGCGGGGCCGATGTCGGCGGGGTCGCGGACCTCCTCGCCGTGACCGCCGAGCATCTGCGCGAACTTGTCGTAGTGGACGTCGCCGAGGGTGTTGCCGACCCGCTCGCGCTCCTTGCCGTACTTGGCGGCCTGGCCGTAACGGATCTGGTTCATCGAGGAGTTGTTGCCGACGATGCCGACGAAGGGCAGGTCGTAGCGGACGAGGGTCTCGAAGTCCCAGCCCGTGAGCGAGAACGCGCCGTCGCCGAACAGCGCGACGACCTCCTTGTCGGGCCGCGCCTGCTTGGCCGCGAGGACGAAGGGGACGCCGACACCGAGCGTGCCGAGAGGGCCGGGGTCCATCCAGTGGCCGGGCGACTTGGGCTGCACGACCTGCCCGGAGAAGGTGACGATGTCGCCGCCGTCGCCGATGTAGATCGAGTCCTCGGTGAGGAAGTCGTTGATCTCGCCGACCAGTCGGTACGGGTGGATGGGCGAGGCGTCGGACCTCAGGCTCGGCAGCCGCTTCTCCAAGGCGGTCTGCTCGGCCGCGCGCAGTTCGTCCAGCCACTCCTTGCGCCTGGAGGCGCCGTCGTTGACGCGTCCGGAGGCCGCCTCGGCCACCGACTTCAGCACCAGTCCGGCGTCGCCGACGATGCCGAGGTCGATGTCGCGGTTCTTGCCGACCGTGCGGTAGTCGAGGTCGATCTGCACGACGGTCGCGTCCGGCGACAGCCGCTTGCCGTAGCCCATGCGGAAGTCGAAGGGGGTGCCGACGATGACGATGACGTCGGCGTGGGAGAAGGCGTACCGCCGGGAGAGCTGGAAGTGGTGCGGGTCGCCGGGCGGCAGGGTGCCGCGGCCGGCGCCGTTCATGTACGCGGGGACGTTCAGGGCGCGCACCAGCTCGACGGCGGCTTCGGTGCCCCGGGTCGTCCAGACCTGGCTGCCGAGCAGGATGGCCGGCTTCTCGGCGTGCACCAGCAGGTCGGCGAGCTTCTCGATCGCCTCGGGATCGCCGGCCGAGCGGGTGGAGGCCCGGTAGGCCCCGGCGCGCGGCACCCGGGCCTTCGACACCGGGACCTTGGCGTCCAGCACGTCGCGCGGGATCTCCAGGAAGGAGGGGCCGGGCGCGCCGTGGTAGCACTCGCGGAACGCCATGGACACCATGTCCGCCGCGCGCGCCGTGTCGGGCACGGCCGCCGCGAACTTGGTGATCGGCGTCATCATGTCGACGTGCGGCAGATCCTGCAGGGACCCCATCTTGTGCTGGGTGAGGGCCCCTTGGCCGCCGATCAGCAGCATCGGGGACTCCGCGCGGAAGGCGTTGGCAACACCGGTGACGGCGTCGGTCGTCCCCGGGCCCGCGGTGACCACGGCGCAGCCGGGCCTGCCGGTGAGGCGCGCGTAGCCGTCGGCGGCGTGGGCGGCGACCTGCTCGTGGCGGACGTCGACGACCTCGATGCCCTCGTCGACGCAGCCGTCGTAGATGTCGATGATGTGGCCGCCGCACAGCGTGTAGATGCGGTCGACCCCCTCGGCCTTCAGCGCCTTGGCTACGAGATGACCACCGGAGATCACGTCCTGGGTGTCGTCGGGCATGGCGAAGTCCTGTCCCTTCGTAGGGGGTTGGGGCGGCTCGCGGTACATTGCATACAGTCGACGAATACTGTATGAAGCTTGTTATCCCGCATCCGGTGGGTGGTGTCCAGGGGGCGTGCGGCACTTTCGAGTCAGGAGCCGGAATGGACCTGTACGAGCACCAGGCAAGGGAACTCTTCGAGGAACACGGCATCGTGGTGCCGCGGGCCGAGGTCACGGACTCGGCCAGGGAGGCCCGCGAGATCGCCCGCCGGCTCGGCGGCCGGGTCGTCGTGAAGGCCCAGGTGAAGACCGGCGGCCGCGGCAAGGCGGGCGGGGTGAAGCTCGCCGCCGACCCGGCCGCGGCGGAGCTCACCGCCCGTCAGATCCTCGGCATGGACATCAAGGGCCACCCGGTCGGCACCGTCATGCTCGCCCGGCCCGTGGACATCGAGGCCGAGTTCTACGTCTCCTACGTGCTGGACCGCGCGGCCGGCCGGTTCCTCGCGATCGCCTCCGCCGAGGGAGGCATGGACATCGAGGAGGTGGCCGCCTCCCGGCCCGAAGCCGTGGCCCGCATCCCCGTCGACCCGGCCACCGGAGTCACCTCCGCCACGGCGGCCCGGATCGCGGAAGCGGCCGGACTGCCGCCGCAGACCGCCGACGTGCTCGTCCGCCTCTGGCAGGTCCTGGTCCGCGAGGACGCCCTCCTGGTCGAGGTCAACCCGCTCGTGCGCACCCGGCAGGGGCGGATCCTCGCCCTCGACGGCAAGGTCACCCTCGACGACAACGCCCGCTTCCGGCAGGCCCGTTGGGGCGCGGAGGACACCGGGCAGGGCGACGGTCCGGAGGCCGCGGCCGCCGCCAAGGGCCTCAACTACGTCAAGCTGGACGGCGAGGTCGGCATTATCGGCAACGGCGCCGGACTCGTGATGTCGACCCTGGACGTGGTGGCGGCCTGCGGCGCCCGCCCGGCCAACTTCCTCGACATCGGCGGCGGAGCGGGCGCCCAGGTCATGGCGGACGGACTGTCGGTGGTCCTCTCCGACCCGGCCGTCACCTCCGTCTTCGTCAACGTCTTCGGCGGGATCACCGCCTGCGACGCGGTCGCCGACGGCATCGTCCGGGCACTGGACACCGTCCGGCTGACCAAACCGCTCGTCGTACGGCTCGACGGCAACAACGCCGCCCGGGGCCGGGCCGTTCTCGACCGGTGCGCGCACCCCCTCGTCGAGCAGGTCACCACCATGGACGGCGCCGCCGCCCGTGCCGCCGAACTCGCCGCCACCGCCTGAGAAGAGGGAACGCCATGGCCATCTACCTGTCCAAGGAGAGCAAGGTCCTCGTCCAGGGCATGACCGGCGGCGAGGGCATGAAGCACACCCGGCGGATGCTGGCGGCCGGCACGAACGTCGTCGGCGGCGTCAACCCCCGCAAGGCCGGCCGCACCGTCGAGTTCACCGTCCCCGAGGGGCCGGACGGCAGGGGAGGCGCCTCGGTCGCCGTGCCCGTCTTCGGTTCCGTCGCCGAGGGGATGCACGCGACCGGCGCGGACGTCACCGTCGTCTTCGTCCCACCCGCCTTCGCCAAGGCGGCCGTCGTCGAGGCCGCCGACGCCGGCATCGGCCTCGCGGTCGTCATCACCGAGGGCATCCCCGTGCACGACACCGTCGCCTTCACCGCGTACGCCGGCCGGAGCGGCACGCGTCTCGTCGGCCCCAACTGCCCGGGCCTCATCAGCCCGGGCCAGTCCAACGCCGGCATCATCCCGCCCGACATCGCCGGTCCGGGCCGTATCGGGCTCGTCTCCAAGTCGGGCACGCTGACGTACCAACTCATGCACGAACTGCGCGACGTCGGCTTCTCGACGTGCGTCGGCATCGGCGGCGACCCCGTCGTCGGCACCACGCACATCGACTGCCTCGCGGCGTTCCAGGACGATCCCGACACCGATCTGGTCGTCCTCATCGGCGAGATCGGCGGCGACGCCGAGGAACGGGCGGCGGCCTACATCCGCGAGCACGTCACCAAGCCCGTCGTCGGCTACATCGCCGGATTCACCGCACCCGAGGGCAGGACCATGGGCCACGCGGGAGCCATCGTCTCCGGCTCGTCCGGCACGGCCCAGGCGAAGAAGGAGGCCCTGGAGGCGGCCGGAGTACGGGTGGGCGGCACCCCGACCGAGACCGCGAAGCTCGTGCTCGAGCTGCTCGAAGACCGGCAGCGAACGGCCTGAACCACCGTGCACCGAGAGCGGAGCCCTCGCATGACCCCCACCCTCATCCTGAAGCCGGGCACGGCCTGGTCCGACGCGTGGCAGCGCTGTCTGGCCGTCGCCCCCGAAGCCTTCCGGGACGACCGCGTCCTCACCCTCTGGAACGCCGGCTGGCGGCCCGACGGCCGCGTCCTGCCCGCCGTCAGCCCCGTCGACGGCAGCCCGGTCGCGGGCCCGCCGCGGCTGGACGGCACCACCGCGCACCGGGCCGTGCGCGCCGCCCTGGACCAGCACCGCGCCTGGCGGCACGTCCCCCTGCCCGAACGCCGCGCCCGCGTCACGGCCACCCTCGACGCCCTCACCGAACACCGGCGGCTGCTCGCACTGCTGCTGGTGTGGGAGATCGGCAAACCCTGGCGGCTCGCCCAGGCGGACGTCGACCGCGCCATCGACGGAGTGCGCTGGTACGTCGACGGCATCGAGCCCATGATCGACGGCCGGGCCCCGCTGGACGGGCCGGTCTCCAACATCGCCAGCTGGAACTACCCGATGAGCGTCCTCGTCCACGCCCTGCTGGTGCAGGCACTGGCGGGCAACGCGGTCGTCGCGAAGACGCCCACCGACGGCGGGGTCGCCTGCCTGACCCTGGCGTCGGCGCTGGCCGCCCGCGAAGGACTGCCCGTGACCCTGCTCAGCGGCAGCGGGAGCGACCTGTCGAAGGCGCTCGTCCGGGCCCCCGAGATCGGCTGCGTCTCCTTCGTCGGCGGACGCGACACCGGCGCCGCCGTCGCCACCGCCGTCGCCGACCTCGGCAAACGCCACGTACTGGAGCAGGAAGGGCTCAACACCTGGGGCATCTGGAACTTCTCGGACTTCGACGCCCTCGCCGCCCTCGTCCCCCAGCTGTTCGACTACGGCAAGCAGCGCTGCACGGCCTACCCGCGCTTCGTCGTCCAGCGGGACCTGTTCGACGCGTTACTGGCGGCGTACCTCCCGGCGGTGCGCACGCTGCGGGTCGGGCACCCGCTCGCCGTCGAACAGCCGGACGACCCGCTGCCCGAGCCGGACCTCGGGCCGCTGATCAACGCGGCCAAGGCCAAGGAACTGCGCGACCAGGTCGCCGAGGCGATCGAGCGCGGCGCCGTGCCGCTGCACCGCGGCGACCCCGCCGAGGCCCGCTTCCTGCCCGGCCAGGACACCTCCGCCTACGTCCAGCCCGTCACGCTGCTCCACCCGCCGCCGTCCTCGCCGCTGCACCACGCGGAGCCGTTCGGCCCGGTCGACACCGTCGTCCTGGTCGACACCGAGGCGGAGCTGCTGGCCGCGATGAACGCCTCCAACGGCGCGCTCGTCGCCACACTGTCCACCGACGACCGGGCCACCTACGACCGACTCGCCCCGCACATCAGGGCGTTCAAGGTCGGCCACGGGACGCCCCGCTCCCGGGGCGACCGGGACGAGCTGTTCGGCGGACTCGGCGCCTCCTGGCGCGGCGCGTTCGTCGGCGGTGAGCTGCTGGTCCGCGCGGTGACGCGGGGCCCGGCGGGGGAGCGGCCGCCCGGGAACTTCCCGGAGTACCGGCTGCTTCCCTGACGAGGGGCCCTCGGGCCGGGCCCCGGGGCGCGCATGCCCCGGGTCCCGGTCAGCCGATCCCCTGCCGGTCCGGGTGCAGGGCGAACGCGCGGTCCGCCGGTGCGGAAGCGGTCAGGTCGACGGCCTGCCGCAGCAGTTCGCGGTGGCGCAGCAGCGGCTCGCGTCGATCCGGCGGTGCGAGCAGGAGCAGGTCGTCCAGGCCGGCCAGCAGCCGGCGGCACACCTGCGGACTTCCCGTCGCACAGCCCCGCACCTCACTGAACCCGAGGTCCACCAGCTCGGTCCACCCCGGCAGGGGCTGCACCAGCCGCACCGCGCCGGCGCGGTCCCGGTGCCGGGCGGCGTCCAGCGGCCGCCGGCTCAGGGCGGCCAGGACCTGCACGACCCGGTCCAGGGCCTGCACCGCCGTGGTCGGATCGTTGATCGCGGACGACAGGGCGCGCAGCGCGATGTCCGCCAGTTGCCGCAGGCCGAAACCGAGATCCTGGTGGTAGGTCCGCTCCACCCCCACGGAGACCGCGCCGCGCAGCGCCCTGCGCGGCGGGACCGGCCCGCCGTGGACCGCCAGCACCGGCATCCCGGGCACCACGAAGTCCCCGATGCGCGGGATGAGCCGCAGCACCACCCCGTGCTTGCGGGCCACCCGCACCAGCCGCGCGATGTGGACGTCGCGCAGCACCCCGGCCCGGCCCTCGTGCGGCACCCACGCGACCTCGGGACCGAGCCCGGCCGGGTCATCGTCCTCCACGGGCACCGGCACCGGCATCGAGGCCACCACCCGGAAGGACTCCGTGGCGATCCGGGCGATCACCTGGCTGATCCGCATCAGCCGCAGGGTGCTGTTCACGTAGAGGACGAACAGGAGCAGGCTCAGCGCGACCATGCACAGCGTGAGGACCGACTGCACCAGGGGCACCGACGTGGCTGCACGGGGGTCGTCGACACTGTCGAAGGAGGTCAGGACCAGCAGGGTCAGCACGAAGGTCGCCAGGAACACGGCGAAGGTCGCCTTGGTGATCCGGCTCCGGACGAACAGCCGCACCACCCGCGGGGTGAACTGCCCGCTCGCCATCTGCACCGCCACCAGCGAGATGCTGAAGACCACACCGATGAAGGTCATCATCGCGGAGCTGACCGCGTTCACCACGGCCTTCGCGTCGTCCGCGAACCGCAGCAGCTCGTCGAGGGTGTCGAAGTCCCGGTCCTCCCGCAGCGCCTCGACGAGGGCCGTGTCGAGCAGCTGCGCCCCGGCCCAGACGACGAAGACGCACACCATGGCCGCGGTGGGGGCGAACCAGAACGTGTCCCGCAGATGCTCCCGGAGCGGTGACAGGGCGCGGGGGCGGCGCCCGCGCGAGGGGCTCTGCGTCACCATCCAGTCACTCATGGTGCGACCCTAGAGGCATCGGGCCGCGAGGTCCCGGACCCCCGCCCGGCGGACGGAAACGCAGGTGAAAGGCGCTCCGAAAGCTTGGTATGGTTGTCCGTGTCGCCGCGGGGAGCACCCCTGCAAGGCGGCGGACACCTCGTCCGGGTGGCGGAATGGCAGACGCGCTAGCTTGAGGTGCTAGTGCCCTTTATCGGGCGTGGGGGTTCAAGTCCCCCCTCGGACACGGACCAGCCCGGGCGGGCCGGGAATCATCCCGGCCCGCCCGGGCTGTCGTGCGTCCCGGACGCGGTTGCAGCGGCCATGATCCGGACCGACGATGGAATCAGGCCCTCGACGGTCTCCACCGTCCTCCACTCCCTCGCGCAGGGCCGCACACCGGCACACCGGGAATCCTCATGGACCGAGCCGACCTCTCAGCGGTGTTCTACGGGGAGGGTCCCGTACCCGTCCTGTGGGCCACCTACTGCCCGGTCCACTTCGACGTGTGGCTGGCGTTCTCCCAGCCGCCGGACGACCGGGGCGACGCCTCCGGGGCGGAGCAGCCGCGGCGGGACCTGATCCTCGCGATCCGCGAGGAGTTCGGCGTGGAGCAGGTGCTGGACCGTCTCCAGAGCCGCGCCCTGACCCGCGCGTGCCGTCCCATCGCCGCCGGCAGCTTCGTCGCGGCGCAGCTCACCCTGAAGGAACTCGTCAGCGACATGCTGCCTCTGACCAGCCTCGCCGGTGCCGTGCGCGTCGCCCGTGAACTCGCCCTCGACAGCGGCACGGAGGGCATCGAGGCGGCCCTCGCCGGACACGTCAGGACCCCGGCCACCAGCGAGATCCACGACAGCATGGAGCGCCGGCAGGAGCGCGGACGGCACGTCACCTGGCTGCTGCGGCTGCTGCACCGTGTCGTCGACGGCTCCCGGCCGGACCTCGACGGGCACGAAGCCGTCACCGCCGTCCTCGTCGACATGCTGGACGCCGTCGTCATCGACGGCACACCCGTGCGCAGGCCCCACGCCCCCGGCGGCCGGGGCGCCGACCGGCGGCAGAAGTACCCGGTCGTCTCCGTCACGACGAACCGGCCGGCGACCGTCGCGGTCGTCCGGTCGCGCCGCACCATCAAGGCCGACGCCGCCGAACAGGTCTTCTCCGTCGACACCGCCTCCATCGGCTGGGCGGTCGTCGACAGCGGCATCGACCCGCGCCACCCCGCCTTCCACGACTGGGACACCACCGGGCCGGTGCCCGAGCAGCTCGAGTCCCGCATCGCCCGCGCCTTCGACTTCACCGACGTGCGGCGCACACTCGGCGCCGACGTGCTCGTGGGCGGACTCGTCAACTGGGCGGCCGCGCTGCCGTCCCTCGACACCACGCCGTCCCCCGGGCAGCCGCCCCGGCCCCCGCCCGGCGACCAGCACGGCACCCACATCGCCGGGATCATCGGTGGCTGGTGGCCGGAGCTGGAGTTCCGGGGCATCTGCCCGCGCATCCGGCTCTACGACTTCCGGGTCCTGGACGACGCGGGCGCAGGCGACGAGTTCTCCATCGTCACCGCGCTGCAGGCGATCCGGCACCTCAACGAGCAGGCCGGGCGGTTCATCGTCGCCGGGGTCAACATCAGCCTGTCGGTGCCGCACGACGTCGCCGGCCACTCCACCGGGTGGACGCCGGTGTGCGTCGAGTGCGACCGCCTGACGCGGTCGGGCGTCGTCGTCGTCACCGCCGCGGGCAACTCCGGCTTCGCCGGCACCGCGCGGACCCTCGGCGCCGACTACCGCGACATCAGCATCTCCGACCCCGGCAACGCGGAGTCCGTCATCACCGTCGGCTCCACCCACCGCAGCAACCCCCACCGCCACGGCGTCAGTTACTTCTCCAGCCGGGGCCCCACCGGCGACGGCAGGCCCAAGCCCGACCTGGTCGCCCCGGGGGAGGACATCGACGGCCCCATCCCCGGCGAGGGCATCGCCGCCATGCACGGCACCAGCCAGGCCGCGGCCCACGTCAGCGGCGCCGCGGCCATGCTGCTGGCCCGCCACCGGGAACTGCTCGGCCGCCCCGAACGCGTCAAGGACATCCTGTGCGCCACGGCGACCGACCTCGCCCGCGAACGCCACTTCCAGGGCCACGGACTGGTCGACGTGCTGCGCGCCATCCAGTCCGTGTGACGCCCCGCCCCACCCGTCAGGAGCCGACATGCTCACCTTCGATTTCCTCGACGCCCGGCACGGCGACTGCTTCCTCGTCCACTGGGGCCCCTCCGGTGAGCGGGTGATGCTCGTCGACGGCGGCCCCGGCGGTGTCTACCGGGCCACCCTCCGCGGACGGCTGCGGCAGCTCGGCGACCCGCCGCACGTCGACGTGGTCTGCCTCTCCCACGTCGACGACGACCACGCCGGCGGGCTGGTACGGCTCTTCAGGGACATGCGGCAGGCCCAGCAGGACGGGGAGGCCCTGCCGTACGCGGTGGACGCGCTGTGGTTCAACTCCGTGGAGGAACTCGTCGACCGGCGCGCCCCCGGACTGAGCGCATCCGTGCGGCCGTTGATGGAACGCGCCGCCACCGACGCCGCCGTCGGGGCCAGTTACTTGCAGGGCCGCGACATCCGCGACGCGGCGGGCCCGCTGCACCTGGAGGGCAACGTCCCCTTCGGCGGCCCGCTCACCGAGGGCGCGGAGGCCGAACTCGCCGACCTGGACGTCACGGTCGTCGCCCCCGACGAGCAGGCCGTACGGGAGCTCGAGGAACGCTGGCGCGAGGCCAAGGCGCGCGAGGACCCCGAGGTCATCACCGCCGGGTACACCGACGGCTCGGTGCCCAACCTGTCCAGCATCGTCCTCCTGCTGCGCCACGAGGGCCGCACCGCCCTGCTCACCGGTGACGCCCGCGGCGACCGCGTCCTGGCCGGACTGCGCGAACTCGGGCTGCTCGACAGCGCCGAACCCCTCCACCTCGACCTGCTGAAGCTCCCGCACCACGGCAGCGGCCGCAACGTCGACACGGACTTCTTCGAGCAGGTACGGGCCGACCACTACGTGATCTCCGCCGACGGCGTCCGCCACCACCACCCCGACGAGGAGACCCTGCGCATGCTCGTCGGCTCCCGGGACCCGGACGAGGAGTACCTCGTCCACCTGACCAACCACATCCCCTTCGCCGAGGAGGAGCTGGCACGGCTCGGCGAGGGCCGCTCCTTCGGTGTCGACGTCCGGGACCCCGCCGCGCAGGCCCTCCTCATCACGATCGGGGACCGGCCATGACCACCTTCCGGCACGCCCCGGCCCCGCCCGCCGACCCGGCCGGCGCCCTGCCCGCCGCTGATCCGCGGTGGACCGTGGACTCACCCGCCGTGGGCACCGGCCTGACGGCGCGCCCCTGCGGCGACAGTCTGCGCCCCGCCGAACCGCCCGCCACGACGCGGCCGGTCGCCCTCGCCCTGTCCGGCGGCGGATTCCGCGCCACCCTCGCCGCGCTGGGCTTCGTCCGGCTGCTGGCCGACGCCGGGCTGCTGTCCCGGCTGCGGTACTCCTCGTCCGTGTCCGGCGGTTCGGTCGCCAACGGGTGCCTGGCCACCGCCTGGCCGGCCCTGCGCGAGGCGGGGTTCACCGCACGGGCCGTCGACGAGATCCTCGTCGCACCGGTCGTGGACCGCGTCTCCCACCACTCCCTGAAGCACGCACTCGTCGGCGGACTGTGGCGCACCCTCGGCCCCACGACCCGCACGGACCTGCTGGCCCGGCGCCTGGACGAGTGGTTCCTGCGCGGGACGGAACTGGAGCGGCTGGACGCGCAGGTGCGCTGGATCGTCAACGCCGCCAACCAGACCACCGGCGCCCGCTTCACCTTCGAACGCGACGTGTACGGCGACTACACCATCGGCCTGGCACCCACCGCGGGCACCGGACTGCGGCTGAGCCGGGCCGTGTCGGCCTCCGCCGCCGTGCCCGGCGCGTTCCCGCCCGTCGTCCTGGACCCGCGCCCCTTCCCGTGCGCCACCCACCCGCCCGCCCTGCTCGACGGCGGCACGTACGACAACACCGGCCTGGAAGCCGTCGACGGGGACCGCTACCGCCACACCTTCCTGTGCGTCCTCAACGCCGGCGGGCTGCTGCGCCCCGGCGTCTACGGCCGTGTCCCCGTGGTCCGCGACCTGGCCCGCGCCAACTCGCTGCTGTACCGGCAGAGCACCACGCTGCGCACCCGGGCCGTCGTCGAGCGGTTCGAGCGGGCCCGGGCCGTGGGCCCGGACGAAGCCGTCCCGCACGGCGCCCGGCGAGGCGTCCTGGTCCAGCTCTCCACCCACTTCCCCGCGGACCGCTCCGACGCCCTCGGCCGCTGGCGCGCGGCCTTCACCGAGCAACCCCTCCACGAGGGGCGGCACCTCGCCCTCGTGCCGACCGTCTTCGACCGTCTCGACACCGGTCTATGCCGGGCCCTGGTGCACCGCGGCTGGTGGCTCGGCGGCGCCGCCCTGGCCGCCTTCCACCCGGAGCTGCTCCCGGACGACCTGACGGCTCTCAACCCCCCGCAGCGGTGAGTCCGGGGCCACGGCACGGCCCGGACGCCGCCGAGCAGGCGGACGCCTTCCGCGAGCGGCCGTGCCGCCCCGATAATCCCTCGCCCCCGGCCCGCGTCCCTCCCTACACTCACGCACGTACCCGCGCCGCCCACGACCCGGCCCGGTGCACCGACGCGACGAACGAAGGGGGACGGCCGTGCGTGACCACACCGCCACCGTCTCCCTGCCGCGCCACGAGGTGATGCTCGTGTCCCGGTCGCCCCGGTGCCCGCTGCGCGGCGGCACCGGCTGACCGGGACGAACCCCGGGCCGGACACCAGTACCTGACGTTACGTCAGGTCGGCACCGGCCTGCTCACCCGGCGAATCGCGCTGTCGTCCTCCCGATTCGCACCGAAAGGCCCTGGGCCGTGCGCAACCACCGCAACCCGCTCGCCGCCGTCCGCAACCTCGGCATCCTCGCCCACGTCGACGCCGGCAAGACCACCGTCACCGAACGGATCCTGTTCGCCACCGGAACCACGCACAAGCGCGGCGAGGTCCACGACGGCACCACCGTCACGGACTTCGACCCGCAGGAGCGGGACCGGGGCATCACCATCTTCGCCGCCGCCGTGAGCTGCGTCTGGGACGGGTACCGGATCAACCTCATCGACACCCCCGGCCACGTCGACTTCGCCGACGAGGTGGAGCGCGCGCTGCGCGTGCTCGACGGTGCGGTGGCGGTGTTCGACGCGGTGGCCGGCGTCGAGCCGCAGAGCGAATCGGTGTGGCGGCAGGCCGACCGGCACGGCGTCCCGCGGATCGCGTTCGTGAACAAGATGGACCGCGCCGGCGCCGACCTCGACGCCGTCGTCTCCTCGATCCGGGAGCGACTGCACCCGGCCCCGCTGCTCGTGCAGTTGCCCATGGGTGCGCAGGAGGCCTTCACCGGCGTCGTCGACCTCGTGCGCATGCGCGCACTGCTGTGGCGCGCCGGCGGCACCGTCGAGGAGGCGCCCGTGCCGGACGGCATGCGGCGGGAGGCCGCCGCGCGCCGCCGGAGGCTGGAGGAGGCCGTGGCGGAGCTCCACCCGGACGCGCTGGAGGAGTTCTGCGCGACGGGCGCGCTCACCGAGGGCACCCTGCGCTCGGCGCTGCGGGACCTGACGCGGGACGGCGACGGCGTGGTCGTGCTGTGCGGATCGGCCTACCGCAACCGCGGTGTCGAACCACTGCTGGACGCCGTGGGGGCGTACCTGCCCTCCCCGCTGGACGTGCCGCCCGTCACGGGCACGCACGCCGGTGAGGGGCAGCGACGGCCCGCCGACCCGGCGGCGCCCGTGGCCGCGCTCGCGTTCAAGGTGCACGCCACCCCGACGGGGCGGCTCACCTACCTGCGGATCTACTCGGGGACCCTGGAGAAGGGGGACATCCTGTGGGACGCGACGGCGGGCCGCTCCGAGCGGATCGGGCGGATCCTGCGGGTCCGGGCCGACCGGCACACCCCCCTGGAGCGTGCCGTCGCCGGCGACATCGTGGCCGTCGTCGGGCCGAGGTCCGCGCGCGCCGGCTCGACGCTGTGCGCGCCGGACGCGCCGCTCGTGCTGGAACCGCCCGGCGTGCCCGAACCGGTGGTGTCGGTCGCCGTCGAAGCCCGCAGGGCGGGCGAGACCGGCCGGCTGGCGTCGGGACTGGCGCGGCTGACCGAGGAGGACCCCTCGCTGGCCGTGCGGACCGATCCCGAGACCGGGCAGACCCTGCTGTCCGGCATGGGGGAACTGCACCTGGAGGTGGCGGTGGAGAAGCTGCGGCGCGAGCTGGCGCTGGAGGTCGCTGTCGGCCGGCCTCGGGTCAGCCACCGCGAGACCGTCGGCCGCGGAGTGACCGGCATGGTGTTCCGGCACGTCAAACAGGACGGCGGGGCGGGCCAGTTCGCCCACGTGGTCCTCGATGTGGAGCCCTGCGACCGTGACTTCGTGTTCCGTTCCACCGTGACCGGCGGACGCGTGCCGCAGGAGTACGTCCGGGCGGTCGAGGCCGGCTGCCGGGACGCGCTCGGCGAGGGGCCGCTCGGCGGGCACCCGGTGACCGGGCTGCGCGTGACGCTGACGGACGGGGCGACCCACGTCAAGGACTCCTCGGAGACGGCGTTCCGCACGGCCGGCCGGCTCGGACTGCGCCAGGCCCTGCGCTCCTGCGCGATGGTCCTGCTGGAGCCGGTCGTCGAGGTGACGGTCACCGTGCCCGTCGACGCGGTCGGCGCGGTGCTGGGCGACCTCGCCGCCCGGCGGGGCCGGGTGACCGGTTCGGCCACCCGGGCGGGCACGGTCGCGGTCGTCACCGCCACCGTGCCGCTCGCCGAACTGTTCGGTTACGCCGGCCGGTTGCGCGGCCGCACCCAGGGTCGCGGCACGTTCACCGCCCGGCCCACCGGCTACGCCCCGGCTCCGGCCGTGACACCGGCGCGCCAGGTGCATCGACGCGCAGGGTTGTCCACGCGCTGATCGGTGGGCGGCCGCCGAGTGGGGTGTGGTGAGGAGCCGGGACCACGGCACCTCCGGGTTCTTCCTCTTCACCGACCTCCTGGGCCGGCCGCCCGGCGCGCCGCCACCGGTGCGTCCTCCGTCGCGGTCTCCCCGTTCATGGCGGGCTGATCAGCCGCGTCGAAGCGGCTGATCAGTCCGCATCGACGCGGGGCGGGCGACGGCAGCTCACGGGCGGCTAAACCCATGGCGACCGATTGTCACTGCTTCGAGGTAAGCCCGCCGACTACCGGGTGGGTGCAAGCACGTCGGCCTTTAGCTTGGTGATGGGCGGAGTCCCCCGCCCCGTGCTCGTTGCCCACTCTCCCTGTCTCCCGGTTGGCGGCCTGGTCTGCCGGGCGCCCGTCGCACAAGGAGCAGCTCCTTCCGATGACCGTCGACAGCAGTCCGGAAACTCGGACCCCAGTGCCGCAGCAGTCACTGAGCACCGCCGCCGCTCGCAACCTCGCCACGACCACGAAGTCCATCCCGCAGATGCAGGAGATCACCTCGCGGTGGCTGCTGCGGATGCTGCCCTGGGTCGAGACCGAGGGAGGCGCCTACCGGGTCAACCGACGGCTGCGCCACACCGTCGGCGACGGACGCATCGAGTTCGTGCAGGAGGGCGCCACGGTCAGGGTGATCCCCGGAGAGCTCGGCGAACTGGCCCTCCTCCGCGGCCTGGAGGACCCCGACGTCCTCACCGCCCTGGCGGAGCGATGCACACAGCACGACTTCGCGGTGGGCGAGGTCCTCGCCGAGCGCGGCAGCCCCGCCGACCGGATCCACCTGATCGCGCACGGCCGTATCAGCCAGACCTCCGCAGGCAAGTACGGCGAGGAGAGCACCGTCGCGATGCTCGCCGACGGTGAGCACTTCGCAGCGAGCGCCACCCTGCTGGACCCCGACGCCCGTCACGACTGCACGTTCACCGCGCAGACCGCGGGCACCCTGCTCACGCTCACGCGCTCCGACTTCGCCGCCGTCCAAGCAGCCGCGCCCCAGTTGCAACGCCATGTCGACGAGTTCTGCTCGCGCAGCCGGCAGCGGCAGAACAAGCACGGGGAAGCGGAGATCGCCGTATCGGCCGGCCATGTCGGCGAGGCCGAACTGCCGGGCACCTTCGTCGATTACGAGGTGAAGCCGCGGGAGTACGAGCTCTCACTGGCCCAGACCGTGCTGAGGATCCACACCCGGGTCGCCGACCTCTACAACGGGCCGATGAACCAGACCGAGCAGCAACTGCGGCTGACCGTCGAGGCCCTGCGTGAGCGCCAGGAGCACGAACTGGTCAACAACCGCGAGTTCGGTCTGCTGCACAACGCCGACTTCAAGCAGCGCATCCAGCCCCGCTCCGGACCGCCGACACCGGACGACATGGACGATCTGCTCTGCCGTCGACGCGGCACGAGACTCTTCCTCGCCCACCCCAGGACCATCGCGGCCATCGGCCGTGGCTTCAACGCCTACGGTCTCCACCCCGACCATGTCGACCTCGGCGGACAACAGGTCCCCGCCTGGCGCGGGGTCCCCATCCTGCCGTGCAACAAGATCCCCATCAGCAGGGAGCAGACCAGCTCGATCATCGCCATGCGCACGGGCGAAGACAGCCAGGGCGTCATCGGCCTGCGGCAGACCGGCCTGGCCGACGAGTACGAACCGGGCCTGTCCGTGCGGTTCATGGGCATCAACGAGCAGGCGATCATCTCCTATCTGGTCACCACCTACTTCTCCGCCGCGGTCCTCCTGCCCGACGCCCTCGGTGTGCTGGAGAACGTGCAGATCGCCCCCCAGCCGCACTGAAGCCGGCAACCGCCCCTCAGGCCGCGCGTCCACCGGCCTGCCGCACAGCACAGTGCCCACCTCACCGCACCAAGGAGCCGCCGATGCCCGACTCCGGGCCCCTCGGACCGACCCCTCACCCACAGCGGCCGACACCGCGCGCCGACCTGCCGGAGTCCCCGGCCGCGGCCCGGCCGCCCGCCTCCGACTTCCTGGCGGCACTGCACCCGCCCGTCGCGGTCCACGCACCGCCCCCGCTGCCGGCGGCCCCCTCCGGCCGCACGTCCGAGGACACACCCTCAGCCCTTCGACGAGTCCTGCGCGGACCCACCGGACCCGGCACGAGTGCCGTGTTCCCGGTCCGAGGCGGGCTCCCTCTGCCGCATCCGGCACCCCCGGTGAGCACGCCGCCCACCGAGGGGCAAGCCGTCCCCGGCCTCTACCACCACCCCATCCCGGAGCCCGACCCCGTACGGGTCGAGGAGGTGAGCCGACGGATCAAGCGCTGGGCCGAGGACGAGGTCCAGCTCTACCCCGAGGAGTGGGAGGGGCAGTTCGACGGATTCTCCGTCGGCCGCTACATGGTCGGCTGCCACCCCGACGCCCCCACGGTCGACCATCTCATGCTCGCCACCCGGCTGATGGTCGCCGAGAACGCCCTGGACGACTGCTACTGCGAGGACCACGGTGGATCACCCGTCGGTCTCGGCGGGCGCCTTCTGCTGGCGCACACCGCGATCGACCACTTCCACACCACGGCGGAGTACACGCCTGCGTGGGAGGAGTCGCTCACCTCGGACGCCCCCCGCCGGGCCTATCGCAGCGCGATGGACTACTTCGTCG
Source organism: Streptomyces sp. NPDC017943 (assembly GCF_044328425.1). NCBI lineage: Bacteria > Bacillati > Actinomycetota > Actinomycetes > Kitasatosporales > Streptomycetaceae > Streptomyces > Streptomyces sp. NPDC017943. Next base: position 23,361 of record NZ_JBIRHH010000005.1, on the reverse strand, counting down.
GCGCCGCCACACCCTCCCAGGCCGACCGCTACCGGCACGACATGTCCCGGCTGCACCTGGGCTACCTCGCCGAAGCGGCCTGGGCCGAGACGGATCACGTCCCGCAGGTGTGGGAGTACCTGGCGATGCGCCAGTTCAACAACTTCCGGCCCTGCCCCACCATCACCGACACCATCGGCGGCTACGAACTGCCCGCCGACCTGCACGCGCGCCCCGACATGCAGCGGGTCATCGCCCTGGCGGGCAACGCGACCACCATCGTCAACGACCTGTACTCGTACACCAAGGAACTGAACAGCCCGGGCCGCCACCTCAACCTGCCGGTGGTCATCGCGGAACGCGAGCAGCTCTCCGACCGCGACGCATACCTGAAGGCCATCGACGTCCACAACGAATTGATGCACGCCTTCGAGGCGGCCGCGGCCGACCTCGCCCGGGCCTGTCCCGTGCCCACCGTGCTGCGCTTCCTGCGGGGCGTGGCCGCCTGGGTCGACGGCAACCACGACTGGCACCGCACCAACACCTACCGCTACACCCTGCCCGACTTCTGGTAACGAAACGGACCACTCTGTGACCACTGAAATGACCGCGCCCGCCACCACCGCGAAGATCCCGGCCCCGGCCACGCCCTACCAGAGGGACATCGCCCAGTACTGGAACAACGAGGCGCGACCGGTCAACCTCCGTCTCGGTGACGTCGACGGGCTGTACCACCACCACTACGGCATCGGCGCCGTGGACCACGACGCACTCGGTGACCCCGCGCACGACGAGTACGAGAAGAAGCTCGTCGCGGAACTGCACCGACTGGAGTCCGCGCAGGCCGAGTTGCTCCTGGACCACCTCGGTACCGTCCGGTCGGGCGACACCGTGGTCGACGCCGGCTGCGGGCGCGGCGGAAGCATGGTGATGGCCCACCAGCGCTTCGGCTGCAACGTCGAAGGCGTCACGCTGTCCGCCACCCAGGCCGACTTCGGCAACCGGCGCGCGCGGGAACTGGGCATCGACGACCACGTCCGCTCCCGCGTGTGCAACATGCTCGACACACCCTTCGACAAGGGCAGCATCACCGCGTCGTGGAACAACGAGTCGACCATGTACGTCGACCTGCACGACCTGTTCGCCGAACACTCCCGCTTCCTGAAGGTCGGCGGCCGGTACGTGACGATCACCGGCTGCTGGAACCCCCGCTACGGCCAGCCGTCGAAGTGGGTGTCCCAGATCAACGCCCACTTCGAGTGCAACATCCACTCGCGCCGGGAGTACCTGCGCGCCATGGCCGACAACCGGCTCGTCCCGCAGACCATCGTCGACCTCACCCCGGACACCCTGCCGTACTGGGAGCTGAGGGCCACCTCGTCACTGGTCACCGGGATCGAGGAGGCGTTCATCGAGTCGTACCGGGACGGCTCCTTCCAGTACGTCCTGATCGCGGCCGACCGCGTGTAGGGCGGCCACGGGAAGGCGACGAGTCGACGGCGGTCCCGGGGAACCGCCACGTGTCCCGACGCCCGGCCCGAAGGCCGGGCGTCCGGCGCCGCCGCGGCCCCTCCCTCCGCTCAGGAGGAGGGAGGGGCCGCCCCGTCACGGGTAGGACACCACCGTCGACGGCACGGTGGACGTGCCCGACGTCGGCGACCCCGTGTCGTTGATGACGCGCTCGTACTGCCCGTTGCCGCCCAGGGAGACCACGAGGAGGTCGTGGAAGCGCACCCCGGGCCGGTTCGGCGCCGCGAACCCGTGGTGCTGGACGATCGTCGGATCGACGTTGTAGTAGCAGTAGCTGCCCAGACCCCAGCCCTCATGGGTGGTCACGGCGTCCCCGACCCGGTAGGCCGCGTACCCCTTGACGGAGCCGTTCTGGATCGCGGCCTGGTTCGGCGCGTCGTACGCCTTCTCGTTCTGGTAGAAGATCGTGCGGCCGCGCTCGCCGAACCACTGCACGTCGTACTTGTTGAAGTGCTCCACGAACAGGCCGGTTGCCAGGACGTCGTGGCCGTTGACGACCACGCCGTAGTCCGCGCGGTTGGTCTCCCAGCCGACGCCCTCGCCATGGTCGGCGCGCCAGACCCAGGTGTGGTCGACGATGGTGTGGCGGCTGTTGACGACCATGCTGGTGGTGGCCTTGCCGGGGCCCGCGCCGCCGATGCGCACGAACACGTCCTGCACGGTGGTGGGGTTCGCGGAGTGGTCCCGGGAGGCGCCGCGCGGGCCGATCTCCAGCAGGGTGGCGGAGTTGACCGGCCCGGCGTCGACGAGGAACCCGGCCAGCCGCACGCCGTCGACGTCGGCGACCCGCAGCGCGGTGACGCCGTTGTCGGGGATGAGCGTCGCATAGCCGAGGCCGAGCACGACGGTGCCGGCGCGGTCCACCCGGATCGTCTCGTTCAGGTGGTAGACGCCCGGCGTCAGCAGCAGGTGGAGTCCCTGCGCGAGGGCCTGGTTGAGGGTGGCCGCGGACACGCCCGGCTTGGCGACGTAGAACTGCGACAGGGGCAGCGAGGTCCCCCTGGGGGTGCCGCTGCCCCAGGTGACGCCGCGGGCGTTGGTCCGCTTCTCGGGCAGGAAGACCCGGTACTCGTTGCCGCCGAGGTAGAGGAACGGCTTCTCGCGGGAGACCGGCGTGGTCGCCAGCGTCGTGTACGGCGGGTTCGGGAAGCCCTGCGCCGGGGCGCCCTCGACGCCGGAGAACACCATGTTCCACACGCCGTTGAGCCAGCCGCCGATCGAGCTGTCCCGGGTGTACCACTGCTGCTGCGAGTACGGCTGCACCTGGCCGTCGATCCGGCTGTCGGCGATGTAGCCGCCGCTGGACCAGCCGTAGCCGCTGGGAGCGAGGTTGAGGTTGCCGCGCACGTGCATCCGGCGGAACGGCGCCGCCTGGGACACCGCCCAGCGGTTGGTGCCGTTGACGGGCACGACGGCCAGGTTCTCCGCCGAACGCCAGAAGTTCTGCGTGGCGTTGCCGTTGAACCAGCCGGCGTCCACGGTGATGTCGCCGTTGATGGTGGTGTCGTCGGGGGAGAGGCCGAGGCCCGAGATCGACGTGTAGAAGCCGATCTGCGCGTTGAGGCCGTGGTAGGTGCCGGGCTTGAACAGGAACTGGTAGCGGCCGGTGCCGAACTGGGCCGACTCCTGCCGGCGGAAGACCTCGTCGAGCCGGCCCTGGATGTCCGGCGTGGACGGGTCGAAGACCAGCACGTTCGGGCCGAGGTCGCCGCCGCCGGCCAGGGCGCGCGGCTTTCCGCGGGCGGGCCGCCGGCGGTCGGCCGGGGCGGCCGCCGCCGTGCCGGGCAGCGCCGCCAGGGCGGACGCGGCCGCGGCGGCCCCGAGCACCGAGCGGCGGCCGGGCAGGGTCGGACGGGAGGACGGGGAGTCAGCAGGCATGGGGCGGCTCTCCTGGTTCAGGAAGTGAACGGAGTGGGGTGTGGGGAGCGCTCTCTCGCCGCTGAATGGTTCATCCCCGCAACAGATGCGTCAAGGGCTGCGACCAGAGTTCGAAGACTGTGCCCAAACCCTTGACGGAACCGGCTTCCGGGGATTAACTCACGTCCTAAATTAAGCCATGACGCCTCACCTGCGGGTCGGGGAGGCGGCCGGGGGACATGTCCCCCCGTACTTTCCCGGAAGGGACACGAGCAGCCATGCGCAGCATCCGAGCCGCGGCGGCAGGCGCCGTCACCTTGTCACTCGCCCTCGCGGCCACGGCCTGCGGAGGCGGCTCCGCGACGGGCGGCGGGTCGAACGACTCACCCAAGACCCTGACGTACTGGGCCTCCAACCAGGGCGCCAGCATCGAGATCGACAAGAAGGTCCTTCAGCCCGAGCTCGACAAGTTCGAGAAGCAGACCGGGATCAAGGTCAAGCTGGAGGTCGTCCCCTGGTCCGACCTCCTCAACCGGATCCTCACCGCCACCACCTCCGGCCAGGGCCCCGACGTGCTGAACATCGGCAACACCTGGAGCGCCTCGCTCCAGGCCACCGGAGCCCTGCTGCCCTGGGACGCCAAGAACTTCGACAAGATCGGCGGCCGGGACCGGTTCGTCGACTCGGCCCTCGGCTCGACCGGCGCCGAGGGCAAGGACCCGGCCGCGGTCCCGCTGTACTCGATGTCGTACGCGCTCTACTACAACAAGAAGATGTTCGCCGAGGCGGGCATCTCCAAGCCGCCGGCCACCTGGGACGAGCTGGTCGCCGACGGCAAGAAGGTCTCCAAGGACGGCAAGTGGGGCCTGGGGGCGGAAGGCTCCAACCCGTCCGAGAACATCCACCACGCGTTCGTCTTCGCCAAGCAGCACGGCGCCGACTTCTTCACCCCCGAGGGCAAGGCCGACTTCACCAGCGACGGTGTGGTCACCGCCGTGAAGCAGTACGTCGACCTGATGGCGAAGGACAAGGTCATCGCGCCCGGCAACGCCGAGTACGCGCAGAACCAGTCGGTGAGCGACTTCGCCAAGGGCAAGACCGCGATGCTGCTGTGGCAGTCCGCCTCCGCCAACCTCGCCTCCCAGGGCATGAAGGAGGACGACTACGGCATCGCGCCCGTGCCCGTGCAGTCCGGCACGCCCGGCACCGGCAAGCAGGTCAACTCGATGGTCGCCGGCATCAACCTGGCGGTCTTCAAGAACACCGACAACCTCGACGGCGCCACCAGGTTCGTGAAGTTCATGACCAGCGACGACGAGCAGAAGATCCTCAACAAGGCCTACAGCTCCATACCGCCGGTGAAGTCCGCCCAGTCCGACAGCGCCTTCGGCACGCCCGCCACCGCCGTCCTCAAGGACACCCTCGCCAAGAGCGCGGCCGCGCTGCCGCAGGTCGCCGACGAGTCGCAGTTCGAGACGGCCGTCGGCACCGCCATCAAGGACCTGTTCGCCGACGCGGCCGCCGGACGCGCGGTCACCGCCGCCTCGGTCAAGGCGGCGCTGGAGAAGGCCCAGCAGCAGATGCCGGCGGCCTGACGCACATGACCACCACGGTTGAAGCCGGCACGCCGCCGGTCCGCAAGAGCCCGTCCGGAGCGGCGCGCGGCCCCCGCCGCCGCCCCGGACGGATCCACCGCGTCGGCCTGCCCTACCTGCTGCTCCTGCCCGCGCTGCTGCTCGAACTGCTCGTCCACCTGGTGCCGATGGTGATCGGCATCGTCATGAGCTTCAAGGAGCTCACCCAGTTCTACATCCGCGACTGGAGCACGGCCCCCTGGACGGCCCTCGACAACTACCAGGTGTCGGTGGACTTCGACGCCCCCGTCGGCGAGGCGCTGCTGCACTCCTTCCTCGTCACCGTCGCCTTCACTCTGCTGTCGGTGGGCCTGTGCTGGTTCATCGGCACCGCGGCGGCCATCTGCATGCAGGACACCTTCCGGGGCCGCGGCCTGCTGAGGGCCCTGTTCCTCATCCCGTACGCGCTGCCCGTCTACGCGGCCGTCATCACCTGGGTCTTCATGTTCCAGCACGACAACGGCCTGGTGAACCACGTCCTGCACGACCAGCTGGGCCTCACCGACAAGCCGTCGTTCTGGCTCATCGGGGACAACAGCTTCATCGCGCTGCTGGTCGTGTCGGTGTGGAAGGGCTGGCCGTTCGCCTTCCTCATCGTCATGGCCGGACTGCAGAACATCCCGCGCGAGCTGTACGAGGCGGCCGCCCTGGACGGCGCCGGCGTCTGGCAGCAGATCCGCCGGATCACCCTGCCGTCGCTGCGGCCCGTCAACCAGGTCCTGGTCCTGGTGCTGTTCCTGTGGACGTTCAACGACTTCAACACCCCGTACGTGCTGTTCGGCCGGACCGCCCCGGCGGCCGCCGACCTCATCTCGGTGCACATCTACCAGGCCTCGTTCGTCACCTGGAACTTCGGCACGGGCTCCGCCATGTCCGTCCTGCTGCTGCTGTTCCTGCTGGTGGTGACGGGCGCGTACCTGGCCCTGACCTCGCGCGGACGGAGGGCCGCCTCATGAGCTCCCCCCTGGCCCCGCCACGGTCCTTCCAGTGGTCCCGGCGGATCTTCCTCACCCTGCTGACGGGCTTCGTGCTCGTGCCGGTCTACGTCATGGTCTCCAGCTCGCTCAAGCCCCTGGCCGACGTCACCGGGAAGTTCCGCTGGCTGCCGAGCGAGCTGACGATCCGCCCCTACATCGACATCTGGTCGACGGTCCCGCTCGCGCGCTACTTCGTCAACTCCCTGGTCGTGGCGGGCGCGGCGACGGTCTGCTCGGTGGTCATCGCGGTCTTCTCGGCGTACGCCGTCAGCCGCTACGACTTCCGCGGCAAACGCGTCTTCACCGTCACCGTCCTGTCGACGCAGATGTTCCCGGGCATCCTCTTCCTGCTGCCCCTGTTCCTCATCTACGTCAACATCGGCAACGCCACCGGCATCGCCCTGTTCGGCTCCCGCGGCGGGCTCATCCTCACCTACCTCACGTTCTCGCTGCCGTTCTCGATCTGGATGCTGATCGGCTACTTCGACTCGGTCCCGCGCGACCTGGACGAGGCGGCCCTGGTCGACGGGTGCGGGCCGCTCGGCGCCCTGTTCCGGGTCGTCGTGCCGGCCGCGGTCCCCGGCATCGTCGCCGTCGCCGTCTACGCCTTCATGACCGCATGGGGCGAGGTCCTGTTCGCCTCGGTGATGACCAACGACACCACCCGCACCCTGGCGGTCGGCCTCCAGGGCTACTCCACCCTCAACGACGTGTACTGGAACCAGATCATGGCCGCCTCGCTGGTCGTCAGCGTGCCCGTGGTCGCGGGTTTCCTGCTGCTCCAGCGCTACCTCGTGGCCGGTCTGACGGCAGGGGCCGTCAAGTGACCGACTCGCCCGTTCTCGAAGGGACTTCCGTGACCATCGACCTCGCCGCACTCCCGCACGACTTCCTGTGGGGCACGGCCACCTCGGCGTACCAGATAGAGGGAGCCGTGGCGGAGGACGGCCGCTCGCCGTCGATCTGGGACACCTTCTCGCACACCCCCGGCAAGACCGCCGGGGGCGACCACGGCGACGTCGCCTGCGACCACTACCACCGCTGGCGCGAGGACATCGGCCTGATGCGCCGGCTCGGCGTGAACGCCTACCGCCTCTCGGTCGCCTGGCCCCGCGTCGTCCCCGGCGGCGACGGCCCCGTCAACGCCAAGGGCCTGGCCTTCTACGACGAGTTGATCGACGGGCTGCTGGAGGCCGGCATCACCCCGTCCGTCACCCTGTACCACTGGGACCTGCCGCAGGCGCTCCAGGACCGCGGAGGCTGGCCGGAGCGCGACACGGCCCACGCGTTCGCTGAGTACGCCTCGGTCGTCGCCGAGCGGCTCGGCGACCGGGTCACCCACTGGGCGACCCTCAACGAACCGCTGTGCTCGGCCTGGATCGGCCACCTCGAGGGCAAGATGGCGCCCGGCTGGACGGACCTGACCGCCGCCGTGCGCGCCTCCTACCACCTGCTGCTCGGCCACGGTCTGGCCTCCCGGGCCATCCGTGCGGCGGTTCCGGGCGCCCAGGTCGGCATCGTCAACAACCTCTCCACCATCCACGCGGCCTCCGACCGCCCGGAGGACCTCGCCGCCGCCCGCCGCATGGACGGCCACACCAACCGCTGGTGGCTCGACCCGGTGCACGGCCGCGGTTTCCCGGAGGACATGCGCGAGGTCTACGGCGTCGAACTCCCGGAGCAGCCGGGCGACTCGGCGGTGATCGCGGCGCCGCTGGACTGGCTGGGCCTGAACTACTACTTCCCGCAGACCGTCGCCGACGACCCGGAGGGCCCGGCGCCCTTCGCCCGTGCCGTGCGCCGCGAGGGCGTCCCGCGCACCGGCATGGACTGGGAGATCGACGCGAGCGGCATCGAGACGCTGCTGCTGCGCCTCACCGAGGACTACGGGGCGCGCCGGCTGTACGTCACGGAGAACGGCTCGGCCTTCCTCGACGTCGTCCGCCCCGACGGCACCGTCGACGACCCCGAACGGCAGGACTACCTGCTGGGCCACCTCGCGGCCTGCGCCTCGGCCGCCCGCAAGGGCGCCCCGCTGGCCGGCTACTTCGCCTGGTCCCTGCTGGACAACTTCGAGTGGGCCTACGGCTACGAGAAGCGATTCGGCCTGGTCCACGTCGACTACGCGACGCAGCGCCGCACGATCAAGGGCACGGGCCACCGGTACGCCGACGTGGTCCGCTCCCACCGGAATCAGGCGCGCAAGGCGGCCTGAACCACCGACGCCGGGGTGGGCGAGGAACGCGGGAGTCCACGCCCACCCCGGCTTCACCTCCCGCGACTGTCAGGTGCACGTCAGTACACCCCTGTAGGCACGTCCCCCACCGGAGGAGTCAGCCATGCCGTCCCGTACGCCCCGCACCCTCCTGACCGCCCTCGCCGCGCTGACCCTGCTCTCCGCGGGCCCGGCCTTCGCGGCCCCCGCCCCGCCGTCCGCCGCCGCGGCCGCGGCCTGGGACACGGACCGCGCGGCCGCCGCGTACGCCGTGAACCCGGCCGCCGTCACGGCCTCCGGCAGCGAGAACCCCGACACCGCCCCGGGCCGCGCCTTCGACGGCAACGGCAGCACCCGCTGGTCCAGCGACTTCGCCGACAACGCCTGGATCCGCGTCGACCTCGGCTCCACGATCCGGGTCGACCGCGTCGTCCTGGACTGGGAGGCCGCCTACGGCAAGCGCTACGTCCTGGAGTCCTCCAGGAACGGCACCGAGTGGACGCCCTTCTTCACCGAGACGGCCGGCACCGGCGGCTCGGTCACCGCGCACACCCACCCCCAGGAGGTCACCGCCCGCTACGTCCGCCTCCGCGGCGTGGAACGCGCCACCCCCTACGGCTACTCGCTGTGGTCCATGAAGATCTACGGCGGCGAACCGGCCCCCGCCTCCACGACCCGCACCAACCTCGCGCTCCACCACCCGGCGTACGCCAACTACCACCAGCACGCGGGCAACTCCCCGGCGTACGTCACGGACGGCGGCCGGCCCGCCGACCTCAAGGCCGACATCAGCCGCTGGTCGAGCGACTGGAACGCGGACCGCTGGGTCTCCGTCGACCTGGGCGCCACCTCCACCATCGACACGGTCGACCTCTACTGGGAGGCGGCCTACGCCGTCGACTACGAAGTCCAGGTCTCCGACGACAACCGCACCTGGCGCACGGTGTACCGCCCCTCGTCCGCCGAGGTCGCCACGCGCCGCGCCAACGTGAAGTCACCGGCGGAGGCGGTCGGCCTGCACGACTCGATCCGCCTGCCGCAACCCGTCACGGGCCGCTACGTCCGCATGCTCGGCAAGGAACGCCGCTCCTTCTTCAACCCCGCCCCCGCCACGGCCCAGTTCGGCTACTCGCTCTACGAGTTCGAGGTCTGGGGCACCGGCGGCAGCGCGACGGCCGCGTACCCGCCGCTGCCCGCCGAGCAGCCCGGCGCCTACCGCACCACGTTCTTCGACGACTTCACCACCTCCGGGCTCGACCGCTCCAAGTGGCGGGTGGTGCGCACCGGCACGGAGATGGGCCCGGTCAACGGCGAGGCGCAGGCGTACGTCGACTCACCGGACACCCTGCGCACCGAGAACGGCGCGCTGGTGCTGTCGGCCAAGTACTGCAAGGGCTGCACCCGGGCGGGCGGCGCCACCTACGACTTCACCTCCGGCCGTATCGACACCCACACCCGCTTCGACTTCACCTACGGCAAGGTCAGCGCCCGCATGAAACTCCCCGTCGGCGACGGCTTCTGGCCCGCGTTCTGGCTCCTGGGCAGCGACGTCGACGACCCCTCGGTCGGCTGGCCGTCCTCCGGCGAGACCGACATCATGGAGAACATCGGCTACGCGGACTGGACCAGCACCGCCCTGCACGGCCCCGGCTACTCGGCCGACGGCAACATCGGCGCCCGCCAGACGTACCCCGGGGGCGGCCGGGCGGACCAGTGGCACACGTACGCGGTCGAGTGGACCCCCACGGCGATGCGCTTCTCTGTCGACGACCGCCTGGTCCAGGAGACGACCCGCAACAAGCTGGAGTCCACCCGCGGCCAGTGGGTCTTCGACCACCACCAGTACGTCATCCTCAACCTCGCCCTGGGCGGCGCGTACCCGGCCGGCTGGAACAAGGTCACGACCCCGTACTGGGGCCTGCCGCAGTCGAGCGTGGACCGGATCGCCGGCGGGGGAGTGCGGGCGGAGGTGGACTGGGTGCGGGTGGAGCAGAAGGGCTGACGCCCGCCGCCCCGCAGCGGCGACCACACGTTCGGGTGATGCGTCCCGGAGCGGGCACCCGCCCCCACCGTCGGCCGTTCGTGCTGGTGAGGGGACTCGCCGTCCCCTCACCGGCACAGCGACGGGAGCACATCATGGGCCTGCACTTCCACCGGAACCAGGACGGCACGACGACCGGGCGCAACGAGGCGAACGGGTTCACCGTGACGCTGGCCGACGCCGAGGAGGTGAAGCGGCAGTTGTACGAGGACGCGGGGTGGGAGTACAGCCCGCCACCGCCTCCGGCGCGCTCCGGGTTCCACCGGTTCACCCTGGTGCACGAGGAGTTCGGGGACGCGCCGAGCGGCGACGAGCGGTACGCGGGGCTGCGGGCGCGTCCACCCGAGGGCTGCGTCGCCGTCGACCGCGGATGGTTCGCCCTGGAGTGTGAGCGGCCGGGCAGGACGCTCGTGGACGCGGTCGCCGGTACCGTCGCGGAGGTGCGCCGCACGCACGGGCTGGTGATGAACAGCCTGGGCGTCGACAAGCCCCAGGAGTGGTGCGGCGCGGCCCACAAGGACGGACATGCGGCCGAGATCGTCGCGCATCTGGTGCTGATGGCCGCCGGCCGTGCCCGGCTGCTCGGTTACCGGCGCAAGGACGTGGTCCGGCTCCTCGACGCCACCGGGATCGAGTAGCGCGGCTCTCAGTCCAGCGCCGCCGGGCCCGGGACGTACTCCGGGTCGACCTGGGCCGCCAGGTCCTCGCCCGTCCGTGCGTCCGCCCACGCGCGGACGTTGCGCAGGTGGAACTCCACCGCGTGGCGGTGCAGCCGGTCCCAGTCGCGGGTCTCGGCGTCGACCGCCTCGCGCAGGACGCGCAGGGCGTGGAGGTTGTGCGGTTCCAGGGAAACCAGGGCGTCGGGGCCCGGTTCGGTGCGGCCCTGTTCCGCCGCGCGGACCCAGGGGGACTGCACGAGGTGCGTCAGCAGGTCGTCCCCGACCTGCTGCTTGAGGAAGAGCAGGTCGTCCTCGCAGGTCACCTTGTTGCCGACGACGGCGATGCGGATGCCGAACTGCTCGGCGTGGTCGCGGTACTGGCGGTAGACCGACACGCCCTTCCGGGTCGGTTCCGCCACCAGGAACGTGAGGTCGAAACGGGTGAACAGGCCGGAGGCGAAGGCGTCGGCGCCGGCGGTCATGTCCACCACGACGTACTCGCCGGGGCCGTCCACCAGATGGCTCAGGTACAGCTCCACCCCGCCGAGCTTGGAGTGGTAGCAGGCCACGCCGAGGTCCGCGTCGTCGAACTCGCCCGTGACCATGAGCGGGACGCCACCGGCCCGGCCCACATGGCGGGCGTGCAGGGCGTCGTCGCCGAGCGGGCGCAGGAGGCGGGAGCCGCGGCCCGGCGGGGTCGTCTTGATCATCGCCTCGGCGGACGGGATGCGCGGGTTGCTGCCGCGCAGCAGGTCCTTGATGTCGGTCAGGTGCGCGCCGAGGGGAGGGGCCGCCACCTCCTCGCCGCCGAGCGCCTCGGCCAGGTGCTGGTTGATGTCGCCGTCGATGGCGAGGACCGGGGCACCGGAGCACGCCAGATGGCGGGAGAAGAGCGCCGACAGCGTGGTCTTGCCGCTGCCGCCCTTGCCGACGAACGCGACCCTCACGACCGTTCCACCGTTTTGAAAATGGATGTCATGTCGACAGATTTAGGGAGTGGGGGACCGTGCTGTCAAATCGCTTGGGCCGTTCGGGAGGTGACGCTCAGCCCGCGACCAGTTCCGGGACCGGGCGCGGTGCCGGCGAGTGCCCGCGCCGCGCGGTCGTGGCGCGCTGCCTGCGGTACAGCCACAGCACGTCCCGCCCGAACGACCAGACGAGCAGAGCCAGGGCCAGCGCGGCCACCGCGAAGTTCGCGGCGTACGGCAGCAGTCCGGCGCCCGCCAGCAGCAGGAGCACCCCCTGCAACGCGGCGACCGTCTTGCGTGCGGTGCTCGGCGGGAGGGCCGCCGTCAGCCAGGGCCAGACCCGGGCGGCGGCGACGAAGACGTACCGCATGCCGCCGATCAGCAGCACCCACGGGCCGAGCCGCGTCGACACGTACACGCTCAGCACCAGGATGAGGAAGGCGTCCACCTCCATGTCGAAGCGCGCGCCCAGCGGGGTCGAGGTGCCGGTGCGGCGGGCCACCTTGCCGTCGACGCCGTCCAGGACCAGCGCCACCGCGGTCAGGCCGACGAGCAGCGACACGGGCGGCGCACTCCGGAAGGAGTCCGCCACGAGGGCGGTGACGCCGCCGACGAGGGTGGCCCGGCCGAGGGTGACCCGGTTCGCCGCGCCGAAGCTGCGCAGACCCGACCGGTGCAGCGCCCGCGAGAGCACCGCCCAGGTGGCGAACGCGAACGCGAGGCCGCTCAGCCAGCCCGCCGGGCCCATCCCGATCGCCGTGCCGATCAGGGCCAGCAGCAGCACCTGCACACCCGCCCCCAGGGCGGTCTCCTGCTGGACGAGCCTCGCGTCGTACGTGTTGTTCAGGGCCACCGAACACCCTCCGGCCGTGTGACAGAGTCGATCAAGGCCGCTACCTTGTGCGCGGCCCGTGCACCCCTCGGTACGCACGCCGGTTGCCGATCGTTCAGGAGGACTTCGATGAAGCAGACGGGACGCGCGTTCTGGATCGACGCGCCCGGGCGGGGCGTCGTCCGGGACGTCGAGGTGCCCACGCCGGGCACGGACGAGGTGCTGGTCCGCGCGCTGTACTCCGGGGTCAGCCGCGGCACCGAGACGCTCGTCTTCCGCGGCGGCGTGCCCGCCGGGCAGCACACGGCCATGCGGGCGCCGTTCCAGGAGGGCGACTTCCCGGGGCCGGTCAAGTACGGCTACCTCAGCGTCGGCGTGGTCGAGGAGGGGCCCGCGTCGCTCGCCGGCCGGACGGTGTTCTGCCTCTTCCCGCACCAGAGCCGGTACGTCGTGCCGGCGAGCGCCGTGACGCCCGTGCCCGACGGGGTGCCCGCCGAACGGGCCGTGCTCGCGGGGACGGTGGAGACCGCGGTGAACGCCCTGTGGGACGCGGCGCCCCTGCTCGGCGACCGGATCGCGGTGGTCGGCGGCGGCATGGTCGGCTGCTCGGTCGCCGCCCTGCTCGGACGCTTCCCCGGCGTGCGCGTTCAGCTGGTCGACGCCGACCCGTCCCGCGCCGGCATCGCCGAGGCGCTGGGTGTCGGCTTCGCGGCCCCACAGGACGCCCTCGGCGACTGCGACCTGGTGGTGCACGCCAGCGCGACCGAGCAGGGACTGGCCCGCTCCCTGGAACTCCTCGCCGCCGAGGGCACCGTCATCGAGCTGAGTTGGTACGGCGACCGGACCGTGAGCCTGCCGCTGGGCGAGGGCTTCCACTCGCGGCGCCTGACCATCCGCTCCAGCCAGGTCGGCACCGTCTCCCCGGCCCGCCCCGGCCGCACCTACGCCGACCGTCTGGCCCTCGCGCTCGACCTGCTCGCCGACCCGGCCCTGGACGCCCTGATCACCGGGGAGTCGGCCTTCGAGGACCTGCCGGACGTGCTGCCGAAGCTGGCCTCGGGCGAGATCCCGGCGCTGTGCCACCGCATCCGATACGGCACGGGTGACGGAAGTGCAGGACGTCACCGGCACACCGGCGCCTGACCTTGCAAAAAGACGTAGCGGAGACTGAACGGGGGAAGGGAAGGAGCCGTACTACACGGCATCCCCGGCAGCCATCAGCGGGGGAGCAGACGCGCCGCACCTGGAGGGTCGTCCGTTGTTCAGCATCACCGTCCGCGATCACATCATGATCGCCCACAGCTTCCGCGGCGAGGTCTTCGGACCGGCGCAGCGCCTGCACGGGGCCACGTTCCTCGTCGACGCCACGTTCCGGCGCGAACAGCTGGACGAGGACAACATCGTCGTCGACATCGGGCTCGCCACCCAGGAACTCGGAGCGGTCGTCAGCGAGCTGAACTACCGCAATCTCGACAACGAACCGGACTTCGCCGGGGTCAACACCTCCACGGAGTTCCTCGCCAAGGTCATCGCCGACCGGCTCGCCGAGCGGATCCACAAGGGGGCCCTGGGCGAGGGCGCCAAGGGCATCGCCGGCCTCGCGGTCACCCTGCACGAGTCGCACATCGCCTGGGCGAGTTACGAGCGTGCGCTGTGACCGACACGACCGTCGAACGGCCCGGGCAGAGCGGGCCGGCGCCCGCGCGGCTGAATTATGTTCCCGTGCAGCACGCCCCCCTGAAGAACGCCGAGATCATCCCCATGTCCCTGCGCACCGTGCACTTCGTGCTGCCGGGCGGCGTCGACGACCCCGCGGCGCCCAGCGGCGGCAACGCCTACGACCGCCGGGTCTGCCTCGACCTGCCCGGATTCGGCTGGCAGGCGACCAAGCACGCGGTCGCCGGTGAGTGGCCCCGGCCCGGGGCCGAGGCCCGTACGGAACTGGCCCGCACGCTGGCCGCGTTGCCCGACGGGGCCGTCGTCCTGCTCGACGGGCTCGTGGCCTGCGGGGTGCCGGAGATCGTCGTGCCGGAGACGGAGCGGCTGCGCATGGCCGTCCTCGTCCACCTGCCGCTCGGCGACGAGACCGGTCTCGACCCGGTCGTGGCCGCGGAACTGGACGCCCGGGAGCGGACCGTGCTGCGGGCGGTGCCCGCGGTGGTCGCCACCAGCGACTGGGCCGTCCGCCGGCTCGTCGCGCACCACGGACTGCCCCCCGAGCGGGTGCACGTCGCGGCCCCCGGTGCCGACATCGCGCCGCTCGCACCCGGCACCGACGGGGTGTCCCGGCTGCTGTGCGTGGCCGCCGTCACCCCGCGCAAGGGCCAGCACCGGCTGGTGGAGGCGCTGGCCGCGGTGGCCGACCTGCCGTGGAGCTGCGTGTGCGTCGGCGGGCTGAACCAGGACCCGGAGTACGTCGCACATCTGCGGTCCCTGATCGCCCGCCACGGGCTGGAGGACCGGCTGGAGCTGGCCGGGCCGAGGACCGGCGCCGCGCTCGACGCGAGTTACGCCACCGCCGACCTGATGGTCCTCACCTCCTACGCGGAGACGTACGGCATGGCCGTGACCGAGGCGCTGGCCCGGGGCATCCCCGTGCTGGCGACGGACGTGGGCGGGCTGCCGGAGGCGGTCGGCCGCGCTCCCGACGGCGGGGTGCCCGGCATCCTGGTGCCGCCGGAGAACCCCGCCGCGATCGCCGCCGAACTGCGCGGCTGGTTCGGTGAGGTGGACGTACGGCGCCGGCTCAAGGCCGCGGCCCGCAGCCGTCGCGCCGCCCTCGGCGGCTGGGCGACCACCGCACAGAGCCTGGCGGCGGTGCTGCGCCGGCTGCCGACCGAGCCCCGGAGGGCCGCATGACGAACCCGACGACGACCCGGAACAGCGGGACGATACCGGCGCGGCCGGGCCCCGGGGAGGCGGTCGAGGCGATGGACGACGAGAGCGCGGGCGGCGAGGGCCCCGCGCGGGCGGAGGCCGGTCACGGCCCCCTGCCCGCCGTCCCCTGGACGACCCCCGGCGGGGTCATCCCCGGCGCCGGCCCCAGCGGCAGGCCGGGCTCGCGGCCCACTGTGAAGCTGCGCGAGGCCGACCCCGACGACCCGCCGCGCTACGCGCCGGAGTGGCTGCAGTTGCGCGAACCGGCCGACGCAGCGGCACGGGCGCAGGATCTGCTCGACCCGCTGCGGACCCGGCTCGCCGACACGCCCGGCGGGCCGGGCGGGGCCGTCGTCCACGACCTGGGCTGCGGCACCGGCTCGATGGGCCGTTGGCTCGCGCCCCGCCTCGACGGTGCGCAGCACTGGATCCTGCACGACCGCGACCCCTACCTGCTGCACTTCGCCGCCGTGGCCTCCCCGCGCTCGGCCGCCGACGGCAGCCGGGTCTCGGTGGAGACGCGGCGCGGCGACGTCGCCCGCCTCACCCCGGACGCCCTCCAGGGGGCGTCCCTGGTCACCGCGTCCGCCCTGCTCGACGTCCTCACGCGCGAGGAGATCGAAACGCTCGCCGCCGCGTGTGCCGGAGCGGGGTGCCCCGCCCTGCTGACCCTGTCCGTCGCCGGACGCGTGGAGCTGACGCCGGCGCACCCGCTGGACCAGGAGATCGCGCAGGCGTTCAACGACCACCAGCGCCGGGACGGCCTGCTCGGCCCCGACGCGGTGACGGCGGCGGCCGAGGCGTTCTCCGAGCACGGCGCGACCGTCCGGCTGCATCCGAGCCCCTGGCGGCTCGGGCCGGAGCAGGCCGCGCTGACCGAGCAGTGGCTTCGGGGCTGGGTCGGCGCAGCCGTCGAGGAACGGCCCGGGCTGAAGGCGCGGGCCGACGCGTATCTGGCCGACCGGCTGGAGGCGTGCGCCGCGGGCGAGTTGAGCGTCACCGTCCACCACACCGACCTCCTGGCCCTGTGCCCTCCGGTGGGCGGAGCGTCATGACCGCACCGGCCCCGGGAGTACGCGCGGTGCCGTCGGGCGGGGCCGCTGCGATGGCGCGGCCCCTCCGTGCCGCCCTGGCGCGTCTGGCCTCGCCCAGGGTCCGTACGCACCTCGGCACCGCCGCGGGCGTCGCCATCCTCGGCGTGCTGTTCTGGCGCCTGGGCACCGGGGTCTTCCTGGACGGTCTGCGGCGGATCGACGCCGGGGCCGTGATGCTCGCGCTCGGCATCGGGCTCGTCACCACCGTGTGCAGCGCCTGGCGGTGGACGGCCGTGGCCCGGGGGCTGCGGATCCGGCTGCCGTTCGGGACGGCCGTGGCCGACTACTACCGGGCACTGTTCCTGAACGCCGCCCTGCCCGGCGGCATCCTCGGCGACGTGCACCGGGCCGTGCGGCACGGGCAGAGCGAGGGCGACCTACGGCGGGGTGTGAAGGCCGTCGTCCTGGAGCGGGCGGCCGGGCAGGTCGCCCTGTTCGCCGCCGGGGCCGTGGTGCTGCTGACCATGCCGTCTCCGGTCCTGGCCGAGGCCCGGCACACCGCCCCGCTCGCGGGCCTGGCCGCCCTCGGCGCGCTCGCCGTCGTGCTGGCCCTGCGCATGAACCGCGCGGGGTCCCCGCGCCGGGGCGGACGGCTGCGGGCGACGCTCGCCGGGGCCCGGGAAGGGCTGCTGTCCCGGCGCAACGGGCCCGCGGTGGTCGTCTCCTCCGTGGTGGTGCTGGCGGGTTACGTCGCCATGTTCGTCCTCGCCGCCCGCGTCGCCGGGACCGCCGCCTCCGTGGCCGTCCTGCTGCCCCTCGCCGTCCTCGCCCTGCTGGCGATGGGCCTGCCGCTGAACGTCGGCGGCTGGGGCCCGCGGGAGGGCGTCACCGCCTGGGCGTTCGGCGCCGCCGGCCTGGGTGCCGGCCGAGGGCTCGCCGTCGCGGTGGTCTACGGGGTGCTGAGCCTCGTGGCGAGCCTGCCCGGCGTCGTCGTGCTCGTCGGCCGCTGGTGCGCGGGACTGCGTGCCGGGACCCGGTCCGCCGCGGCGGACCCGGTGCCCGGTCGCGTCCCGGCGGCCGGCTACGCGTCGGAGGTCATCATCGAGAAATACGTCCCGAAGGATTCCGCCAGGCTCGCCAGGAGTTCCTTCCCCTTTTCCGCCGAACCCAGTGAAGGCCGCCCGATGACACCGGAATCGGTATAGCCGGACATGCCGAGGGTGAGGAGATGGCGACGGTCGTCAGCGACGAAATCGGAAGTCTCATATCCGGGCCGGAGCATTTCGGGATGAGCGTGCAGCAGGACGGACGTCTCGATTTCCCCCGCGTGCATGTCGGTCAGCAGCGAGGTGACCACGCCCGCCCGCCGGCGCGCCGCCTCCCAGTCCTCCGCGGCCGGGAAGAGGGCCATCCGCTCCCCGCGGGCGGAGGCCTCCTGGACGACGTTGCCCAGCACGTAGTTGCCGCCGTGCCCGTTGACCACCACCAGGGCCTCGACCCCGGAGCGGCGCAGCGAGGCCGCGATGTCCCGCACCACCGCGTGGAGGGTCACCGCCGAGATGCTCACCGTCCCCGGCCAGGCCGCGTGCTCGTGCGAGCAGGAGATCGTCACCGGAGGAAGGAGGTGCACCGGGTACGCGCCGGCTATCTCCCGCGCGACGGCACAGGCGACGAGGGTGTCGGTCGCCAGCGGGAGGTACGGACCGTGCTGCTCGAAGCTCCCCACGGGAAGCACCGCGACCTGCCGTGAGACACCGGCTCCCCGCATCCGTACGTCTTCCGTGGTGTCCGCCGGCACCAGATCACTCATCACGTCACGGCCTTTCGTCTCTGCTTAGGAACTCGAGAATCATGACAGAAAAAATGGGCGTACTCGGCAAGAAGTCCCCGCAGCGGACCGGCGTGGAACGCGTCGTGAATGCCCCCCTGCCCACCGTCTACGGGAAATTCCAGGCCGTCGGCTATCTCGACCACGACCGCGGGGACGAACAGGTGGCCCTCGTCCACGGTGAGATAGGCGCGGACGGTGTCCTGGTCCGTCTGCATTCGGAATGCCTGACCGGTGACGCGTTCGGCTCCCAGCACTGCGAGTGCGGCGACCAGCTGGACGCCGCCCTGCGCGCGGTCGCCGCGGAGGGCGCCGGGGTCGTGGTCTACCTCCGAGGGCACGAGGGCCGGGGCATCGGCCTGCTCGCCAAGCTCCGCGCCATGGCCCTGCAGGCGGAGGGCCTGGACACGGTGGAGGCCAACCTCGCCCTCGGGCTGCCGGTCGACGCCCGCGACTACGGGGTGGCCGCCCGCATCCTCGACGACCTGGGCGTGCGCTCGGTCCGGCTGATGTCCAACAACCCGCGCAAGCGGGAGGCACTGGTCGACCACGGCATCGCGGTCGCCGAGCAGGTGCCCCTGCTGATCCCGCCGTGCGAGAGCAACATCACCTACCTGCGCACCAAGCGGGAACGGCTGGACCACCACCTGCCCCACCTGGACGCGGTGGTCAGCTCCTCCTGACCGGCCGGAGGGGCGGGCCCGGGCACGCCGGGCGACCTGGTTCGATCCGCACGCGACCGGCGGCCCGGCCGCGTACGCTTCGTGGACGTCCGCCCCTTGAGCGCCGGCCTCGCCGCGGCCGGCACCTCACGTCCGGAGGCCCACCCGGTATGACCGAGCTCCACCTGTGGCTGCGCCACGAGGCCCGCACGACCGAGCGACGCACACCGATCGTTCCCGACGACGCCCGGCGGCTCGTCGGGAACGGTGCGGCACTGACCGTTGAGGAGTCCCCGCAGCGCGTCTTCCCGATCGAGGACTACGCGGCGGCCGGCTGCCGGGTGGCACCCGCCGGCTCGTGGGTGTCGGCGCCCCCGGACGCCGTCGTGCTCGGACTGAAGGAACTGCCCGACGAGCCGGCCGAGCTGACCCACCGGCACGTCTTCTTCGGTCACGCCTACAAGGGCCAGCCCCAGGCGGCCGGGCTGCTGCGCCGCTTCACCGCCGGGGGCGGGGCGCTGTACGACCTGGAGTACCTGGTCGACGACACCGGGCGGCGCCTGGCGGCCTTCGGCTTCTGGGCCGGGTACCTGGGGGCCGCCCTGGCCGTCCTGCAGCACCGGGGGCGGCTGCGGGCGCCGCTGACGCCCACGACGAAGAAGGAACTCGACGAGAGGCTGGAACCCGCTGCCGGCGACGAGGAGTTCACCGCACTGGTCGTCGGTGCGCTCGGGCGCAGCGGTCGCGGTGCCCGCCTGGCCTTCGCGGCGGCCGGCACCGACCCCACCTGCTGGGACCTGGCCGAGACCCGGGACCTGGACCGCCCGGCGCTGCTCCGGCACGACGTGATGGTGAACGCGGTGCTCGCCACCACCCCCGTCCCGCCCTTCGTCCGCGAGCCGGACCTCGACGACCCCGGCCGGCGCCTGCGCACGCTGTGCGACGTGACCTGCGACGTCGGCTCACCGCTGAACGTCCTGCCGGTCTACGACGAGACCACCGACTGGGACGCGCCCGCCCGCCGACTGCGCGACACCCCGCCGCTGGACCTCATCGCCATCGACAACCTGCCCTCGCTGCTGCCGCTGGAGTCCAGCACCGACTTCTCCGCGGCTCTCCTGCCCCTCCTGCTCGACTTCGGCGTGTCCGGGCCCTGGGGGCGCTGCCTGGACCGCTTCCGCGAGGCCGTGCGCGCGCACGGCCTCGACCGGGAGGAGTGACACGGGCACCCGTCGGACGGGCGGCCGTCGGCGGTTCAGTCCGTCAGGGCCTCGTGGACGAGCCGCCTGAGGTCCTGGAAGAGCGTGTGCGAGGTCCTGGGCCGCACCTGCGACATGAACTGCACCGTCAGGTCGCGCCCCGGGTCGACCCAGAAGGTCGTCGTGGCCACCCCGCTCCAGCCGTAGGCACCGGGCCCGGACGGGACCCGGGTGCGGGCGGGGTCGATCACCACGGAGCAGTTGAAGCCGAAGCCCATGCCGTCGTTGCCCGGTTCGTCGTGGGCGGGGCGGCTGCCGAAGGCACGCAGGTCGGCGCCGCCGGGCAGGTGGTTGCGCGTCATCAGGTCCACCGTCGCCGGGGCCAGGAGGCGCACACCGTCCACCTCGCCCCGGCGGCGCAGCAGTTCCATGAAGCGGTGGTAGTCGTACGCCGTGCACACCATGCCGCCGCTGCCGGAGAGGAAGCGGGGCCGGCCGCGCAACGGCAGTCCGGGGGCCGGTTCGATGCCGCCGCCCTCCTTCTCCCCGTACATCTCGCACAGCCGGGAGGCCTGCTCGTCCGTGACGTGGAAGCCCGCGTCGGTCATCCCGAGGGGACCGAAGATCCGCTCGGCGCAGAACGCGTCGAGCGGCTGCCCGGAGACCACCTCGACGACCCGCCCCAGGACGTTGGCGGCCACGGAGTAGTTCCACTGGGTGCCGGGCTCGAACTGCAGCGGCAGGCTCGCGTACACCTCGATCGTCCCGGCCAGGTCGGCCCCCGGCGGCACCGACGACTCCAGACCCGCCGCGCGGTACAGGGCGTCGACGGGGTGGGTGTGGTAGAAGCCGAAGGTCAGGCCCGCCGTGTGGGTCAGCAGGTGCCGGATGCGGATCGGGCCGTCGGCCGGGCGGGTCGTGACGTCGGGGCCGGAGCCGCCGACGTACACCCGGGGGTTGGCGAAGGCCGGCAGGTGGGTGGCGACCGGGTCGTCCAGGGAGAGCCGGCCCTCCTCCACGAGCAGCAGCACGGCGACCGCGGTGACCGGCTTGGTCATCGAGTAGACGCGCCACAGTGTGTCCGGCTCGACGGGGAGCCCGGCCGCGATGTCGCGCAGGCCGTGGGTGGTCAGGTGGGCGACGCGCCCGCCGCGGGCCACGGACAGCAGGAAGCCCGGCAGACGTCCCGCGTCCACGAAGCGGGCGAGGTGCCCGTCCAGCCGGTCCAGGGCCCGCGGATCCAGCCCCGCCGCCTCCGGTCCGACCTCTTGCCGCAGCTGTGCCATCGCTCCTCTTCCGTCGCGTCCGTCGAGGTCAGAACCGGCCTACCCAGCCCGGGCGGGCTTTTCTCCCTCAGCGAAGGGGCCTGCCCGGTCCCGACGGAGGGCGTCTCGCCGGAGGCGGTGGTGCGCCTCCGGCGAGAGGGGGTCACGGCCGGGTGTTCCACTCCGCGACGACCGGACGGCCGTGCTCCGTCGACAGCCGGCACACCGTGCCCGTCTCCAGCCGGAACAGCCGGCCCTCCGCCGGGGGCAGGCCCAGCCGGCGGGCGGTCAGCACGCGCAGGAAGTGGCCGTGCGCCACCAGCAGCACGTCGCCGCCCGGCAGCGCGTCCGTCACCCGGGACAGCACCCGGTCGGCGCGGGCGCCGACCTCCTGCGGGGACTCGCCCGGCTCGCCGTCGGGCCCGGGCGGGCCGCCGTCGGTCCACAGGTCCCAGCCGGGGCGGGTGCGGTGGATGTCCTCGGTGGTGACGCCCTCGTAGGCGCCGTAGTACCACTCGTGCAGGTCCGCGTCCCGCTCCGCCCCGGTCACCCCCGCCAGCTCGGCGGTGCGCACGGCACGGCCGAGCGGGCTGGTGAGGACCAGGGCGAAGGAGCGGTCCGCCAGGAGCGGCGCCAGCGACGCCGCCTGCTTCTCACCGCGCGGGGTGAGCGGCAGGTCGGTGAAGCTGGTGTGCTGTCCGCTCCGGCTCCACTCCGTCTCGCCGTGGCGGACCAGCAGCAGATCGCCCACGCCTACGCCTTCTTCGCGGACTCGACGGCATGCCCGCCGAACTGGTTGCGCAGCGCCGCGATCATCTTCATCTGCGGCGAGTCGTCCTGCCGCGAGGCGAACCGGGAGAACAGCGAGGCGGTGATGGCGGGCAGCGGGACGGAGTTGTCGATCGCCGCCTCCACGGTCCAGCGGCCCTCGCCGGAGTCCTGGGCGTAGCCGCGCAGGTTCTCCAGGTGCTCGTCCTCGTCGAGGGCGTTGACCGCGAGGTCCAGCAGCCAGGAGCGGATGACGGTGCCCTCCTGCCAGGACCGGAACACCTCGCGGACGTTGTCCACCGAGTCCACGGCCTCCAGCAGCTCCCAGCCCTCGGCGTAGGCCTGCATCATGGCGTACTCGATGCCGTTGTGGACCATCTTGGCGAAGTGCCCGGCGCCCACCCGGCCGGCGTGGACGTAGCCGTAGGGGCCCTCCGGCTTGAGCGCGTCGAAGATCGGTTGCAGCCGGTCGACGGTCTCCTTCTCGCCGCCGACCATCAGCGCGTAGCCGTTCTTCAGGCCCCACACGCCGCCCGAGACACCCGCGTCGACGAAGCCGATGCCGCGCTTGCCCAGCTCCTCGGCGTGCCTCTCGTCGTCCGTCCAGCGGGAGTTGCCGCCGTCGACCACCGTGTCGTACGGCTTGAGCAGGCCCGCCAGCTGGTCGATGACGTGCTGGGTGGCACCGCCGGCCGGGACCATGACCCAGACGGTCCGGGGCGCCTCCAGCGCGTTGACCAGTTCGGCCAGGCCGGCGACGTCGGACTTCTCGGGGTCGGTGTCGTAGCCGACGACCGTGTGGCCGGCGTTGCGCAGGCGCTCGCGCATGTTGCCGCCCATCTTGCCGAGACCCACAAGACCGATCTGCATGTCAGTTCACTTCCCGAAGATTGCGGTAGGCGGCCACCAGCGCGGCCGTGGACGGGTCGAGACCGGGGACGTCCGCGCCCTCGGTGAGGGCGGGTTCGACGCGCTTGGCGAGGACCTTGCCGAGTTCGACGCCCCATTGGTCGAAGGAGTCGATGTTCCACACCGC
>NZ_JBIRHH010000004.1:611998-754273 GCF_044328425.1 Streptomyces sp. NPDC017943 | reverse complement strand
TTTCCGATCCGATTTCCTCGGTGCTTTCCAGGTTTCCGCTCTCGCGGTTTCCTTTCCGGCGGTTCCGACTCTATCAGATCCTTTCGGGCCTGATTCCCAGTCAGAGGGGCTTGTCCTAGCGGCCGTTGGGCCGTTCCGACGTGTCCAACCTTAGCGCGGTCTCTCGGCGATCCAAAATCGAAGCCGAAGCGGATTCGATCAGGGCGTCGAGTCCCATTCGAATTGAATTCGGGCGTGCCGAATACAACCCCGCTGGGATCGATCGTGCTGTGGTGGGTGCCGCTGCTGCGGCGGAAGTGCTGCCGAAGAACCGTTACGGCTCCGTGGCAACCCGAAGAACCTTACGGACCGGACTGGGGGGTGTCAAGCCCCTCCTGTCAAGATCTTTTCGCGGTGCGTCAGTCCAGGTCGGTGAGGCGTCCGCCGGCGTCCGGCTGGGCGTGCTCCACCCGGCGCAGCAGGCGCGTGAGCACCTCGCCCAGCGCCGTGCGCTCCTTCGGGGACAGGTCCTGGAGCAGGTCCTCTTCGAAGACCGACGCCAGGCGCATCGCCTCCAGCCACTTCTCTCGCCCCTCCGGTGTCAGCTCCACGATGACGCGGACGCGGTTCGTCTCGTCCCGTTCACGGGTCACCAGTGCTTCGGCGACCATGCGGTCGATCCGGTGGGTCATCGCGGCCGGCGTCAGGCCGAGGCGCTTGGCGAGGTCGCTGGGGCCCAGGCGGTAGGGGGCGCCGGAGAGGACGAGGGCCTTGAGGACCTCCCACTCGGCGTTGCTGATCCCGAGGGCCGCGGTCTGGCGGCCGTAGGCGACGTTCATGCGGCGGTTCAGGCGGGACAGGGCGGAGACGATCTGCTCCACCTGGGGGTCGAGGTCCTGGAACTCGCGCTGGTACGCGGCGATCTGCTCTTCGAGGGTCGGCTCGCTGGGGCCGGGGGTGTCGCCCATGGGCCGCAGTATGGCACGGCCCTCCTTTGCCTTGAAGTCCTTGAGTATGTACTCTTTAGTATCGAACTTTAGCTTCGAAGTCTTCACTCCTAACTTGTGAGAGAGGTGAACGTGACCAGGGCGATGGGCGCTGCGATGCGCCGGATCCACGTGGGCAACGCACTCAGCGCTTTCGGGCTCGGCTTCACGGTCCCGTACCTGTATGTCTACGTGGCGCAGGTGCGAGGGCTGGGGGCCATGACGGCGGGTCTGGTGCTCGCCGTCTTCGCTGTGGCCGCACTGATCGTGCTGCCGTTCGCCGGACGAGCCATCGTCCGGCGAGGTCCGCTGCCGGTGCTGCTCACCGCCCTCGTCACCGCCGCCCTGGGGGCGCTGAGCCTGGGGATCTCCGGCAGCGCGGCGGCCGTGCTGGTCTCGGCGTCCTTGCTGGGAGCGGGCCAGGCCGTGATGCAGCCGGCGCTGGCGACCATGATCGTGGACTGCTCCAGCGCCGACACCCGCTCGCGTGCCTTCGCCATGCAGTTCTTCCTGCAGAACCTCGGGCTCGGCGTCGGCGGCCTCATCGGCGGCCACCTGGTCGACACCAGCAGCCCCGCGTCCTTCACGCTGCTCTTCGCGATCGAGGCGGCGATGTTCCTGCTGCTGGTCGTGGTGATGGCGACCGTGCGGATGCCGCACGCGCCGCGGATGGACGCGCCCGTCGGTGGGGACCGGGGCAGTTGGAAGCAGTTGCTGGGCAACCGCGCCATGGTGCAGCTGTGCGTGCTCGGCTTCGTGCTGTTCTTCGCCTGCTACGGGCAGTTCGAGTCGGGCCTGAGCGCGTACGGGGTCGAGGCCGCCGGTATCTCGACGTCCGCGCTGGGAACCGCGCTGGCCGCCAACACGCTGGTGATCGTCGTCGCGCAGTTCGCCGTCCTGCGGTTCGTGGAGCGGCGCCGCCGGTCGCGGGTGATCGCCGCCGTGGGCCTGATCTGGGCCGTGGCGTGGGTCGTCGCGGGGTACGCGGGACTCGGTCACGGGAGCCAGGAGATGGCGACCGCCGCGTTCGTGTCGACGTACGCCCTGTTCGGGCTCGGGGAGGCGATGCTGTCGCCGACCGTGGCCCCCCTGGTGGCCGACCTGGCGCCGGAAGGCATGGCCGGTCAGTACAACTCGGCGTTCGCCCTGGTCAAGCAGCTCGCGCTGGCCGTCGGGCCGGCGGTGGGCGGACCGCTCGGGGCATCCCTGCACGGTCCGTACATCGTGGCGTTCCTGCTGTTCTCGCTGGGGATCACCGTGCTGGCCGTGCGGTTGGGGCGGCAGCTGACGGACGCGCAGGACCAGCCGTGGGTCGCCAGGAGCCGGGTCGTGGCGCGGGGCGGGGCGCCCGTCTCGGCGGACGTCTGATCCGTCCCCGTCAGGTCGGTGTGGGGCGGGGCAGGACGAACTCGCACCACACCGCCTTGCCGCCGCCCGGTGTGCGGCGGCAGCCCCAGTTCGAGGCGATCGTGGCGACGATGGCGATGCCCCGGCCCGATTCGTCGCCCGGTTCCGCGCGGCGGCGTCTGGGGAGGTGGTCGTCGCCGTCGGTGACCTCGATGATCAGGCGGCGGTCGGTGCGGCGCAGGCGCAGCCGCATGGGCGGGGTGCCGTGCTGCAGGGAGTTGGCGACCAGTTCGCTGGTCGCCAGCACGCCCAGGTCGTGCAGGTCCGCGGGGAAGCGCCAGCTGGTCAGGACGCCGGAGGCGAAGGCACGCGCGCGGGGGGCCGCCTCCACACCGCCCAGCAGTTCCAGGGCGGCGTTGCGGAACAGCTCGCTGTCCGGGCCCGTGCGGGCGGGGTGCTGGAGGACCAGGACGGCCACGTCGTCGTCGTGGTCGGGGGTGACGCCGGCCGAGCGGATCAGGCGGTCGCAGACGACCTGCGGGGTGCCGGTGGCGCCGGACAGGGCGCGCTCCAGGGCGGCGATGCCCTCGTCGAGGTCGGCGTCGCGGCGCTCCACCAGGCCGTCGGTGTAGAGGACGGCCGTGGAGCCCGGGCCGAGCGGGACGGAGCCCGAGGTGTGCATCCAGCCGCCGGTGCCGAGCGGGGGGCCGGTGGGTTCGTCGGCGCGCAGGACCGTGCCGTTCTCGTCGCGGACGAGGATCGGGAGGTGGCCCGCCGAGGAGTAGACGAGCCTGCCCTCGTTCGGGTCGTGGATGGCGTACGCGCACGTGGCGATCTGGTGGGCGTCGATCTCCGCCGCCAGGCCGTCCAGGAGCTGGAGGACCTCGTGCGGGGGCAGGTCGAGGCGGGCGTAGGCGCGGACGGCCGTGCGGAGCTGGCCCATGACCGCCGCCGCGCGGACACCGCGGCCCATGACGTCGCCGATGACCAGGGCCGTGCGGCCGCCGCCGAGGGTGATCACGTCGTACCAGTCGCCGCCCACCGCCGCCTCGGTGCCGCCGGGGTGGTAGGTGGCGGCGATGCGCAGGTCGTCGGGCTCTTCCAGCTCCTGGGGCAGCAGGGAGCGCTGGAGGGTGACGGCCGTCTCGCGCTGGCGGCGTTCGCTGGCGCGCAGCCGTTCGGCCGCTTCGGCGTGGTCGGTGACGTCCGTGGCGAAGACGAGGACGCCGCGGCCTTCGCTGCCGCCCTTGCCGTCGTCGCGCTGGGCGACGGGAGTGCAGGTGAAGGTGTAGCAGCGGCCGTCGGGCGCCTTGCGGGACTTGACCGTCCGGGGCCTGCCGCTGCGCTGGACCTGGTCCAGCAGGGGGAACAGGCCGAGTCCGTCGAGCTCCGGGAGGGCCTCGCGGGCGCGCTCGCCCAGGGGGCGCACGCCGAAGGCGGTGGTGTAGGCGTCATTGACGTAGGCGATCCGGTGGTCGGGGCCGTGGACCAGGGCGACGAGGGAGGGGACGCGGTCGAGGACCTCGCGCACCCGCAGTTCGTCGACGGCGGGGACGGGCGGGGCCTCACCGGTCAGCTGCTCGGCGCGGGCGGCGGGCACGGAGCCGTCCCCCCGCCGGTCCGGGGAGGCCGTCTGCTCGGTCCGCGCTGCGGCGCGGCGCTGCGTTCCGGGGAGCCGGGCGCTCCAGCGCGTGAAGTTCACGAATCCTTGCCTCGTGTAGTGGTCGGCGGCCGGAACCGGCCGGGGCCCGGGGGCCCGCACCGGGACGTGGGGGGCACGCCCGCGGTGGTGGACCAGTCTGGCAGGGCGCGGACCGGACCGACATCCGTCAGACGCCGGGCCGGCCGCGGGAGTTCCTGGGTCGGGTCAGGACGACCCCTTCGGGTTGCGCGGGGGGTCCTGGGAAGGCTTTCCACCGGCCGCGAGTTCGAACTCGGCCCGCGGGTGTTCGAGTGAGCCCAGGGAGACGATCTCCCGTTTGAACAGCCCGGCCAGGGTCCATTCGGCCAGCACGCGCGCCTTGCGGTTGAAGGTGGGCACGCGGCTGAGGTGGTAGGCGCGGTGCATGAACCAGGCCGGGTAGCCCTTGACCTTGCGTCCGTAGACGTGCGCGACGCCCTTGTGCAGGCCGAGGGAGGCGACGGACCCGGCGTAGGAGTGCTCGTAGGTCGTCAGGGGTTCGCCGCGCAGGGTGTGCACGATGTTGTCGGCGAGGACGGCGGCCTGGCGGACGGCGTGCTGGGCGTTGGGCGCGCACTCGCGGCCGGGCTCCTTCGCGGTGACGTCCGGGACGGCGGCGGCGTCTCCCGCGGCCCACGCGTGCGTGGTGCCCTCGACCGACAGCTGCGGGGTGCACCGGAGGCGGCCGCGCTCGTTGCGGGGCAGGTCGGTCGCGGCGAGCACGGGGTGCGGTTTCACGCCGGCCGTCCACACGACCGTGCGGGTGGGGAAGCGGGCGCCGTCGCTGAGGACGGCGACCCGGTCGGCGCAGGACTCCAGGCGGGTCTCGAGGCGGACGTCGATGTTGCGCCGGCGCAGCTCGGTGACGGTGTAGCGGCCCATCTCCTCGCCGACCTCGGGGAGGATGCGGTCGGAGGCCTCGACGAGGATCCACTTCATGTCCTCGGGCCGGACGTTGTGGTAGTGGCGGGCGGCGTAGCGGGCCATGTCCTCCAGCTCGCCGAGCGCCTCCACGCCCGCGTAGCCGCCGCCGACGAAGACGAAGGTGAGGGCCGCGTCGCGGACGGCGGGGTCGCGGGTGGAGGAGGCGATGTCCATCTGCTCGATGACGTGGTTGCGCAGCCCGATGGCCTCCTCGACGGTCTTGAAGCCGATGCCGTGGTCGGCGAGGCCGGGGACGGGCAGGGTGCGCGAGACGGAGCCGGGGGCCAGCACCAGGTGGTCGTAGGCGAGCCGCTGTCCGTCCGTGCCCTCCTCCTCGGTGGCGAGGGTGGTGACGGTGGCGGTGCGCTTGCCGTGGTCGACGGCGGTGGCCTCGCCGATGATGATGCGGCACCGGCCGAGGACGCGGCGCAGCGGCACGACGACGTGGCGGGGCGAGATGGCCCCGGCGGCGGCCTCGGGGAGGAACGGCTGGTACGTCATGTACGGGTCGGGGGTGACGACGGTGATCTCCACCTCGTCGCGGTCCAGTTCCCGGCCCAGTCTGCGCTGCAGGCGCAGGGCCGTGTACATCCCGACGTAGCCGCCACCGACAACGAGAATGCGCGCACGTTCCTTCACCATCCCATGACGCACCCGCCGCTTGCGTTTGTCCACAGCCTCGACGAATTGTGTGACCGGGGCGGGAGCCGGCGCGTAGTTGGCCGAAAGGGCGGGGCGGTGGGATCCGCCGCAGGTCAGGGCGGGTGGTGCAGGGGGCGCGCGGGGGCACATTCCGGACGTATGCGGCCCGTGCTCCGATCGGTGGGCGCTCTGTGCGGAACCTGCCCCTTCTGAATTGACTGCCTCTCAACTATGTTCGTGTGTCGACGGGGTGTAGGGGGATGTGCTCACCGGGTCCGCGACGGGCGGGCCCGCGGACCCGGGCCTGTTCCCCCGTCCCGCGATGGCTTGACGGGGAGTGTCTCCGGGGGGAGACGTCATTACCGGGGGAATGCATATGCATGTTCAGGATTCTCGATGGTCGACCGTGTCCGCTCTCGCGGGCGGCGCGACGATGAGCGCGACGCCGGGCGGCGCCCGCCCGGACGGGGCGCGGACCACACCGCTGCGCGTGGACGCGCAGCGCAATCTGGAGCACGTGCTGCGTGCGGCGCGCGAGGTCTTCGGCGAGCTGGGCTACGGCGCGCCGATGGAGGACGTGGCGCGGCGCGCGCGGGTCGGCGTGGGCACGGTCTACCGGCGGTTCCCGAGCAAGGACGTCCTGGTGCGCCGGATAGCCGAGGAGGAGATCTCCCGGCTGACCGACCAGGCGCGTGCGGCGCTCGGGCAGGAGGACGAGCCGTGGTCGGCGCTGTCGCGCTTCCTGCGGACGTCGGTGGCCTCCGGCGCCGGGCGGCTGCTGCCGCCGCAGGTGCTGCGGGTGCCCGTGGAGGACGGCGCGGGCGGTGCGCGGGTGCCGCAGCAGCGGACGCAGCCCGGACCGGCTGAGCTGCGGCTCGTCCCGGACGAGCCGGCGTCCGTGGCGGCGGTGCCGGCTGCCGCGGCGGAGGAGGACGACGCCGGTGCGGCGGCGCTGCTCGACGTCGTGGGCCGGCTCGTGGAGCGGGCCCGGGCGGCGGGCGAGCTGCGGGCGGACGTGTCCGTGGCGGACGTCCTGCTGGTGATCGCCACGGCGGCGCCCTCGCTGCCGGACGCGGCCCAGCAGGCGGCGGCCTCGGCCCGGCTGCTCGACATCCTGCTGGAGGGACTGCGCTCGCGACCGGCGTGAACCGGCGCGGTGCGTACGGGCCCCGGGCACATCGGGGCCCGTGAGGGCCGTGGCGCGAAGAGGCCGCGAAGAGGCCCGGGGCGTGCGCTCCGGGCCTCACGCGCGAGGCGGGGGAGAGGTGTGCGGGCCGGTTTCCGTCCGGCGAGGGACCGTGGTCGGTGCGTGTGCCGCCGGCCCCGGTCGCCGGTGGTCCGGAGGGCTGCGCGGAGGGAGCCCGAAGGCGCGATCCTTCCCCGGGCGCGTGCCGTTCAGTACTGGCGTGCGGTGGATCCCCACGGACGGGTGATGCTCCTGGCTCAAGCGTTCCCGGTGGGGACCGCTGTGGCACGCTGACCCGGTGGTCTGGACGGGTTGGGCGGCTGGCGGGGGCGTTCCGCGATGAGCGGTGACGAGCGGGACGAGTCGGACGGGGGCGGCGGCGACGTCACGGCCGGTGGCGAGGTATCGCCCCAGGTGCCGAGCCAGGGCGGGCGCGCGGCCGTGCCGCCCCCCGCTCCCCACGACGGTGCGGTCCCGGCTCAGCGCGAGGGACGCGAAGGCCGCGAGGACGGCGTCCTGCCGCCGCCGCGCGAACTGCCGCCCTCCGACGCCGATCTGATCGACCGGATGCGCGCGGGCGACGACACGGCGTACGAGGAGCTCTACCGGCGCCATGCGCAGGCCGTGCGCCGGTACGCCCGTACCTGCTGCCGCGACGCCCACACCGCCGACGACCTCACCGCCGAGGTCTTCGCCCGGATGCTGCAGGCGGTACGCGGCGGGGCCGGGCCGGCGCACGCGGTGCGTGCCTATCTGCTGACCTCCGTCCGGCGGGTGGCCGCCTCCTGGACGCGGTCCGCCCGCCGCGAGCAACTCGTCGACGACTTCGCCGTGTTCGCCGCCGGGTCCGCCCGGGGCTCCGACGTGTCCGACGGCGACACGCTCGAACTCGGCGCGGACGTACGGGCGATGCACGAGGCCGAGCAGTCGATGGCCATGCGGGCCTTCCGGTCGCTGCCCGAGCGGTGGCAGGCCGTGCTGTGGCACACGGAGGTGGAGGACGAGTCCCCCAGCGAGGTCGCCACGCTGTTCGGGCTCGACGCCAACGGCACCCGGGTCCTGGCCAGCCGGGCCCGCGAGGGACTCAGGCAGGCCTACCTCCAGGCCCACGTCAGTGCCACGCTCACCGCCGACGAGGAGTGTGCCCGCTGGGCCGACCAGCTGGGCACCTACGCGCGCGGCCGGCTGCGCACCCGGGCCGAGCGAGGGCTGCGCGGGCACCTGGAGGAGTGCGCCAAGTGCCGGCTGGCGGCGAGCCAGATCGCGGAGGTGGCCGGGGGCATCCCGGCCGTCGTGCCGGTCGCCGTCATCGGCTGGTTCGGTGCCGCCGGGTACGCGAAGGCGGCCGGGATCATCGCCGGGGGCACGGGCGCGGGCGCGGCCGGGGCCGCCGCGGCGGCGGGCGGCTCGTCCGGCGGGGCCGGGGGTGCCGGCGGCGGTGCGGTGTCCGAGGGGCTCGGCGCGCCGCTGAAGGCCGGTGCGGCGGCCGGTGTGGTCGCCGTGGGCGTCGCCGTCGCGGTGGCGCTCGCGCTGGCCGGCAGCGAGACACCGAAGGAGGAGGCCGGGCCGGCCCGGCCGGCCGCTCCGCCCTCGTCGGCCGTCCGGCCCGGTGATCCCACGCCCCCCGCCTCGAAGCCGGGCCCCGGGCCGAAGCCGCCCGCGCTGCTGCCCGTCGGCGCCGGTACACCCGCGCCCACCCCGGCCCCCCGGACCAGCCCGAGCCCGTCCCCCTCGGCCTCCCGCACGCCGGCGCCCACCCCGCCCCCCGGCGTCCCGAAACCCACACCTCCGCGCACCCCCGCCCCCGAACCCACCCCGGCTCCCCCGTCGCCGCCCGCACCACCACCCGCCCCGCCCCCGCCGCCCCCGGCACCGACCGTCTACCGGTGGAGCGACCTGGCGTACGACGTCGCCGGGGACGGGACGGGACCCGAGATGCGGAGCGGCGCGAGCAGCTGGGTCTGGAAGCGGTCCGGGCCGTCCGTCGACGGCCGGCGGTACGCGCACGGCGTCACCGTGCACGGCCGGTCCTCCGTCACCGTCGACCTCAACCGGTCCTGCACCTCCTACGACGCGCAGGCGGGGGTCGACGACCTGGCGCTGGGGCTCGGCCGCGTCCACTTCTCCGTCTACGCCGACGGTGTGCGGCTGTGGCGGTCCGGGCTGGTCGAGGGCGGCGACCCGGCCGTGCCGGTCCACGTGGACCTCACCGGCCGGAGCACGGTGCGCCTCGTGGTGGAACCGCGCGGCGTGCTCGACGACGTGACGCTCGCGGACTGGGCGGAGTCGACGTTCACCTGCCGCTAGCGGCGTGCGCACCGCGCGCCTCGTCCAGCTCCCGCAGGACGTCCCGCGGGCCGAGGGCGGCGCCCGAGGCGCGCTCGGCGGTGTACCCGCCGGCGCCCAGGGCGGCGCTCGCGATGGCCGCCGCGCGCTCCGACGGGCCGCGTTCGGGCAGGGGGCGGGCCCGGCAGGCCCGCCACCGGTCGGCGGCGCCGAGCAGCCGGGCGGCCCGGGCGCAGTCGCCGAGGTCGGCCAGTACGGCCGCCGCGGCGTCGGCCACCGCGGCCCGGACCGCGCCGGAGCACCGCTTGCCCACGGCCTCCCGCAGCACCCCGGCCACCTTCGCCAGGGCGGCCTCCGGGCCGGACTCGGCCGCCGTGATCACGGCGTCGACCAGATGCAGCGTCACCGTGAACTGGGGCGGCGGCGTGCCCCGCGCGGCATCGGCCCGCGCCTCCTCGCACAGGGCGCGCGCCAGCGGCATCTCCCCGTCGTCGGCGGCGATCTGGGCGCGCAGCAGGGAGACGAACGCCTTGGAGTCGGTCACCGCGTACCGGTCGGCGGCCGCGCTCGCCTCGTCCAGTGCGGTCAGCGCGCCCGTCCGGTCGCCCGCGCGGTAGGCGATCTCGGCGAGCCGGGCGAGCAGGAGCGGGGACTCGGCGTACGCGCCGACCTCGTAGGCCAGGCGCAGGGCCTCCTCGTACTCCCCGCGGGCCTCGTCGTACGCACCGCGCGCCATGGCGGCCTCGCCCGCCGCGCCGCACGCCTGGGCGCGCAGCCAGCGGTCGCCGCAGCGGCGGCCGAGCGCCCGCAGCTCGGTGAGGTCGTCGTCGACGCACAGCAGGTCACCGGGGGCGTCGACGACCGTGTGCGTGCGGAACAGCAGGGCCACGGCCGTCTCCCAGTCGCCGCCGTGGGCCCGGCAGTTGGCGACGGCGGCGTCCATGACGGACCGGACGTCGTCCTGGTCGTCGGAGAAGGCGACGACGATGGGCCAGATCAGGCCGGGTATGCGGGCCGCACGCGGGCCGCCGCTCTCGTAGTGGGCGCGCATGCGGGCCAGGTGGCGGCGCCGGCTCTCCGAGGAGGGGTCCACGGGCGCCGCGTCGCTCAGGAAGAACAGATGCAGCATCCGCAGGTCCATCCGCAGGTCATGCAGCGGATGCCCCACCGCCTCGTCGTCCGGTACGGCGAGGAGACGGGGCGCGCCGTCCCCCGGCGGCCGGGGGCTGCCGGTGCCGGGGCTCCGGCCGGGGCACAGGGTGCGTTCCAGCCACTCCATGGCCTCGTGGCGGTAGTTGCGCAGCCACCAGAACCAGCCCATGGTCAGCACGAGGGCCCCGGCCTCCTCCTCCGCCCCGGCCGTCAGCGCCCGGTCCAGGGCCGCGCGGATGTTGTCCAGCTCGGTCTCCAGGCGGGCGATCCAGGGCAGTTGGCCGGCGGAGCGCAGCAGCGGGCCGGCCCGCTCGACCAGCGCGCCCGCCCACGCCCGGTGCCGCGTCTCGGCGCCGGCGCGCAGGCCCGGGGTCTCGGCCGCGCGCTCCACGGCGTACTCGTGGATGGTCTCCAGCAACCGGTAGCGCATGCCGCCGGGACCGTCCTGCGGGCCCGGGGCGGCCACCACCAGGGACTTGTCGACGAGCGCCCCGAGCAGTCCGGCGGCGGGGCCGGTGCACACGGCCTCCGCCGCCTCGAGGTCCCAGCCGCCCGCGAACACCGACACCTCGCACAGCACGCGCCGCTCGGCCTCGTCGAGCAGGTCCCACGACCAGTCGACGACGGCTCGCAGGGTCTGCTGGCGGGGCAGGACCGTGCGGCTGCCGGAGGTCAGCAGGCGGAAGCGGTCGTCGAGCCGGTCCGCGATCTGCCGGGGGGTGAGCAGCCGCAGCCGGGCGGCGGCCAGTTCGATGGCGAGCGGCAGTCCGTCCAGCCGCCGGCAGATCTCCGCCACCGCGCGCTCGTCGCGGAGCAGGGCACCGGCGTCGGGCCGCACGGCCGCGGCGCGCTCGGCGAACAGCCGCCGGGCGTGGTCCTGCCGCAACGGCTCGACGGGGCGCACCGACTCCCCGGGTACGCCCAGCGGTTCCCGGCTGGTGGCGAGGATCGTCAGCCGCGGGCAGCGGGTGAGGAGGGTCTCGGCGAGGTGGGCGGCGGCCTCGATGACGTGCTCGCAGTTGTCCAGGATCAGCAGCAGGTCGCGCGCGGCGCAGTACTCCACGAGCAGCGCGACGGGGTCCTCCTGCACGGCCGTGGCGCGCTCGCCGGTCATGAGGACGGTCTCGCGCAGGCCGAGCGCACTGACCACCGCGTCCGGCACCGCCTCGGGCCGGTCGAGCCGGGCCAGCTCGGCCAGCCATGCCGGGGGGAGTCCGGCGGCGGCCTGCTCGGCGAGACGGGTCTTGCCGGAGCCGCCCGGTCCGGTGAGGGTGACGAGCCGGGCCCCGCGCAGGTCGGAGCGGATGGCGTCGATCTCGGGCTCCCGGCCGACGAAGGAGGTCAGCCGGGGGCGCAGGTTGCCGGTGCGCGCGCGTGCCGGTCCCGGCCCGGGCGCGGGGGTCCCGGGGTGCTCGCTCCTCGCGCCGGTGCCGAGCAGGTCGGCGTGCAGGGCGCGCAGTTCGGGCCCCGGGTCGGTGCCGAGCCCTTCGGCGAGGGTCCGGCGGACGGACTCGTACGCCTCCAGCGCGTCGGCGTCCCGGCCGGTGGCGCGCAGGGCCCGGACGAGGAGGGCGTGCAGCGGTTCGTCGTAGGGGTGGACGGCGGTCAGCTCCCGCAGTTCCGGTACGGCCTCCCGGGCGCGTCCCCGCCGCAGACGGGCCTCGGCCCGGGCGCGGATCGCCTCCAGCCTGGTCGCCTCCGCCCGGGTGGCGGCGGACCGGTCGGGCAGATCGGCCAGGGCGGGGCCGCGCCACAGGGCCAGGGCCCGGTCGAGGAGGTGTTCGGCCCGGCCGGGGTCGTCGCCGGTCAGGGCGTCGGTGCCGTGCCGGACCAGCCGGTCGAAGACGAACAGGTCGACGTCGTCCGGGTGCGCCGCGAGCCGGTAGCCGCCGGTCGCGGAGACGACGGCGTCCTTGCCGAGCACCCTGCGCAGCCGGCCGACCAGGGCCTGGAGGGCGGCGGGGGCGTCCTGGGGCGGGTCGCCGGCCCAGACCTCGTCGATGAGCGTGCCCGGGGTGGCGACGCGGGAGGGGCGCAGGGCAAGGGCGGTCAGCAGCGCGCGCAGCCGGGGCCCGCCGACGGCCACGACGGCGCCGGCCTCGTCCTCCACCGTGGTGACACCCAGGATTCTGTACCGCACGGGGCCATTGTCGCCGGGACGACGGAACGGCCCGAGGCTTTCGCCGCGGGAGGGGCGGGACGCGCGCGGTGCTGCTACCCGCGCCGCCCTCCGGCCCCCGCTCCCAGCGCCCCCCGCCGCGGGGCGATTCCCGCCGGCACCGCTCGGGCCCTCGCGGGGGTGCCCGTCCAGCACGTGCCGCGACGGGACAGCAGGCGGCGCAGCCACAGTTCCAAGGAGACCAGTTCGGCGAGACCGTCCAGAGGGAGGGGTTCGCCCGCCGCCGCGCCGCGCAGCGCCTTGCGGACCACGCGGGCCTCCACCAGTCCCGCCTCCGCCAGCAGCGGCGTCTCGAACAGCCCGATCAGGGAGTCCGCCGCGACCCGCAGCCCCGTGCGCGCGGCGGCCGCCGTCGTCGCCGGGGCCGGGACGCCCCAGCCGGGCGGCAGCTCGCGCACGCCGGCCCCCTCCAGCACCGTGCGCAGGATCGCGGCCCGTGCCCCGGGGCGTACCCGCAGCGCCTCGGGCAGGGCGCGGGCCGCGCGGACGACCTGGTTGTCGAGGAAGGGCGCGTGCAGCCGCTGGAAGCGGATCTCCGCGGCCTGCTCCAGCACCCGCAGGTCGGCGGCGTAGCGGGCCAGGGCCGCACGCGCGCGGAAGTCGCCCGGCCGCTGCCCGGGCCCCACCAGCTCGGACCGGTGCGTGGCCGCCTG
Source organism: Streptomyces sp. NPDC017943 (assembly GCF_044328425.1). Classification (NCBI taxonomy): domain Bacteria; kingdom Bacillati; phylum Actinomycetota; class Actinomycetes; order Kitasatosporales; family Streptomycetaceae; genus Streptomyces; species Streptomyces sp. NPDC017943. The sequence goes on along the minus strand of NZ_JBIRHH010000004.1, from coordinate 741,258 downwards.
GAGGCGAACCGATACTTCGGCGAGCGCCTCACCGGTCAGCCAGCGCGCCGCCGGCCCGGGTCTGCCCCAGCTCAGCGCGGCGAGGGACGCCTCCACCGCCCCGCCGGACGCGTCGAGGCCGTCGTCCGGCCGCGGGTCGAGGAGCTGCCCGGCAAGGGACTCCAGGCCCGTGCGGTAGGGCGTACGGGACAGCCGCCGGGCCGCCGCGTACACCCGCGCGGGGACCAGCACCGACCCGTCGGCCTTGGTCAACGCCGCGACCGGGCGCACCAGATGGCGTCGCTTGCGGTCCATCAGCAGGTCGGCCAGGCGTGCCGGGTGCGCGTCCAGCACCTGCCGCGCCCCGTAGCCGGTGAAGTGGTCCGCGCTGCCCGCGGCGAGCCGGGCGCGGTGCCGTGCCGCCGTGACCAGGCACGGCCCGGGCTCGTCGGTCAGCGGTCCGTCGAGGTCGGCGTACGGCAGGGTCTCCTCGCCGCCCGCGACGACCACGTGGTGCAGCCGCGGGTTCGCGGCCAGCGCCCCGGCCTGCTCCAGCTCGGCCTCGGGCGCCTTGACGGCCAGGTCGTTGAAGGTGACGGCGAGCAGCCGCTCCCCCGCGCCCGTGCCGTGCCCGAGGACGGTGCCGGGCATCCCGGGCAGACCCGCGGCGAGCAGGGCCAGCGCGCCCGAGGCCGGGCCGCCGGACAGGTCGGCCCCGATGCCGGGCACGGGCATACCGCGCGCGGCACGCCGCTCGGCGGGGCCCATGCCGGGGACGGGCCCGGGGTCGATGTCCGCGCCGGGGACGTGCCGGGGGGCGGACAGGCGGGTGCGGACGGCCTCCACGAGCGCGTCGCGCACGGCGTCGACGGCGCTGTCGGGGTCGGCCGGCGGGGCGGCCACCGCCAGTGAGGCCCGCGGCTCGTACCCGGCGATCTCGCGGGCCCCGGCGCGCAGGATCAAGGCGTGCCCCGGCGGAATGCGCTTCACGCCGTCGTACGGCGTGGAGTCGTGCAGCGCGGCGGGGACGTCCGGGGCGGCCAGCAACGCGGCGAGGTGCCCGAAGTCGAGGTTGGCCTCGACGAGGTCGGCCAGCGGCAGGGCGGCGGTCGCGTACGCGGTGCCGCCGGCCCAGGGCGTGTGGAACACCGGCCGGACGCCCGCGAGATCACCGCAGACGGTGATCCTCCTGCCGACCTGGACGATCGCGGTGTAGCTGCCCGGCCACGCGGTCAGATGGCGCAGGGCCCCGCCCCGCGCGGCGAACAGAGCGACGCGCAACTGCTCGTCGGTGGCTCCGCAGATGCCGAGCACGGCGATGCGGGTGTGTTCGTCGGCCTTCACAACGCGGACCTCGTCAGGGCGCCAGTCGCCGACCGCCCACAGGGGATCCGGGTCGCCCCACAGGAGTTGGGACCCCACCGGGTGCAGCGTCTCGCCGTCGCTCCCCGTCGCCCCCGCCGTGCCGCCAGCGACGGCTCCCGCGGCGGTGCTGCTCCATCCCACCAACCACCGCATCGCCGCCTCCACAGGCTGTGGACAACCAGTGCACCGCACGAACCGGTTCACCATGCTGCCATGAAGGAAGCGCTCCGGAGGGTGCCCGCGCCGCTCGCGCTCCGCCGGATGCGCCCCGGCGGAGCCGTCCGCACGAGCCGGTGCACCCTCAACGCCCGTACCTGGCACGGCGATACGGGCGGCACGGACCACCGCCGGAAAGTCGGCGGAAGACGGCGGAGGCCGGTCAAGGGCGGCGGCGGAGGACGTACGCCCAGCACCGGAAGAACGAGGAGGAACGAGGAGGAACCGAGGAGACCGGCCGCAGGAGGAAGAGTCCGGCCAACATGCAAGGCAGGCGGGCGACATGTCCGCAGCAGGAGCGCGCCGCCAATGCGCCCCCGAAATGCGCCCCAATCACGCCCGAAGCGCCCTCGAGTACCGTGGTCGCGGCGTCGGCACAGCCCGGAAGGCGGGGTCGGTTTTCGGCCAAATAGCCGACGGACGACGGGAGTCGAACACGCTCCGTACAGGCTCCGCGCAGGACGGCCCGGCCGCGCAGTCCGGGAGACGGAACGCGCCTCCCGGACCGTTCCGCCGCCCGCGGGGATGAAGGCGGCGGTGTCCCCCAGCCCACTGGATCCAGTACAGCGGGCCGACCCACGCGGGAACCATGGAACCGCTCCCGGGATGGCCGGAGAAGAGCGCACGGGCGGGCGCACGGCCACACACCGGGAGCACGTTGCAACTGCCCGTATCTGAACCGCACTTCAGTACGGACCACAATCCCGCCAACCGGAAGAATGCCCCTTAACGCTTGGGATGCGGCGAACTACGCTGGGTTTACGAATGCCGCACGGTTATGCCAGCGCGGCAGCCGTCTGTGTCGAGGGGTGGCGCATGTCCAGGGAGCAACGCGGGCCGAACGAAAAGCTCGGCGCCGTTCTCGCCCTCGCGGGAATCTCCAACGCCGGCCTCGCGCGGCGCGTCAACGACCTTGGCGCCCAGCGGGGACTGACGCTTCGCTACGACAAGACCTCGGTGGCGCGCTGGGTGTCGAAGGGCATGGTGCCCCAGGGTGCGGCGCCGCACCTCATCGCCGCGGCCATCGGCCAGAAACTCGGCCGCCCGGTGCCGCTGCACGAGATCGGCCTCGCGGACGCCGACCCCGCGCCCGAGGTCGGGCTCGCCTTCCCCCGGGACGTCGGCCAGGCGGTGCGCTCCGCCACCGAGCTGTACCGCCTCGACCTCGCCGGCCGCCGTGCCGGCTCCGGCGGCATCTGGCAGTCGCTGGCCGGATCCTTCGCAGTAAGCGCGTACGCCACGCCCGCCTCGCGCTGGCTGATAACCCCGGCCGACAGTTCGGTGGCGCGTGACGTGGGTTCCGGCGAGGACTCCGGCGCACCGCTCAAAGTCGGCCACAGCGATGTGCAGAAACTGCGGGAGGCCGCCGAGGACGCCCGCCGCTGGGACTCCAAGTACGGCGGCGGCGACTGGCGTTCGTCGATGGTGCCCGAGTGCCTACGGGTCGAGGCGGCCCCCCTGCTGCTCGGCTCCTACACCGACGAGGTCGGCCGTGCCCTGTTCGGCGCCTCCGCCGAGCTCACCCGCCTCGCCGGCTGGATGGCCTTCGACACCGGCCAGCAGGAAGCCGCCCAGCGCTACTACATCCAGGCCCTGCGCCTGGCCCGGGCGGCCGCCGACGTCCCCCTCGGGGGCTACGTCCTGGCCTCCATGTCCCTCCAGGCCACTTACCGCGGCTTCGGCGACGAGGGCGTGGACCTCGCCCAGGCCGCCCTGGAGCGCAACCGCGGACTCGCCACGGCCCGCACCATGAGCTTCTTCCGCCTGGTCGAGGCACGCGCGCACGCGCGCGCCAACGACGCCCACGCGGCGGGCGGCGCCCTCAAGGCGGCCGAGAGCTGGCTGGAGCGGGCCCGGCCCGGCGACAACGACCCGAGCTGGCTCGGCTTCTACTCCTACGACCGGTTCTGCGCCGACGCCGCCGAGTGCTACCGCGACCTCAAGGCGCCCCGCCAGGTCCGCCGCTTCACCGAACAGGCGCTGTCGCGGCCCACGGAGGAGTTCGTCCGCTCGCACGGCCTGCGGCTGGTCGTCTCCGCCGTCGCCGAACTGGAGTCGGGGAACCTGGACGCCGCGTGCGAGCAGGGCGTACGGGCGGTCGAGGTCGCCGGCCGCATCTCCTCGGCCCGCACCACGGAGTACGTCAAGGACCTCCTGCACCGGCTGGAGCCCTACGGCGACGAGCCGCGGGTGGTCGAGCTGCGCGAACGGGCCCGGCCCCTGCTGGTGGCCCCCGCGTGAGCACCCGCCGTCCACGCGTTTGAAGCCGCTGTCAGTGGCGCAGTGCACTATCGAGGCGGGAGGTGGTGCGCGTGGGGACCGCATACGACGGCGACGTGCTGGTGATCGGTGGCGGGATCGTCGGCCTGTCCACGGCGTACGCGATCACGCGCGCCGCGCCGGGCACACGGGTCACCGTCCTGGAGAAGGAGCCGGGCCCGGCCCGCCACCAGACGGGCCGCAACAGCGGCGTGATCCACAGCGGCATCTACTACCGCCCCGGCTCCCTCAAGGCCCGCTACGCGGTGCGCGGCGCGGCCGAGATGGTCAAGTTCTGCGCCGAGTACGGCATCCCGCACGCGGTCACCGGCAAGCTGATCGTCGCGACCGACCGTACGGAGCTCCCCCGCCTGCACGCCCTCGTGCAGCGCGGCCGGGAGAACGGCATCCCGGTCCGTGAGCTGGGCGCCTCCCAGATCGCCGAGCACGAGCCGGAGGTCCGCGGCCTGGCCGCGATACACGTCGGCACGACCGGCGTCTGCGACTACGTCGAGGTCGCCCGCCGGCTGGCCCACGCCTCGGGCGCGGAGATCCGCTACGGCACCAGGGTAGTCCGCGTCGACCGGCGCCCCGAGCGCGGGGTCGCCGTGCTCACCGCGGCGGGCGAGATCGTCCGCGGGCGCGTCCTGGTGAACTGCGCGGGCCTGCACTGCGACGGGATCGCGCGCCTGACCGGGGACGACCCCGAGGTGCGGATCGTGCCGTTCCGGGGCGAGTACTACGAGCTGGCCCGGCCGGAGCTGGTGCGCGGTCTGGTCTACCCCGTCCCCGACCCGGCGTTCCCCTTCCTCGGCGTGCACCTCACCCGCGGCATCGACGGCGAGGTCCACCTCGGCCCCAACGCCGTCCCGGCCCTGGCCCGCGAGGGGTACGGCTGGACCACGCTGCGCCCGCGGGAGCTGGCCTCGACCCTGGCGTGGCCCGGCTCCTGGCGGATCGCCCACCGGCACTGGCGGTACGGGGCGGGGGAGCTACGGCGCTCCCTGTCCAAGAGCGCGTTCACGCGGGCGGTGCGCAGGATGCTGCCCGCCGTGACCGAGGACGACCTGGTCCCCGCGGCGGCGGGCGTGCGTGCCCAGGCCGTCCTGCGGGACGGAACCCTGGTCGACGACTTCCTGATCCGCGAGGCCCCGCGCACGGTCCACGTACTGAACGCCCCGTCCCCGGCGGCGACGGCCTCCCTCCCGATCGGCCGCGAGGTGGCCCGCAGAGCCCTGAACGCGCTGTAGCGGCGCAGCGGAGGCACGGAGTCGACGCCGAGGCCGGGCGGGACCGCAACCCGGCGTAGCGGCGGGCACGGCGCCGATGCCGAGGCCAGATAGGCCCGCAACCCGGCGGAACGGGGTGCCGCCGTACGACGCAAGGGGACGTGTCGGGGGGTGTCCGCCCGCAGCTGGTTGGCGCGTCGACGGACAGTGAGTCGGTGTGAGACCCCATCGCGCCGTTCCGAGGACGGACACCCCCCGACACGGCCCCGACCCACCACCGGCGCCAGGCGAAGCACAGGCGAAGCACCACGGCCGTAAAATCGGGACCACTGTGTCTGACTCCGCGAACACCCCCGAAACCCCGAGCCCTCACCCGCACACCCCGGGTGGCTCCCTCCGCCACACCCGGGCCAAGGGCGAGCCGCGTTTCCCCGACGGTCCGAAGCCGGACCCGGCCGGGTCGCACTTCGAGCGGCGCATCCGGAGTTTCCAGCCCCGGCGCAGCCGGGTAACGGCAGGCCAGGCCGACGCCCTGCAGCGGCTGTGGCCGAAGTGGGGCCTCGACATCGACGGCCACGCCCTCGACCTGCGCGACCTCTTCGGCGACGACCACCCCGTCGTCCTGGAGATCGGCTTCGGCATGGGCGAGGCCACGGCCCAGATGGCCGCGGCGGACCCCGCGACCAACGTCCTCGCCGTCGACGTCCACACACCCGGCCAGGGCAACCTGCTCAACCTCGCCGACCACAACGGCCTGTCCAACCTCCGCGTCGGCAACGGCGACGCGATCATCCTGCTGCGCGAGATGCTCGCCCCGGACTCCCTCGACGGCCTGCGCGTCTACTTCCCCGACCCGTGGCCCAAGAAGCGGCACCACAAGCGCCGGCTCATCCAGCCCGACTTCCTGACCCTCGCCGCCACCCGGCTGCGCCCCGGCGCGCTGCTGCACTGCGCCACCGACTGGGAGCCGTACGCCGAACAGATGCTCGACGTCCTCACGACTCACCCCGACTTCGAGAACACCCAGGCCGACGGCGGTTTCGCCCCGCGCCCCGACTTCCGGCCGCTGACCCGTTTCGAGGGCCAGGGACTGGACAAGGGACATGTCGTGAACGACCTCCTGTTCCGGCGCGTACCACACGCGGACCAACCCCAGCCCTCCGCCGGCGCCTGACCGCGCCCGTCACCTCCCGCCTGCGGACGGCGCCCCTCCGTCGTTAGGGTCGAAGCCGTGGCCACCAGTTCCCCGTTTCCGTATCCCAGCGGACCCGCCGACGGCACCCCCGTCGGCGGCTCCCTGCGGCACGCGCACTGGTGGCAGCGCCCCTGGGTGCGCTACGGCGCGCCCAGCACGCTCCTCGCGATATCCGGCCTGGTCATCCTCGCCCTGGTGCGCGAGGAGACCGGCACGGAAGGGTTCCTGGTCGGGCTGGGCCTGGCCGTCCTCCCGGTCCCCCTGCTGCTGGCGTCGTTCCGCTGGCTGGACCGGGTCGAACCGGGCCCCTGGCGGAACCTGCTGTTCTGCTTCGCCTGGGGCGCCTGCGCGGCGGCGCTGATAGCGATCGTCGCCAACAGCTTCGCGACGAGATGGATAGCCACGGCCACCGCGGACCCGTCCAGCGCGGACACGCTCGGCGCGACGGTGATAGCGCCGGTGGTCGAGGAGTCCGCCAAGGCGGCGGCCGTCCTGCTGGTCTTCCTGTTCCGGCGCCGCGACTTCACCGGGATCATCGACGGCGTCGTCGTGGCCGGCGTCACGGCGACCGGCTTCGCGTTCACCGAGAACATCCTCTACCTGGGCACCGCCTTCGGCACGGACCAGATGACCGGCGGCACGGGCATCGCGTCCGTCACGGCGGCGACCTTCTTCGTCCGCATCATCATGTCGCCGTTCGCCCACCCCCTGTTCACGGTCCTGACCGGCATCGGCTTCGGCGTCGCCGCGCTCGCCGGGGACCGCGCCCGGTTCCGCCGGGTGGCGTTCCCGCTCGCCGGCCTGCTGCTGGCGATGGGCATGCATGCGATGTGGAACGGCTCCGCGTCGTTCGGCGAGTACGGCTTCTTCGCCGTGTACGCGGCGTTCATGGTGCCGATCTTCGGCCTGCTGACCTGGCTGGTGATCTGGACCCGGCAGCGGGAGCTGCGGACCGTGCGCGAGGAGTTGCCCGCGTACGCGGTGGCCGGCTGGCTGGACCCGGCGGAGCCGTACGCGCTGGGCTCGATGCGGGCCCGGCGGATCGCCCGCGCCCACGCCCGGCGCCACGCGGGCAGGGGCGCGGCGCGCGAGGTGGCCCGGTACGAGGCGTACGCGACGTCCCTCGCGTTCCTCCGGCACCGGGCCCGCCGCGGCCGGGCCGGCGCCGGGTTCACCGTCCGCGAGCAGGAACTGCTCGGCGAGCTGTGGCGGCGCCGGGAGGCGGCCCGCCCGGCCCTGGTCCACGCGGCCCGGGTGACCTCCCCGCCACCCCCGGCAATGGCGCCGCCCTGGCCGGTGCACGGGGTGTACGGCGCATACGGCGCAAACAGCGCGCACGGCGCGTACGGCCGGCCCCACCGGCCGGCTCCCCACCCGGCGTACAACCCCTACCGCTCCTGAGCCGCCACGGAGCCGCTCCTGAGCCGCTCCAAACCGCCGCTCAGCCACCACTCAGCCACCACTCAGCCACCACTCAGCCGCACTCAGCCGCCGCTGAGCCGCCGCTCCCCCTCGCTCCGTCAGGCGGAGGCCTCGTCGAGCCGGGCGGTCTCCGCCTCCGTCAGGGTCAGCCGCGCCACCCCCACCAGCGCCGGCAGCTGCTCCACCGTCCGCGCGGAGGCGATCGGCGCGACGACGGTCGGCCGGGCGGCGAGCCACGCCAGGGCGACCGTCGCCACCGGCACCTCGTGCGCCGCGGCGATCTCGTCGAGCGCGTCGAGCACCCGGCGCCCGCGCTCCGTCTCCAGGTGCCTGGCCGCGCCCCCGGCCCGCGCGCTCTCGACGTTCGTGCCGGGCCGGTACTTGCCCGTGAGGAAGCCCGACGCGAGGGCGTAGTACGGCACGGCCGCGAGGCCGCTGCGCTCGGCGAGGTCCTGGAGCCCGCCCTCGTAGGTGTCGCGGGAGACCAGGTTGTAGTGGGGCTGGAGGGCGACGTAGCGGGCCAGTCCCTCGCGGTCGGAGAACTCCAGGGACTCCCGCAGCCGCTCCGCGGAGATGTTGGAGGCGGCGATGTGCCGCACCTTGCCGGCCTTCACGAGCGCGTCGAGGGCGCCGATGATCTCCTCGACGGGCACCTCGGGCCGGTCGTAGTGGGTGTAGTACAGGTCGATGTGGTCGGTGCCCAGCCGGCGCAGGGAGGCGTCGGCGGCGGCCTTGATGGTGGCGGCGGACAGCCCCTGGAAGTCGGGGTGCTGGCTCACCTTGGTGGCGACGACGACCTCGGAGCGGTTCCCGCGCGCCCGGAGCCACCGGCCGAGGATGGTCTCGGACTCACCGCCCCGGTTGCCGTCGACCCACGCCGAGTAGACGTCGGCGGTGTCGACGAAGTTGCCGCCGGCCGCGGTGTAGGCGTCGAGGACGGCGAAGGACCGGTCCTCGTCGGCGGTCCAGCCGAAGACGTTGCCGCCGAGGGCGAGCGGGAAGACCTCGAGGTCGGAGGAGCCGAGCTTGCGCAGAGTCGTCGTAGCAGTCATACCCGGCGTCAACGACCGTGCGGAACGACACATTCCGGGAGCCGCGCAAAACCCGGGCAAACGAACCCGGGCAAACACCCCGGTCACCGAAAACCGAAAACCGGCAGCCCTGACGCCGGGGGGTCGTCGTCAGGGCTGCCGGTGCTTCGACGGGCGCGGTGCGTCTACGGGGTGAGTCCCTTGCCCCGCAGCCACGCCATGGGGTCGATGCCGCTCGCGGAGCCGCCGGAGTGGACTTCGAGGTGGAGGTGGGCGCCGGTGACGTTGCCGGTGGCGCCGACGCGGCCGATGACGTCGCCCGTGCCGACCTTCTGGCCGACGCTGACGCCGATCGACGACTGGTGCGCGTACCAGATCTCGGTGCCGTCATCGAGGGTGAGGACGGTCTTGTAGCCGTAGGAGCCGTTCCAGCCCGCCTCGGTGATGGTGCCGCTGTGGACCGCCTTGATCGGCGTGCCCGTGGGGGCGGCGAAGTCGAGGCCGGTGTGGTAGCCGGAGGACCAGTAGGCGCCGGCCTGGCCGAAGGTGGAGGTGAGGGTGTACGAGGAGGTCGGCAGCGTGTACTGCTTCGCGAGGGCGGCGAGCCGCTCGGCCTCGGCCTTCTTCTCGGCCGCCTCCTCCGCCTTCTTCTTCGCCTCGGCGGCCTTGGCCTTGGCCTCCTTCTCGGCCTTGGCGACGGCTTCCTGGGCCGCCTTCTCGGCGGCGGCCGCGGCGTCCTGGGCGGCCTTGGTGTCGATCTGGTCCTGCTGGTGCTCGACCTGGGCCATGATCCGGGCGCGCAGGGCCTCACCGGCGCCGTCGGTGCCCGGCTCGGCCTCGGCGGTCGTGGTGCCCAGGCTGCTGAGCGGGGTGGCGGAACCTTCGGGGGTGTCGTCGTCCGAGAGGAGGGAACCCACCGAGGGAAGGTCCGGGACGGAGATCGACACCGGCGGCTTGCCGGTCTGGGCGCTGGCCATGCCGCCCGCGCCGACGGCGGCTATGACGCCGACACCGAGGACGGTGGAGCTGCGGGCGAGTCCTCCGCCGCGCTGCTTGGAGACGCGGTGCCGGCCACGGACGGGGCGGATGGACTCCGCGGTGGGGTTCCACTCCTGGAACGGGCCCTCGTCGGTGCGCTGACGGCCGAAGCCGAAGGTCTCGGGGTCGCGCTGGTCCGCCGCGAACGGGGCAGCGGGGGCAGGCCGGTTGGACGCCACGTGGGCGTGCTCCTTTCCTTCCTTCTCGCCTACCGGGTTAGCTGACGGGTTCGGAGCAGGAAGGTCTCCTACGCGCGTATACCTGCCGTGCTGCCACGGCGGCATCCGCCCGATTCACCCCAAGTGGTGGTTCCCCGGTTCCCTCGCGGGATTCGGCGCGTGCGCACGGAGCCGCCTTCTGTGACGGCTGGGACGACCGCGCTGCGTTATCGAACGTTAATGGATGGCGCGGTGCGTATTCCAGCGCTTCCGCTTGATCATTAACCTTTTTCGCGCGGACCAACCTGCCATGACCGGGGTGAATCGGGCGAGTTGACCGCCTCCCGGGCTCCGCAAGGGACTTGACGGTGTGTCAGTTGTTATGCGCTGCGAGGCGGTTCACTCACCGTGTGTGACGGCCGGTCGACGGCTGGAGGGAAACGGCCCGGAAGGCTGGAGAGAGAAGGCCCATATGGCCGGAGGGACAACGCACCGAGGGCCGGAACCCTTTCGGATTCCGGCCCTCGGCCTTCAGTAGCGGGGACAGGATTTGAACCTGCGACCTCTGGGTTATGAGCCCAGCGAGCTACCGAGCTGCTCCACCCCGCGTCGTTGTGTTCACCAGTGTACGCCATCCGCGGGACGTCTCGCGCACACCCCGTATCGGCGCCGCGCTCAGGTCACCAGATGCCGGTTCGGCGCCTTGGCCCGCTCCTCGTGCTCGGGCAGGACGACGACCTGCGCTCCCCCGGCGGCCAGGACTCCGCTGCCGTCGGCCCCGGCCACGAAGGTGTCCGGCTCGCGCCAGGCCGTGACGACCCGCCGCACGCCCGCGTCGAGGATCAGCCGGGCGCAGGGTGCCGGGCGCGAGGCGCGGCGGGCGCAGGGTTCGAGGCTGCTGTAGACGGTCGCCCCGGCCAGCCTGGGGTCGGCCGGGTCGAGCTTGGCCAGGGCCGCCTCCTCGGCGTGCACGACCGGGTCGCCGCCCTCGCGTGAGTGGCCGCGGGCCAGTTCGGTGCCGTCGGCCGCGACCACCACCGCCCCGACGCTGAACGCGGTCCCGGAGGGCGGGCAGAGCTCCGCCAGCTCGCAGGCGGCGGCCAGCCAGTGGTGGTCGGCGGCGACCGGGAGCGGCCCGGTGCCGGGGGCGGTCGGTTCGTAGCGCATCAGGACGACGTCCTCGATCCGGCGGGTGTCGAGCAGCCGCAGCCGACCGGGCGGGTAGCCGCCGGGTCCGAAGAGGCGGGGCGCGGCGGGGTCGCCCACGAAGAGCGGGGCGAGGACCAGCTGGATCTCGTCGGCGAGCTCCTGGGTGAGCAGCTGGGTGTGGATCAGGCCGCCGCCCTCGACCATCAGCCGCCGCACGCCCCGCACGTCGTGCAGGTGGGTGAGGAGCCGGCGCCAGTCGAGGCTCGCGCCCAGGGGGACGACGTCGGTGGCGAGGCCGAGGGCGCGGGCGCGCCGCGCGCCCTCGTCGGTGGTGTAGAGGACCTTCTCGCCGCCGGTGTGCCAGAAGTTGGCGTCCGGGTCGAGGTCGCCGGTGCCGCTGACGGTGACCTTGAGGGGGTACTCGGGCCGGCCCGCGGCGGCACGGGCGGCGCGGCGCTGCGGGGAGTTGACCAGGAGGCGGGGGTTGTCGGCCCGGATCGTGCCCGCGCCGACCAGAATCGCGTCGACGGACGCGCGCACCTCGTCGACCCGGTCGAAGTCGGCCGGGCTCGACAGGAGCAGGCGTTCGGGTCCGGTGTCGTCCAGGTAGCCGTCGAGGGAGACGGCGGCGGACAGCAGGACGTACGGGTGAGGCATCGACGCTCCGCGGCTGGTCGGAAGGGCGGGACTGGACGGGACGGGCGGGACGGGCACGGGTGGGGCGGGACGGGGCTGGACGGGCAGAGTGGGACGTGGCCAAGTCTTACGCGGTCACCCGGCCGGACGTGGACGGCACCCCCCGCCGCCGGCCGCACCGGCGGAACTCGGCGCCGGCTGAACCGCCGTCCGGCCGGGGACGGCCGTGCAACGGTCTGCTTGCCGCTCGGCTCTTCGGGTACAGCCTTTGCAAGAGGGCGACCTCCACAGCACCCGGAGCTTATGGAAAGTGACCGTTTTGTGACCGGATTCGGCGGGCCCGGTGACCACCGGGCCAGGGGGCCGGGTGAGGGCCCGGAAGCCGTCGCCTCGCAGATCGCCGATGCGGTGGACAGCCTGGCGGCCCTGTGGACGGTCGCGGCCCAGGAGGCGTCCCTGCGGCTGTCCCCGCATCAGTTGCGGGCGCTGCGCGCGGTGCAGACCGCACCCGGACTCAACCTCACCGCCCTGGCGGAGCGGCTGGACATCGGTCTGCCCACCGCCAGCCGCCTCTGCGACCGGCTCGCGGCGGCCGGCCTGCTGGAACGGGCCCCGCACCCGGACACCCGCCGTGAGGTCCAGCTCCGGCTCACCACGCACGGCCACAACGTCCTGAGCGACGTCGCCGCTCGCCGCACCCATGCCCTCACCGTCGCCGTGGCCGCGATGCGGCCGGCCGAACGGGACGCACTGAGAAGGGGATTGCGCGCCTTCCTGGCCGCCCAGCACCACACGCCTCCCCGGGCCGGCGAGCCACCGGGCCCGTGAGAAGTCCGGTGCGACGGAACGGCCGGTCCCCCGCCGCCACCCCGGCCCTCACGCCCCGGGCGAGCCCCCCTTCAGCACCGCCACGCACGTGTCGTCGCTCACCGGCCGGGCCGCGCTGCCCGAGTCGCGCAGCACCACCGCGGCGACCACCGCCGGGTCGCAGGTCAGCAGCACGTCCTCGGGCGGGCTCCAGCGGCTGGGCAGACCGTCACTGTGCAGCACCAGCAGGCTGTCCTCGTGCCACGGCCCGCTCTGCACGGGGACGTCGGCCGGGGCCTGGGCGCCCACGATGCCGGGCCGGGACAGCAGCGGCCGCCACTCCCCGCCGGTGCGCAGCCGGGCGCCGACGTTGCCGATCCCGGCGAAGTCCAGCCGCCCCGCGGACGGATCGGCCTGCGCCACGGCGACGGCAGCCCCGCGGGTGGGGCGCAGAGCCGGGCCCAGACGCCGCAGGATCTCCGGCGGCGGCAGCTCGGCCAGGTCGCGCAGCGCGGTCACCGCCGCGGTGGAGGCCTCGGCGGCCTTCTCCCCGTGGCCGAGCCCGTCGGCGAGCAGCAGGGTCAGCCGGTCCCCGGCGCGGACACGGGCCCAGGCGTCGCCGGAGTGGGCCGCCCGGCCCAGGGGGACGTTGACACCGCCGGCGTGCGGGGGCGGCGCGGACGTCCCCGGGTGCCGCACGGCGATCCCGTGGTCGATCCGGGCCAGCACGACGGTGCCCCGGCCGACGGCGCTGTGCAGGTCGAAGTCGTTCGCGACCCGGCGGCACGTGCCCAGCCCCGCGCCCAGGGAGGCCGCGACGGTCGTGGAGTAGCCGTCGCGCATCGCGGCGGCCACGTCCGGGATGCCGGGCCCGTGGTCCAGCGAGAGGAGCTGCACACAGGTGCGCGGACGGCCGCCGTCCGTCCGCTCGACGAGGCCGATGAGCACGTGGCCGCCCTCGGCGTGCCGCAGCAGGTTGGTCGCCAGTTCCGTGGCCACCAGGGCGGCGGACGCCGTGCGGTGCGCGGGCAGTCCGGCGCAGGCGCTGGCCTCCTCGGCGGCGACCCGGACGTCCCGCACCCGGGTCGAGTCGTCCACGGGCACGTCCCAGACCCTGCTCATCAGGGCTCCGGCCGGGAGGGCGGTACGGCCGTGGCCCAGGCCGTGACGGTGACGGTGGTGCCCTCACCCGGCCGGCTGTCCACCCGGAACTCGTGCACGAGCCGCTTGGCCCCGCTCATGCCCAGGCCCAGCCCGCCGCCGCTGGTGTAGCCGTCGGTCATGGCCAGGTCCAGGTCGCGGATGCCCGGCCCGGTGTCGACGAAGGCCAGCCGCAACCCCTGCGCCGGCCCGGTGGTCAGCGGGGTGATCTCCAGGTGGCCGCCACCGCCGTGGACGAGGGTGTTGCGGGCCAGTTCACTGGCCGCGGTGACCAGTTTGGTCTGCTGCACCAGACCGAAGCCCAGCTCGGCGGCCGCCTGCCGGACCTGCTGCCGCACCCAGGCCAGATCGGCGTCCGAGCCGATCGGCAGGGTGGCCGGGGCGGCATGGTGGGAAGCCTGCATCAGGGACTCCCCCCTCCGTCGCGCGGGTCGGCGGCGAGCAGCTCCATGGCGCGCTCGACGTCCAGGGCCGTTCTCAACCCCGGCAGTGTGAGGCCGAGTTCGACGAGGGTGATCGCCACGGCCGGACGCATCCCGGCCAGGACCGTGCGCGCCGCGAGCAGTTTCGCGCCGGCGGCGATCTCGGCGAGGACCCGGCCCAGGAACGAGTCGACGATCTCCACGCCGGAGATGTCGATGACGACCCCGGTCACCCCGGACCCGGCGATCCGGGCCGCGACGTCGTGCTGCAACTGCTCGGCCATGGCGTCGTGCAACTCGCCCTGGAGCGTGACCAGCAGGACGTCGCCCAGTCGGAGCACCGGCACGGTGAAGGAGTGCCCGGGCACCGGCGCGGACAGCGGGGACCCGTCCCCCGCGGGCAGCGTCACCGCGCGCCCGCGTCCGCCGGGTCGGCCGAGCGCAGCGGCGCGATCTCCACGCCCTGCCGGCCGAGCGCGTAGGCCAGCGCGTCGGCCAGGCTCGCCCGGGTGATCACCGTGCCGAGGTCGATGCCCAGGTGGACGATCGTCTGCGCGATCGCGGGCCGGATGCCCGAGACGATGCACTCGGCGCCCATCAGCCGGGCCGCCGCGACCGTCTTCATCAGGTGCTGGGCGACCAGCGAGTCGACCGTGGGCACACCGGTGATGTCGAGGATGGCGTACCGGGCGCGCTCGGCGACGATCGCGTTCAGCAGGCTCTCCATGACCACCTGGCTGCGCGCGCTGTCGAGCGTGCCGATGAGCGGGACGGCGACCGTGCTGTCCCACAGCTTGATCACGGGGGTGGCCACCTCGTGCAACTGCTCGCGCTGCCGGGCGATCAGCGCCTCGCCCGCGCTGAGCGTGGTCTCCATCACGACCAGCCGCAGCGTGCCCATGAGCACGGTGAGCGCCACCACGCACTCCTGCGCGTCCGGCGAGCCGGGGTCCTCGAACTCGGCGCGCAGCAGGTCCACCGCCGGGAGCCGCAGCGCGGCCACCTCGCCGGCGACCCCGTCCGGATCGATGCCCGTACGGGCGCGGGAGGCGGCCATGCGGCCCAACTGGTCGCGCACCGCCTCGAATCCGGGCGCGCGGATGTCGTCCAGCCGCTCGGAGGCGGCGACGGCGGCGAGGGCGGCGAGCACGGCCCGGCCCGCCTCGACCGCCTCGTCACGGGAGACCGTGAAGACGGTGCGGAACAGCGCGGCGTCCGCCCACCGCTGGGCGATCTGCTCCCGCCGCCGTTCCAGGAAGGCGCTCACCTGCTGCGCGGCCGGCCCCTGCCCGGCGTGTGCTTCCGACACCGTCACTTGCATCGCTCCCTCACGCGGGCCGAACCGAGGTCCATCACGGCGCCCTCACCGATTACTTGCCCTATGACAAACATTAGTGCCGACGGTCGGCACCACCAAACAGTCGTACACCGACGCTCCTGACCGGGCGCCTTCCCCCGTCCTTCACCGGCCACGCCAGTCCAGACACACCACGAGGGCGTCATCGTCCGGGACGGGCCGGCCGCGGTGGCCGGACAGCTCGCGCAGGATGGCCCGGGGCACGTCGGCCGCCGGCAGCAGCCGGGTCGACTGGATCGCCCGGGCCAGGGCGGCGTCGCCGTAGGTCTCACCGCCGGGGGAGGCGACGTCGTAGACGCCGTCGCTGACGAACACCAGCCGGTCGCCGGGCTCCACGGCGAACTCCTGCACGACGTAGTCCGTCTCCTCGAACATGCCGAGCGGCAGCTGGGCGTCGAAGGCGACCCGCTCCACCGTGCCGCGGCGCAGCCGCAGCAGCTGCGGGGAGCCCGCGTCCACCGCCCGGGCGCGCCCGGTGGCCAGCTCGATGTCGAGCATCAGCACGGAGAGGTAGCAGCGGCCCCGGTAGTGCGCGTACACCGCCTGGTCCGCCAGCGCCGCCTGGTCGTCGATGGCCAGGCCGGCGCGGCGCGCGTTGCGCAGGGCGCTGATGGCCAGGCTGGTCAGCAGGGACGCCTCGATGCCCTCGCCCATGCCGTTGGTCACGTACAGGCTGAGCCGGTCGGCCGAGGCGGACCAGTCGAAGTTGTCCCCGAAGATCGCGTACGCAGGTTCCAGCTGCGCGCCCAGTTCGTACTCGGGACGGGCGCAGGAGCGGGCGGGCAGCAGCTGCCACTGCATCTCGGCGGCCAGCGTGAGCCGGTCCCGGCGGCGCGCCTGGAGGTAGAGGTCGGTGTCCCGCTCGGCCACGACCACCTCGTGCGCCAGCACCTCGGCGACCTCGGCCAGTTCGCCCACGCAGTCCTCGGCGTGACCGGCGTCCGGCAGGGTCACCGTCAGCACCCCGAGCCGGTCGCCGCGCACGCTGACCGGCAGGTGCGCGCGGACCGGGCCGCCCGCGACGTGCTCCAGGTGCGGCTCCTGCGCGCCGAAGGCCCGGCCCGCCGGGCTGTTGTGCACCGGCACCGGCTCCAGGGTGTGCGGCAGCACGGACACGGGCTGGAGCAGCGACATGCCGTAGTCGGCCAGGAACAGCTCGACGGAGTCCGCCGCGTACTGATCGGTCAGTACACGACGGACCGCGTCCAGCAGTTGATGGGGCGCCGCCGTGCGCAGGGCGCGCTCGGCGGCGACGAATCTGTTGTCGATCGCACTCACGACGTCAAAACACCTGTCTCTGCTCGATAAGTCGACGATTGCCGGACCCGGCCCCGGCAGCGGACACGGGCCGCTCCCTCACCGCCGGGCTGATCCGCACGAAAGGCCCTAGTACGCTGACGGCCACCCCGGTGCCTGCGAGAGTGTGACTGTGACTTCCCTCCGACCCCGCCCTGAGCCTGCCGAGGTCGCCCGTGTGACCTCGACGGCCGCGGAGTTGCTGGAGGTCCTGTGGGGCCGGGCCTCGACCGCGCCGGCCTCGGCCTCGCAGCTGCGCGTGCTGCTCATCCTCGAACACCACGACGGCATCAACCTGCGCACCCTCGCCGATTCCCTCGCCTCCACACCGCCCTCGACCAGCCGGCTCTGCGACCGGCTCCAGGCGGCCGGTTTCGTCGAGCGCGAGGTCAGCGCACCGGACCGGCGCGAGGTGCGGCTGCACCTCAGCGGGCGCGGCCGCGCCTTCCTGGCCGACCTGCGCCTGCGCCGGGAGCAGGCACTGCGCACGGTGCTGGACCAGATGCCCGCCGCCGAGCGGGTCGCGCTGCTGCGCGGACTGGAGGCGTTCTGCGAAGCGGCGGCGGCCCAGATACACGACGACTCCGACGATTCCCGCTCGTCCGGATCCCGGACTGCCTGACCTGCCCGCCGCGGCCCGGGATCGATTCTTCCCGTTCGCTCCCCCGGCACGTTCGGCACGGCTAGGTTGTTGTCCGCCAACTATAGTTGTCAAACGACAACTGTCCGCTCCGGATGTCCCTCGGCCCCTTTCCGCGCCCCACACCGTCCCCACCCTCCTGCCCGTCCGGTCGGCCCGCACGGTCGCAGCACATGTCCGGTTACCCCGGCACCGCCCCGGCCTGCGTCGACTGTGGTCAACGTCTCGGCGGCGCACCCGGGGGCATGGGAGGGGAGACTGTGGGTAGCGGCGCTGAAGGTGGCCTGCCGGGGGACCGGAGCGGGCCGGACTACGAGGGAGGGCCCGTGACCGCGACCATGCGCATCGGCACGACGACGGATTCCGCCACCGGGACCGGTGCGGAGCTGCCCCGGATCGCCGAGCCGCAGAAGCTCGCCCCGCAGGACGCGCGCGAGCTGACGGGTCAGTTCCTCGACCGTCTCGCGGTACTGGAGGAGGGCACGCCCGAGTACCAGTACGCGCGCAACACGCTCATCGAGATGAACATGTCGCTGGTGCGGTTCGCGGCCCGCCGCTTCCGTGCCAACGGCCAGTCGATGGAGGACGTCGTCCAGGTCGGCGTCATCGGGCTGATCAAGGCCATCGACCGCTTCGAGGTCTCCCGCGAGGTGCAGTTCACGAGCTTCGCGGTGCCGTACATCATCGGGGAGATCAAGCGGTTCTTCCGCGACACCTCGTGGGCGGTGCACGTGCCGCGCCGGCTCCAGGAGGCCCGTACCGAACTCGCCAAGGCCACCGAGGAGCTGGCCTCGCGGCTCGGCCGCGCCCCGCGGGTGTCCGAGCTGGCCGCGCTGATGAACCTGTCGGAGGAGGAGGTCGTCGAGGCACAGATCGCGGCCAACGGCTACACGTCCTCCTCCCTCGACGCGGCGATCACCGGCGAGTCCGACGAGGGCGACGCGACGCTGTCGGCGTTCATCGGCGGGGACGACCCGGCTCTCGAACTCGTCGAGGACTTCCACACGCTGGCCCCGCTGGTCGCCGAACTGGACGAGCGCCAGCGGCTGATCCTGCACCTGCGCTTCGTGGAGGAGCTGACCCAGGCCGAGATCGGCGCCCGCCTCGGCATCTCCCAGATGCACGTCTCCCGGCTGATCTCCCGCACGGTGGCCCGGCTGCGTTCGGGGATGCTCGCCACGAGCTGACGCGGCCCTGCCCCGCTGGACGAGAAAAGCGCCCCGACCGGTCTCCCCGGTCGGGGCGCTTCTTCGAGCGGCCGGAGGGCGTCTGCCCCGGCTGCCTCGCGGTAGGCCCTGTGGGACTCGAACCCACAACCAATGGATTAAAAGTCCACTGCTCTGCCAATTGAGCTAAGGGCCCAGGCGATGTCGCCCCCACGAGCATAGCCGGACGACGCCGCGTCTCCGATCGGGTATCCGGCTCGGGGCCCTGCCGGAGGGACGAACAGGGCCGATGGGTCCCACGCGCCGCCCGCCCCGGGCGTGTTGACCCACCGGACGGCGAAGCGCCGCGGCCCCGCCCCGGGGGGACGGAACCACGGCGCTCGTCGTCACGCGTGTGCGTCAGCCGTTGCGCTTCCAGCGCGGCTTGTCCTCACGGCGGCCGAAGGAACCGCCGCCGCGGTGGTCGTCACGCCGGCCGTACGGACGGTCGTGGCCCGGACGGTCGTGGCCGGGGCGGTCATGGCCGCCGGAGCGGAAGCCCGGGCGGTCGTCCCGGCGGTCGCGGTTGAAGGGACGGTCGCTGCCCCGGTGCCCGCCGCGCTCGTCCCGGCGGAAGCCGCCGCGGTCACGGTCGCGGTTGAAGCCGCCACGGTCGTCACGGCGCTCGAACGAACGGCCGCCACGGTCGTCACGGCGCTCGAAGGAACGGCCACCGCGGTCGTCACGGCGGAAGCCGCCGCGCTCGCCCCGGTCACCGCCACGGTCGTCACGGCGCTCGAAGGAACGGCCGCCACGGTCGTCACGACGGTCGAAGGAACGGCCACCCCGGTCACGGTCACGGTCGCGGTTGAAGCCGCCGCGGTCGTCCCGGCGCTCGAACGAACGGCCACCGCGGTCGTCACGACGGTCGAAGGAACGGCCACCGCGGTCACGGTCGAAGGACCGGTCCCGGTCGGCGTACCGGTCGCGCCCGGCCCCGCCGCGCTCCTCGCGCCGCTCCCGGCGCTCGTAGGGCGCGGAGGTCTCGGCGCGGTCCTCGCGCTCGACGTCCTGGGCGGTGGGCTGCTCCGGCACCGACACCTCGACGGCGACGGTGGCGTCCCCAACCTCGGCGTCCGCGGCCGCGGGCTCCTCGCCGCGGTCACGCGCGACCCGGGCGAGCAGCCGGTCGGCCTCCTCGCGCAGCTCGTTCGCGCGCCGCTGGGCCCGCTCCAGCTCCTTGGCGAGCTGGGCGACCTCGCGCTCGGCCTGCTGCGCGGCGTTGCCCACGGACTCGGCCTGGACCTCGGTCATCGACCGGGCCCCGGTGATCTCGGCGACCTCGGGGTCGAAGGCGCCGGCGCCCTGGATGATGTGGCGCGAGGCGTCGACGCCCGCGTCCTCCATCAGCCGGAAGATCTGGCGCCGCTGGTGCGGCAGCGACAGGGAGACGACGGTGCCGGTACGGCCCGCTCGCGCGGTACGGCCCGCCCGGTGCAGGTAGTCCTTGTGGTCGCCGGCGGGGTCGACGTTCAGCACGAGGTCGATGCCGTCGACGTGGATGCCGCGGGCGGCGACGTCGGTGGCGACGAGGACGTTGACGTAGCCGTCCTTGAAGTCGGCGAGGGTGCGGGTCCGCGCGCCCTGGGTCATGCCGCCGTGCAGCGCGTCGGCCTTCACCCCGGAGTCGCGCAGCTGCTCGGCGACGCGGTCGGCACCCAGCTGGGTGCGGACGAAGATGATCGTGCGGCCCTTGCGGGAGGCGATCGCGGCGGTGACCGGCGCCTTGTCCTTGGGCTTCACGATGAGGATGTGGTGCGACATGGTCGTCACGGCGCCCTGGGCGGCGTCGACCTCGTGGCTCACCGGGTTGTCCAGGTACCGGTCGACGAGCGTCTTGATCTCGTTCTCCATGGTCGCGGAGAAGAGCATCCGCTGACCGCCCGCGGGCACCTGGTCGAGCAGCTCCGTCACCTCGGGCATGAAGCCCAGGTCGGACATCTGGTCGGCCTCGTCGAGGACCGCGATCTGGACGTTCTCCAGGGAGCAGGCGCCGCGGTTGATGATGTCGCGCAGCCGGCCCGGCGTGGCGACCAGGATGTCGACGCCGCGCTCCAGGGCGTAGATCTGGTTGCCCATGGACGTACCGCCGCAGACGACCTTCATCTTCAGGCCGAGGACGTCGCCGTAGGGCTGGAGCGCGTCGGCGACCTGCATGGCGAGCTCACGCGTGGGGGTCAGGATGACGGCACGCGGCTTGTGCTTCTCGGTCCGGCCGCCGGCCAGGGTGGCCAGGGTGGGCAGACCGAACGACAGGGTCTTGCCGGAGCCGGTGCGGCCGCGGCCGAGGATGTCCTTGCCGGCCAGGGCGTCCGGGATGGTCGCGGCCTGGATCGGGAAGGGGGTGGTCACGCCGTTCTGCGCGAGCTTGCGCACGACACCCTCGGGCAGACCGAGGTCGGCGAAGGTGGTCTCGGGGGCGTCCTCGACTGCCTCGTTCTCGGGCACGACGACGTGATCAGTACTGGCGATGGACATGCGAATGCGAAACCTTCCGGAGTCTCAAGTCGGCACGCGCCCGTCAACTCCGTGATTCGCGATTCGCAATACGACCGCCTCAATGCGGTCCACCACGGCAAGGGAGAGTACGCGCCACACGGCGCGCTCTGCGGTGGCGCCGGGCAAGATGGGATCAAACGATCTGCCACCATACGCAGTCCGGGGCCCTTGACGCAAACCGGACCGAGCGGGTGACAGCGGGAACGCGCCCTCGTCCGCAGACCGCGGGGCGCTTCCGAAGTGCGTCAACCAGCGTCCCGCGCGGATTGTTCCCCGGCCCGCGCGGGTTGTTCCCCGGGCCGCCCGGCACCCGCAGGACACCCGGCGCCCCGCGCTACACCGGTACCCCCGCCTCGGGGGCCGGTTCCCGCTGGACCAGCTGCGGTCCGGGCGGCTCGTGCGCCGAGGACGACGGCTCGGGCGTGGGCTCCGGGCTCGTCGTCGGCTCGGGGGGTGTGGGCGTGGGCTCCGGCTCGGCCGTGCGGGTGGGCTCGGGCGGGGCGGGCGGCTTCGGCGTGGGCCGGGACGGCCTGCCGGGCCGGTCGCGCCCGGGTGCGGACGCGCTCGCCCGGGCGGACGGCGAGGCGGCGGGGGACGCCGACTCCTTCGCCTCGCCGTCCTTGCCCTCGCCCTTGCCCTTGCCGCCCTTCTTGCCCTTGCCGTGCCCCCGCTTGCCGTCGGCCGACACCGCCCCGGGCCCGGAGCCGCCCGAGACTCCCGAGCCGCCGCCGGGCCCCTCACCGGCGTGGTGCCCGGCGGAACGCGACGGCTCGACGCTCCCGCCCGCGCCGTCGTCGCCGACGCTCATGCAGCCCGCGGCGGCGGCGACGGCCACGACCGCGGCGGCCAGGCGGACGGGTACGTACAAGGGGCGCACGGGGCCACCTCCGGGAAGGGTGAGGGAGTCAACACCTCAACTCCCGCCGCCCACAAGAGGACACGCGCCCCGTATTCACAACACGGTCAGCCGTAGCCCAGGGCGTGAAGGCGCTCGTCGTCGATGCCGAAGTGGTGCGCGATCTCGTGCACCACGGTGACCTCCGTCTCGGCGACCACGTCCTCGCGCGATGCGCACATCCGCAGGGTGGGGTTGCGGTAGATCGTGATCCGGTCCGGCAGCACACCGGCGTACCACTCGCCGCGGTCGGTCAGCGGAGTCCCCTCGTAGAGCCCGAGCAGCTCCGGGTCGTCCGCGGGCGGCTCGTCCTCGACGAACACCGCGACGTTGTCCATCAGTCGGGTCAGCTCCGGCGGGATCCGGTCGAGCGCCTCGGCGACCAGCTCCTCGAACTCCTCGCGCGTCATCTCCAGCACAGGCCCATTGTCGGCCACGACCCCGGTCCGCGAGAGCCTTCCGGCGCCGCATACCCGGCTGCCGACGTGGGCATACGGGATCAATGGCCCGCGTCCCCGCCGCAGTCTTGCGTGTCCTGAAGCCCGTCCGCACCGTCCCGCACGCCCTGGCCCGCCGCTACCGCTCCCGCCAGGCACCCGCCACGATCGCCCTCGTACCGCAGCCGCACCCCTGGACCCGGGCCCTGGGGCTGGTGACGGTGGTGCTCGCCGGCGCCTGGCTCGGCCTGCTGGTCGTGGGCAACGTCCGGGTCCCGGTGGGCCCCATGGACACCACCATGACGCTGCGGCCCTCCTTCACGGGCGGCACGAAGATCAACATCTCGCCGCTGGGCGCCCTTCAGCTGGACAGCCACATCGCGCCGTTCCGCCTGGACGTGAACGTCGACCAGCTCGACCCGGACCGCTCCCGGGCCCTGGTCGACCATCCCGAGCGCCTCTCCGGTCTCCAGGACGAGGTCACCGAGGACGTCGGCCGCGGCACCCTCGACCTGGCCGTGCGGTCCGGGGTCGCCGTCGTCACCGGAGCCACCGCGCTCGGCCTCGCCGTCTACCGCCGGCCCCGGCGCGCCCTGGCCGCCGGCGGCCTCGCCCTCACCCTGCTCGCCGCCTCGGGCGGCACGGCCTACGCCACCTGGCGCCCCGACTCCGTGCTGGAGCCCCGGTTCTCCGGCCTGCTCACCTCGGCACCCTCCCTGGTCGGCAACGCGCGCAGCATCGTCACGGAATTCGACGTCTACCAGAAGGAGTTGGCCCGCCTGGTCACCAACGTCACCCGGCTCTACGACGCCACCTCCACCCTCCCCGCCTACGCCCCCGACCCCTCCACGATCCGGGTCCTGCACGTCTCCGACATCCATCTGAACCCGGCGAGCTGGAAGATCATCGCCTCGCTGGTGGAGCAGTACAAGGTGGACGTGATCGTCGACTCGGGCGACACGATGGACCACGGCACGGCCGCCGAGAACGGCTTCCTCGACCCGGTCGAGGACCTCGGCGCGCCCTACGTCTGGGTGCGCGGCAACCACGACTCGATGATCACCCAGGAGTATCTGGAGGACCTGAAGAACGTCCACGTCCTGGACGGGGGCCGGGCCGAGACCATCGAGGGCCTGCGCTTCGCCGGCATGGGCGACCCGCAGTTCACCCCGGACCGCGCGCGCCGCACCGGTGCCGAGCAGTCGCAGGAGCTGGCCGGTGCCCGCCTGGCCACGGCCCTGCGCGACCAGCGCGCCGCGGGAACCCCGGTGGACATCGCCGTGGCCCACGAGCCCTCCGCCGCCCGCGAGGTCGACGGCGAGGTCCCTCTGGTCCTCGCCGGGCACCTGCACCACGACGAGATGAAGGTCCTGGCGTACGGCACCCGGCTGCGCATCGAGGGCTCCACGGGCGGCAGCGGTCTGCGCGCCATCGAGGGCAAGCACCCCGACCCCATCGAGGCGTCGATCCTCTACTTCGACCGGGAGACCCGCCATCTCCAGGCCTGGGACGAGATCGAACTGGGCGGGCTCGGCCTCACCACCGCCGAGGTGAGCCGCCACCTGCCGGAGGAGAACCAGCCGGGCGCGAACCCGTCTCCCAGCCCCTCCGGATCGTCTCCCAGCCCTTCCGGATCGGAGGGAGCAGGCACGGGAACGGGCGGCCCCTCCCCGTCCGCGACCCCACGCCCGTAAACCGTTTTGGCGATAGCTCCCGCCATCCCATATGCTTCTCACGTCCCCGACGCGCTGAGAAGCGCCCAGGCGGGCCGATAGCCCTCATCGTCTAGCGGCCTAGGACGCCGCCCTTTCAAGGCGGTAGCACGGGTTCGAATCCCGTTGGGGGCACGCACCACCCTGTGCGACACTGTCGTACGAAAGCTTGGTCCTGTGGAGCAGTTTGGAGTGCTCGCCACCCTGTCAAGGTGGAGGCCGCGGGTTCAAATCCCGTCAGGACCGCTGAGGTTTCACGTGAAACCTCGTGGCTGGGTAGCTCAGTTGGTACGAGCGTCCGCCTGAAAAGCGGAAGGTCGCCGGTTCGACCCCGGCCCCAGCCACAACCGCCCTATCAGGGCTTGAGCCCCTCTCCGGGATTCCGGAGAGGGGCTCTTTCGTGTCGTCCCGCCACTCGGTGTGCCGACGCACAGGCGACGAATGGCGCGCGGGGCCGGGCCCGGTCGCCGCCTCCGACCGGGCTGCACCGGTCACGCGGCTGCAGTGCAGGCCGGAGGGCTGCCGGGCAGCAGGCGGGAGAGGTCGAAGACCACCGGGTTCGTCTCGGCGGCGAGGCGCAGCAGCCACATCGGCTGCCGGCCCAGCCCGGTCACGGTGACGCGGAGCGCCGGGTCACCGATGGCCGGGTTGAAGAGCAGGTGGAGGCCGGCCACATCCATGAAGGCGGTGTCGGTCAGGTCCCACTGGAGCTCGGTCACCTGCGGCGGCAGCGCGGCGACGGCGGCGCGCAGGGGGGTGAGGGTGTGGAAGTCGATCTCCCCGCGTGCGTGAATGCGTGCGGAGGTGCCGTTGACGGCGGTGGTGACGTTCATGCGGGCACGCCCCCTTCCGGGGGTGGGCGAGCGCAAAGGCGACACACTCCCTGGAGAGGCGTCGCGGCGATGGCGGGGCCGAGTGCCCGTGATGGGGGCAACGCCCGGCGTCCCGAAAGACCGGCACCTGAGCGTGCCGGTCGGTCTCGCTGTTCCTCCACGGTCGCACAGCGACGCCGGTGACCACGATGCCCCCCATGGTGGATTTCCTGTGAAGCCCGTTACGGTCCGGCCCGCCGTCACGCGGGACACCCCGGCCTCGGGGCTCCCCGTACGCGGGGGCGGGGTGACGGGTGAGCCACCCGACCCTAGAATCGAACATGTGAACGAGGAACCGCCGTCCCGGCTCGAGCTGCTGCGCTTCGCGCGCCGTGTGGTGGTCCGGCAGGCCAAGGCGGCCCTGGCGCAGATCGACCGGTGGATCGCGGTGGAGGAGACCCGGGAGGCCGAACGGCGCCAGGGGATCGAAGCCCGGCCGCCGGCGCCACAGTGGCTGCTCGAACAGGGGCTGTCCGGCCACGACCCGGTGTACGTGCACGTCGGCGACTGCTGGAACGCCGGGAAGCGGTCCCGGGGCCTGGAGCGGGACGAGGCCCGCCGGGCCCTGGCCGACGGCATCAAGCCCTGCCCCCAGTGCCGCCCGGACAGCGCACTCGGCTTCCTCGACTAGGACGGACGGAAACCCCGGGCGTCCCCCTCCGACCCCACCTCCTCCAGGCCGACGGCGGAGCGCTCCGCACCTGTGCCTAGCGCTGGGACCTGCTCTCCAGCCACGCGTCGACCTCGCGCCGGAACTCCCGGTCCTCGTCCTTCCCGACGAGCCACTCCGACTCCCACTTCAACGCGCGCAGGACCCCTGGGGAGCCGGCGGGATCACGCACCGCGTACACGGCCGCACCCGTCTCGTACGTGTCGGCCAGCAGCCAGACGCTGTTGTCCAGGGCCAGCATGGCGAAACCGGGGCGGCCGGCACGGATGCCGAGGAACGACGCCGCACCGGCCCCCATGACGTCCCACTCTTCCCGCAGGCGGACCCGGTGCCAGACGTGCATCGTGCGCCGCCGGCGGTCCTCCTCGGCGGTCCG
Source organism: Streptomyces sp. NPDC017943 (assembly GCF_044328425.1). Lineage (NCBI taxonomy): Bacteria > Bacillati > Actinomycetota > Actinomycetes > Kitasatosporales > Streptomycetaceae > Streptomyces > Streptomyces sp. NPDC017943. The sequence continues at coordinate 715,232 of NZ_JBIRHH010000004.1, read as the reverse complement.
GGTCCCCCTGGGCAGCATGAGGAGGAACTCGCGGTTCCCGTCGATCAGGCCGGAGGAGGTGGCGAGGTCGTACCAGGCCTCGTTGAGCCGCTCCACGAGGCGCGGGTCGTCGTACTCGATCAGGCGGAACCCGAAGACCCGCTCCCGTTCGTACCCGAGGACATGCGGGATCGCCGAGCGCGGAACCCCGTCGGGCAGCACCTCGAGCCCGGCCCGCAGCAGTGGTCCGATCACCTTGCGGTAGCGCTCCTGCCGCCCCAACCCGTCCCCCGTCCCGACGACCCCGCTCGGCCCACGCCGGCCGCACTCAGCCTACGGTCGGGCTCGCCGGCAGAGGTTCCGGGCGGCGAGGGCCGGCGGCGGGGCAAAAGCGTTCGCCACGAAATTCGCCGGGATGAGATCCTGGATCGCGTATGTCTACGCACCCCGCCCCCGCCCTCGGCGCCCTCGCCCCCCGCCTCACCGAGCTGTCCCTGCGCGACGCGCACCGGCTCGGGCGGCGGCTCGAAGGCGCGCGCAAGATCCGTAAGCCGGAGGCCCGGGCCGCCGTTCTCGCCGAGATCGAGGCGGAGATCGCCAAGGGCGAGGAGCGGCTCGCGGCCCGGCGCGCCCGCGTGCCCGAGATCACGTATCCCGAGCAGCTGCCGGTCAGCCAGAAGAAGGACGACATCGCGGCCGCGATCCGCGACCACCAGGTCGTGATCGTCGCCGGCGAGACCGGCTCGGGCAAGACGACGCAGATCCCCAAGATCTGCATGGAGCTCGGCCGGGGCGTGCGCGGCATGATCGGCCACACCCAGCCGCGCAGGATCGCCGCCCGCACCGTCGCCGAGCGCGTCGCGGAGGAGCTGAACACGCCCCTCGGCGAGACCGTCGGCTGGAAGGTGCGCTTCACCGACCAGGTCGACCCCGAGGCCACCTGCGTCAAGCTGATGACGGACGGCATCCTGCTCGCCGAGATCCAGACCGACCGCGAGCTGCGCGCCTACGACACGATCATCATCGACGAGGCCCACGAGCGGTCCCTCAACATCGACTTCCTGCTCGGCTACCTCGCCCAGCTGCTGCCCAAGCGCCCCGACCTCAAGGTCGTCATCACCTCGGCGACGATCGACCCGGAGCGCTTCTCGCGGCACTTCGGCGACGCCCCGATCATCGAGGTCAGCGGCCGCACGTACCCCGTCGAGGTGCGCTACCGCCCGCTCCTGGAGGAGGACGGCGACGACGCCGACCGCGACCAGATCACCGCGATCACCGACGCCGTCGAGGAACTGCAGAAGGAGGGCCAGGGCGACATCCTGGTCTTCCTCTCCGGGGAACGCGAGATCCGCGACACCGCCGACGCCCTGACCAAGAAGAACTACCGCTTCACGGAGATCCTGCCGCTCTACGCCCGGCTCTCCCACGCGGAGCAGCACCGCGTCTTCCAGCCGCACACGGGCCGCAGGATCGTGCTGGCCACGAACGTCGCCGAGACCTCCCTGACCGTCCCGGGCATCAAGTACGTCATCGACCCCGGCTTCGCCCGCATCTCGCGCTACAGCCACCGCACGAAGGTGCAGCGCCTGCCGATCGAGCCGGTCTCGCAGGCCAGCGCCAACCAGCGCAAGGGCCGTTGCGGCCGTACGTCCGACGGCATCTGCATCCGGCTGTACAGCGAGGACGACTTCGACGCCCGGCCGGAGTTCACCGACGCGGAGATCCTCCGGACGAACCTGGCCTCCGTCATCCTGCAGATGACCGCGGCCGGCCTCGGCGACATCGAGAAGTTCCCCTTCATCGACCCGCCGGACCACCGCAACATCCGCGACGGCGTACAGCTCCTGCAGGAGCTGGGCGCCCTGGACCCGGCGCAGAAGGACCCCCGCAAGCGGCTCACCGACACCGGCCGCAAGCTCGCCCAGCTGCCCGTCGACCCCCGGCTGGCCCGGATGGTCCTGGAGGCCGACAGGAACGGCTGCGTCCGCGAGGTCATGGTCATAGCCGCCGCCCTGTCCATCCAGGACCCGCGGGAACGCCCCGCCGACAAGCAGGCCCAGGCCGATCAGCAGCACGCCCGCTTCAAGGACGAGACCAGCGACTTCCTGGCGTACCTCAACCTCTGGCGCTACCTGCGGGAGCAGCAGAAGGAGCGCGGTTCGTCCTCCTTCCGCCGGATGTGCAAGCAGGAGTACCTCAACTTCCTTCGCATCCGTGAATGGCAGGACATCTACACCCAGTTGCGCACGGTCGCCAAGCAGATGGGCATCCACCTCAACGACGACGACGCCCCGGCCGACCGCATCCACGTCTCCCTGCTCGCGGGCCTGCTGTCCCACGTCGGCATGAAGGACGTGAAGGAGACCGGCGGGGAGGGCGGGAGGAGCACGGGGAAGAACGAGTACCTGGGCGCCCGCAACGCCAAGTTCGCGATCTTCCCGGGCTCGGCGCTGTTCAGGAAGCCCCCGCGCTTCGTGATGTCGGCCGAACTCGTCGAGACGTCCCGCCTCTGGGCCCGGGTCAACGCGAAGATCGAGCCGGAGTGGGTCGAGCCCCTCGCCCAGCACCTCGTCAAGCGCACCTACAGCGAGCCGCACTGGGAGAAGGACCAGGCGGCCGTGATGGCGTACGAGAAGGTCACGCTGTACGGCGTGCCGATCGTGGCGCAGCGGAAGGTCAACTACGGGCGGATCGACCCGGAGATCAGCCGCGAGCTGTTCATCCGCAACGCGCTCGTCGAGGGCGACTGGCGCACCCACCACAAGTTCTTCTCCGACAACCGCCGCCTGCTCACCGAGGTCGAGGAGCTGGAGCACCGCGCCCGGCGCCGTGACATCCTCGTCGACGACGAGACGCTCTTCGACTTCTACGACCGGCGCGTCCCCGAACACGTCGTCTCCGGCGCGCACTTCGACTCCTGGTGGAAGCACAAGCGCCACGAGCAGCCCGACTTCCTCGACTTCGAGCGCGAGATGCTCATCAACGAGAAGGCGGGCGAGGTCACCAAGGCCGACTACCCCGACTCGTGGCGCCAGGGGAACCTCAAGTTCCGTGTGACGTACCAGTTCGAACCCGGTGCCGACGCCGACGGCGTGACGGTCCACGTCCCGTTGCAGGTGCTCAACCAGGTGACGGACGAGGGCTTCGACTGGCAGATCCCGGGCCTGCGCGAGGAGCTGGTCACCGAGCTGATCCGCTCCCTGCCCAAGCCCGTCCGCCGCAACTACGTGCCCGCGCCGAACTACGCGAAGGCGTTCCTGGACAGGGCGGTGCCCCTCCAGGAGCCGCTGACCACGACCATGGCCCGCGAGCTGCGGCTCATGGTCGGTGTCCCCTTCGAGCCGGACGACTTCGACTGGGCCAAGGTCCCCGACCATCTGCGGATCACGTTCCGGATCGTCGACGAGCGGCGCCGCAAGCTGGCCGAGGACAAGGACCTGGAGGCGTTGAAGCTCCGGCTGAGGCCCAAGGCCCGCAAGGCCCTCTCGCAGGCCGCGGCGGCCACGGCCGAGCGGCAGGGCGGCCCGTCCCTGGAGCGCGCGGGCCTCACCGACTGGACGATCGGCACGCTCACGCGCGTCTTCGAGACGCGCCGGGCCGGCCAGCCGGTGAAGGCCTACCCGGCGCTGGTCGACGACGGCGACACGGTCTCCGTACGCCTCTTCGACACCGAGGCGGAGCAGGCGGAGGCCATGTGGAAGGGCACCCGCCGGCTGATCCTGCGCAACATCCCGGTCAACCCGGCGAAGTTCGCCTCGGAGAAGCTGACGAACGCGCAGAAGCTGGCCCTGTCGGCCAACCCGCACGGCTCGATCCAGGCCCTGTTCGACGACTGCGCCATGGCGGCCGCCGACAAGCTGATCGGCGACCTCGGCGGACCGGCCTGGGACGAGGAGTCCTACCGCAAGCTGTACGACAAGGTGCGCGCCGAGATCGTCGACACGACGGTCCGCACGGTGGGTCAGGTGCAGCAGGTCCTCGCCGCCTGGCAGGCCTGCGAACGCCGGCTGAAGGCCGTGCGCAGCCCCGCGCTGCTGCCGAACCTCCAGGACGTGCGGAAGCAGCTGGACGCGCTCGTGAAGCCCGGGTTCGTGACGGAGGCCGGCCTGCGCCGGCTGCCGGACCTGATGCGCTATCTGGTGGCCGCCGACCGGCGTCTGCAGCAGATGCCGACGAACGTCCAGCGTGACACCACGCGCATGGCGAAGGTCCACGAGATGCAGGACGAGTACGCCTGGCTCCTGGAGCAGATGCCGCAGGGCCGGCCGGTCCCGCCGGCGGTCCTGGACATCCGCTGGATGCTCGAGGAGCTCAGGGTCAGCTACTTCGCCCACGCGCTGGGCACGGCGTACCCCGTCTCCGACAAGCGGATCGTGAAGGCGATCGACGCGGCGGCTCCGTGACAGCCCGCATACGGAGGGTGAGTTCGACCCGCGGCTCACCCTCCTGTACAGTCTCTTCTCGCAGCGCAACGCACGAATAGCGCAGCGAAACCTGGTCCTGTGGAGCAGTTTGGAGTGCTCGCCACCCTGTCAAGGTGGAGGCCGCGGGTTCAAATCCCGTCAGGACCGCAGTGAGAGAGGCCCGGATCTTCGGATCCGGGCCTCTCGTCGTGCGGCCGACACTCCGTCACCTACGGACCCCCGGCCGGCCGCCCCCCTTCCACCGTGTGCGTGCCCCAGTAACCGAGGGCGCCTCCCGGGCCCCTCGCGCCGTCTTGACGCTCCCTCAACCGGCCGGTAACCCGGAACCAGGGGCCGTTCCCGTACGGCTCCCCGGAGGTGGCGTATGGCGGCATCGGCCAGGCACGAGACGCGGGCGCTGCTTCGCGCGCACCTGGCGGCCGCGTCGTCGTACCGGCATCTCACCCGGCACTGCCCGATCTGCCATCGCCTGCTGCGGCTGGCGATGGAGTCCGCTCCGGGGACCACCGCCCCCGAGCCTCCGCCGGGCCGGGAGGACGAGAGCCCCGCACCCGCCTGACCCCTCGGGCCGCCCAACACCCGTGCGTGCGGCGGCCGCTGGAACCGCGCGTTCCTTTACCGCACCGGGCGGCAGGCCAACAAGCCGTGCGGTATGTGACGGGAGTCACCGCATGTTCCGGGAGAAGCGCGGTACTTACGCCCCTCCTACAACAGGTCAATTTAATATGTGCAATTGCACTCTCCCCGAGGCTCCCGCCCGGAGGGGATCCGGCACCCGCACCCCGCCCGTCCCCCAGACTCCGACAAGGCCGCTCACCGGCAGGCCGGCGGACCGGCACGAGGGCACAAAAAAGATCGCGCTGGACCCGGCGGAGTCCAGCGCGATCGACGACGCACCCTGTCATATGCCTGTAGTGCTGCTCTGACTGACTTGGGCGTGGGGGCTGTTGGGGCAGCACCCCGCGTCGCTTGGAGCTGTGGGCCCGGACGTCACGGTCAGTTGGGGGACGGACCGATTCGACCGGTATTCAGTTGTTCAGGCCTCGCTGCGCTGCTGCGGGATGCCCGCGAGCAGAGCGCGGACCTCGGCCTCGCGGTAGCGCCGATGCCCGCCGAGCGTGCGGATCGACGTGAGCTTGCCGGCCTTCGCCCACCGCGTGACCGTCTTGGGGTCGACGCGGAACATGGTGGCGACCTCAGCCGGGGTCAGCAGCGGCTCGGCATCAGGGGTGCGAGCGGTCATGAGCGGCCTCCTCGGGAGAACCGAACCTTCTCGGTTCTTTCCTCTAAATTCTGCACCTTGACCCGCGTTGCCCGAAATGGCGGACGCGAGTCGAGTCGGTTATAGGACGAACGGCTTGTCCTCGGCACTACAACTACACCATCTGTCCAGCCGCGTCGGCCAAACCGATGGAATTGCCCCCCCAGGCGTTCATCACCGACGGAAGCCGATGGACCATGCCATAGCGGACAGTCACACCGCTGTGACGATCAGTCACGCGGTGATCAGGAAGGCACCAGACCCCCCAAAGCGTGCAATGCTGAGATTCCACCCATAGTGCAGCACTACAGGACGGAGGAGCCCTCCCCGGACTCCTTGTCCTATTTTGGCATGAGGAGGGGCAAGCGGCGCAAGGGCCTCGTACGTGCAGTCCGTCACGCTTGGCCTACTTGCGAGGTCTGCCCGGATCGGGTCCTACGTCCCTTGTTGACGAAGCCTCAGGAAACGCTCGGCCCGCTTCAGGAAGTCGGTGCGAGGACGAAACCCCAAATCGGGCGGTTCGTCAAACGTCAGTTCGTGACCAACCGCGAGCGGTACGTGCCGACGGCGAGGTCAGGGGTCAGTTGGCGGACCGGAGATCCCGTACGGAACGCCACCGCTCCACGAGCCGGGCGTAGGCCTCCCCGGCGGCCGTGCCGTCGCCCCGGCGCAGCGCGGCGATGCCCTCGGCCACGTCCGCCGCCGAGTGGTCCTCCTCCAGCGTCCCGGCCGGCAGGGCGTGCACCAGGCCGCCGTAGTCCAGTTCCACCAGCGAACGCGGGTGGAACTCCTCCAGCCACCGCCCGACGTCCACCAGGCCGTCGATCAGCGGCCCCTCGTCCATCGCCTCGCGCAGGGCGCGCAGCCCCCGGGCCACGCGCCGCCGGGCCTGGACCATCGGGGTGCGGTAGCGCAGGACGGGCGGGCTGTCCTCGGCGGCGCCCCGGACGTACTCCCGCTCCTCGTCCGAGACCAGGACGAACCAGTTGATCGGCACCTGCCAGGTCGCCGTGCGGATCCACGGCCGGGCGTCCGGGTGGTCGGTCAGCCAGCGCTCGTAGTCCTGGGCCGCCTGATCGCGCAGGAGGGGCGGCAGGACCGCGTCCAGGACCGGGGGCGGCAGCTCGCCGGAGAGATCGTCCAGGGCCTGCCAGCCGCGCAGCCGGGTGCGCCAGGGGCACACGCAGACCACCCCGTCGACGTCGAGCACGAAGGCGTCCTCGCTCTCGTGCACCGGCACGGGAACCGGCGGGGTGGGGGCCAAGTCGGCCAGCGCGCGACGGAGTTCGTCCTGGTAGGAGGGGCGGTCGTCACGGCGGGCGTACCGCGCCCAATGGCTGCGCTCGGGCTCGGGGAAGGCGGCCAGCGGCTCGTACACGCGCAGATAGGTCGCGTACGGGACGATCACCGAGGTCACCTTGGGCACGCCTGCTCCCTCCCCCGCGCGCCGCCGCGAAAACCTGCCGGGCCCTCGCGCGGCCGCACGGTGAATCCATGCAAATCGTCGCACGGGCGTACTCCGCTCGGAGGTGATCCTGAGCATGGTGCCGCCGGCGGGGCCGCCAGGCTCTAATCTCGTGCTCAACAGTCCCCGCCACCCGTACGGGGGCGCCTCCACCCGCCGCAACTTACTCAGGAGTCACCACAGTGACCGACGTAACCGGCGCACCTGCTGATGTCCTGCACACCCTGTTCCACTCGGACCAGGGAGGACATGAGCAAGTCGTGCTCTGCCAGGACCGCGCGAGCGGCCTCAAGGCCGTCATCGCCCTGCACTCCACCGCCCTGGGCCCCGCGCTCGGCGGTACGCGCTTCTACCCCTACGCGAACGAGGCCGAGGCCGTCGCCGACGCGCTGAACCTCGCCCGGGGGATGTCGTACAAGAACGCCATGGCCGGTCTCGACCACGGCGGCGGCAAGGCCGTGATCATCGGTGACCCGGAGAAGATCAAGACCGAGGAGCTGCTCCTCGCCTACGGCCGGTTCGTCGCCTCGCTCGGCGGCCGGTACGTCACCGCCTGCGACGTCGGCACCTACGTGGCCGACATGGACGTCGTGGCGCGCGAGTGCCGCTGGACGACGGGCCGCTCGCCGGAGAACGGCGGCGCGGGCGACTCCTCCGTCCTGACCGCCTACGGCGTCTACCAGGGCATGCGCGCCTCCGCGCAGCACCTGTGGGGCGACCCCTCGCTGCGGGGCCGCAAGGTCGGCATCGCGGGCGTCGGCAAGGTCGGCCACCACCTGGTGGAGCACCTGCGGGCCGAGGGCGCCGAGGTCGTCATCACGGACGTGCGCGAGGAGGCCGTGGGCCGCATCCTCGCCGCCCACCCGGCGGGCGTCACGGCCGTGGCCGACACCGCCACCCTGATCCGCGCCGAGGGCCTGGACATCTACGCCCCCTGCGCGCTCGGCGGGGCCCTGAACGACGACACGGTGCCCGCGCTCACCGCCACGGTGGTCTGCGGCGCGGCCAACAACCAGCTCGCCCACCCGGGTGTGGAGAAGGACCTCGCCGACCGCGGGATCCTCTACGCGCCGGACTACGTGGTCAACGCGGGCGGCGTCATCCAGGTCGCCGACGAGCTGCACGGCTTCGACTTCGACCGGTGCAAGGCGAAGGCGTCGAAGATCTTCGACACCACGCTGGCCATATTCGCACGTGCGAAGGAGGACGGCATTCCGCCGGCCGCCGCGGCCGACCGGATCGCCGAGCAGCGCATGCAGGACGCGGCCGCGGCACGCCGGGCGGGCTGACCCGCCCGGTCCGGCCCCGGGGTCTCGTACGTTTGACCGGTACCCGCCGGAGGGCAGTTGGAGAGAACTCTCACTTCTCCCGGCGGGTCGACCGCCGATAAGTGGTTAAAATCGCGGTTGACCAGCGAGGACGGGGCGCCTCGAAGGTCCTGGGCGCGGGCACGTCATGCGGGCGACGTACCGTATGGGCGCGGGCTCAGGTACCGTGGAAGCCCTACGGACCGGTCTCTCTGTGGAGAGTCCGTGCCGGACCATGAACGCGTGTCAAGACTCTGGGGCCGTCGAGCCCCGTCGTTGAGGGGGTCGAGCCATGGGGCGCGGCCGGGCCAAGGCCAAGCAGACGAAGGTCGCCCGCCAGCTGAAGTACAACAGCGGCGGGACTGATCTCTCACGCCTGGCCGAGGAGCTGGGTGCATCGCCTTCGAATCCGCAGCCGCCTAACGGCGAGCCGTTCGAAGACGATGATGACGACGACCTGTACGCACGGTACGCCGACCTCTACGAGGACGACGACGAAGACGGGGACGGCCAGTCCTCGCAGCATCGTCGCGGCGCTTGACCTTGCACTGAGCACTCACCCGGTCGGTGACCGTCGGTCACCGACCGGGTTCTGTGCTGCGTGCGGGTGAGGGCTCCGTGCCTCAGCTCGCGTAGTCACCGATCAGGGCGGCACCCGTGGGGTGCTCGCCCCGTTCCGTGATCTCTCCGGCCACCCAGGCGTCCACGCCACGGTCGGCCAGGGTCGCCAGGGCCACGTCCACGGACTCCTGGGGCACGATCGCGATCATGCCCACGCCCATGTTCAGCGTCTTCTCGAGCTCCAGGCGCTCGACTCGGCCCGTCCGGCCGACGAGGTCGAAGATCGGGGCCGGCGCCCAGGTGGAGCGGTCGACGATCGCGTGCAGCCCGTCGGGGATCACGCGGGCCAGGTTGGCCGCGAGCCCACCGCCGGTGACGTGGCTGAAGGCGTGCACCTCGGTGGTGCGCATCAGGGCCAGGCAGTCCAGCGAGTAGATCTTCGTCGGCTCCAGCAGCTCCTCGCCGAGGGTGCGGCCGAGCTCCGCGATGTGCGCGTCCAGCGCGAGGCCCGCCTGGTTCAGCAGGACGTGGCGGACGAGGGAGTACCCGTTGGAGTGAAGACCGGAGGACGCCATGGCGATCACCGCGTCACCCGTACGGATGCGATCCGCACCCAGCAGCCGGTCGGCCTCCACGACGCCCGTGCCGGCGCCGGCGACGTCGAAGTCGTCCTCGCCCAGCAGGCCCGGGTGCTCGGCCGTCTCGCCGCCCACCAGGGCGCACCCGGCCAGCACGCAGCCCTCGGCGATGCCCTTGACGATCGCGGCGACGCGCTCGGGGTGGACCTTGCCGACGCAGATGTAGTCGGTCATGAACAGCGGCTCGGCGCCGCACACCACGATGTCGTCCATGACCATCGCGACCAGGTCGTGGCCGATGGTGTCGTAGATGCCCAGCTGCCGGGCGATGTCGACCTTCGTGCCGACACCGTCCGTGGCGGAGGCGAGCAGGGGGCGCTCGTAGTTCTTCAGGGCGGAGGCGTCGAAGAGGCCGGCGAAACCGCCGAGGCCGCCGAGGACCTCGGGGCGCTGCGCCTTCTTCACCCACTCCTTCATGAGCTCGACGGCGTGGTCGCCGGCTTCGATGTCGACGCCCGCGGCTGCGTAGCTGGCGCCGCCTTCGGCAAGGGGTTTCTCGGACATGGCTGGGAGAACCTTCGTGTCGTACGGCGGGTGTTACGGGCCGTCTACGGGCGGCGGATCGCGTCGGCTGCGGCCGTGGCGGCCGGGCCGGCGGCCAGCTCCGTCTCCAGCAGCTGCTTGCCGAGCAGCTCCGGGTCGGGGAGCTCCATCGGGTACTCGCCGTCGAAGCAGGCACGGCACAGGTTCGGCTTGGCGATGGTGGTCGCCTCGATCATGCCGTCGATGGAGATGTAGGCCAGGGAGTCGGCGCCGAGCGAGGTGCCGATCTCGTCGATCGTCATGCCGTTGGCGATGAGCTCGGCGCGGGTGGCGAAGTCGATGCCGAAGAAGCAGGGCCACTTCACGGGCGGCGAGGAGATCCGGATGTGGACCTCGGCGGCGCCCGCCTCGCGGAGCATGCGCACCAGGGCCCGCTGGGTGTTGCCGCGCACGATCGAGTCGTCCACGACCACCAGGCGCTTGCCCTTGATGACTTCCTTCAGCGGGTTCAGCTTCAGGCGGATGCCCAGCTGGCGGATCGTCTGCGAGGGCTGGATGAAGGTCCGGCCCACGTAGGCGTTCTTCACCAGGCCCGCGCCGAACGGGATGCCGGAGGCCTCCGCGTAGCCGATGGCGGCGGGCGTGCCCGATTCCGGGGTCGCTATGACCAGGTCCGCCTCGACCGGGGCCTCCTTCGCCAGCTTGCGGCCCATCTCCACGCGGGAGAGGTACACGTTCCGGCCGGCGATGTCGGTGTCCGGGCGGGCGAGGTAGACGTACTCGAAGACGCAGCCCTTGGGCTTCGCTTCCGCGAATCGCGAGGTGCGCAGGCCGTTCTCGTCGATGGCGACGAACTCGCCCGGCTCGATCTCGCGGACGTAGCTGGCGCCGCAGATGTCGAGGGCCGCGGACTCGGAGGCGACGACCCAGCCGCGCTCCAGGCGGCCGAGCACCAGCGGGCGGATGCCCTGCGGGTCGCGGGCCGCGTACAGGGTGTGCTCGTCCATGAAGACGAGGGAGAAGGCGCCCCGGACCTGCGGGAGGACGCTGTGCGCGGCCTCCTCGATGGTCAGCGGCTTGCCGTCCTCGTCCGTCTGGGCCGCGAGGAGCGCGGTGAGCAGGTCGGTGTCGTTGGTCGCCGCGACGCGCGGGGCGCGGCCGCCCTCCTGCTTGGGCAGGTCGGCGACCATCTCGGCGAGCTGGGCGGTGTTGACGAGGTTGCCGTTGTGGCCGAGCGCGATGGAGCCGTGCCCGGTGGCACGGAACGTCGGCTGGGCGTTCTCCCAGACGGAGGCACCGGTGGTCGAGTAGCGGGCGTGTCCGACCGCGATGTGACCCTGGAGCGAACCGAGGGAGGTCTCGTCGAAGACTTGCGAGACCAGGCCCATGTCCTTGAAGACGAGGATCTGTGAGCCGTTGCTGACCGCGATTCCCGCGGATTCCTGGCCTCGATGCTGGAGGGCGTAGAGCCCGAAGTACGTGAGCTTGGCGACCTCTTCGCCCGGAGCCCAGACACCGAAGACGCCGCAAGCGTCCTGGGGGCCCTTCTCGCCGGGGAGCAGGTCGTGGTTGAGTCGTCCGTCACCACGTGGCACGCCACCGAGTGTAGGCGAGGTCGACCGTTGGTCCGAATTGGGGAAACCGGACTTCTCCGTGGGTCACCGTGCGGCGCCGGCCCGGACCGTCGTGCCGTTCTCGCTGGTCAGCGTGAGGGTTTGCTGATCGACCGTGTACCTGAGCCGCGTCTCGAAAAGTCGCAGCAGGGTCTTCTCGCCGGTCATGAGTGAGTCTTCGCACATCATTCGGGTGGTGGCCGGACGGCCCAGGGTGATATGGCCGTCGCGGACGGTGGCTTTGGCGTTGACCTTGTTGCAGCCGAGGCTGCCGGAGACGGTGCCCTTCTCGTCGTCGAAGGTGAGGTGGGCGCGGCCGTCGAGGTCCGGGGTCGTGACGGTCCAGCGGGTGCCGGCCAGAGGGGCGTCCTTCGCCTTGCTCAGCCGGACGATGGCGCCCTCGTCGGTGGTGAGGGTGAGGTGGCCGCTGTCGGTCGCGGCCTTCAGTTCCCGGCCGGACAGCGTGCGGGCCAGCGTCGCCTCGAAGGCCATGGGCTTGTCCGCGCAGGCCATCTGGGTGGCCATGGTCCTGCCGAGCCGGATGCGGTCGCCGTCGACCTCGGCCTTCGCACGGAAGTCGTTGCAGCCGAAGCTGCCTTCGGCGCGGTCCTCGGCGAAGGTCACGTGGGCGCCGGTGGGGGCCTGGTGGGTCCGGCCGGCGGCGGTGACGCTGTCCACGCTCCACCGCACGCCGGTGACCTGCTGCCGCCCGGCACCGGCCGAGCCGCTGCCGCCGTCCGCCTGCTCGCTGCCGCACGCCGCCAGGAGCGGGACGAGCATGGCGGCGGCCGTCAGGGTCATGCGCTGCTTCTGCTTGTCCATGTCACTTCGACGGGCCACCCGGGGGGATCGGTTCCCCTTGTGACGGCGCGTGCGTCCCGGGCGGGCCGGGGCGTCACCCCAGGAGGGGCAGGTGCGGCGCCAGGTCGGCGCGCTCGCCGCTGGCGCTGACCTGCGCGTCCTTCAGCGCCTCGGCCCAGTCCAGCCGCCCGGTCGCGAGCCGGATCCAGGTCAGCGGGTCCGTCTCGACGACGTTGGGCGGGGTGCCCCGGGTGTGCCGCGGGCCCGCCACGCACTGCACCACCGCGAAGGGCGGCACCCGCACCTCCGTCGAACCGCCCGGGGCCTTCGCGGCCAGCGCGTCGGCCAGCAGGCGCGTGCAGGCCGCCAGGGCCTGGCGCTCCACGGGGATGCCGAGGCCGGGGACGGCGGCATTGAGGTCGTCGGTGTGGACGACGAGTTCGACCGTGCGGGTGACCAGGTAGTCGTCGAGGGTCATGGCACCCGTGCGGGTGGCGAGGACGCGGCTGCCGGGGGCGTCCGCGAGCTTCCGCGCCAGGCGCTCCGCGGACGCGGCGTACAGCGCGTCGAGGTCGGCGTGGGCCGCGGCGAGCTGCCGGGTGGCGTCGTCGATGTCGGCGGCCCGGTGGGCGGTGGCGGCGGGCCAGTCGAGCAGACCGAGCTCCGCCCGGGCCGGCGGCTCGCGGTCGAGGTTGCGGCTGACCGTGTCCACGGCCATGGTCACGTGGGCCGCCAGCTCCCGCACGCTCCAGCCGCCGAGCCGGGTCGGCAGCGCCAGCTGCTCCGGGGTGAGGCTCCTGACCGCCTGCCGCACGTTGTCGAACTGGCCGAGCACGGCTGCGCGGATCCGGGCGGGGTCGTGACTGCGGGTGCGCTTCTTGGCCGGAGGCATGGGGCTCAGCCTAGGACGGCCGCGGCCGGGGTCGTGCCGAAGCCCCCGCCCGGGTGTCCGGACGGGGGCTTCGGGGGGTGACTCACGCCAGCAGGGCCGGGATCGTCGTCTCGTGGGCCTCGCGGAGCTCGGCCAGGGTGAGGGTGAACTCGCCCTGCACGTCGACCGTGTCGCCGTCGACGACGCCGATGCGGGTGGCCGGCAGGCCGCGTGCGCCGCACATGTCGTTGAAGCGGACCTCCTCCGAGCGCGGCACGGCCACGACCGCGCGGCCCGCCGACTCGGAGAACAGGAACGTAAACGCGTCCAGGCCGTCCGGGACGATCAGGCGCGCGCCCTTGTCACCCAGCAGGGCCGACTCGACGACCGCCTGGATCAGACCGCCGTCGGACAGGTCGTGCGCCGAGTCGATCATGCCGTCGCGGGAGGCGGAGATCAGGATCTCCGCCAGCAGGCGCTCGCGCTCCAGGTCGACCTCGGGCGGCAGGCCGCCGAGGTGGTCGTGCACGACCTGGGACCAGGCCGAGCCGCCGAACTCCTCACGCGTGTCGCCGAGGAGGTAGAGCAGCTGGCCCTCCTCCTGGAAGGCGACCGGGGTGCGGCGGGCCACGTCGTCGATCACGCCGAGCACGGCGACGACCGGCGTCGGGTGGATGGCGGCCTCGCCCGTCTGGTTGTAGAGCGAGACGTTGCCGCCGGTCACCGGCGTGCCCAACTGCTGGCAGCCGTCGGCCAGACCGCGCACGGCCTCCGCGAACTGCCACATGACCGCCGGGTCCTCGGGCGAGCCGAAGTTCAGGCAGTCGGACACGGCGAGCGGCTTGGCGCCGGTGGTGGCGACGTTGCGGTACGCCTCCGCCAGGGCCAGCTGGGCGCCGTGGTACGGGTCGAGCTTGGCGTACCGGCCGTTGCCGTCCGTGGCGAGGGCCACGCCGAGGCCGGTCTCCTCGTCGATCCGGATCATGCCGGAGTCCTCGGGCTGGGCGAGGACGGTGTTGCCCTGCACGAAGTGGTCGTACTGGCTGGTGATCCAGGACTTGGAGGCCTGGTTCGGGGAGGAGACCAGCTTCAGGACCTGGTCCTTCAGCTCCTCCGAGGTCTGCGGGCGCGGCAGCTTGTTCGCGTCGTCGGCCTGGAGGGCGTCCTGCCAGTCGGGACGGGCGTAGGGGCGCTCGTAGACCGGGCCCTCGTGCGCGACCGTGCGCGGGTCCACGTCGACGATCTTGCCGCCGTGCCAGTAGATCTCCAGGCGGTCGCCGTCGGTCACCTCACCGATGACGGTGGCGATGACGTCCCACTTCGCGCAGATCTCCAGGAAGCGGTCGACCTTCTCCGGCTCGACGACCGCGCACATGCGCTCCTGCGACTCGCTCATGAGGATCTCCTCGGGCGAGAGCGTGGAGTCGCGCAGCGGGACGTCGTCCAGGGTGACGCGCATGCCGCCGGAGCCGTTGGAGGCGAGCTCGCTCGTCGCGCAGGACAGTCCGGCCGCGCCGAGGTCCTGGATGCCGACGACCAGCTTCTCCTTGAACGCCTCCAGAGTGCACTCGATGAGGAGCTTCTCCTGGAAGGGGTCGCCGACCTGGACGGCGGGGCGCTTGGAGGGCTTGGCGTCGTCGAAGGTCTCGGAGGCCAGGATCGAGGCGCCGCCGATGCCGTCGCCGCCGGTGCGGGCGCCGTACAGGATGACCTTGTTGCCCGCGCCGGACGCCTTCGCGAGGTGGATGTCCTCGTGCCGCATGACGCCGATGGCACCGGCGTTGACCAGCGGGTTGCCCTGGTAGCAGGCGTCGAAGACGACCTCGCCGCCGATGTTCGGCAGGCCCAGGCAGTTGCCGTAGCCACCGATGCCCGCGACGACGCCGGGCAGGACGCGCTTGGTGTCGGGGTGGTCGGCGGCACCGAAGCGCAGCGGGTCCACGACCGCGACCGGGCGGGCGCCCATCGCGATGATGTCGCGCACGATGCCGCCGACACCGGTGGCCGCGCCCTGGTAGGGCTCGACGTACGACGGGTGGTTGTGCGACTCGACCTTGAAGGTGACCGCGTAGCCCTGGCCGACGTCCACCACACCGGCGTTCTCGCCGATGCCGACGAGCATGGCGTCGTTCTCGGGCGCCTTCTCGCCGAACTGGCGCAGGTGCACCTTGGAGGACTTGTACGAGCAGTGCTCGGACCACATGACCGAGTACATGGCGAGCTCGGCCCCGGTGGGCCGGCGGCCGAGGATCTCGACCACGCGCTCGTACTCGTCCTTCTTCAGGCCGAGTTCGGCCCAGGGCAGCTCGACGTCGGGGGTCGCGGCCGCGTGCTCGACCGTGTCCAGAGGCGTCCGGCTCATGCGTTGACCAGCTTCTTGAGGATCGAGGTGAAGAAGGGGAGGCCGTCCGTGCGGCCGGTGCCGATGAGCGGCTCCACGGCGTGCTCCGGGTGCGGCATCAGACCGACCACGTTGCCGGCCTCGTTGGTGACACCGGCGATGTCCCGCTGCGAGCCGTTCGGATTGAAGTCGAGGTACCGGAAGGCGACCCGGCCCTCGGCCTCCAGCTTGTCGAGCGTGTACGGGTCGGCGACGTACTGCCCGTCGTTGTTCTTCAGCGGGATGTGGATCTCCTGGCCGGCCGTGTAGTCGGTGGTCCAGGCGGTCCCGGCGTTCTCCACGCGCAGCTTCTGGTCGCGGCAGATGAAGTGCAGGTGGTCGTTGCGCAGCATCGTGCCGGGCAGCAGGTGGGCCTCGGTGAGGATCTGGAAGCCGTTGCAGATGCCGAGGACCGGCAGGCCGGCCTTCGCCTGCTCCAGCAGCGGGTCCATCACGGGCGAGAAGCGGGCGATGGCGCCGGCCCGCAGGTAGTCGCCGTAGGAGAAGCCGCCGCACAGCACCACGGCGTCGACCTGCTTGAGGTCCTTGTCCTTGTGCCACAGGGCGACCGGCTCGGCCCCCGCCAGGCGGATCGCGCGCTGTGTGTCCCGGTCGTCCAGGCTCCCCGGAAAAGTGACGACGCCGATACGAGCGGTCACTTCACGGCCTCCGCGGCTTCCTCGACCCGGACGGTGAAGTCCTCGATCACGGTGTTCGCGAGGAAGGACTCCGCAAGATCGTGAATGCGGGCGAGGGCGGCCTCGTCGACCGGCCCGTCAACTTCCAGTTCGAAACGCTTTCCCTGGCGGACGTCCGAGATCCCTTCGAAACCCAGCCGCGGCAGTGCGCGCTGGACCGCCTGGCCCTGGGGGTCGAGGATCTCCGGCTTGAGCATGACGTCGACTACGACGCGTGCCACTGGCACTCCCGGTGTGTGGTGCTGAGCAGGTTCCTTCAGACTACCCGCACAAAATTTCTACGCGCGTTGACTTGTAGGAATCTACGTGACAGCCATCACGATCCGGCATCGGCGCCCGCGCACACGAAATTTTCGGGAAAGATTCCGGATCGACACCCGAAACCCATTGCGTACGGGCACGCAGAAGGGATTTAGTCGGGCTTCACCAAGTATTGCCGGGCACTGTACAAATGAATTGGCAAAGTGCCGCAAGAAGGGACCGATATTCGTGGCGCAGAAGGTCGTGGTCACCCTCTTCGACGACATCGACGGCTCCGAAGCGGCGGAAACGATCGCCTTCGGTCTGGACGGGACGTCGTACGAGATCGACCTGAGCGAGGTCCACGCCGGCGAACTGCGCAAGGCGCTCGCGCCTTACGTCGAGGCCGGCCGCACGCGCTCCCGCTCGGGCAGGGCGTACCGGCAGACGGAGGTCGCACCGGACCCCTCGGCCGTGCGCGCGTGGGCGCAGGCCCACAAGATGGACGTCCCCGCGCGCGGACGCATCCCCAAGAAGGTCTACGAGGCGTTCACCGCCGCCCAGTGACGGCCCGTCCGGCCCGGGCCGACGGCCGCTCACCGGCCCCTCGCGGCAACCGACTTGCGCAGCACCCCTGCTGATCAGCTAGAGTCTGGAGCACGCCGAGGGGCAAGGCCGCAAAGGCCCAGCTCACGGAGACATGCGGGTGTAGTTCAGTAGTAGAACATCCCCCTTCCAGGGGGAAGGCGCAGTGTGCGATTCCTGTCACCCGCTCTGCACCGCCGTACCGGCCACTGTTGTGGATCAGGTAGGCTGGTGCCCGCACCGATCGGTGAAAGCCGGTCGGGAGCACATGCGGACGTAGCTCAGTTGGTAGAGCGCAACCTTGCCAAGGTTGAGGTCGCGAGTTCGAGCCTCGTCGTCCGCTCGGGAATGAGACCCCGGTCCTTCTGGACCGGGGTCTTTTCGTGTTCCCCCCCACCGCTCTGACATTTGTCATGCCGAGTGATGACAGCGCGCACTGCTCACGGCCCCGTACGGGCGGAACGCTGAAGGCATGGAAACCAACGGACACGAGCACGTGATCGAGGTCACCGACCTGCGGCGTGTGTACGGGGGCGGGTTCGAGGCGGTCCGCGGGATCGGCTTCTCCGTCCGGCGCGGCGAGATCTTCGCGCTGCTGGGCACGAACGGCGCGGGCAAGACGTCCACCGTCGAGCTGCTGGAGGGACTCGCGGCGCCGGCCTCGGGCCGCATCCGGGTCCTCGGCCACGACCCGTACACCGAACGGGCCGCCGTACGCCCGCGCACCGGCGTGATGCTCCAGGAGGGCGGCTTCCCGTCCGAGCTGACCGTCGCCGAGACCGCGCGGATGTGGGCGGGGTGCGTGAGCGGCGCCCGGCCGCCCGCCGAGGTGCTGGCGCTGGTCGGGCTGGAAGCCAGGGCGGGAACCCGGGTCAAGCAGCTGTCCGGCGGCCAGCGGCGCCGGCTGGACCTGGCGCTCGCGCTCCTGGGCGACCCCGAGGTGCTCTTCCTGGACGAGCCGACCACCGGCCTGGACGCCGAAGGCCGCCGCGACACCTGGGAGTTGGTCGCCGCCCTGCGCGACGGCGGCACGACCGTGCTGCTGACCACGCACTACCTCGAGGAGGCCGAGAACCTCGCCGACCGGCTGGCGATCATGCACGAGGGACGCATCGCCACCACCGGCACCCCCGCCGAGGTGACCGCGGCGGAGCCTTCGCGGATCTCCTTCGAACTGCCCGACGGCTACTTCGTCGGCGACCTGCCGCCGCTGGCCGAGCTGGGCGTGAGCGGCCACGAGACCGACGGCCGGACGGTCCGGCTGCGCACCCACGAACTGCAGCGCACGGCCACCGGACTGCTGACCTGGGCCGCGCGGGCCCGGGTCGAACTGCGCCGCCTGGACGTGCGCTCGGCCTCCCTGGAGGAGGCGTTCCTCGGCATCGCCCGGCAGGCCTCCGCGGACCACGCCGCGGGCACGACGACGAAGGAGTACGCGGCATGAGCGCCACCGGCACCACCCCCCGCCCCGCGACGGCGGCGACGACCCCGCTCAGCCGGATGACGGCCCTCGCCCGCGCCGAGCTGACCCTGCTCGGCCGGACCCGGGGCGCCCTCGTCGCCGCGCTGTTCGTGCCGCTCGTGCTGCCGGTCAGCGCCTCGCAGGCGGCCAAGGAGATGGACCTCGCCGAGGCCGGGCTCGACACGGGCACCTTCGTGCTGCCCGCCGCGATCGGCTTCTCCCTGCTGTTCGCCGTCTACTCCGTCCTCGTCGGCACGTTCGTCGTGCGGCGCGAGGAACTCGTCCTGAAGCGGCTGCGCACCGGTGAGCTGCGGGACGGCGAGATCCTCGCCGGAGCGGCCCTGCCGGCCGTGCTCACCGGGCTCGCGCAGAGCCTGCTGCTGGCGGCGGCGTGCACCGTGCTGCTGGACGTGGCCGCGCCCTCCGCGCCCCATCTGGCCGTCCTGGGCCTGCTGCTGGGGCTGGTGCTGTGTGCCGCCCTGGCCGCGGCCACCGCGAGTTTCACCCGGACCGGCGAGAGCGCCCAGGTGACGCCCATGCCGCTGATGATGGTCTCGATGGTCGGCTCGGGCATGTTCGTCCCGCTGCAGCTGCTGCCGGACGAGGTGGCCTCCGTCTGCGAACTGCTGCCGCTGACGCCCGTCGTCACCCTGGTGCGCGGGGGCTGGACCGGCGACCTGACCGGCTCGGAGGCGCTGGGCGCCGTCGCGGTCGCGGTGGCCTGGACCGCCGTCGCCGTGTTTGCTGTACGCCGGAGGTTCCGCTGGGAACCGCGGCGCTAGGCGAACCGGGAAGGGCTGACTGATGCGCGGGCCGGGCAGGTGGTGGCGGCGGAAGACCACGCCGGAGAAGGTCGAGACGTACACCCGGTGGTCGTTCCACTTCTTCGCGGTGATGGAGTTCTTCTCCGTCGGGCTGACCTCCGTCGCCCCGCTGGGCCCGCGGCTCGGCACCGCCGTCATGCTGGTGGTGGGCGTGCACGCCACCCTCTGCTTCGTGACCGTCTCGGCGGCGGTGGACTGGACGCGTGGCCGCCGGCCGCAGCCCGTCGGGCTGCTGTGGGCGCTCGCCGCCGTGACCGCCGTGATCGCCGCCGCCGCGATCGCCCTGGCCGAGCACGGACCGGAGGGCGAGGGCTTCGACACCGCCGCGGGCGGGGTCTTCGGGGTCATCCTGATCTTCGGCCCCGGCATCATCGCGCTCGGCGTCCGCGACCGGCGGCGCGCCTTCGGGATCGCGGCCGCCTTCGCCGCCGGCACCTGGATCGTCACCTTCGCCATCGGCGCCTCCGCGCTCACGGCCCTGTTCACGGCGCTGATCGTGCTGGCCGGCGGCATGTTCATCGCCTTCACGGCCGTGTTCTCGGTCTGGCTGCTCGACGCCGTGTACGAACTCGACGAGGCCCGCGAGACCCGGACCCGGCTCGCCGTCGCCGAGGAGCGGCTGCGGTTCGGGCGGGACCTGCACGACGTGATGGGGCGCAACCTCGCCGTCATCGCGCTCAAGAGCGAACTGGCCGTGCAGCTCGCCCAGCGCGGGCGGCCCGAGGCGGTGGCGCAGATGGTCGAGGTGCAACGGCTCGCGCACGAGTCGCAGCGGGAGGTGCGGGAGGTCGTGCGCGGCTACCGCGAGGCCGACCTCGGGTCGGAACTGGCCGGGGCGCAGGGCGTGCTCACGGCGGCCGGCATCGACTGCACGATCACCGGCCCGGTCCCGGCGGGGCTGCCGGCCGGGGTGCAGTCCGCCCTGGGCTGGGTCGTCCGGGAGGCCGCGACGAACGTCCTGCGGCACGGGGACGCGAGCTGGTGCCGGGTACGGCTGTCGACGGCGGAGGGGCGTGTGGTGCTGTCGGTGGAGAACGACGGGGCCGCCGCGGCCGGGCAGGGCTCCACCGGACCGGCTGGTTCCGGACCGGCTGGTTCCGGACCGGCCGGTTCCGGACTGGCCGGGCTGCGGGAGCGGCTGGCCGGCATCGACGGGACGCTGGAGGCCGGGCCCGTGGACAAGGGGCGCTTCATGCTGACCGCACGGATCCCCCTGCCCGCGCCCGCCGCACCGGCCGGGACGGCCCACGCCCGCGCGGGCGTGGGTGACATCACACGATGAAGGACGGGGGGACGACCGTGCGGCTGCTGCTCGCCGACGACGAGCACCTGATCCGGGGCGCGCTCGCCACACTGCTGTCGCTGGAGGAGGACCTCATGGTCGTCGCCGAGGCGGCCACCGGGCCCGAGGCCCTGGCGATGGCCCGGGCGCACCGGCCCGACGTGGCGGTATTGGACCTGCAGATGCCCGGGGCCGACGGTGTGAAGGTCGCCACATCCCTGCGCACCGAGCTGCCCGGCTGCAAGGTCCTGATCGTCACCAGCCACGGGAGGCCCGGGCACTTGAAGCGGGCGCTGGAGGCGGGGGTGCGGGGGTTCGTGCCGAAGACGGTCAGCGCCCAGCGGCTCGCCGAGATCATCCGCACCGTGCACGCCGGGAACCGTTACGTCGACCCGGAGTTGGCCGCCGACGCGATCGCCGCCGGGGACTCGCCGCTGACCGTGCGGGAGGCCGAGGTGCTGGAACTCGCCGCCGACGGGGCGCCCGTCGCGGAGATCGCCGAGCGGGCCGCGCTGTCCCAGGGGACCGTGCGGAACTACCTGTCCTCGGCCGTCTCCAAGCTCGGGGCGGAGAACCGGCACGCGGCGGTGCGGCTCGCGCGGGAGCGAGGTTGGGTATAGTGGTTCCCGCGCCACGGCGCATGCGAACGTAGCTCAGTTGGTAGAGCGCAACCTTGCCAAGGTTGAGGTCGCGAGTTCGAACCTCGTCGTTCGCTCCAGTGAGAAGCCCCCCGGTTCCGGCCGGGGGGCTTCTCTCGTGTCTACGACCAGTTCGTTCCGGTCAGGCGCTCGTACGCCTCCACGTACTTGGCGCGGGTGGCGTCGACGACCTGCTGCGGCAGGGGCGGGGGCGGCTGCTCGCTCCTGCGGTCCCAGCCGGACTCCGCCGAGGTGAGCCAGTCGCGCACGAACTGCTTGTCGTACGACGGCTGCGCCCGGCCCGGCTCCCACCGGTCGGCCGGCCAGAAGCGGGAGGAATCCGCGGTGAGGACCTCGTCGGCGAGGACCAGGGTCTCGCCGTCGAAGCCGAACTCGAACTTCGTGTCCGCCAGGATGATGCCGCGCTCGCGGGCGATGTCGCGGCCGCGGGAGTAGACCGCGAGGGTCGCCTGGCGCAGCCGGGCGGCGGTGTCGGCGCCGACCTGCCGGGCGACCTCCTCGTAGGAGACGTTCTCGTCGTGCTCGCCGACCTCGGCCTTGGTGGCCGGGGTGAAGATCGGGGCGGGCAGTTCGCTGCCGTCGGTCAGGCCCTCCGGCAGGGCAAGGCCGCAGACCGTGCGGGTCTCCTGGTACTCGGCGAGGCCCGAGCCGGTGAGGTAGCCGCGGGCCACGCACTCCACGGGGATCATCTCGAGGTTCTTGCACACGAGCGTGCGGCCCTCCCAGCCGGCGGGCGCGCCGGCGGGCAGGTCCGTGCTCAGGACGTGGTTCGGGACCAGGTCGGAGAGCCGGTCGAACCACCACAGGGACAGCTGGGTGAGGATCCGGCCCTTGTCGGGGATCTCGGTCGGCAGCACCCAGTCGTAGGCGGAGATGCGGTCGCTGGCGACCATCACGAGGTCGCCCGCCTCGTTCCGGTACAGCTCGCGCACCTTGCCGGTGTGCAGATGCACCAGACCCGGCACCTCGATCGGCTCGGGCTTTTCGACGAATCCGGACACGGTTCCTCCCCGTGGTGATGTCCAAGTGGCTCGATTCTCCCGTACGGGAGGCCGGGCACGGACACGGGGTCAGTCGCGTTTGCAGATGCGGTCCAGGAGATTCGCGGTCGCCCGCTGGATCCGCTCGTCGACGTGGCCCGGGCGGTCCAGGGCCGGGGACCAGGCGAACGTTCCTGCTGCGAAGACCCAGGCCCCGGAGGGCGCGCGGTACAGGGAGGTCTCCTGGTGGCGGCGCGTGCCCTCCTTGTCGGTGTACGGGGAGTGGGCCAGCAGGATCCGCTCCTCGTGCTCGGGCAGCGGGGTGCGCGGGAAGTAGCGGTCGGCCTCGCCCGCCACCAACCCGTCGATCTCGTCGCCCTCGTGGGCGCCGGTCGCCTCCCACAGCCAGTGCCCGGCGTTGCGCACGATCAGCGGGTGCGGCTCGGGCACGGGCCCGGCGTACTGGATGCCCAGGAGCTGCTGCTCCGCCCGGTCGACCTCCCGCCACAGCACCGGCTTGCCCGGGCCCCTGCGCTTGCGGCAGGTGAGCAGGCGGTCGGGGACACCGGAGGGCGAGGGCCCCAGTTCCACCTGCCAGTACAGGGAGTTGGCGGACAGGAACACCAGTGAGGTGCCGGCGTCGCGGGCGACCTCCACGGTGCGGCGCATGTCCGCCGACCAGTACTCGTCGTGCCCGGGGAAGACCAGCCCGCGGTAGCGGGCCGGATCGACACGGCCGGCGTGCAGGTCGGAGGCGTGGGCGTAGCCGAGGTCGTAGCCGTAGCGCTCGGCCCAGCGGATGACGTCGTAGGCGTGGCCCACGTGCAGGGGGAGGCCGGCGCCCGCGTAGGGGCGGTCGAAGGAGACCGTGGTGGCGGCCTGCGACTCGCCCAGCAGACGGCCCGTGCCGTCCCAGGCGTGGTAGAGGCTGGCGCCGGTGCGGCCGTCCTCCGGATAGAGGTTGTACGCCTGCCAGGTGACGTCGGGCAGCACGAGCAGCAGGTCGGCGGGCTGGTCGTGCCGGACGGTGAAGGGGACGTGCGAGCGGTAGCCGTCGGCGGTGGTGAGGACCGCCACGTACGCCCCGACGTTCCAGTACGAGGGCACTTGCAGGCGCCAGGACAGCCACCAGTGGTGGCAGGAGACCGTGCGGTCGGCGGTGAGCGGCGGGGGCTGCACGATGCCGGACAGGCGGGGGCTGGTGGTGATCTTCGCGGCGCCGTCACCGCCGTAGTGGCCGATGCGGTAGATGTCGACGCCGAACTCCTGCGGCGGGTCGACGGTGATGTGGAAGTCGATGGCCTCGCCGGGCGCGACCGCGCCGGTGGAGGTGAAGCCCTTGATCTGGAGGCGCACGTCGTCCGCCGCGCGGGGGCCGCCGCCGGAGCGGGTCCCTTTTGCCGACCCGGGGGCCGCGTCCTGGTCGACGTACCAAGGGACGACCTGGCCGGTGTCGTCGAAGTACGTCACATTGCCGCGCAGCCAGGGCACCGGGCCCTGCCCGAAGGGATCCGTCACGCCGTGTGCCAGTGCTCCCGACTCCCAGCGCCGGGTCTGCTCCGAACCCATGGTGGCTCCCCTCCCCTTGGCCCCCGTGATCGTCCGTACCGGTGTGCGCTCTCTGGTGCTGTGCGTGTGGTGCGTGTAGTGGTGCTGTGCGTGCTGTGCGTGTGACCGTGGTGCGGGTGGTACGAGTCGCGCGCGTGGTGCGTGCCGGGCGGCGTGCGCGCCGCGTGCCCCGCGCGGCGCTCGGTTGCCATGCCGGGTGGCCGGCCTGGTGCCGCCAGGCCCTCGCGGGTCGTGCGAGCCGGTCCGTGCGGTCCGTACCGTCCCGCGATGTCCGCGGCCCGGGAGGCGTGTGCGACTCCGCGTGCTTATGTGCTTGTCGTATTCCGCCCGCCCTTGCCACGCGCGTGACGCTCCCAGCACATCACATGACGCACGCGTTCCGTCACTGTTCGTTGTGAATTGGCCAGAAGCGGAAGGTGCTGCTCCGCGGCGGACGCAGTCCCTCAGCCGAGCCGGACCGGCTTCTCCGGGCGTATCCCCAGCTCGGCGAGCCAGGTGCGCAGCGGGACCGCGTTGCCGTCCTCGATCAGGGTGAGCACCTTGGGGGCCAGATCAGCCGCGCGCTCGCCCTCGACGAGCAGGGTCGGGCCGTCCAGCCAGTCCAGGCCGGGCGCGGCACCCGCGCTGTCCATCGCGGCGCAGCAGACCATCGCCGTGAGGTGGTCGGCGAGCAGCTCGCGGGCCGTGCGCGGCGGCTGGAGCGGGAAGAGGGGCAGGGTCCGGTCGTCCCAGAGGGCCGCGGGGTCGGGCCCCGGGGACGCGGCGGGGGTCGCCGGGCCGGGGCCGGCGGACGCCGCGTGCGGGGGCGGGGCCTCCTCGCGGGCCAGCTCGGCGCTGAGCCGGGCGGCCAGCGCGGCGCTGCGGGGAGTGGTGTCGGCGAGGTCCTCGTCGTCGGCGAAGGCCGGTGTGCCGCTGTCCCCGGGCCGGGGGGCCTCGGCAGCACCGCCCGTCGTGGTGCCGGTGGTCCCGGACGCCGGTCCGGCGGCGCCGGTCCCCGGTGTGGCGCCGCTGCCCGCCCCGGGGGCGGCGGATGCGGGCGCCGGGGTGGCGGGGACGGCGCCGGAGGCGGAGGCGGCCGGGCTGTACCCCGGGGCCGTGATCGTGCAGGGCGGGCCGGGGGGCCAGGCGGGGTCCGGCTCGGTGAGGTGGTCGAGGACCCGGGACAGGGTCGGAGCGGCGGAGGCCGGGGGCGTGTCACCGGTGGCCGGGCGGACGCCCATGGCGTCCAGGACCCGGTGCAGCCGGGCGGCGTCCAGGCGCCATGTGCGGTCCACGACCTCCTCCGGGTACGCGCTCCAGTCCACGGGGGACCAGTCGGGCCCGGACCCGGACGGGCCGCCGTGGAAGAGGCGGGCGGCGAGCAGGGAGGCGGCCTCGTCGACCGAGCCCGGCTCCTCCAGCAGGTCGCAGGCGGGGCGCTCGCCGAGCCGGGACGCGAAGCCCTCGGCCAGGCGGTCCCGCCGGGACAGCTCCGTGAGCGCCGCGACCACACCGGCGTCCAGCCGGGACGGCCAGCGGCCCATCCGCCAGGCCGGCAGCGCGACCCGGGTCAGCAGCCGGTCCCAGCCCGCGTAGGCCAGGCCGACCTGCTCCTGGGCGACGATCCGCAGCCCGTAGTCCACAGCCTGTGCACGCTCCGCGGCGGCCGCCGCCACACCCCGCTCCATCTCGGCGGCGTGCACGCGGCAGCTGCGCAGCAGCGCCCGGGCCACCCAGCCGACCCCCGCGAGCACGGCCCGGGTCACCGGGTCGCGCCGGGGCGCCGAGGCCACGGCCACGGCGGCGTCCAGACCGCGGACGAAGCGCCGGGCGGCCGCTATGTCCGGATGGGCCGAGGGCCCCGTACCGGCGACGACCGGGGCGAGGACCGCGCGCAGTTCGCCGACGCGCATCCACCACAGGAACGGGGAGCCGATGACCAGGACCGGGGCGACCGGCTGTCTGCGGTGGGCGTGCCGTCCGGAGCCCGCTATGTCCTCGTGCTCCTCGGCCGGCGGTGGGCCGTGCGCCGGGTGCGTGCGGTCCTCGAGCCAGCTGTCGCAGTCCGGGGTGAGCGCTATCGCGGAGGGTGCCGGGACGTCGAGGCGGTCGGCCAGGTCGCGCACCATCCGGTACAGGTCCGGGGCCGCCTCCTCGGCGATCGGAACGGTGGGGCTCAGGGCGGGCCGGGCCCGCGCCACGACCAGGGCGACCCCGCCGGCGAAGAGCAGCACGAGCGCCGCGACCGGCGTCAGGGCCCAGCGGGCCGCGTCCCACCCGGAGCCCTCGAGACGGCCGCCCGCGGCGCCCGCCAGCAGGATCACGGCGACGGCGGCGGGCAGCAGGGCGACGGCCAGCGCACGGCTGCGCATGCGCAGCACGACCAGTGCCCGCGCCCGGGCGGCCTGCGCCCCTGCCTCCACACCCATTCCGGTCACGACCGACCTCACCCCCTCCCCGTAGACCTGACGCTTCCCTTGCTCACTCCCCCACTGTGGCACCCGTCACTGACATCGCAATGCCGGTGGGCCAAGTGCCGGAACGCTTGCGCCGCACCATAGTTGGGGCTCCTCCCCCCGTCAGCCGGATACGGCATCGGTCACTCGATGGAATGGCTTTGGGGAGAGCTGATGACGGACGGCACGACGATCGGGTCACCCCGCGCCGACGCCTCCCGGTACACGTCAGGCCCCGGATCCTGAGACGGATCCGGGGCCTGCGGGGTTCATCGCGGCCGGACGGGCGGTGTCCGCCCGGCCGGGGGAGTTACGCGCCGGCCGCCTTCGCGGCGATGTCCGTGCGGTGCTGGGACCCGTCGAGGCGGATGCGGGCCACGGCCGTGTAGGCGCGGTCGCGGGCCTCGGTGAGGTCCTTGCCGGTGGCCGTGACGGACAGCACCCGGCCGCCTGCGCTGACCACGGCGTCGCCCTCCCGCCGGGTGCCGGCGTGCAGCACGTACGCGTGCGGGGCGTCCTGGGCGGCGACCTCGTCCAGTCCGGTGATCGGGTCGCCGGTGCGCGGGGTGCCCGGGTAGTTGTGCGAGGCGACGACCACGGTCACGGCCGCGTCGTCGCTCCAGCGCAGCGGCTCCAGGTCGGCGAGGGTGCCGGTGGCGGCGGCCAGCAGCAGACCGGCCAGCGGCGTCCTCAGCCGGGCCAGCACGACCTGGGTCTCCGGGTCGCCGAAGCGGGCGTTGAACTCGATCACGCGCACACCGCGCGAGGTGATCGCGAGACCGGCGTAGAGCAGCCCGGAGAACGGCGTGCCGCGCCGCCGCATCTCGTCCACGGTCGGCTGGAGCACCGTCCGCAGCACCTCGTCGACCAGCTTCGGGTCGGCCCAGGGCAGCGGCGAGTACGCCCCCATGCCGCCCGTGTTGGGACCCTCGTCGCCGTTCAGGGCGCGCTTGAAGTCCTGGGCGGGCTGGAGCGGGACGACCGTCTCGCCGTCGGTGACGGCGAACAGGGAGACCTCCGGGCCGTCGAGGTACTCCTCGATGACCACGCGCTCACAGGCGGCGGCGTGCTCCCGGGCGGCGCTCAGGTCGTCGGTGACGACGACGCCCTTGCCGGCGGCGAGGCCGTCGTCCTTGACGACGTAGGGAGCGCCGAAGGCGTCGAGTGCGGTCTCGACCTCCTCCGCCGTCGTGCAGACGTAGGACCGGGCCGTGGGTACTCCGGCCGCCGCCATGACGTCCTTGGCGAAGGCTTTGGAGCCTTCCAGCTGCGCGGCCTCGCCGGACGGGCCGAACACCGGGATGCCCGCCTCGCGCACGGCGTCGGCGACACCGGCGACGAGCGGCGCCTCCGGGCCGACGACCACGAGCTCCGCGCCGAGCCGGGTGGCCAGCGCGGTGACGGCGGTGCCGTCCAGGGCGTCGACCTGGTGCAGCTCGGCGACCTCGGCGATGCCGGCGTTGCCAGGGGCGCAGTACAGCGCCGTGACGTCGGGGTCGTGGGACAGGGAGTGGCACAGGGCGTGTTCGCGGGCGCCGCTGCCGATGACGAGGACCTTCACGGGGTCAGCCTAACGGCAGCGGCCGGTTCCCCTTTGTGCGGGCTTCCGAAGACCGGGGACGGACGGGTCTGGATGATCCTACGAGCGGCACGCGGGCGGGGCCGTATCGGAGGGCGCGCCCGCTACTCGTTGGTGAACTCCTCCACGACGGTCGCCCCCAGCTCCCTGACGATCAGCTCCTGGCCCGACAGCGCTGATTCGTCCAGGTCCGGGTCGTCGTCCTCGGGGATGTCCTCCTCGACGGAGACGTGGCGCCGC
This sequence comes from Streptomyces sp. NPDC017943, assembly GCF_044328425.1. Classification (NCBI taxonomy): domain Bacteria; kingdom Bacillati; phylum Actinomycetota; class Actinomycetes; order Kitasatosporales; family Streptomycetaceae; genus Streptomyces; species Streptomyces sp. NPDC017943. The sequence continues at coordinate 686,896 of NZ_JBIRHH010000004.1, read as the reverse complement.
TGGGGTGCGGAGGGCTGGGGAACCGGCGTCGAGGGCGCGGGAGCGGCCTGCCGGGCGGGGGCCGCCGGGGCGGCCGCCTGCGCGGGGGCGGGGCGCTGGGCCGTCGCCGTGGCGCCACCGCCGCCGGAGCCGCCGCCCCAGGTGCCGGAGCCGGTGGCCGCGGCGGAGCCGCCGTAACCGCCCGGGGCCGGGGCCGGTGCCGCGCCCGGGCCGCCGCCGAAGCCCGCGGGGCCGCCGGGGGCCGGTGGCGTGGAGCCGCCCGAGGGGTCGACGATCGCCTCGATCTTCCACTGCACGTTGAACTGCTCGCCCAGTGCCTGGCGCAGCACGTCCTCGCTGCCGCTGCTGAGGAAGTTGTCCCGGGCGCCCGCGTTCACGAAGCCGAGCTGGAGGGTCGTGCCGTCGAAGCCGGCGACCTGGGCGTTCTGGCTGAGCAGGATCCAGGTGAAGCGGCGGCGGTTCTTGACGGCCTCCAGGATGTTCGGCCACAACATGCGCGGGTCGAGCCCCCCGGCGGGGGGCGCGGCGGGAGCCGCCTGGGGCGCGGCCGCAGCAGGGGACTGCGGGGCCTGCGGGGCGGGCGCGGGGGTGCTCGGCGCGGGGGCGCCCGACCCGGCGGGGCCCGTCGCCGGGGCGCCGGAGGCGGAGGCGCCCGGGGTGGCGGTGGGCCAGCCGCCGGGGCGGCGGCCGCCACCGGCGGACGCGGCCGTGGGCCACGCGCCGGGAGCGGGGGCGGAGGCCGAGGGTGCCGGGGCCTGCGGCGGCTGCGCGGGGTGCGCGGGTGCGCCGCCGGGGCCGGGCGCGGGAGCGGAGGGGGTGTCGGCGGGTACGGCCGGGGCAAGGCCCTCGGCTGCACCCGCGTCGGCCGGGGAGGCGCCCGGGCCGGTGGGGTTGGGGGCCGCGCCGGTCGGGGCGGGGGCCGTCGGGGCGCTGCCCTGGTCGACGGGGGCGCCGGGGCCGCCGGGCGTCCGGACCGCCGCGCGGGCCGCGGCCGGGCCGCCACCGGGCGGGACCGGCGGGGCGGGCTGTGCATGGGCCTGCGGCCCGGGCACGTAGCCCATGGCGGGCGCGCCCCCCGCGGGAGCCGCGGAGAAGCTCACGCCGCGCTCGACGCGGTCCAGGCGGGCCATGACGGACCGCTCGTCGCCGTAGGCGGCGGGGAGCAGCACACGCGCGCAGATCAGTTCGAGCTGGAGCCGGGGCGAGTGGGCACCGCGCATCTCCGTGAGGCCCTCGTTGACCAGGTCGGCGGCGCGGCTCAGCTCGGCGGGCCCGAAGGTGCCGGCCTGGGCCTGCATGCGCTCGACGACGTCGGCCGGGGCGTCGATCAGCCCCTTCTCGGCGGCGTCCGGCACGGCGGCCAGGATCACGAGGTCGCGCAGCCGCTCCAGCAGGTCGGCGACGAACCGGCGCGGGTCGTTGCCGCCCTCGATCACCCGGTCGACCACCTCGAAGGCGGCGGCCCCGTCACCGGTGGCGAACGCCTCGACGACGGAGTCGAGCAGCGAGCCCTCGGTGTACCCCAGGAGGGACGTGGCCATGGCGTACGTCACACCGTCCGAGGCGGCGCCGGCGAGCAGCTGGTCCATGACGGACATCGAGTCACGCACGGATCCGGCGCCGGCCCGCACCACGAGCGGGAGCACGCCGTCCTCGACCGGGATGCCCTCCTTCTGGCAGACCTCGCCGAGGTACTCCCGGAGGGTGCCGGGCGGGACGAGCCGGAAGGGGTAGTGGTGGGTCCGGGAGCGGATCGTCCCGATGACCTTCTCGGGCTCGGTGGTGGCGAAGATGAACTTGAGATGCTCCGGGGGCTCCTCGACGACCTTCAGCAGCGCGTTGAAGCCGGCCGACGTGACCATGTGGGCCTCGTCGATGATGTAGATCTTGTACCTGCTGCGGGCCGGTCCGAAGAAGGCCTTCTCGCGCAGGTCACGGGCGTCGTCCACGCCTCCGTGGGAAGCGGCGTCGATCTCGATGACGTCGATGGAGCCGGGGCCGTTGCGCGCGAGGTCCTGGCAGGAGTGGCACTCGCCGCACGGGGTGGGCGTGGGGCCCTGCTCGCAGTTCAGGCAGCGGGCGAGGATGCGCGCACTGGTCGTCTTGCCACAGCCGCGCGGCCCGCTGAACAGGTACGCGTGGTTGACCCGGTTGTTGCGCAGCGCCTGCTGCAACGGGTCGGTGACATGCTCCTGCCCGATGACCTCGGCGAAGGTCTCCGGGCGGTAGCGGCGGTACAGAGCGAGAGACGACACGCCTACGAGGTTATAGGCGGCCGGTGACATCGGGCCCCGACCCGGAGACGGGCGGGGGCGGAGAGCCCGGAGAACCCTGGGCCGCCGCGGAACGCAGACGCCCCCCACGCACCCGCCAGAGCCGACCTACCCTTGCTGCCTTCCGGCCCTGGGGGAGTTCAGTCAGATAGCGCCGCGTGAGGGGCTGCGCCAAGGTTACCTGATGTCGGGGGCAGGGAACGAGTTCGCGAGCACTCCTCTCGGTCATGTAATGTTCCCAGCGGAGGATTCGCCTAGAGGCCTAGGGCGCACGCTTGGAAAGCGTGTTGGGGGCAACCCCTCACGAGTTCGAATCTCGTATCCTCCGCCAGTGCCTCACCGGGCACGATGTCGAAGGGCCCCACCGTTCGCGGTGGGGCCCTTCGACGTGGTGGGTGGGGCCGGTGTGCCGGCGTTTCCGGGAGATCCGGAACGGGCAGGGGCGGTGCGCCGGGCGGTGTTGGCCGCATACTGGGGGCAATGACTAAGCCTTCAGCTCCGAAGCGCCATCTGCCGACCAGCCCCTTCAAGGCCCCGGTCGCACCGGCCCCCAAGCACTTCGCCGTGGGAGACCAGGTCACCCACGACATGTACGGCCTCGGCCGCGTCATCGGCATCGAGGACGGAATCGCGGCGCTCGTGGACTTCGGTTCCGCGCCCGTGCGGATCCCGAGCCCCTACGCCAAGATGACCAAGCTGTAGTCCTCCGTGCCGGGACACGGCACGCACGGGCCCCTCGCGGGCCCGCTCAGGAAAAGAGACCTCTCATCGACTCGACTTCGCTGTTCTCCGCCGTGGAAGGGCACCCCAGCCGTTCCGCCGCCGCGTCCCCGCCGCCGGCGACGGACCCCTTCCAGGCCCCCGACTTCGGGGAGGACGACACGTTCCTGCCCGAGGAGGCGCCGCAGCCCGCCCCGGCCAAGCGCCGCCGGGCCGCCTAGCCAGCACCGCCGGCGCAGCGCGCCGCCCCGGCTCCACCGCTCCCGGCGCCCGTGTGACGGACGTCTACGGCCGGCGGTCCGAGTCGGGCCAGACGTACGGCAGGTCGTCCGGGACGCCCGGGAAGAGCTCCGCGTAGGTCTCCGGGTCCTTGCGGACCAGGGCCGAGCGGTGGCTGCGGTGGAACGGCCCGTCGCCCAGCCAGGGCGGAAGCTCGCCCTCGGCGGCCAGAGCGGACTGGTCGCGGATCGGGGCGTGCGGGCGGGCCGCGGCGAGGTCGGCCACCATCGTGGCGGCGCAGGTGTCCTGGTGGCCCCGGTCCCGCCAGACCCGGCAGATCTCCAGGCCGTAGCGGACCAGGGCCTCCTCGTAGCCGATCCACATCCGCACCGCCGGGTGGTTGCGCCAGCCGTAGCCCGGGACGACCAGGCCGCGCAGCACCTGGAGTGTCTCGACCCGCTGTTTGCCGAGCCTGCGGCGGTCCAGGGCGAGGGCCGTCTCCTCGAAGTCCGCGTAGGGGAGGAAGGTCTGCATCCGTCGTCGGTGCTCCTTGCCTTGTCACGGGGGCGGGGGCCGGGGCGGGTGGGTCCTCAGGCACGGGTCAGGGGCTGCTCCGCCCAGATGGTCTTGCCGGTCGCGGTCTGCCGGGTACCCCAGCGCTCGGTCAGTTGCGCCACCAGGAGCAGGCCCCGGCCGCCCTCGTCGTAGCTGCGGGCGCGGCGCAGGTGGGGGGCGGTGCTGCCGCCGTCGGAGACCTCGCAGATCAGGCTCGTGTCGTGGATCAGCCGGAGCCGGACCGGCGGCTCGGCGTGCCGGATGGCGTTGGTGACGAGTTCGCTGGCGACCAGTTCGGTCACGAACACCGCGTCGGACAGCCCCCACCGCTCCAGCTGCGCCACGACGTCCTTGCGGGCCTGCGCGACGGCGGACGGGTCGGACGGCACCGACCAGGTGGCCACCCGGTCGCCGTGCAGCGCCCGGGTGCGGGCCAGCAGCAGGGCCACGTCGTCCGCCGGCCGCGGCGGCAGCAGGTCGGCGAGGACCGCGTCGCACAGGGCGTCCAGCGAGGCCGCCGGCCGGGCCAGGGCGCGGCGCAGCCGGTCGGCCCCCGCGTCGAGGTCGTGGTCGCCGGTCTCGATCAGGCCGTTGGTGTACAGCGCGAGCAGGCTGCCCTCGGGCAGCTCCACCTGGGTGGCCTCGTACGGCAGTCCGCCCACGCCCAGCGGCGGGCCGGCCGCGAGGGCGATCAGGTCAACGGCGCCGTCGGGGCTCACCACGGCGGGCCGGGGGTGCCCGGCGGCGGAGAAGCAGCAGCGCCGGGAGACCGGGTCGTAGACGGCGTACAGGCAGGTGGCGCCGACGTCGGCGGAGGTCTTGGACGCCGGGTCCGGGGCTCCGGCGAAGGCGGGCGGCGGCGCGGGCCCGCCCGTCTCCCCTCCCTCGTCCTCCGTGTTCAGGCGTGCCACCAGGTCGTCCAGGTGGGTCAGCAGTTCGTCGCAGGGCAGGTCGATGTCGGCCAGGGTGCGCACCGCCGTGCGCAGCCGCCCCATGGTCGCGCTGGCGTGCAGCCCGTGGCCCACGACGTCGCCGACGACCAGGGCCACCCGGGCCCCGGACAGCGGGATGACGTCGAACCAGTCGCCGCCGACCCCGGCGTGCCCGCCGGCCGGCAGGTAGCGGGAGGCGACCTCGACCGCCGCCTGCCGGGGCAGCCGCTGCGGCAGCAGGCTGCGCTGGAGCATGACGGCGGTGTCCCGCTCGCGCGTGTAGCGGCGGGCGTTGTCGATGCTGACGGCGGCCCGGGCCGTCAGTTCCCCGGCCAGCACCAGGTCGTCGTGGCGGAAGACCTCGGTGTTGTGGTGGCGCACGAAGTACGCCACGCCCAGGGTGGTGCCGCGGGCGACGAGCGGCACGCTCATCACCGAGTGGATGCCGAACGCCCGGTAGCGCGCGGAGCGGGCCGCGTCGCGGGCGAGCCACGCGGCGAACGCCGGGTCGTCCGGCGCGTGCAGCACCGGCTGTCCGGTGCGCAGGCTCTCGTAGGGCGCCGAACCGGCGGGGTAGGCGTCCACGGCGCCCGCGGCCACGACCGCCTCCGGCGCCCCGGGGATCCGCGAGCGCAGCGCGGTCCGCCGCAGCAGCAGCGGGCCCTCCGCGGGGACGGTCCGCCCGGGCGGTTTGGGCAGGTCCTCCAGCGTGGCCAGCAGGTCGACGCTGACGAAGTCGGCGAGCTCCGGGACGGTCACGTCCGCCAGTTCCTGGGCGGTGCGGGTCACGTCGAGCGTGGTGCCGATGCGCCGTCCCGCCTCGGCGATCAGTTGCAGGCGCTTGCGGGCCCAGAACTGCTCCGTCATGTCGTGCGCGGCGAGGCAGACGCCCCGGACGGCGGCGTCCCGCGGATCGCGCAGGACCGACATGAAGAGCGACCAGGCGTGCTCGTGGAGTTCGCCGGGGGCCCGCAGGAAGTTCTCCTCGTACTCGGGCTCGCCGGTCGTGAGGACCCGGGCCATGGCGCGTTCCGCACGCTCGCCGGAGTCGTCGTCGATGATCTCGGACACGCGCAGGCCCCGCATCTCCTCCTCGGTGAGGGCCGTGGCGCGTTCCATGTCGGCGTTGGCCCGCCGCAGTCTCAGCCGGGTGTCGTAGAGCGCCATGGCGCAGCACGGGGACTGGGCGAAGCTCCAGGCGACCAGTTGCTCCTCCAGGCCGGAGCCGGGTCCGGGGCCCGGGAGGGCGGAGACGATCAGCCAGGCGGGGGCGCGGGAGCCGGGGGGCCGGTGGTGGGCGAGGATCCTGACGGTCAGCGTCCGGCCGTCGCGGTGGCGCAGGGCGACGTCGCCGTTCCAGCGCGGCAGCCCGGCCAGGGCGGGCATGCCGCCGCGCAGCGGGATCGGCTCGGCCAGCAGGTCCGCGGCACGGCGGCCGGTCACCTGCCCGGCCGGATACCCGAGCAGCTCTTCGGCGCCGGCGTTCCAGCCGGTCACCGCGCCGTCCTCGTCGAGGGTGACGCGGGCGGTGAGGGCCTCGCCGACGAGGGCGTCGACGGCTTCGGGTGCCGGTCCGGACGACGACCGGGTGGCCCGGCCGATGGTGACGGGCTGCTCCATGATCGGTCATCTCGCTCTCACGGGGGCTCGGTCGTATCCCCGGAAATGCGCGGTCATGACCTGTTTACCCCGATCGGCGGAGCCCTCACCGCACCACGGCCAGAAGGAGCGCGAGCCTGCCGGCGCCGGGCGCGGGTAACCGCCCACCCATGGGTGAGATCCTCGTGGGCACGTGCTCGTGGACCGACAAGGCCCTGGTCGCCAGCGGCTGGTACCCGGCCGGACGGCGGGACGCCGAGGGGCGGTTACGGCACTACGCCGAGCGGTTCCCGGTCGTCGAGGTCGACTCCTCGTACTACGCGCTGCCGAGCGAGCGGAACAGCCTGCTGTGGGCCGAGCGCACGCCGGACGGGTTCGTGTTCGACGTGAAGGCGTTCTCGCTGCTGACCGGGCACCCCACCCGGGCGGCCGTGATGCCGGGCGGGCTGCCGGCCGACCCCCGCGATCCCCGGGTGCTGGACGAGGTGTGGGCCCGCTTCGCGGCCGGTGTCGAGCCGCTGCGGCGGGCCGGGCGGCTCGGGAGCGTGCTGTTCCAGTTCCCTCCGTGGTTCCGCCCCGGGCAGCGCGCCGAGGCGTTCCTCGCGGAGTGCGCCGCCCGGACCGGGGGCTGGCCGCTCGCCGTGGAGTTCCGGCACCCGTCCTGGTGGGAGCCGGAGCAGGCCGAGGACACGGTGGCGCTGCTGGCCCGGCACGGCATGGCCGCGGTCGCCGTCGACATGACGCAGTCGCTGCCCTCGTCCGTGCCGCCCGTGACGCCGGTGACCTCCTCCCGGCTGGCCGTCGTCCGCTTCCACGGCCGCAGCACCGCCTGGGGCACCGGCAGCAAGGAGGACCGGTTCCGCCACGCGTACCGCGAGGACGAACTCGCCGAGTGGCTGCCCCGGGTACGCGCGCTGGCCGAGGAGGCGGACCAGGTCCACGTGCTGTTCAACAACTGCTGCGGCGACGCCGCCGTGCGCGCGGCCGAGAGCATGACCCGGCTGCTCGACGGCACCGCGCCGACGGCGGCGGGACGGGTGCCTAGGGCTCGATCCGCACCTTCTTCGCCACCGTCACCTGGTCCACGTCCGACACCCGCACGGTCGTCCTCATCGTCCAGTCCCCGGCGAGCGGCAGGTTGACGGAGTTGGTGCCCCAGTAGCCGCCCCGGTCCCTGACCCCGGCGTCGATGGGGCCCACCTCGCGGGCGGGGAGGGTGAAGGTGATGCGGACCTCGGGGACGACGACCAGACCGGTGTCGGAGCCGTGGACCACGGCCGTCACGCCGTTCTCGCCGACCCGGGCGGGGTCGAGCGTGACGTAGACGGTGCCGCGGCCGGTCACGCCGTCCCGGCCCGTGTCGAAGGGCACGACGACCTCCGCGGTGGGCGGCAGCGCGCCGACCGGGGCCTGCCGCGCCGCCTCGGCCTGGGCGCGACCGGGCAGCGTCCCGGTGAGCACGGTGGTGATCAGCAGCACCACGGCCGCGACGGCGGCCTCGGCGAGCACGGACCGCCGCAGACCGCGCCGCCGGGCGTCCGGGTCGTCGGGGGCGCCGGGGGCATGGGAACCGACGGGGTTCTCGTGGCCGTCGGCTGTGCCGGAACCGCCGGGGGCTTCTGCTCCGTCGGCCGTGCCGGGGCGGTCGTTCCCGCCCGAACCGTCGAGGCCGTCGGGGCGGCCGTGCGCCGCGTCGGGGCCGTGGGGGGCGAGTGAGGAGACCGGGACCGGTCCGGGGTGCGGGCCCACCGGCTCCGGGCCGCCGTCGCCGCCCGGCTTCCCGACCGTCGCGCCGACCGGCTGCGGGGCCCGCTCCGGGACGGCGGCCCGGACGGCCGGCGCCGGCGCCGCGATCCGGGCCGTCCAGCGGCGGGAGTGGCGGGCGACCAGGAGCAGCGCTCCCACCCCCGCCAGTTTCACCAGCAGCAGGCGGCCGTACGGCGTGGTGCTCAACGCGGACAGGGAACCGAGGCCGCGCCAGGACTGGTAGAGGCCGGTGACGGCCAGTACGGCCACCGAGGCGAAGGCGATCCGGGAGAAGCGGGGCACGATCCGCGCCAGGTCCTCGCCCGAGTCGCGGCGCGAGACGAGCAGCAGCGCGGCCAGGCCGCCCAGCCACACGCCCGTCGCGAGCAGGTGCGCCACGGAGGACGTCATCGCGAGCGGCACCTGGATCCCGGCGGAGGCGTGCTCGGCCGCCGCCCACGTCAGCGCGAGCCCGACGGCCAGCACCGCGGCCCCGGTGAGCGGGACGGGGTCCCGGCGCTGCGGGCCGCGGTCCCCGGCGCGGCGGCGGGACAGCCACCGTGCGAAGGCCGCCGTGAGCAGCAGCACCGCCAGCCGCGCGAGCAGGGCCCGGCCGGGGCGGCCGGTCAGGGTGCGGCCGAGGGCCTCGGTGCCGAAGGCGGCGGCCGGGCCGGTGCCCGCCTCGTAGGGGGCGCGCAGCAGGAGCAGGACGGCCGTGGCGCCGAGCAGCGCCCACCAGGCGGCCCGCGCCGGCCGGCGCAGCGCGGAGGGGTTCGCAGGCCGGCACAGCAGCACGAACGCGGCGGTGCCGACGAGCAGGGCGGCGGCGAGGTAGGCGAGGTAGCGGGCGGCGTCGTACAGGCGGCCGGTGAGCGGGTCCTCGGCGGGGCCGGTGTCGATCGGGGCGGTGGTCGCGGACGGCTTGCCCACCGAGAAGCTGAAGGCGCCCGAGACGGGGTGGCTGTCGGCGGACACGACCCGCCAGGCCACCGTGTAGGTGCCCTGGGCGAGTCCGGCGGGCAGGGAGACCCGGGCTGTCTCGGAACGGCCGTCGGCGTGGGTGGGCTCGCCGGTGTGGACGCGGTGCTGGTCGGGCCCGAAGACCCGGAAGGAGTCGTCGAGGAGGCCGACGGACTCGGTGAAGGTCAGGGTGACGTGACGGGGGGCCCGCTGCACGACGGATCCGTCGTCGGGGTCGGTGCCGCCGAGGGCGGCGTGGGCCGAGGCGGGGCCGCCGCCCAGGAGGAGCAGGGCCAGCACGGTGCCGAGCAGCACCAGGGCCCGGACCTCCCGGGGACGTCCGACAGTGCACTCCTCGTTCCGCCGGTGCTCCACGTGCTTCTCCGGGGTCGGGTCCTGGGGCTTCCGGTTATGTACGGACGGAACCGGCGCCCTGCTCACGCGGGGCCCGCGGTCCGTGCCCCGCTCACCGCTCCGGGAGGGGCCGGGACAGCGCGGCGATCCCGGCGGCGGCCGCCGGGTAACGCGCCGTCAGCCCGGCCGCGTCCCCGTGTTCGTAGCCCTCGAAGGTGAAGCCGGGCGCCAGCGTGCAGCCGAACAGGGTCCACGAGCCGCCCGCGCGGACCCTGCCGCCCATCCAGGTGCCCGCCGGGACGGTGAACTGGACGTGCTGGCCGTCCAGGACGTCCGGCCCCAGGACGGCCGTGCGGGTGCCGCCGTCCGGCGCGAGCAGCAGGAGCTCCAGGGGATCGCCCAGGTAGTGGTGCCAGATCTCGTCCGTGGGCAGGCGGTGGAGGGCGGAGAAGTCGTCCGCGGTGAGCAGGGCGACGATCGCCGTGCCCTCCGGCCTGCCGTCGGGACGCTGCGGCCCGGCCCAGGTCTGGCGGAACAGGCCGCCCTCGCGGGGGATCGGTTCGAGGCCGTAGTGCGCGATGAGCTCGTCGGGCGTCACGCGGGGAAGAGTATCTCCCGGTCCAGGAAGGCGAGCTGGGCCTTCTTCTCCGGCAGGTACACGTCCGGCAGGTCGACCTCCGGCAGGATTACGACCGGCCCCGGGGTGAAGCCCTGCTTGAGGAAGCGGGCCACCGCTTTCTCGTTGGCCACGTCCGGGTCGACGACGACCCGCCGGCGGTCCAGGCCCAGCAGGACGTACGCGGCGATCACGCCCACCAGGCGCGAGGTCCAGCCGGGCTGTGCGCCGCCGGGGCCGGTGGGGGCGAGCAGCAGGTGCACGCCGATGTCGCCGGGGCGGACCTCGTAGCACTCGCCGACGCGGTCGGCCTCCGGCTCGTAGGTCTGCAGGACCGCGACCGGCTCGCCGTCCCGGACGACCAGGAAGGCGTGGTGGGCCGGGAGCGTCTCCATGTGGGCGTAGATCCCGGCGACCTGTCGTTCGGTCAGGCCGGTCATGCCCCAGAAGGCGGCCCGGTCCTCGCTCACCCAGCGATGGATCACGCCGGCGTCGGCCCCCGGGTCCAGCGGCAGGATCCGGACGGTGCCGAGACCGTCCACCACCTGCTCGTGGACGGGGGTGCGGGAGGCGTAGGGGTCAGACATCGGTCTCCTTCGTCAGCCGGTCCCAGTCGGTGACGACCGGGACGAGGTCTCCCCCGAGCCACAGGGGGAGCTGGTCGCGGTGGTGGGGCGAGCCCGGGACGCCGGACGCGCCGAGCGGGACCACCCAGCGGCTGTCCTCGCGCCGGGCCAGGTCCCAGACGTAGCGGGCGGCCGGGCCCCGGGCGGCGAGGTCGGTGAGGCCCGGTACGCCGGAGGTGCACAGCACGCAGTCGTGGTCGCCGGACAACCCCGGCTCCTCGACGGGCGCCTGGGGTTCCAGGGCCCGCCAGGGGGCCAGCCGGTGGGTGTCCCCCCAGACGCCGGTGGGCGGCCGCAGGGCCACCTCCTCGACGGCCTCCCGGGCGGCCGCCGGGCGGTCGACGCCGTACAGGTCGTCGGCGGTCAGCAGGTGTTCGAGCGCGAAGCCGATGCGCGGGAGCAGGGCGAGCCACGGCCGGAAGACCTCCGGGTACGCCGGCGGCACGGTGAGCGCGGCGAAGGCCGGATGGGCCGCCAGCCGCCGCACGAGCGCCGAGCGGACGGCCGCGTACAGGGCCGCGTCCGGGCTGTCGGCGTCCATGCGGCGGTCCCAGGCGAGGAGCCGGTCGCGCAGCGCGGCGGCCCCGGGGGTGAGGGTGCCGAGGGAGCGGAGGAGGTCCAGCAGCGGGGCGGCGGAGCCGAGGTGGGTGTCCACGTGGACGGCGGGCATGTCGGCGGCCGACCAGCGGTCCTTCGCGGCCAGCAGCGCGGCGATGCGGTCGTGGCGGTGGGGCGGGGCGAACTCGACGCCCAGGGGTCCGGCGGGGCCCCGCTGATTGGCCATCACGGCGACGCCGCCGGTGAGTCCGGCCCGCGGTGACTCGTGCCAGCCGTGCCAGTCGTGGCCGGGTTCCCAGGCGGGCACCGGGCGCACGCGGCCGGCCTCGGCGCGCACCGGCACCCGTCCGGCCACGCGGTGCAGCACACCGCCCTCGGTGTCGGCGGCCTGGACGACGTTGACCGGTTCGGCCCACCGGTCCAGGGCCCGGTCCACGTCGGCGACGCGGCGGGCGCGCAGCAGCGGCAGCAGGGCGGAGAAACCGAGGTCGGAGGTGACGCGCGGCGGGTGGCGCAGGCTGATGGCCACGGGCACACCCGACGGGCCGGCCGGCTCCCCGTCGAGCCCTTCGGGGCCGCCGATGATCACCGGCCCGCGAGCGGTCTCGACGACCTCGACCTCGACCGGCTCCGCACCGGCGACCTCCACGACCTCGGTGTGCCGGGACGCCCGGTGCCAGGTGCCGTCCGGCCCGAGGGCCTCCACCCCGGCACCGGTGCGCCGCAGCCGCTCCCGGTACAGGTCCTGGTAGTCGGCCATGGCGTTGGTGATGGCCCAGGCGACCGTGCCGGTGTGCCCGAAGTGGGCGATGCCCGGGACCCCGGGGACGGCGAGGCCGACGACGTCGAACTCCGGGCAGGACAGGTGGATCTGCTGGTAGACGCCGGGGTCCTCGATGAAGCGGTGCGGGTCGCCGGCGATGACGGCCTGTCCGGTGACGGTCCGCTCCCCGCCGACCAGCCAGCCGTTGCTGCCGGCGGTGCCCGGGCCGTCGGTGGCGAACAGCCCGACCGCGTCGGGGCCGAGGTGGGTCACGACCTGCTCGCGCCACAGCTTGGCCGGGAACCCGGCGAACAGGATGTGGGTGGCGAGCCAGACGCCGAGCGGCGTCCAGGGCTCCCAGCGGCCGGGGGCGAGGCCGGTGCGGGCGAACTCGGGGGCCTCGTCGCGCTCCGCCAGACCGGCGTTGACCCCGTCGACGTACGCCCGCACCCAGGCCGCCGTCTCCGGGTCCCGTCGTTCCAGGTCGGCGAAGCACCGTCCGGCCGTGTCGTCGAGTCTGGCGCGTCTGGCGAACAGGTCCCAGGGCAGGGCGTCCTCGCCCAGGAAGGACGCCGAGGTGCCCCGCGCGCGGTGGCGTTCGACCTCCAGCTGCCAGGCCCGGTCGCGGGCGGTGACGCGGCCCTGCGCGTGGGCGAGTTCGGCCGCGCCGCCCGCGCGCACATGCGGAATGCCCCAGGCGTCACGGTAGATCTCGGTGACCACGCTGTGCCCTCACTTACCTTTAGGTTAGGCTTGCCTAAGTCAATGTGGCGGAATCGTACGTGAAGGGTGACCACGCGATGGGGCAGGGGCGGGGTTGGGAGGGCGCGGTCCTCAAACTGCTGCGCGCGAAGGATTTCCGGTTCACCGTGACGGGCGACGAGGACGTCACGCCCGCGTACCGGCGGCTGCGCTTCACCGACGGCGGTCTGCTCGCCGCGACCGGAGTGCACCCGACCATGTGGGTGCGCCTCTGGTTCGACAACGCGGGCAAGCCCCACCAGCGCGCCTACACCCTGGTGGACCCCGACCCCGAGAACGGCACCTTCGCGCTGGAGTTCGCCCTGCACGAGGGGTGCGCCAGCGACTGGGCCCGGGCGGCCGCGCCCGGCGACACCATCGAGGCCACCGTCCAGGGCACCGGGTTCGAGCAGCCCTCCCCGGCCCCCTCGCACGTCTTCGCCGTGGGCGACCCGGCCTCCCTGCCCGCCCTCAACTCCCTGCTGGACGCCCTGGGTCCGGCCCCGGCCACCGTCTGGTTCGAGGGCGGCGACGACGACCTGCCGTTCCGCACCGACCCCGGCCGGCACGAGCTGCGCACGGTGCCGCGCCGGGACTCCGGCGCCCACCTGGTCGACCGGGTGCGCGCGGAGCTGCCGGAGCTGCTGCACGGCACGAGCGATCCGTACGTGTGGATCGCCTGCGACACGGCGACGACCCGCACGCTCGCCGCGTACGTCCGCAAGGAACTGGGGCTGCCCAAGCAGCGGGTGCACGCGCTCGGGTACTGGCGCCCCTGAGACCGGCTCCGGACGCGGCCGGGCCCGCACCGGGGGATGATCGGGGCATGGACGTCACCCTTCACCTCGCCCAGGACCCCGAGGCCGACGCGCTGCTCGGCCGCAGTCCGCTCGCCGCGCTGGTCGGGATGCTGCTGGACCAGCAGGTCCCGATGGAGTGGGCGTTCAAGGGCCCGGCGACGATCGCGCAGCGGCTCGGCACCGGCGACCTCGACGCGCACGAGATCGCCGCGCAGGAGCCGGAGGCCTTCGCCGCGCTGCTCTCGCAGAAGCCGGCCGTGCACCGCTACCCCGGCTCCATGGCCAAGCGCATCCAGCAGCTGTGCCAGTACCTCGTCGAGCACTACGACGGTGACGCCGAGGCCGTCTGGAAGGACGCCGGCACCGGACAGGAGCTGCTGAAGCGGCTGGCCGGGCTGCCCGGCTTCGGCAAGCAGAAGGCCCAGATCTTCCTCGCCCTGCTCGGCAAGCAGCTCGGGGTGCGCCCCACGGGCTGGCGCGAGGCGGCGGGCTCCTACGGCGAGGCCGACTCCTTCCGCTCGGTCGCCGACATCACGGGCCCCGAGTCCTTGACGAAGGTACGGGCGCACAAGCAGGAGATGAAGGCGGCGGCGAAGGCGTCCAAGGCGGCCAAGACGTCCGGGGAGACGAAGCCGCCGGGTGCGTAGCCGGACGCCGGCCGGGGCCCGCCGGGCGGGATCCCCCGTCCGTACACCGCCGTCAGTCTCCCGGACCGGCCCGGATGGCGGACGGCCGCGGCGCGGTCCGAGCATGGAGCATGACCGAGCCACCGGGCGGCTCCCCCGGCGATCCGGAGCCCGACGCCGACCGAGACCACGCGCCCGGCCACTCCGGCCCCTCCGGCCGCTCCGGCCGCTGGCCCTCCGACCCCGAGGCGCCCGAGGCACACGCGCGGCACGTGCCGTCCGGGGACGCCTGGCCGCCCGACCCGCACAGCCCGCACGGCCCGCCGGACGAGCCGGGGTCCCGTGGCGGGCAGGACGCACTGGGCCGAGCGGGTAGATCCCGCGGCGGACGGGATGAACGGCACGCGCCCGGTGGGGAGTGACCTCCCGTGACCCCCGCACCGCAGCCGGCCCTCCGCGGCCCGCGCCGGCCCGTCTGGCCGCGGGTGCTCGTCCTGCTGCTGGCCCTGCTCCTGCCGGGCGCCCACGCCACGGCCCCCGGCGGACCCGTGGCCGTCACCGTCACCGGGGAGAGCACCACCGCCGAGGCCGACGTTCTCGACACGGTCCTGCGCCCCTCGGCACGCACCACCCGGCGCACGGAGGCCGCCCCGCGCCGGGCCCCGCTCCCGGCCGCCTCCCGGCCCGCACGCCCGGCCCGCCCCGCCGCGCCCGGGCCGGCGCACCCGCCGCACGTCCCGCGCCCCCCGCGTTCCTGGGTTCTGCGCTGCTGAACGGACCCGCCCCGGTCCACCAGCCCGTACGCAACCAGAAGGAACGGCACCGCCATGCTCCAAGACCCCTACGCGGTCCTGCGCGCCCTGCTGCGCGCCGAGGCCGCCCGCAGCGCCCCCAAGCCGGCTCCCCGCACCACGAAGTCCGAGCCGCCCCGGCCCCCGGAGGAACGCGACCGCGGCTGACCCACGCGGACGGCGGAGGCCCCCGACCGACCGGCGCCTCCGCCGCCACGGATGCCCGCCCGGGCCTTCGCCGCGCTCCTCTCCTCCGCCGAGGGTGCGACGACCTCCGCCGAGCTGGGGGAGCAGGTGCGGATCAGCCCGAGCAGACCGCCGCACGAGTCCGCAGGGGTGGGGATCAACGTCTGCGGCGGCCCGAGCGGCGTGCCGTGCCGAACAGCGATCGGGTGATCTCCCGGCCGACCTGCGTCCCGACCGAGCGGGCCAGGGACTTGAAGATCCCGCTCCCGACCACCTGCTCGACCATGGACGGCTCCTCCCCGCCCCGCCGCGCGGGCGCGGCGTCCCGCATCTCGTCGGGCCCCTTGGCCCCCCGGCCGCGCCCCTCCCGCGGGTCCCGCTCCAGCCGCTCGTACGCCGACTCCCGGTCCACGGCCTGCGCGTACCGCTCGTACAGCGGCGACTCCCGGACGGCCCGGTCCAGCGCCTCCTGGCCGACCGGGCCCATCAGCGACCCGGGCGCGCGCAGCCGCGTCGCGGCGACCGGGGTCGGCGCGCCCTTCTCGCTGAGCACGGTGACCACCGCCTCGCCCGTCCCGAGGCCGGTCAGCACCTCCTCCAGGTCGTAGGGCGACTTCGGGAAGGTCTTCACCGTGGCGTTCAGGGCCTTCTGGTCGTCGGGGGTGAAGGCGCGCAGGGCGTGCTGGACGCGGTTGCCGAGCTGGGCGAGGACGTCCGCGGGCACGTCCTTCGGGGTCTGCGTCACGAAGAAGACCCCGACCCCTTTCGAGCGAATCAGGCGCACCGTCTGCGTGATCGACTCCAGGAACGCCTCGGAGGCGTCGTCGAACAGCAGGTGCGCCTCGTCGAGGAAGAAGACGAGGCGGGGCTTGTCCACGTCGCCCAGTTCGGGCAGGTCGTGGAAGAGGTCGGCCAGCAGCCACATCAGGAACGTGGAGAACAGCTGCGGCCTGTCCTGCACGGCGCTCAGCTCCAGGACGGACACCACGCCCCGGCCGTCCCCGTCGGTGCGCAGCAGCTCACCCGTGTCGAACTCGGGCTCGCCGAAGAACCCGGACGCGCCCTGCGCCTCGAACGCGGTCAGCGAGCGCAGGATCACCCCGGCCGTGGCCGCGGACAGGCCGCCGATCGTCTTCAGCTCCTGCCGGCCCTCGTCCGAGGTCAGGTACGCGACCACCGCCCGCAGGTCCTTGAGGTCGATCAGCTCCAGGCCCTTGCCGTCGGCGTAGTGGAAGATCAGCGCGAGGGACTGCTCCTGGGTCCGGTTCAGCCGCAGCACCTTGGACAGCAGCACCGGGCCGAAGCCGGTGACCGTCGCGCGGACGGGGATGCCCCGGCCGATGCCGCCGAGGGCGTAGTACTCGGCGGGGCACCCGGCCGGCGCCCACCGCTGGCCCACCTCGCCCGCACGGCCCTCGACCCGGGCGTCCGCACGGCCCGGCTCGGCGATGCCCGACAGGTCGCCCTTGATGTCGGCGAGGAAGACCGGCACCCCCTGGGCGGACAACTGCTCGGCGATCAGCTGGAGCGTCTTGGTCTTGCCGGTGCCCGTCGCGCCGGCGACCAGCCCGTGCCGGTTGAGCATCGACAGCGGCACGCGGATCTGCGCGTCGGGCAGGCACCGTCCGTCCCAGAGCAGGGCGCCCAGCTCCAGGGCGGGGCCGGAGAACGCGTAGCCGGAAGCGATCTTCAGGGCCTCCTGCGGCAGGGCGGCGGCACGGGCGGACACCTCGGGGGCGGGAGTGGACGGCATGGTCTCGTGATCCGGCATGTTCACGCCCCTGTTCCCGTTACGTACCGCCTTGTGGGGTTTTTTTCAGCGTCGCACTCCGCCGCCATGGCTGCGCCCGGAAGGTCTTGACCGGTAGGCTTTCCGTGTGATCTTCAAGCGCATCGGAAACGGCCGGCCGTACCCCGACCACGGCCGGGAAAGCACCCGGCAGTGGGCGGACGTCGCGCCGCGCCCGGTCCGCCTCGATCAGCTCGTCACGACGAAACAGCAGCTCGACCTCGAGACGCTCCTCGCCGAGGACTCGACCTTCTACGGCGACCTCTTCGCGCACGTCGTGAAGTGGCAGGGCGACCTCTACCTCGAGGACGGCCTGCACCGCGCGGTGCGCGCGGCGCTCCAGCAGCGCCAGGTGCTGCACGCGCGCGTGCTCGAACTCGACTGACCCCCCGCCGCGGCGCCCGCCGCGCTCCCCGTCCGGGGGCCGGTTGGCCCTTTCGGGTTCCACTGGGCGATGTCGAATGATCATCTAGTAGGCATCGTCGCCCGGGCGCACTACGCTGCGCTCATGAGCATGCTGACTCCCCCCGGCATGGGCGGCAAGTACCGCATCACGGGCAACAAGTACCCCCGGATGCGCCGGCCCCGGCGGCACGGCAGGCTCGTCGCCGTCGGCGTGGCCTCCGTCCTGGTGCTCGGCGTGGGCGGCTGGGGCACCCTGCAGCTCATCGACGTCTTCACCGGCGGCGGCCGGAAGGCCTCGGCGACCGGCGGAGGCACCGAGTGCGAGCCGACGACCAGGGCGAGCGCCTCGCCCGTCGCCCGGACCGTGCCCCGGCCGGGCACGATCACCGTGAACGTCCTCAACGCCACCACCCGCGGCGGCCTGGCCAAGAAGACCGCCGACGAGCTGAAGAAGCGCGGCTTCAAGATCGGCGACGTGGGCAACGCGACCAAGCAGTACGACAAGAAGGTCAAGGGCACCGGCGTCCTGCTCGGCCCCTCGGCCGCCCTCGACACCACGCTGCCGGTGCTCGGCACCCAGCTCCCCGGTGCCGAGCGGCGCACCGACGCCACCCGCAAGGGCACCGCCCTCGACCTCGTCATCGGCGACGCCTTCAAGGACCTGGCGAAAAAGCCGGACGCCGACCGGGCCCTGACCGAGATGGCCAGACCCGAGCCGGCGCCCAAGTCGAAGAAGAACTGCTGAGGCCCGCCGCCGGGACACCGGCGGCACACCGGCGGCAGGGCCCGGGGAAACCCGTCCGGGCTACCCGTCCGCGCTACCCGTCCGGGCTACTCGGCCGCCCCGTACATGCGGTCCCCCGCGTCCCCGAGGCCGGGGACGATGTAGCCCTGGTCGTTCAGGTGCTCGTCCACCGAGGCGGTCACGACCGTCACCGGCGTGCCCGCCAGCTCCCGCTCCAGGATCTCCACGCCCTCGGGCGCCGCCAGCAGCACCACGGCCGTCACGTCGTCGGCGCCGCGCCGGATCAGCTCCCGGATCGCCGCGACCAGCGTGCCGCCGGTGGCGAGCATCGGGTCCAGCACGTACACCTGACGTCCCGACAGGTCCTCCGGCATCCGCGTGGCGTACGTGGACGCCTCCAGCGTCTCCTCGTTGCGGATCATGCCGAGGAAGCCCACCTCGGCGGTCGGCAGCAGCCGGACCATGCCGTCGAGCATGCCGAGGCCGGCCCGCAGGATCGGCACCACCAGCGGACGCGGGTGCGACAGCTTGACGCCCGTGGTCCGGGCGACCGGCGTCTGGATGTCGACCTGCTCGGTGCGCACGTCCCGCGTGGCCTCGTAGGCGAGCAGGGTGACCAGCTCGTCGGCGAGACGCCGGAACGTCGGGGAGTCGGTGCGCTGGTCGCGCAGGGTGGTGAGCTTGTGGGCGACCAGAGGGTGGTCGACGACGTGGAGACGCATGGCCACAACATTAACCGGGCAGGGTGACCCCGGCCGCACGGCAAGGTGCCCGCGAGCCCGTCACCCGCTCGCTGGCGTCAAACCGCCCGTCCGGGGGAAGGTGGGAGGGACGGACTGGGGGTGGTGAACCAGATGCCCGACCGGGATGCCCGAGACGATCCGTCGCCGCGCGTGCGGCCGATGAGGAACCCGGCGACCGACCGGAGGCCGGAGACCGGCCGGATGCCGACGACGGACCGGATGCCGACGACCGACCGGATGCCGGGGAGCGACCGGATGAACGAGACGGACGAGTCGGACGCCGAGCGCCGCAGGCGCCGCGCCCGGTTCCTGCGCGACCTCGCGGAGGCCCGCGCACTGCGCGACCGCGTGCAGCCGCGCCGCGCCAAGACGGCCCGGCTGCGGCACGCGATGCGCATGCGCACGTTCCGCTGGTAGGGAACGGCGGGCGAACCGGCGGCGAAGATCGCGAACCGCGCGGACGTTCTTCGCGGGTGACCGCACCTGGGGCGGGGGAAAGCCGCGTACGATCCGCAGGTGGCGGCAACGAGCGTGCGATCGAAACTGCCGGACACAGGGAGCCGAAGACGTCCCCTGGACGCCTTGTTTCTGCCACGATTCCGAGTGGGCGGGGCTCGGACGAGCACTCCCGCCCGCAACCTCCGCCGGGGGGACCCCCAACCGGCACGCCTCAGACCAGTGGGAGAGTCACGGTGTACTTCGCCGCACTGCTCGCGCGCACCGAAGACGGGTGGGAAGCGAGCGACACAGAGCTCGACGATGTGGAGACCCTGTCGGATCTCGCCGACCTGGCCCGTGAAGCCTCCCCCGACGAGGACACGGTGCTCGTGCTCATCGAGCAGGAGGACGCCTGGTTCGGCGTCGTCCGCGTGGACGGCGAGGAAGACCCTCGTATCTACGTCTCGGACGCCGCCGCCGCTGCCCGCAGCAGCTACGGCGAGATCCTGCTCACCGACGAGCTGCTCGGCCGGGATCCGGGCGCCGACGCCTCGGACGACCTCGACGCCCTCGACCTCGACGGCACCGAGGACGGCGAGTCCGACGACGAGGAGGCCGACGACGGCGGCGACGGGGCGGCCGGCTCCGCCGACGCCGTGCCGCACGGCCCGGTGGGCGACGCCGCGGTCCTCGACGACCTCGGCGTGAGTGAGAAGGAGCTGCGCTCCATGACCACCGACGCCGTCACCGAGATCGCCGAGTCACTGGGCGCCTCGGAGACCCTGGAGACGGTCCGCTGACCGCTCGCACCGACGCGGGGCCGCCGGACCCGGTGCCCGATCCCGTTCGGGACCCCTGGCGGCCCGCCATGCGCCTCGCCCTGGACCAGGCCGCCGAGGCCGCCCGGGGCGGGGACGTCCCGGTCGGCGCCGTCGTCCTGGCGCCGGACGGCACGACCGTGATCGCGACCGGGCACAACGAGCGCGAGGCCGGCGGCGACCCCACCGCACACGCGGAGGTCCTCGCCGTCCGGCGGGCCGCGGCCGCCCTCGGGCAGTGGCGGCTGGCCGGCTGCACCCTCGTGGTCACGCTGGAGCCCTGCACGATGTGCGCGGGCGCCGTCCAGCAGTCCCGCGTCGACCGGCTCGTGTACGGCGCCCGCGACGACAAGGCCGGTGCCGCCGGCTCACTGTGGGACCTGCTGCGCGACCGCCGGCTCAACCACCGCCCCGAGGTGATCGAGGGCGTGCTCGGGGACGAGTGCGCCCTGCTGCTCACGCAGTTCTTCCGCGACCGCTGAAGGACCGCCGGGAGGTCGCCGCAAACCGATTTCGAAGCACGCCGCACCTTGCTGTAAGGTCTCCCTCGGTAGCGTGTCCGAGCGGCCGAAGGAGCTCGCCTCGAAAGCGAGTGTGGCGCAAGTCACCGAGGGTTCAAATCCCTCCGCTACCGCTGAAGAAGGGCCCCGTCGCGAGACGGGGCCCTTCGTGCGTTCCGCCCCTTCGGGGTGCGCGCGGCTTCGTGCGATCATGTGCGCTGCATGGGACACCAGTGACAGGGGAGGCCGCGATGGCGGTGAACGCGAAGAAGGTCGCCGTCTACGTCCTCGTGGTCTTCGCGCTGTACGTGATCATCACGGACCCGGAAACGGCGGCCGACTACGTCCTCATAGGGTTCCAGGGCATCTCGGACGCCGCCGCGGCCCTCGGCGACTTCGCCACCTGGGTCGCCAAGGGAGGAAAGTAATGATCCGCCACCTGGTCCTCTTCAAGCTCCACGAGGGCGTCGAGCGTGACGACCCCCGGGTCGTGAAGGGCGTCGAGGCCTTCCGCGCCCTCGACGGCAGAATCCCCGAGATCCGCCACTGGGAGCTCGGCTGGAACATCAGCGACCGCCCCATCGCGTACGACTTCGCCATCAACTCCGCCTTCGAGGACGCCGAGTCGCTGCGGCGCTACGTCGAGCACCCCGACCACCAGGCCGGCGTCGCGTTGTGGCGGGAGTTCGCCACCTGGGTGATCGCCGACTACGCGTTCTGACCCGGCCGCACCGAGCTGCCCCGAGCCCCCCGTCGTCGTGACGGGGGGCTCTCGCGTACCGCTGTTCAGTTTTGCGGGCTTTCATCCCTCAACACGGAGTGATTGGGTGCTTGCACACAGTGCACATGTCTTGTGATGCTATGACCGCTTTTGATGGGAAGAGTTGACCGATGAGTTGACGATGACGAGGTGGAGTTGACCGTGCTGGCCAGTACCGCACCTCAGGCACCGTCCCCTCAGGCGCCCGCCCCTCAGGCGCCCGCCCCGCAGGCGCCCGGCCCGCAGGCACCCGCTCCCCAGGCGCCCGTCCCGCAGGGACCGGTTCCTCAGGCGCCCGTCCCGCAGGGACCGGCCCAGCAGGCGCCCGCCCCGGACGCCGCACCCCAGCGGAGCCGCGGCGCCGACACCCGGGCGCTGACCCAGGTCCTCTTCGCCCAGCTCAAGGAGCTCCAGCCGGGCACGCCGGAGCACGACCGCGTGCGGGGGGCGCTCATCGAGGCGAACCTCCCGCTCGTGCGCTACGCGGCCGCTCGTTTCCGCTCCCGCAACGAGCCGATGGAGGACGTCGTCCAGGTCGGCACGATCGGGCTGATCAACGCCATCGACCGCTTCGACCCGGACCGGGGCGTGCAGTTCCCCACGTTCGCGATGCCGACGGTCGTGGGCGAGATCAAGCGGTACTTCCGCGACAACGTCCGCACGGTCCACGTGCCGCGCCGGCTGCACGAGCTGTGGGTGCAGGTGAACAGCGCGACGGAGGACCTGACGACCTCCTTCGGCAGGTCCCCGACGACCGCGGAGATCGCCGAGCGGCTGCGCATCGGCGAGGACGAGGTGCTCTCCTGCATCGAGGCCGGGCGCTCGTACCACGCGACCTCCCTGGAGGCCGCGCAGGAGGGCGACGGGATGCCGGGGCTGCTGGACCGGCTCGGCTACGAGGACCCGGCGCTGGACGGCGTGGAGCACCGCGACCTCGTACGGCACCTGCTCGTGCAGCTGCCGGAGCGGGAGCAGCGGATCCTGCTGCTGCGGTACTACAGCAACCTCACGCAGTCCCAGATCAGTGCGGAACTCGGCGTCTCGCAGATGCACGTCTCGCGCCTACTCGCGCGTAGCTTCCAGCGGTTGCGGTCTGCGAACAGGATCGAGGCCTGACCGCAAACGCGAGCGACAGGTCACCGGCGGGAGGGAATCGCTCATCAGGGCGGTTGCCGACAGTTCCGGGCCGACACCCCGTCAGACCCCGTGTTTGCAGGGCGGATTCGCGTCTCACATGTCGACAAGTCACTACAGCGTGTTGCCGACATGTGACATTCTGCGGGAAGCGCGTTTGCCGGAGCTTCGGCTCCGGTATTCAGGTGAAGGCTGCGTTCCTCCGACGGGAGCGCCCGCCGCGACCGTCCCGCGACCCAAAGGGGGTGGCATGTCCGCAGAACAGGGCAGCTCGAAGGTGCTCACGCTCGCGGAGAGCGACACAGCTCCCCATGCTCTCGACTCACTCGGCCCCATCGACGAGGCTCCGGCCCTGGTGGCCGAGCCCGTCCCGGCCCTTCCGGCCGCGGGCGCCATCGACACCCGCACCCTGTCCCGCTCCCTGTTCCTGCGGCTGGCGGCGCTCGACGAGGACAGCCCCGAGCGTGCGTACGTCCGTGACACGCTGATCGAGCTGAACCTGCCGCTGGTGCGGTACGCGGCCGCGCGTTTCCGGTCGCGGAACGAGCCGATGGAGGACATCGTCCAGGTCGGCACGATCGGGCTGATCAAGGCGATCGACCGGTTCGACTGCGAACGGGGCGTGGAGTTCCCGACGTTCGCGATGCCGACGGTGGTCGGGGAGATCAAGCGGTTCTTCCGGGACACCTCGTGGTCGGTGCGGGTGCCGCGGCGGCTTCAGGAGCTGCGGCTCGCGCTGACGAAGGCGAGCGACGAGCTCTCGCAGAAGCTGGACCGCTCGCCCACGGTCACCGAACTCGCCTACGTGCTCGGGGTGTCCGAGGAGGACGTGGTCGACGGGCTCGCGGTGGGGAACGCGTACACGGCGTCCTCGCTGGACTCGCCCGCACCGGAGGACGACGGCGGCGAGGGGTCGCTGGCGGACCGCCTGGGGTACGAGGACACGGCGCTGGAGGGTGTGGAGTACCGCGAGTCCCTCAAGCCGCTGCTGGCCAAACTCCCGCCCCGGGAGCGGCGCATCATCATGCTGCGGTTCTTCGCGAACATGACGCAGTCGCAGATCGGCGAGGAGGTCGGCATCTCGCAGATGCACGTCTCCCGGCTGCTGACGCGGACGCTGGCGCAGTTGCGGGAAGGCCTGATCTCGGACTGATCCCGGGCCGGTCCCACTGAAGTGGAGGGCTGGGGCGCGGTCGTTCGTGACCGCGCCGTTCGCCTGTGCCTATCGCCGGGTGTGGGTCGGGGCCGCGCCGGGGGGTGTCCGTCCTCGGAACGGCGCGATCGACTTGCGTGCCGACTGACTGTTCGTTGACGCGCCAACCAGCTGCGGGCGGACACCCCCCGACACGGCCCCTTGCGCCGTCCCTGCGGGTGCGGGTTACGACATGGCCAGCCAGGCGACGCCCGCGATGATCGCCAGCGCGACGACGACGCCGACGACGAGGCCGATGCGCGGTCCGCCGGAGGTGGCCGCGGCCTGGCGGCCCTGCGGCGCCTCGTCGACGAAGGCGCGGAACATCTGGGTGTTGCCGGCGGGGTCGTGATTGCCCTGCGGGGCCTGGTTGTTAGCCATGGCCCGAGACCCTAGCGAAAACGGCGGGGCTCCCCAAGTGGGGGTTGTCGCTCCGCTTCCGGTCGCGCCATCAGTGACGTCAGGGTCGCCACCTGCGCGTTTACTCTCGCAATACTTGCCTTTGCCAAGTTTTGGGTCCGCATGGGCCCTTTTTATTTGCCTGCAGCAACCAACCGCTCCTATGGTTGCCCTAAGCAACGAAAGCGGGAGGTGTCATGGCCGGGAAGGCGCAGTACGAAGAGCTGGTGCGCCAGTTCAGCGCCTTCGGCGCCGTGAAGCGGGAGCTGGGCCGGATCATGCCGGCCGAGTGCCCCGGCGGCTCGGCGGCCGTACTGACGCTGCTGGGACGGCACGGCGACATGCGCATGAGCAAGCTCGCCGAGCTGCTCGCGGTGGACATGTCGGTCACCAGCCGTCACGTGGCGCACGTCGTGGACCGGGGCTGGATCGAACGCTCCCCCGACCCGGCGGACAAGCGCTCACGCATCCTGCGCCTCACGCCCGAGGGCCACGCGCAGCTCGACGAGCTGTCCCGGCGGACCACCGACGTCCTCGCCGAGCGCCTGAGCGACTGGACCGACGAGGAGGTCGGCCGGCTCACGGAGCTGATGGCGCGGCTGCGAGAGAGCTTCGACTGCCGTCCCGCGACCAGGGCCGCACCGCCCGCTTTCGAACGGACCACCCGTACACCCGCAAGCACGTAAGTAAAGGAAGCCCATGGCAACGACCACACCAGCCGGTGTGCGGGCTCATGCCAAGCACGGGGGAGGCTCCCACGGCTCCTCCGGCGACGCTCCGATGACGCACCGGCAGATCATGGAGGCCCTCACCGGCCTGCTGCTCGGCATGTTCGTCGCGATCCTGTCGTCGACGATCGTCTCGAACGCCCTGCCCCGCATCATCGGGGACCTCGGTGGCGGCCAGAGCGCCTACACCTGGGTCGTGACCGCGTCCCTGCTGACGATGACCGCCACCACCCCGCTGTGGGGCAAGCTGGCGGACCTGTTCTCCAAGAAGCTGCTGATCCAGATCGCGCTGGTCGTCTTCGTCCTGGGGTCGGCCGCGGCGGGCATGTCGCAGAACCCCGGCATGCTGATCACGTTCCGCGCCGTGCAGGGCATCGGCATGGGCGGTCTGTCCGCCCTGGCCCAGATCATCATGGCGGCGATGATCTCGCCGCGTGAGCGCGGCCGGTACAACGGCTACCTGGGCGCCGTCTTCGCCACCGCGATGGTCGGTGGTCCCCTGGTCGGCGGTGTCATCACCGACACCGACTGGCTCGGCTGGCGCTGGTGCTTCTATGTCGGCGTGCCCTTCGCCGTGATCGCCCTGATCGTGCTGCAGAAGACCCTGCACCTGCCCGTGGTGAAGCGGAAGGTCAAGGTCGACTGGGCCGGCGCCTTCTTCATCACCGCGGCCGTCTGCCTGCTGCTCATCTGGGTCACCTTCGCCGGTGACAAGTACGACTGGGTCTCCTGGCAGACCTACGCCATGGTCGGCGGTTCCGTGGCGCTGCTCGCCCTGTTCGTCCTGGTCGAGGCCAAGGCGAGCGAGCCGATCATCCCGCTGCGGCTGTTCCGCAACCGCACCATCACGCTGGCCTCGCTGGCCTCGCTGTTCGTCGGTGTGGCGATGTTCGCCGGGACCGTCTTCTTCAGCCAGTACTTCCAGCTGGCCCGGGACAAGTCGCCGACGATGTCCGGTGTGATGACGATCCCGATGATCGCTGGTCTGTTCGTCTCCTCCACCGTCTCCGGTCAGATCATCACCCGGACCGGGCGCTGGAAGGGCTGGCTGCTCGCCGGCGGTGTGCTGGTCACGGCCGGACTGGGCCTGCTCGGCACGATCCGCTACGACACCGAGTACTGGCACATAGCGATCTTCATGGCGCTGATGGGCCTCGGCATCGGCATGATGATGCAGAACCTGGTGCTGTGCACGCAGAACCAGGTGGAGGCGGGCGACCTGGGCGCCGCCAGCTCCACGGTGACCTTCTTCCGGTCCCTGGGCGGTGCCGTGGGCGTCTCGGCGCTGGGCGCCGTGCTCGGCAACAAGATCACCGACTACGTCAAGGACGGCCTGGCCGGCCTCGGCGCCAAGGGTGAGGCCCTCGGCCACGCCGGCACGGGCGGCGGCGGCATCCCCGACCTGGACACGATGCCCGCGCCGATCCGCACGGTCGTCGAGAGCGCCTACGGCCACGGTGTCGCGGACGTGTTCCTCTACTCGGCGCCGATGGCCCTGCTCGCCCTGCTGGTGTCGCTGTTCATCAAGGAGGTCCCGTTGAAGACCAGGGGTGCCCTCGCCCAGGCCGCGGAACCGCAGACGCCCGCGGAGGCCCCCGCCGAAGCGGCCGCCGAGTCCCTCGTCGCCGCGGAGAAGGCGGCGCCCCGCTGGGCCGTGTCCGAGACCGGGACCGCCGGCGAGACCGGCCCCGAGGGCACGCAGCGGCTCGCCGCCGTGGCGACCGCGACCCGGGCCGAGGAGTCCGCGCCGGGCGGCGTGCCGGTGCGCGGGTTCGTGCGCGGCAACGAGTCCGCGCCCGTGCCGCAGGCGGCCGTCACGCTGATCTCGCTGGCCGGGCGCCAGCTGGGCCGGTCGGTGGCGCAGGCCGACGGTGCGTACGCGGTCGACGCCCCGGGCCCCGGCTCGTACGTGCTGATCGCCTCCGCCGACGGCTACCAGCCGCAGGCCTCCACGATCGTGGTGAACGGCGAGCCGGTCGCCTACGACGTCCTGCTCAGCGGCACCAGCGGGCTGACCGGCCTGGTGCGCGCCGTGGAGAGCGGGCAGCCGGTCAAGGAAGCCATGGTCATCGTGACCGATGTGCGCGGCGACCTGCTGGCCACCCAGGCCACCGGTGAGCAGGGCGAGTTCTCCTTCGCCGAGCTCGTGCCGGGGGCGGTGACCGTCGCGGTGAACGCCGCCGGGTACCGGCCGCGTGCCCTGCCCGTGGAGGTCGGCGGCACCGGGGTCACCCGGATCGAGGTCGACCTGGAGGCGGGTGCCCGGGTGCAGGGCGTCGTCCGCGCCCCGCACGGACCGCTGGCCGACGCGCGGGTCACGCTCGTCGACCAGGCCGGCAACGTCGTCGGCTCGGCCACGACCGGGACGGACGGGGCGTACGCCTTCACCGACCTGGACGGCGGCGAGTACACCGTCATCGCCACGGGCTACCCGCCGGTGGCCACGGCCCTGACGGTGACCGGCGCCGGCACCGACGGCCACGACATCGAACTCGCCCACCCCGGCGAGTAGCCGACCCCGGCCCGTGGCAGGTGGGCGCGCTCTGAGCGGAGGTGCGCCCCCTGCCACGGGCCGGTCCCTTTTTTCCGAGGAGTTGTACGAGATGGGACTGACCGCACGGATCCGTACCCAGGACGGATGGGCCGTGTCGCACGCGGTCGTCACGGTGGCGGACATGACCGGCGCGCAGGTGCTGCGGGCCGAGGCCGACGCGGAGGGCGCCGTCCGGGACGCGACACCGCTGCAGCCGGGGGCGTACACCGTGATCGTCACGGCCGTCGGGTACGCGCCCGCCGCGTCGAGCGTGATCGTGACGGCGAGCGGGCGGGCCGAGGCCGGCACGGTGACGCTGGCCCGCCAGGGCGGCACCGAGCTGCCGCCGCCCGGGCCGTGGACCGTGGACCCGGTGCACTCCAGCGTGGCCGCCGTGGCACAGCACCTGGGCATCTCCAGCGTGCACGGCCGGTTCACGGAGTTCTCCGGCGCGATCGAGATCGCCCCGGACGACGTCACCAAGTCGCGCGTGGAGGCGGTGATCCGGGCCGCGTCCATCGACACCGGCAACGGCATGCGCGACGGGCACCTGAAGTCGCCGGACTTCCTGGACGTCGAGCGCTTCCCGGAGATCACCTTCCGGTCCACGGGCCTGACGGCGAACGGGTCCGACCGGTGGACCGTGCACGGCGAGCTGGGCATGCACGGCGTCGTGCGGCCGGTCGACCTGGACCTGGCCTACCTCGGCACCGGCCCGGACCCGTGGGGCGGCACCCGCGCGGCGTTCCGCGCCACGACCGAACTGCGCCGCGAGGACTTCGCGATGAACTACAACCAGGTCCTCCAGGCGGGCATCGCCGCCATCGGCACCACGCTCAGGGTGGAACTGGACATCCAGGCCGTGCAGGGCGAGTCACTGCCGGCGGTGTGAGCCCGGGGCGGACACCTTCGCCACCAACTGGCCGCACAGGTCGCGCAGTTTGACGTTGCGGTCCTGTGAGGCCCGGCGCAGCCGCTCCAGCGCGGTACGCGCGTCGAGGCCCTCCCGGGCCATGAGGATGCCGATCGCCTGGTCGATGACGCTGCGGGAGAGCAGCGCGGTGCGCACGTCGGCCGCGGACTGGCGGCGGCTCTCGATGGCCAGCGCCATGTCGATCGCCTCCCCCGCCCGGGCGGCGAAGGCCCGGGCCGCCTCCCGGCCCGGGCCCAGGTCGTCCGCCCCGGTGCCGTAGAAGTTGATGGCGGCGCCGCTCCCGCCCTCGACGGTGACCGGGACCGCCAGCACGCAGCGGACACCCACGGACAGCGCGTACGCGGTGTACGCCGGCCAGCGGGTCTGCGCCGCCAGGTCCGGGGCGTACTGCTCGCTCCCGGTGTCGGCGGCGTCCACGCAGGGCCCCGCGCCGTTCTCGTACTGACGCAGGTCGAGGCCGCTCGGCATGCCGTCGCTGCCCGCCAGCGTGAGCAGCCGGCCGGCCCGGCGCACCGTGACGCTGCACGCGGCGGCGCCCGGCACCTCCTGGACCGCACGGTCGGTCAGATCGCGCAGCAGGGTGTCGAGACCACTGCTGCGCACCATCGCCTGGTCCAGCGTGCCGGATGTCTCGGAGCTCATGCCGTACGGGTATCCCGTCGTCCCGCGAACACGCCCCGCGGGCAAGCGGGCTTCGCTCAGGGCGTGTTGTGCGTGTCGACGATCCGGCGGGCGATGGCGCGCAGTTTCACGTTCTCCCGCTGCGAGGCGCGCACCAGGCTGTCGAAGGCCGCGGCCGCGTCGACGCCCTGGCGTTCCATGAGGATCCCGGTGGCCTGGCCGATCAGGTCGCGGGTGTGCATGGCCTCGGTGAGCTGCTCGTGCACGGTCGCCGTGTCCAGGGCGATGCTGACGTGCGCGGTGAACAGCCGGCCGATGCGCGTGGCGTCCTCGTCGAAGGCGCCCGGCTTACGCGCGTAGGCGGTGAGCACGGTCAGCCGGCGGCGGTCGGCGCGCAGCCGCAGCGACAGCGCCGAGCGCAGGCCCAGCGCCGCCAGCGCGTCCCCGCCGTCGTCGGCCTCGCTGTCCGCTATCGACGCCACCGGGCTGTCCCACAGCCGGTCCCAGTGCGCGTGCTCCTCGCCTCCGGTGTGCCCGGCCTCGGCGGCGCGGACCACGTCGTCGGTGCAGGCGAGCGTGCGGGGCGTGCTGCCGCGCTCGAACTCGGAGATCCCGGCGTGATCGGCGCCGGGCAGGATGTCCACGGCCAGCCGGGCCGCCGTGCGGAGAGTGCCGTCCGGTGTGAGGGTTTCGTGCAGGTGCTGAGATGCCGCCGTGAGCGCCTCGGCCAGCTCGAAGCCAGCCGTAAAACGGGGCAAACCAGGAAACTCGGACGCAGCCACCACGAACCTCTTCGGCATGCACGGCCATGGCCGTGCGCAGGAGAGCTCCGCAGCACATTCCCGACTGCGAGCACAGGACGGACAGCACTCTAACTGTTCGGTTGCCTGGAAGTGACGCCCGGCCGACGGCGGCCGGGCCAGGGCCGCTTCCGTCCCCGCCGCCCGGCGTGATGAAATGGCTGCGGGTCAGGAAGCGGCCTTACCGGTAACCGGACGAACGTCTGCCAGGTGAGCGCCCGTGACCTTCTTCCCGAAACCCACAGAGCCGCACGACCTGCCCGGCCGCGTCCATCTCGCCATGCCCGCGGAGATCGACTTCACCACCGCCGGGAAGCTGCTCCCGCACATCATGTCCGCAGCACGGGACCGCGGTGACCGGCTGGAGGTCCTGGTCCTGGACCTGACCACGACCTCCTTCATGGACTCCCAGGGCATCCGCCTGATCAACGACGTACGGCACCGGCTGCGCCCGGGCGCGCGCGTCCGTCTGGTGGCCCGCCCGGAGGGCATCGCGAGCCGCGTGCTGGAGCTGACGGGGATGCGCCGGGACGTGCCCGTGTACGACAACCTCGCCGAGGCCCTGGCGACGTAGGCTGCCGGGCATGGCACCGAACATCGCGACGAACACCCGTGTCTCCCTGGACGAGTTGCTCGATTTCGTACGCCCCCGCCACCGCGCGATCCTGCTCACCCGCAGGGGTGACGGCAGCCCTCAGGGCTCGCCGCTCACCTGCGGCGTGGACGACTCGGGCCGGATCGTGGTGTCCACCTACCCGGAGCGGGCCAAGACCCGCAACGCCAAGCGGGACCCGCGCGTGAGCCTGATCGTGCTCAGCGACGACTTCGACGGCCCCTGGGTGCAGATCGACGGCACGGCCGAGGTGGTCGACGCGCCCGAGTCCGTCGAGCCGCTCGTGGAGTACTACCGGAACATCGCCGGGGAGCACCCGGACTGGGACGAGTACCGCACGGCCATGGTCCGGCAGGGCAAGTCGGTCATCCGGATCACCCCGCAGCGCTGGGGGCCGGTGGCCACCGGCGGTTTCCCGGCGCGGCTCGTCGACGGGGCGTAGCACCTCGGGCCGCTGCTCGCGGCCGGTCCTCACCCGCGGCCGGCCATCGCCTCGATCCCGGCGATCAGCAGCTCCAGCGCGAACTCGAAGTCGCGCTCCAGCATCTCGGCGACGGTGTCGCCCCCGCGCGCCGCCATGATCTCCTGGGACTCCCGGACGACCTCGGCGGCCTGCGGGGCGGCCGCCACGGTGGTCAGGGCCTCCTGGAAGTACTCGTCCACCGTCAGCCCGCCCGCCGCGGCCCGGGTGGCGAGATGCCCCTCCAGCGTCCCGTAGCCGTAGACGAACTGGAAGACGGCGGAGATCGTGCTGGTCATGCGCCTGGCGGGCAGCCCGGTCCGGCGCACCACGCGCTGGACGACCCGGGAGAACGCCAGGTTGTTGGGGCCGATGTTGAGGTAGGCGCCGACCAGCGGGGACACCCACGGGTGGCGCACCAGCAGCGTCCGGTACTCCCGGGCCAGCGCCCGCACCTGCTCGCGCCAGTCCTCCCCGGCGTCCGGGTCGGGCAGCCGCATCTCGCCCATGACCTGGTCCAGGGCGAGTTCGAGGAGGTCGTCCTTGGTGTCGACGTACCAGTAGACGGACATCGCGGTGACGTTCAGCTCACCGGCCAGGCGCCGCATCGAGAACCCGGCCAGTCCCTCCGCGTCCAGCAGCCGCACGCTGGCCTCGACGATGCGCGTGCGGTCCAGCCCCGAGGGCTGCCCGCCGCCGCGCCGCCGGTGCGCCCCGCCCTCCAGCCAGACGCTGGTCCGCGGCTTGTCCTGCCGGGCCGTCCTCGCCATGGCGCACCTTCCTCGATCATCCGACGCGGCTCATGCTAGACGTGCCGTCACCACCGGGCGCGGGGCTGTGCCGACGGGCGCGCGACCGCGCGGGCGTGATCGGCACGGCGGACCGGCACCCGCGGTGAGCGCCGGCTCCTGGCCCTCAGTCGGCTGCTGCCCGCTCGGCCCGCCGGAGCAACGCGGCCGCGACGAGTCCGCCCGCCAGTACGGCGACCGCCCCGACCAGCTGACTGGTCTCCAGGCCGGAGGCGAACGCGTCGGAGATGCGGGCCTTCTCCTCGGCCGAGTCGGCCGCCGCCAGCGCCGCCGGCAGCGAGGCGGCGGACACGGCCACGAGCGAGGCGAAGCGGGCGTTGAGCACCGCGCCGAGCACCGCGACGCCCAGCCCGTTGCCGAACTCCGCGAGGGTCCCGTTGATCCCCGCGCCCACGCCCGCCTTCTCGGGTGGGATCGCCCCCATGATCGCGTTGGCCATCGCGGGCATCGACAGGGCGACGCCGGCGCCCATCACGACCAGCCCGAGCAGCATCCCGCCGTACCCGTGCGCGCCGAGCAGCGCGATCGACGCGAGACCGGCCGACACCAGGGTCATGCCGAGTGCGATCGCCGCGGGCGTGCCCGCCTTGAGCACCAGCTTCGCGCCGACGCCGGTGAAGTTGAGCGCCACGACGGTCAGCGCCAGCGGGGCGGTGCGCAGCCCCGCGTCCAGCGGCTCGTAGCCGAGGACGAACTGGAGGTGCTGGGTGAGCAGGAACAGCGACCCCGTCATGCCGAACGCCACGAGGATCGCGCCCGCCACCGCGCCGACGAACCGCTGGTCGCGGAAGAAGTGCATGTCGAGCATCGGGTGCTCGGTGCGCAGCTCCCACAGCACGAACAGGCCGAGCACCACCAGGCCGATCAGCGCGGGGAGCAGCACCTGGCCCGAGGTCCAGCCGTGTTCGGGCCCGGTGATGATCGCGTACACGGCGGCCGTCATGCCGATGGTGGACAGCACCGCCCCGAGCAGGTCGGGCCGGTCGCCGGCCCTGTGCTTCGACTCCGGCACGAGCGCGGTGACCGCGACGAGGCCGAGCAGGGCGACCGGGATGTTGACGATGAAGATCGCGCCCCACCAGAAGTGGTCGAGCATCACCCCGCCGATCAGCGGCCCGGCCGCGAAACCGAGCGAACTGACCGTCGACCACAGCCCGATGGCCTTCACCCGTTCCTGGTCGTCGAAGACCTGCACGACGACGGCGAGCGTCGTGGTCATCAGCAGCGCACCGCCGACGCCCATGCCCGCACGGGCCGCGATGAGCTGGCCCGGGCTCTGGGACAGCCCAGCGGCGAGGGAGCCCACACCGAAGATCGCCAGGCCGGTCATCAGCATCAGCTTGCGGCCGTAGCGGTCGGCGGAGTTGCCCGCGGTGAGCAGCAGACCCGCCTGCACCAGCGAGTAGGCGTTGATCATCCACTGGACGTCGGCGGTCGAGGCGTCCATCTCGCGGGTGAGCGAGGGGATCGCCACGTTCAGGATCGTGTTGTCGAGCAGCACGGTGAGCTGGGCGAGGCAGATGACACCGAGGATCAGCCAGCGCTGGGGATGGCCGGAGGGTGCCGCCTGCGGCGGGGCCGTCTCCCGGGAGGACGTCGTCATGTTCTACACCGTAGAACCATTGCCTTACGGTGTACAACAGACTTTCGCCGGGCCCGCCGAGGGGCGGTGGCTTCCGGCCACCGCCCCTCACCCGCCCCCGCCGGGCAGGGTCAGCCGCTGGTCCTGCTCGTGAGGTCGTAGAAGGTGGACGACCCGGCCGTGACCTTGGTGAAGGTGGCCTCCACCCAGGCCGTGATCTGCGCGGAGGCGCCGTCGGAGCCGCCGCCCATGCCACCGCCGGTGCCGGACGCGATGAAGTAGTGGATCCGCCCGTCGGCCACGTACTGCTGGAACTGCGCGAGGGTCGGGGACGGGTCGGTGCCGTTGAAGCCGCCGACGGCCATCACCGGCTCGCCCGTGGACAGCTGGTAACTCGCCGCGTTCTGGGCGCCGATGGCCGCCGCGGCCCAGGTGTACCGGTCGGCGCCGGTCGTGAGCAGCTTCTTCGCCCGGTCGCTGACGGACGCGCCGGAGAGCAGGCCGCCTGCGCCGCCGCCCCCGTTCCGCCCGGGCCGTTCCGGCACCTGCCCGCCCTGCTGGTTGCCGCCCTGCCCCGGCATGCCGCCGCCGGGGAGGCCGCCGCCCGGCTGCCCCGGGGCGGTGCCGGTGCCGTCGCGCCGGGTCGGAGCGCCGCCCGGGAAGCCGTCACCGGGCCCGGCGCCAGCGGGGCCGCCACCGCCGCCGGGGCCGCGGCCGCCCGCGACCGCCGGGCCCGCCGTGACGATCGAGCCGGAGTGCCCCTCGTTCACCGTGGTCAGCGTGTACGCCGCCGGGCCCGCCAGCGCCGCGGCGAGCCCCAGGCCCGCCGCTCCCAGCGCGAGCCGCCGTCCCAGCCGGCCGGCGAAGACCAGCCCGAGGGCGGCCGTGAGACCTCCGGCCAGGACCCACCACTTCAGCCACGGCAGGTAGCCGGCGGAGCGGTTCAGCAGGACGTACCCCCAGACGGCCGTCGCCGTCATGGCGGCGGCCAGGGCCAGGGACGCCCACGCCCGGTCCCTCCTCTCCCAGAGCAGCACCGCGCCCATGCCGGTCAGCGGGGCCACGTAGGGGGCCAGGGCCACCGTGTAGTACTCGTGGAAGATGCCCTGCATGTAGCTGAAGACCAGCATGGTCGTGAGCAGGGCGCCGCCCCAGACGAGGAACGCGGCGCGGGTCGCGGAGGTGCGCCGGGCACCGCGGGTGGCCACCAGGGCGGCGGCCAGCAGGATCAGCGCGGCCGGGATCAGCCAGGAGATCTGGCCGCCGAGGGAGGAGCCGAAGAGCCGGTCCCAGCCGGTCTCGCCCCAGCCGCCGCCCCGGCCGCCGCCCCCGCCGCCGACGCTGCCCGTCTCGTCGCCGTCGAGGCGGCCGAAGCCGTTGTAGCCGAAGGTCAGTTCCAGGAAGCTGTTGTTCTGCGAACCGCCGATGTACGGGCGGGAGGAGGCGGGCCACAGCTCGACCACGGCCACCCACCACCCGCCGGAGACCACGATCGCGGCCAGGCCCGCGGCGAGCTGCCCGAACCGCCGCCGCACCGGTACCGGCGCGCAGACGCCGTACACGAGGGCGAGCGGCGGGAGGACCAGGAACGCCTGGAGGGTCTTGGCGAGGAACGCCGCCCCGATCGCCGCACCGGCCCACACCAGCCACCGGGTCCGGCCGTCCTCCAGCGCCCGCAGGACGAGGGAGCAGGCCAGCGCCATCAGCAGGGCCAGCATCGCGTCCGGGTTGTTGAAGCGGAACATCAGCGCGGCGACGGGCGTGAGCGCGAGCACCGCGCCCGCGATCAGTCCGGCCGCGGGAGCGAACCGGCGGCGGACGGCCGCGTACACGACGGCGACCGTGCCGACGCCCATGAGGACCTCGGGGACGAGGATCGCCCAGGAGCCGAGCCCGAAGAGCCGGACGGACAGGGCCATCGGCCACAGCGCGGCCGGGGGCTTGTCGACGGTGATGGCGTTCGCCGCGTCCAGCGAGCCGAAGAAGAACGCCTTCCAGGACTGGCTGCCCGCCTGGACGGCCGCCGAGTAGAAGGAGTTGGCGTAACCGGAGGCGCTCAGGTTCCACAGATAGAGCAGGGCGGTGGCGGCCAGCAGGGCGAGGAACGCGGGCCGGACCCAGCGGGGGTCCTCGGGCCGTCCGCGCCACAGCCGGTGGGGCAGGGGGTGGCGGGGCGCGCCGGAGGCGGCGGCTGCGGAGGCGGCAGGGCGGGCTTCGCTGCCGGGCGCGGTGTCCGTGCCGGAGGCCGGCCGGTGGAGGTGGACGGTCATCGGTGGTCCCCCGGATCGGTGTCGTGCGTGCGGGCCGGCTGCGGCGCCGGGTGGTGGGGCTCGTGGAGCTGGGGCGACGGCATCTCGTACCGGTGCGCGTGGGGTTGGTGCGACGGCATCTCGTACCGGGGCTCGTGGGGTTGCTGGATCAGGTGGCGCGGGAGCGGGGCCGGCGCACCGGCCGCACCGGGGCTGTTCGCCGTCGCCGGCGTCCCGTCCGTGCGCCGGTCGGGGAAGACCCACGCCCGCAGGAGCAGGAAGCGCAGCACGGTCGCCGCGAGGTTGGCGGCGACCAGGACGGCCAGCTCGGTGGAGTGGGCGGGCGCGGAGGTGGCCGCGCCGAGCGCGGCGAGCGAACTGCTGGTCAGCGCGAGCCCGATGCCGAACACCACCAGACCCTGCGCCTGGTGCCGTACGGCCCCGGCGCGCCCCCGCACCCCGAAGGTGAGCCGCCGGTTGGCCGCCGTGTTGGCGACCGCGGAGACCAGCAGGGCGAGGGCGTTGGCGGTCTGGGGACCCGCGAAGGCGCGGAAGCCGCTGTAGAGCAGCAGGTAGAAGAGGGTGGACAGGGCACCGACCACGCAGAAGCCGACGAGCTGACGGGCCAGCCCGCTCGGCACGTCCTCGATCTCGCGGTCGCGGGGGTCGTCGCCGAACGGCCGGGCCAGCCGGTCCAGCGGCAGCGAGCCGGTGGCCAGGGCCCTGCCGATCCGCCATACGCCCTTGAGGTCGTCGGTCGCGGTCCGCACCAGGTGCACGGACGAGTGGGGGTCGTCGACCCAGTCCACGGGCACCTCGTGGATGCGCAGCCCGGCCCGTTCGGCGAGGACCAGCATCTCGGTGTCGAAGAACCAGCCGGTGTCCTCGATCAGCGGCAGCAGCGCCTGCGCCACATCGCGGCGGATCGCCTTGAACCCGCACTGGGCGTCGGAGAAGCGGGCGTGCAGGGAGCCGCGCAGCACGAGGTTGTACGCCCGGCTGATGAACTCCCGCTTGGGTCCGCGCACGACGCGCGCGCTGCGGGCCAGCCGGGAGCCGATCGCCAGGTCCGAGTGGCCGGAGATCAGCGGCGCGACGAGCGGGAGCAGGGCGTTGAGGTCGGTGGACAGGTCCACGTCCATGTAGGCGAGGACGGGGGCGTCCGAGGCCGACCAGACCTCCCGCAGGGCCCGGCCCCGGCCCTTCTGCTCCAGCCGGACGCTGCCGACCTCGGGTATCTCCGCCGCCAGCCGGGCCGCGACCGCCGGGGTGGTGTCCGTGGAGGCGTTGTCCGCGATCGTGATACGGAACGCGTAGGGGAAGGTGCGGGCCAGGTGCGCGTGCAGCCGGCGCACGCACGGCGGGAGGTCCTTCTCCTCGTTGTGGACGGGGACCACGACGTCCAGGACGGGTGCGGCTGCCGGTGCGGCCGGGAGGTGCTCCCGCGCCGGCAGGGTGCCGGGGAAAGAGTCGGTTCGCATGGGACCGACTGTCGTCAGGCGCCCTGTCGCAGCCGTGTGGTGACGCTGTGGCCCGCCTGTGAGTACGGCTCGCCGTCCCGCTCGGGGCGCGGCGGGTGGGCGGTGGCGGGCAGCCGGAGGGTGAACACGGTCCGCCCGGGGGCGCTGTCGACGCTGACGCCGCCGCCGTGCGCCGCCGCCACGGCCTGCACGATGGCGAGGCCGAGGCCGGTCGAGCCGGTGGCGCGGGACCGGGCGGAGTCACCGCGCGCGAACCGCTCGAAGACGTGCGGGAGCAACTCCGCTGCGATGCCCGGCCCGTCGTCCTCCACGTCGACGCACAGCCACGCGCCGCGCCGCCGGACGCGGGCGGTGACGGTCGTGCCGGGCGGGGTGTGGGTGCGGGCGTTGCCCAGGAGGTTGAGCAGCACCTGCTGCAACCGGGCCGCGTCCGCCGTCACGGGCACCGGCTCGTCGGGCAGGTCGAGCCGCCAGTCGTGGTCCCGGCCGGCCGCGCGGGCGTCGCCGACGGCGTCCACGACGAGCGGCACGAGGTCGGTGTGCCCGAACTGCAGCGGCCGACCGGCGTCCAGGCGGGCGAGCAGCAGCAGGTCCTCGACGAGCAGGGTCATCCGGTCGGCCTCGGACTCGATCCGCCCGAGGGCGTGGCGGGTGTCGGGGCCGACCTGTTCGCGTCCGCGCCGGGTGAGTTCGGCGTACCCGCGGATGGAGGCGAGGGGCGTGCGCAGTTCGTGACTGGCGTCCGCCACGAACTGCCGGACCCGCGTCTCGCTGCACTGCCGGGCGTGCAGCGCGGCGTGCACGTGGTCGAGCATCCGGTTCAGCGCGGCCCCGACCCGCCCGACCTCGGTGTGCGGGTCGGTCTCGGAGTCGGGCACCCGCTCGTTGAGGTGCACCTCGCCGCTGTGCAGGGGGAGTTCGGACACGCGGGTGGCGGTGGCGGCGACCCTGCGCAGGGGGCGGGTGGCCACGCCGACCAGGACGGAACCGGCCAGACCGGCCGCGGCGAGACCGGCGCCGGTGACGCTGATCTCGACCAGGACGAGGGTGTTGACGGTGCTGGTCACGTCCGTGGTGGGGACGGCGACGTAGTAGCTGCCCTTGTCCCCGCTCCTGAAGACGGCCCGGTACTCGCCCAGGCCGGGGACCTCGACGGTCCGCGGCGACCCGTCGGACTGCGGCACTGACATCAGCGCGGCGGTCTGGGCGGAGTTCAGCGACCGGGCGCTCATCCGGTAGTCGTCGCCGGACACGCCGTACTTGGACTCCGTGATCCGGCCGTCCTCGATCCTGGCGGCGATGGTGCCGGCCGGCTGCGGCCCCCGGGTGACGAAGACGGTGAGGCTCTCCTCCTTCAGCAGGGCCGGCGCGCCACCCCCGTTCCCCGCGTCGGGGTCCCGGGGCGGGCTCAGCGCGGCCCGGGACGCGGCGGCGCCGAGCTGCCCGTCGAGCTGTTCGTACAGGTGGGACCGCAACGCGAGCGTCGTCACGGTGCCGATCACCGCGCACACCACGGCGATCAGCACCACGGACGCGACGACGAGCCGCGTCCGCAGCGTGCGGGGGCGGCCCGCCCGGCGGGCGCCCGGCTCGCGCCGGGCACGCGAGCGGGGCCGTCCGCTCACGACGCCGCGGGCTTGATCAGGTAGCCGGCGCCGCGCCGCGTGTGGATCATCGGCTCGCGTCCGGCGTCGATCTTCCGCCGCAGGTAGGAGATGTACAGCTCGACGACGTTGGCCTGCCCGCCGAAGTCGTAGGACCAGACGCGGTCGAGGATCTGCGCCTTGCTGAGCACGCGCCGCGGATTGCGCATCAGGAACCGCAGCAGCTCGAACTCGGTCGCGGTCAGATGGATGCCGTCCCCGCCGCGGGTCACCTCGTGGCTGTCCTCGTCCAGGGTGAGGTCGCCGACGGCCAGCACGGAGCCGGACCGCCGGTCGGCCGCGCCGGAGCGCCGGATCAGCCCGCGCAGCCGTGCGACGACCTCCTCCAGGCTGAACGGCTTGGTGACGTAGTCGTCGCCGCCCGCCGTGAGCCCGGCGATCCGGTCCTCCACCGCGTCCCTGGCGGTGAGGAACAGCACCGGCACGTCCGGCAGTTCCCGGCGCAGCCGCCCGAGGACGGACAGCCCGTCCATGTCGGGCAGCATCATGTCGAGCACGACGGCGTCGGGCCGGAAGCCGCGGGCCGCCCGGACGGCGCCCATGCCGTCACCGGCACTGCGGATCTGCCAGCCCTCGTAGCGCAGAGCCATGGACAGCAGCTCGGTGATCGACGCCTCGTCGTCCACCACCAGCACGCGGACGGGGCTCCCGTCCGGCCTGAGCAGTTCGGTGCGCCCCTGGGGCGAGGTCGTGGTCATGCGGACACGATGGCGGCGGGCTCTGAGAGCGCCCTTTCCCGCGTCTGTGATTTCCCTGAGAAACACCCAGGCACTTCTCAGGCGGCTCCTGGGAGCCGCCGCCCGGCCTCAGAACAACCCGTCCTGCACCCCGGCGTCCTCCCTGAACCGCCGTACCGGCAGCCGCCGTCGGCCCTCCTGGGCAGGACCCAGCTCCCAGCCGGTCAGCAGCCGCGTGTCGAGGACGACGACACCGCTCCCGGTGTCCAGGTGCAGGTCGGGTCCGGCGGCGGCGACCAGCTCCCCACCGATCACACCGCCCGGGACCAGCTCGCGCACCTCCCCCACGGCGGCGGGCAGCCCCGCCAGCCCGAAGACGGCCGTGTGGTCGACGACCCGCAGCGGCGCACGCGCCAGCGACTCGGGCCACCCGGGCAGGGCCACGGCCCGCGCGTGCAGCCCGGTGATCTCCGCGGCCCGCTCCGGTTCCGTCCCGGGCAGCGCCGAGCGCACGGCACGCTTGTCGGCGTACGGGATCCGGTCGGGCACCCGCAGGGCGGCCCGCAGCAGCTCCTCGCTGCGCCGGGCGGCCATCAGGGGCCCCACCCCGAGCCAGGTGAAGCAGACGGCCCCCTGCTCCAGCAGCCGGGCCGGCCCCCGCTCCTCGGCGGTGATCCCGACCTTGACCATGCCGGGCCCGAACCACGCCAGGTAGACGCGGTAGGGCCGGGGATCGTCGGCCAGGGTGTCCGCCGCGACGGAATGGGCCCGGTCCAGCCGCGCGCACTCCTCGCACCGGGCGCCCGTACTGCGCCCCGGCACGGCAGCGGCGACCGGGCACGCGTGCCCCCGAGCCCCCCGGCAGGTCCGCACGCTCCCTTCCGCGACTCCGAAAGCCACGCGTTTCCCCCAGGTCAGCGCGCTGCGCCGGCCTCCGGACCACACCAGCCCGGGCCCGTCCGCCGACCACCGCAGCCCCGCGCACTTCCATGCCTGTGCCATCACCGCCGAGAGTAGGGCCGGGCACTGACAGCAGGGGCAGGCCCCGGCAGCGACGGGCCACGGCGTGGACGGCACACGGCGCGGAGCCGACGGCCGGATCAGCGGCCCGTGCGACGAGCCCCCATGCTCGGCCCCGGCGACGAGCCCCCGTACTCGGCCCTGTCACCGGCACACGCCGCGCGGCGATACGGCGCGGAACCGGCGGCCGGATCAGCGGCCCGTGCCGGTCCCCGCGGCGCCAACGAGGGCCGTCTCCGGCTCCGCCGCCGCGCGCCGCGCGGGCGCCGGTCCGGTCTCCCGGCCGGCGCGCTCCCCGCGCCGCCCCCGGCCGGCCAGCCGGCACCCGAGGCAGTCCGCGTGCCCGCCCGAGGCGGCCGAGTCCCGCACCCGCCATCCCCACTCCTCGCGGGGCCGCGCGCCCGGGCCCTTGCCCCAGCCGGCGAGGTGCAGGGCCCAGGTGACCAGGAGGCCGACCACCACGACGCCGAGCCCCGCGGCGATCAGCAGGCCCGAGGCGGCACAGACACCCGCTCCCGCCACGACGGCCCCGGCGGTGGCGATGCCGAAGCCGATCCACCCGGCGGCCGTGTGCCCGTGGTCATACTGATGTGCGCTCATGTGCGTCCTCCGATCGAGGGCTCGGCCTCCGAGCAGAACCCCTCACAAGCTAAGAGTTTAACAACCCAAACATCTCACGAACTAAGGGATCTGGGAATGCAAGCCAAGCCGCGTCCGGCCGCCACGCCGGAGCAGGCACTGTCGGCGATGGACCAGCTCATCGCGACGCACCTGGTCGGACAGCACGAGATCGCCCAGCAGGTGGGTCTGAGCGTGACCGACCTCACCTGCTTCGGCTATGTCATCGAGGCCGGTGAGAACCACCCCACGGCGGGGGACCTGGCAGCGCGCGTCCACGTCACCACGGGCGCGGTCACGGGCATCCTGAACCGGCTCGAACGGGCCGGCTACATCACCCGCCTCCCCGACCCGGCCGACCGCCGCCGGGTCCGCGTGGCCGCCCGGCCCGACGCGGTCGCCCGGGTGCGCGAGGTCTACGAGCCGTACTACGCCCGCCTCGGGGCGCTCTTCGCGGACTACACGCCCGACGAGATCGCCGTGCTCACGGACTGGTTCACCCGGGCGAGCTCACTGGCCGCGACCTACCTGGAGGAGTACTGCCGCCCCGACTGACCGACGGCGCCCCGCACGCGCCGGCCACCGGGTGCACGCACCGGCCTCAGGACGCCGAGCGGCCGCGGGACGCGGACTCCTTGATCCACGCCCGGGCCGTGTGCCAGACCCAGTAGGCGGCGGCACCGGCGTAGAACCAGAACCGGGGGGAGGAGAGGTCGGCGTCGCGCAGTTCGTCCGTGAAGAGCGAGACGACGAGCACGGTCAGCGCGGTGACGCCGTACAGCTTGCGCCGCGCCAGCCGGCGCTCCCGCCGGGGGCCCTCGGCCAGGCGCATCGCGTAGACCTCGGCACTGCCGAAGGCCTCCTCGGCACGGTCGCCGGACGCGGCCAGATGCTGACGGGCCTCCCGCACATGGGCCCGCGCCTGCGCGGCCGGCATCGCGTGGCGTCCGCGCAGCAGGCCCTCGACGTGGGACAGCCAGCGCTCGTCGTCGCCCCGCAGCCCCGGGGTGAACCAGCGGTCGACGGTGGCGTCCGGGAAGGCGACCGCCGCGGCGCTCAGCGCCACGCCCGCCACCGCGAGGGCCGGGACCGGGAACGTGAACAGCGGCTCATCGGGCAGGAAGGCGGCGGCGGTGGCACCGCCGCCCAGCGTCACGAGCGCCGCCGAGGCGAAGAGCCACGAACCGGTGATCCGCCCGGCGGCCCGGGCCGCGAGGACGGCGGACGTCAGGACGGCGGTCAGCACGACGGCGGTGAACGCCGCGATCGACGACCAGCCGGCGTCCGCCCAGAGGCCGCCGTCGATCCACCGCAGCACCCCGACGACGACTCCGGCCAGACCGAGTGTCGCGAGGGAGGCGGTGAGACGCTCGCCCGGGGTGAGGCCCTGCGCGTCGACGCGCGCCCGGTCCTCCTCGCCGATCCGCTCCGCGGCCACGGAGCGCGCGTACGCCACGGGGTCGCCGAAGAGGTCGTGCGGCGTGCGGCCCGTCTCGGTCACCGCGTCGTGCGCCTCCGCCAGGACCTGGTGGATCAGGTCGGCGGAGGCCTGCTGGTCGAGCGTGAGGCGCAGCTCGACGACCGCCGCCCACGTCTCGTCCTCCTCGCGTGTCCAGCCGAGCTTGTTCGTCGTGGTCAAGACGATCCCCCTTCTCAATCCCCGAGCAGCGTCGCGACGGTCCCGTGGAGGTCGTGCCACGCGGCGCTCTCCCGGCGCAGCCGTTCCCGTCCGGCCTCGGTGATGCGGTAGTACTTCCGGCCGGGCCCGCCCTCGCCGGCGCCCCACTCGACCTCGACCGCGCCCTCCTCCTCCAGGCGCGTCAGAGCGGGGTACAGGGTCGCGGGCTTCACGCCCTCCAGCCCGGCCTCGGCCAGGCGGCTCAGCAGGGCGTACCCGTAGTTCTTCTCCTCGGTGTCCAGCACCCCCAGCAGGCAGAGGGGCAACACCGCCCGCGTCCACGCCGCGTTCACCGCCACCGGCCCTCCCCGGGTTCTGATCAGCCGACTATTCGATTATCCAGAATAGTAGGCTCTACGGAACCTCTGCGCGAGGGCGGCTCACGGGAGCGCGGGGAACGGGGAGTTGACCGGACAGCGCACGCGGAAACGCCAGAGGCCCCGGATCACTCCGGGGCCTCTGGTCTGCTGTGCACTCGGCAGGATTCGAACCTGCAACCTTCTGATCCGTAGTCAGATGCTCTATCCGTTAAGCTACGAGTGCTTGTTCTGTTGTTTCGCCGCTCTCGGGCCTTTCGGCTCGCTCGCGGCGACAGGAAGAACATTACATGACTGCCGCCGCCATGTGAAATCCATTGGCCGCACCCCTTGTGAGCTGCGAAAACAGGGTCAGCGGGGGGCAACGACAGCGAAGCCCCGGTCGGATGACCGGGGCTTCGTGATCAGGTGCGGAGGCGGAGGGATTTGAACCCTCGATGGGCTTTAAGACCCAAACCGCATTAGCAGTGCGGCGCCATAGACCGGACTAGGCGACGCCTCCAGCGCATCCACCCGCGCGAGCGCGAGTCGGTGCGTGCCGATGATGACACAGTCGAGCGGGGTGTCACCAATCGACCCCTACGGTACTAGGCGGGAAGGGCGCGGGGCAAAGGCCTTGTCAGGTGGTGCGGGTCGCCGGAACCGGACCGGGCGGGCGGCAGCGGGGGAAGGGGCGCAACGTCCGGCGCCGCCTCGCGTTAGGCAGGGCATGTTGCGTGCCACCCCCCGGGCCACCGCCCGCCCCGCCCTGCGGCGCCTCCTCCTCGGCGCCGCCGCCTCCGTCGCCGGCGTCGGTTCGCTGGCCGCCGTGTCCCCGGCCGCGTACGCCGACGCCACCGGGACCGACCCGCTGCTCCGCGAGTGGGTCGACGACCTCCAGGACCGTGACCACCTCACCGTCACCGTGCGGAACGCCGGAGAGGGGGTGGACGGCACCTTCGAGCTGTACTGCGGCCCCGACGGCGGCAGCCACCCCGACCCGCGCGGCGCCTGCGCGGCCCTGGAGCGGGACACGCGGTGGGGCCGGGACGTCTTCGCGCCGGCCCCGCAGGGCGGCATGTGCACCATGCAGTACGGCGGGCCGGCCACCGCGCACGTCACCGGCACCTGGGCCGGGCGCCCCGTCGACGCGACGTACGACCGCCGCGACGGCTGCCAGATCGACCGCTGGGACCGGCTCGTGCCGCTCCTGCCCGGCATGGGGGAGAAGCCGGACGCCGTCCGCTGAGCCCTGCCGGCCGGGTCCCCCCTCCACCGGGGACCCGGCCGGACCCGTCCCGCACCTCCACCGCACACCCATGTGCGCCACACTCCGCCCACATCAGGCCGGCTCGGCCGAAACATACAGAAACGTCTTCGTCGTAAAGGTCCCGCGAAGGTCCCGCGACGTCGTCGCAGGAGGGCGGGCGTTCGGGGTCGCCCGCGTGCCGGTCCGGGGTCACTTCCCCGTGCGACGTCCCTCTCATCCGGCGTCGCGAGCGCAACCCCAGCCCTTAGACTCCCTCGCGTGACACGCTGCGGGACGGTTGGCAAGATGGCCCGAGCGGTCGGCAAGGTGCGGTAACAGGAGGGAAGCGTCTCGTGAGCAGCAGGCCATCCCGAGGCGCTGCTCGCCTCGCAGCCATACTGGACGCCCTCCCCGACGCGTTGGTGCTGGTCAACGCCAACGGGACGGTGGTCAACGCCA
Organism: Streptomyces sp. NPDC017943; assembly: GCF_044328425.1. Lineage (NCBI taxonomy): Bacteria > Bacillati > Actinomycetota > Actinomycetes > Kitasatosporales > Streptomycetaceae > Streptomyces > Streptomyces sp. NPDC017943. The sequence continues at coordinate 642,437 of NZ_JBIRHH010000004.1, read as the reverse complement.
ACACCATCGCCCTGGAGGCCTTCGAGACCCCGGGCACCGCCCTGGTGGGGCGCGGGCTGCTCGACCTGCTGCCGCAGTTCGACTCCAAACTCATCCCGGGTTCCATGCGCCGGCCCGAGCACCTCGACCCGCGGGCGCGCACCAAGCCGACCCGGATGGTGGCGCGCAGGACCGACGGGACGGAGTTCCCCGTCGAGGTCACCAGTGCGAATCTCGAGAACGGGCAGCAGGCGTACGACGGTTACGGCTACACCGGCGACGAGCTGCTGATGCTCGTCGTGCGCGACCTGTCCGGGACCGTGGACACCGAGGCCGAGCTGGCCCGGTCGCAGCGGCAGACCGAGATGATCCTGCGGGCCGCCGCCGAGGGCGTCGTCGGCACCGACACCGACGGGCGGATCGTGCTCGTCAACCCGTCGGCCGCGCAGATCCTGGGCTACCGGGCCAGCGATCTGGGCGGACGCGAGCTGCACACGCTCGTCCTGCACTCGCGGGCCGACGGTTCGCCCTTCCCCTACGAGGACTCGCCGCTCGCCGACACCCTGCGCTCCGGGCGCAAGCACCGGGTGCGCGGGCAGGTGCTGTACGCCAAGAACGGCGCCAAGGTCCCGGTCGACCTGACGACCGCGCCCGTGCGCGACGGCGACCAGCTCGTCGGCGCCGTCATGACCTTCACCGACCGGCGGCCCTACGACGCCGTCGTCGAGGAGAAGGAGGCGGCCGAGAAGGCCCACGCCGAGGAAGTGGAGCGGCTGTCCGAGGAGCATGCCTCCGAGCTGACCGCCCTGCGCCAGCAGCACGTCACCGAGCTGGAGGAGCTGCGCGAGCGGCACGCCGAGGAACTCGCCGCCAACGAGGAGCGGTACGCCGCCCTCGGGGAGCGGGAGAAGGACCGGTTCGACGCGCTCTCCGCACGGCACGAGCAGCTGCTGACCCTGCTGGGCCGGTCCCTGCGCGGGCCGCTGGAGGAACTGCGCCGCGAACTGGCCGCGCTCGCCGCCGACGACGCCGGGCAGCTGTGGCCCGAGGCCAACCAGGTGCTGCACCACCTCTCGGCCGGCTACTCGCGCATCACGACCCTGATCGACAACGTCCTCGGCTTCCAGCGGCTCGACGCGGGCAGCGAGAACGTCGCCCGGACGAAGGTGATGCTCGACGCCGTCGTCGCCGCCGGTGTCGACGGGGCCGTGGAACTCATCGGGCCCGGGCGGGTGCAGTTCGCCGTGCACGCCCCGCCCATCGAGGCCGAGGTCGACCCCCGGCTGCTCGCCACCGCCCTCGCCCATCTCGTCGCCGACGTGGCCGGGGTGGACGCGACCGGCAACTCGCCCGTGTCGGTGGGCGGTTACATGGACAACACCGTCGTCGTGGCGGCCGCGCAGCGCGGTGAGGTCGTCCGCATCGAGGTCCGCGGGCCGTACGCCGGGGGCGACAGCGTGCACGAGCCGATCGTGCGCGGGATCGTGCGGGCCCACGGCGGCGTCCTGCAGACGCACGACGTGCCGGGGATGAGCGGCAGTGCGTACGTCCTCGAAGTCCCGCTCGGCGGCGGGGCCGGGGCCGTCACCGGGCAGCCGGTGGACGAGGCGGCGGCGGCGCCCGCACTCGCGTCCGGCGAACAGCCCTCCGGCGCGGGGCGCCGCCGTGCCCGGCGGGGCGGCACCGACGCCTTCCTCGACGGGGACGCCCCCGCCGGTGACGGCGAGGACGAGGCGGGCTCCGGTGCCGAGGGCGGCGTGCCGACCGGTCGGCGCAGGAGGCGCGCCGCCGGGGAACCGGCCGCGCTGCCCGCGCAGGCCTCCGGCGAGGACGCCGCCTCGAGCGGTACCGGGCGGCGTCGCGGCCGGGCCGCCGAGGACGCCGGTGCGGCGGCCGTCGGCAGCGCGGTGCAGGGTGTCGCCGAGGGCGCCGTCGTGATGGCCGGGGAGCACGCGGGCGCCGCCGCCTCGAACACCGGGCTGGGCGGCACCGTTCCGCCGCAGGGCGTGCCCGTGCCGTCCGGGCGGCGTGCCCGGCGTGAGCCCGGTGAGCAGCACGCGCTGCCCGCGGCGCTTCCAGCGGCGCCGTCCGGCGCGCAGGGCCAGGACGCGCAGGGCTCGCAGGACTCGCAGGACCAGGATCAGGGTTCGGCGCAGGCACCGCAGCCGACGGGGCGCCGGCGCAGGGCGCTGGCCGCCGCGAACGAGCGCGCCGCGGCCGCGCAGCAGGCTGCGGCGGCCGGACCCCGTCCGGTCTTCGCGCTGCCGCCCGCCGAGGCCGACCAGGTGGCACCGGGTGCGGGCACGGGTACGGGCCCGGGCGCGCAGGCGCCGTCCGGGCAGACCGGTGCCGGTGGGACCGCTGGGGCCGGTGCTCCGGTTGCCGGGCAGGGAGCCGTGGCGGTGCCCGGCGCCGCCGGTGACGAGCGCGTCGAGGAGGGGCGGCACGATGCCGTTCCGCACGACCGGTCCGACGATCACACGCCGCCCCAGCCGCACCCGACCAGCCGGCCGACCGGGCGCCGACGGCGTGCCGTGGCCGCGCCGGAGTCCGCCGGGGCACCGGCTCCCGACCCGTCCGTGCCGGCTCAGGCTCCGGCTCCGGCTCCGCAGGGTGCCGGGCAGCCGGGGGCCGTGCCGGGGCTTCCCGGCCAGGCGGCCGCCGCGTCCGCGGGAGCCGCTCCGGTGGCCGGCGGGCCTGCGGGGTCGATGCCTTCCGTTCCGGTGCCTGCGGGTGCCGTGCCCCCTGGTGCCGGTGCCGGGCAGGGAGTAGTTCCCCCGCAGGGTGTCCCGGCCCAGGGGTTCCCCGCCCAGCAGGACGCCGGGGCCGTTCCGCCCGGACAGGCCGTGCCGGCACCGGGCGTGCCCGGTCAGGCCGCGGCGCCCGCCGCTGGGGTCGCGCCGGGTACGGGTGTGCCCCCGCAGGGCAACGCCCCCGGCATGCCGACGAACGCCGCGGCGCCGCAGGGCGTCGCCGGGCCGCATCCGGACGCCGGGCCGCCGCAGGCAGGTCCTCTGCCCGGCCCGGGCGGGCTCGGGCACAGCGTGCAGGGGGTGCTTCCGGGCCAGGCGGTGCAGTTGCAGGCGCAGCCGCTGCCTCCGCAGGCACCGGCCGTACCCGACCAGCACGCCTCCGCCGCTCAGCCGCTGCCCGCGGAGGCCGCCGGGCAGAACCCGGGTGTCCCGGCCCAGGCGGGCCCGGCTCGGACGACCCCCGCTCAGGCCGCACCGGCTCAGGCCGCACCCGCTCAAGCCACACCCGCGCAGGGGACCCCGGCTCAGGGAACCCCCGCCCCGGGCACGCCGGTCCCCGGCGGATGGCCCGCCGGGGGCGGCACCTCGGGCGCCGGTGTCCCCGTGCCCCCCGTGCCTCCGAACGGTGCCGCGCCGAGCGCCCACCCGCAGGGCGCCCCGGGCGCCCCGAGTCCGGCTCCGAGTGCCCCGAACGGGGCGTCCCAGCGGAACACGCCCGCTCCCGGGACCCCGGTGCCCCCGCAGGGTGCCGCTGCGCGGGGGGCGGCCCAGCCGCTGCCCGCCGAGGCCGCGGCGCCCGTCGACCCCAACTCGACGCAGGGACGGGCGATCAGCGTCCGGACGCTGGGGCAGGGCGTGCCGTTCACGCGGCAGGCGGCCCAGGTCCAGCAGCCGTCGGCCGCCCACGGCCCGGCGACGCCTCCCCCGCACGCGCCGGGCGGTTCGGGCCGCCGCCGCAAGCTCGGCACGCCGCCCGACCCGGCCGCGCGTGCGGAACCGCAGGCCGGTCCGGACCAGGCACCGCGACCGGCGGACCGGGCGGGCCGTCCCGAGCAGGCCGCCCTGCCGCATCCGGCGGCCGAGCCGACGCCTCCCGGCGGGACCCCCGCCGGCACGCCGGTCCCGCCGGGCGCCCCGGCTCCCGCGCCCATGCCCGCGCAGCACTCGCTGGCCGGGCAGACGCGGCTCGCGCCGGTGACGGAGGGCGGCGGGCGTTCGTACGCCATAGGCGCGCCGGACGAGAACGCGGCCGAGGGCCCCGAGCCGCTGGACGGTCCCGGCGGGGCCGTCGAGGTCGCCGATCCGCCCCGGCCGCAGCCGATGGACGACGAGCTGCCGCCCGAGCCGCTGGACAATCCGCGGCGGCTGCTGGTGTGGCCCGCGCCGGACGTCAGCACCCAGCAGGCGCTGAGCGACCGCGGCTACCGGCCGGTGATCGTGAACTCGCGCGAGGAGGTCGACGCGCAGATCGCGGCGTTCCCGGCCGCGCTGTTCGTCGACCCGCTGACCGGGCCGATCACGCGCACGGCGCTGCAGTCGCTGCGGCAGGCCGCGGTGGCGGCCGAGGTGCCCGTGCTGGTCACGGCCGGGCTGGGCCAGGCCTCGCGGGACGCGGCGTACGGGGCCGACCCGGCGGTGCTGCTGAAGGCGCTGGCGCCGCGCGACAGTGAGCAGCACCCGCCGCGGGTGCTGCTGATCGAGGAGCACGCCGAGATCGCGCTGGCGTTGACGGCGACGCTGGAGCGGCGCGGCATGCAGGTCGCACGGGCCGCGAGCGACGCGGACGCGGTGACGCTGGCGGGGCAGTTCCGGCCGAACCTGGTCGTGATGGACCTGCTGCAGGTGCACCGGCGGCAGGCGGGATACGCCGGGATCGTCGACTGGCTGCGGGCGAACGGGCAGCTCAACCGCACCCCCCTCGTCGTCTACACCGCCGCCGTCGACCAGGCGGACCTGCCGCGGCTGGCGTCCGGCGAGACGGTGCTGTTCCTGGCGGAGCGGTCGACCAGCAACGAGGTGCAGACCCGGATCGTGGAGCTGCTCAGCCGGATCGGCACCAACTAGGACCGGCCGGGGCGCAGTCGGTTGCCGCCCTGCCGCGTGTGCCCACCGGCGGCGACGGCATGATGGCCGGCATGGAGTCTCTCGCCGCGGCAGGTCTGCGCATCGTGGACGGATGGACCGAACCCGACGGGCTCCTCCCGCCGGTCGTCGCCGGCCAGGCGGCGAGCTGCCCCCACGACGAAGGGCGCGTCGAGGCCATGCTCGACGTCCTGGAGCCGCGGTTGCGGGAGAGGGCCAACGCCGACTGGTACCGGCTGTCCGTCGAGGGAGGGCTCTTCTCCGGGACCGACCGCAGGTTCCTCCTCGCGCTCGGGCCCGGTGAGGACCGCCCCGCCCGATGGTTCTGCGTCGAGTTGCAGCGTGAGTGGGACGTCATGGGCGAGGGCGCTGCCGGCCTGCTCGGCAGTGCGCCCTGCCGCCCCGAGTTCCGCATGCTCTCGCTCGACGGGAACGTGCTGGTCTTCGCGACGACGTGGGAGCACGACATCAGCACCTCCGTGCTGACGGCGCCGCATCGCTCGCGGGTCCTGCGGCGGTGGGCCGAGGCGGTGGCGGAGGGCACGATGGACGAGCCGGACCACCCACCGCTGAGCCTGGCGGCACGCCGCTGGCTCGACATGAACCCGGTGACGGACCGGCGCCAGGACGGCCCGCCCGTGCGGCCCTAGCGGGCCGTCAGGCGGCGGGCCGCCTCCTTGACCGAGGCGCGCAGCCGGTCCCGGTCGGGGTCGCCGCCGCCGACCAGGATGCGCCGCATCTGCGGGACGACGGCGGTCCAGTTGGCGAGCGCGGTCAGCAGGAACAGCAGGTCGGCGGCCGGGATCGCGTCGGTGACGACACCCCGCTCCTGCCCGTCGCGCAGGGCGGCGACCTTGCGGGCGTAGTGCTCCTGGCGGTCGGACTCGTGGGGCAGTTCGGCGCTGCCGTACTCCAGACCCTCCCAGAAGAGCAGGCGCAGCAGTTCGGGGTGGGCGGCGTGGTAGTCCGTCAGCCGGTCGATCCAGCCCTCGATGTCGTCGGGGTCGACGGGGACGGCCTCGGCGAGGTGGAGCATCTTCCGTTCGAGGACGATCGCGAAGAGCTCGGCCTTGTTGCCGAAGTAGGCGTAGATCAACTGCTTGTTGGCCTTCGCCTCGGCGGCGATGCGGTCGATGCGGGCGCCGGCGATCCCGTGCCGGGCGAACTCGGCGACCGCCGCCTCGAAGATCCGGGCCTTGGTGGCCTCGGGGTCCCTTGCTGCCATGGGGGAGAGGGTAGCGCGCCCAGGTAACCAACTGTTTGGTTGACAGGGAATGACGGGGCGGCCCAGACTGTTGGCGCCATCAGCCAACCAACCAGTTAGTTGTTAGAGCCGACTCCAAGGAGTCCTCCCCTCATGCCGACAGCGACCACGACCACCACTCCCCGGGCGGGCCGTACCCCGGCGCGGATGCCGCGCACGCCCTCCCCCGGTCTCTTCCTCACCCTGCTCGCGGTGTGCAGCGCGGTCACCGCCGCCAACATCTACCTCGCCGCGCCGCTGCTGTCCCTGATGGCCCGCGACTTCGGCTCGACCCCCTCGGCCCTGGCCTGGATCGCCTCCGTCGCACAGCTCGGCTACGCGGTCGGCCTGCTGTTCTTCGCGCCGCTCGGCGACAGCGTCAACCGGCGCCGGCTGGTCGCCGGGCTCACGCTGGTGACCGCTCTGGCGCTGGCGGCCAGTGCCCTCGCGCCCGGCGCCGGGATCCTCGCGGTCGCCGTGTTCGTCGCCTCGGCGGCGACCGTCGTCCCGCAGCTGCTCGTGCCGCTGGTGGCCGAGCGGGCCCCGGCCGAGCGGCGCGCCCGGCATGTCGCCGCCGTCATAGCGGGCCTGTTCACCGGCATCGTCGCGGCCCGGGTGCTGGGCGGGCTGGCGGGTCAGGCCTTCGGCTGGCGCTGGGTGTTCGCGGGCGCCGCCGTGCTGACCCTGGTCCTGGGTCTGGCGACCGCCTGCGTGCTGCCCTCGCGGCGCAGCAGGCAGGGCTCGCTCTTCTCCGGGCTCGCCGCGCTGCCGTCGGTGCTGCGGGGCTCGCCGGAGCTGTGGCGGGCCTGCGTGCGCCAGGCCGGGATGTTCGGCGCCTGGAGCGCGCTGTGGACGTCGCTCGCCGTGCTGCTGACCGGGCCGGCGTACGGCCTGTCCACCGCGGCCGCCGGGCTGTTCGGACTGTTCGGGCTGACGGCGAGCGCGGTGGCGCCGCTGGCGGGCGGGCTGGTGGACCGGTTCGGCGCGGGCCGGGTGGTGCGGTCCGCGTACCTGGTGGCGGCCGTGTCCGTGCCGCTGTTCCGGCTCGGCGGGCACACGCTCGGCGCCCTGTTCGCCGCCGCGGTCGCGATCCACGCGGCGCTGGTGGCGTCGCACGTCGCCAACCAGACGCTGGCCCTGACCTCGACCTCCACCCCGGCCACCGCCAACACCGCCTACGTGGTCGCCGGCTTCGCGGGCGGCGCCGCCGCCTCCGCCCTCGCGGGCGCCGCCTACGGCCACTTCGGCTGGGACGGGGTGTGCGCGGTGGCGGGGCTGTGGCTGCTCCTGGGCTGGGGCGTGACCGCCGTACGACGGTGAGGCGCTGCCGTACGGCGGTCCGCCGGGGGCGTCAGAGGCGGGTGACGTCCAGCTCGCCCTGCGCGTACTGCTTGCGCAGCACCTTCTTGTCGAACTTGCCGACGCTGGTCTTCGGGACCGCCTCGACGATCGTCCAGCGCTCCGGGAGCTGCCACTTGGCGATCTTGCCCTCGTCGGCGAGGAAGCCGCGCAGGTCCTCGAAGCCGACGGAGGCGCCCTCCTTGAGGACGACCGTGGCCAGGGGCCGCTCGCCCCACTTGTCGTCGGGCACGGCGACTACGGCCGCCTCGGCGACGTCCGGGTGGGACATCAGGGCGTTCTCCAGCTCGACGGAGGAGATCCACTCGCCGCCGGACTTGATGACGTCCTTGGCACGGTCGGTGAGGGTGAGGTAACCGTCGGGCGAGATGGTGCCGACGTCGCCCGTCTTGAGCCAGCCGTCCTCGCTGAACTTGTCGGCGGGGCGCAGCGGTTCGGCGTCGGGACCGTTGTAGTAGGCGCCCGCGATCCAGGCGCCGCGCACCTCCAGCTCACCGGCCGACTCCCCGTCCCACGGGAGGCGTTCGCCGCCGGGGCCGGTCAGCCGGGCCTCGACACCGGCCGGGAAGCGGCCCTGGGTGAGGCGGTAGGCGAACTCCGCTTCGGTGCCGACCGCGGAGGCCGGCGGACGCGCGACCGTGCCCAGCGGGGACGTCTCCGTCATGCCCCACGCGTGGCAGACCCGCATGCCCAGCTGGTCGAAGGCCTCCATCAGCGACGGCGGACAGGCCGAGCCGCCGATGGTGACCTGGGTGAGGGAGGAGACGTCGCGGGGGTGCGCGGTCAGCTCGGCGAGCAGGCCCTGCCAGATGGTCGGGACGGCGGCGGCGTGGGTCGGCTTCTCGCTCTCGATCATCGCGGCGAGCGGCACCGGCTGGAGGAACCGGTCCGGCATCAGCATGTTCACGCCGGTCATGAACGTGGCGTGCGGCAGGCCCCAGGCGTTCACGTGGAACTGCGGGACCACGACCAGCGAGGTGTCCTGGTCGGTCAGGCCCATCGACTGGGCCATGTTGACCTGCATGGAGTGCAGGTAGATGGAGCGGTGGCTGTAGACCACGCCCTTGGGGTCGCCGGTGGTGCCGGAGGTGTAGCACATGGCGGCGGCCTGGCGTTCGTCCAGCTCGGGCCAGTCGTAGGTGACCGGCTTGCCGGCGATCAGGTCCTCGTACTCGTGGACCTGCGCGCTGGCCTCGGCGAGCAGGGAGCGGTCGCCCGGGCCCGTGACGACCACGTGCTCGACGGTCTTCAGGTGGGGCAGCAGCGGGGCGAGCAGGGGGAGCAGCGAGCCGTTGGCGATGATCACGCGGTCGGCCGCGTGGTGGACGATCCACGCCAGCTGCTCGGGCGGGAGGCGGAGGTTCAGGGTGTGCAGGACCGCGCCCATGGAGGGGATCGCGAAGTAGGCCTCGACGTGCTCGGCGTTGTTCCAGGCCAGGGTCGCCACCCGCTCGTCGCCGGTGACGCCGAGGTCCTCGCGCAGCGCGTGGGCGAGCTGGGCCGCGCGGGCGCCGATCTCCGCGAAGGACCGGCGGTGCGGTTCGTCCTCACCGGTCCAGGTGGTCACCTGTGATGTCCCGTGGATCGTCGACCCGTGGGTCAGGATCCTCGAGATCAGCAGCGGTACGTCCTGCATGGTGCTCAGCACGGCGTCCTCCCGGGGCGACATTGCCTGCGCGGTGGTAAGGGATGTGCGCTGATTCTGCGCACATACCGCGCGGTATGTCACTAGGACCGGGCGATCGATCACATCACGCCGCGCCGGAGGAACGGATCACGGGGGCGGACGACGGCTGTTCGGGGGCTTGCGGTGCCGGCGGGTCAGCGGCGGGCGAGTTCCAGCTCGGTGTCCTCGCGGAGCTTGCCCAGGGCGCGGGAGACGGCCGACTTGACCGTGCCCACCGAGACGCCGAGCACCTCGGCCGTCTGCACCTCGCTGAGGTCCTCGTAGTACCGCAGGACGACCATCGCGCGCTGCCGGGCCGGCAGCCGCATGATCGCCCGCCACATCGCGTCGCGCAGGGCCTGCTGCTCGGCCGGGTCCTCGCCGCCGCCGGAGCGCGGTTCGGGCTCGGGCAGCTCGTCGCAGGCGAACTCGTCGACCTTGCGCTTGCGCCACTGGGAGGTCCGCGTGTTCAGCAGGGCCCGGCGGACGTAGCCGTCGAGGGCGCGGTGGTCCTCGATCCGCTCCCAGGCGACGTACGTCTTGGTCAGGGCGGTCTGCAGCAGGTCCTCGGCGTCGCTCGGGTTGCCGGTGAGCGAGCGGGCGGTTCGCAGCAGCACCGGCCGGCGGGCTCTGACGTACGACGAGAACGACGGGTAGGGAAGGGTCTGCGCCGCTGGCGCGGCCGCCTTCGAAGCGGTGGTGCAGACGAGTGTGGTCATGGCTCCACGCTAGGAGCGGGGTGTGCCCGGCGGATCGGCCGCAGGTCCCGAAGCGGGGTCCCCCTCAGGTTGTAGGGGTGGGGGTGACTGCACCTCCTGTAGGTGGAGCGGGGGCCGGGGAGTACTGCGGGTTCGTCCCTGAGGGGACGGCCGCAGCCGTCCGCACGCACGCCTGGGCGGCGGTACCGGAGTACCGCCGCCCAGACCCGTGCCTCCCCATGCAGGACACCCCCCGCGCCCCCCGGGCCGGCGCCGCCGCACCGGCCCCGTCAGCTCACCACCACAGCGGGGTGAAGCTGATGGCCGTATTGGCGTTGCCCTGGTTGACGGCCGTGAAGGCCGAACCGTTGACCTGGGCGGTATTGCTCTGGTTGGAGGCGCCGTCGCCGACGGCCTGCTGCTGTGTGGTGGCCGCGTTGCCGAAGTTGTCGCCGCCGACGCCGCTGCCGAGGATGCCCTGCTCGGCCTCGCTGACGGCCGCGATCGATCCGCCGTCCGCGAAGGCGCCGTTGTCCGCCGCCGCGACACCGGCGAAGAGAGCGGCCGCGAGCGGAAGGGCGGAGACGGCTGCGATGACGCGGGCGGTGCGGATGCTTGCCATGGTGCTGTCCCTCCAGGACTCCGGGAAAACCGTGGTCGTGCCGGCCGAGGCCGGCGGTGCTGTGTGAACTGCTGGTCTCACCGGGGAAGTTGGCCGGCCGCCCCGGTGCGGTGCTCGACGTCGCGAGTCCAGAGTTGCCCGCCGAACCCCGGCGAACCACCTCGGAAGCCACTCTTCGCACGCAAGCGTGAGGACAAGTCGATAAACCCCCTCGCGTCACTTCCACCCCGGACCGGGGCGAACGGGAGCTTTCGATCCCGGGCGCCGCAAGAGGTGAAGCGTTACGGCACCTTTCCCCCGTCGCCCACCGCCCCCGGCGCGTCCCCCCTCGCTCCCCCTTTCCTTTTTCGAACGTACGTACGAAACTAGAGTCATGGCCACCACCGACCGGCAGGCCACGACGCTGGCCCTCGCGCACGCCCTGTCAGCCGCCGAGCGCGGGCTCGCCGTCATCCCCCTGTCGCGCACCAAGCTGCCCGCGCTGCGTTCCCCCCACCGCGACGACCCCCTGCCCTCCCCCTGCCACGGCGAGTGCGGCCGCCTCGGGCACGGGGTGTACGACGCCTCCAGCGACCCCGCCCGCATCCGCGAACTGTTCGCCGCCGCGCCCTGGGCGACCGGCTACGGCATCGCCTGCGGACTGCCCCCGCACCACCTCGTCGGCGTCGACCTGGACGTGAAGACCGGCACCGACTCCTCGGCGGCCCTGCGCGAGCTGGCCTTACGGCACCTGTTCACCATCCCGCCGACCGTGGTCGTCGTGACGCCCTCGGGCGGGCGGCACCTGTGGCTGAGCGGCCCGCCCGACGTGGTCGTCCCGAACTCGGCGGGCCGCCTCGCGCCGGGCATCGACATCCGCGGCGCGGGCGGCTACCTCGTCGGCCCCGGCTCACGCACCGCGCACGGCGTCTACGCCGCCGCCCCCGGCACCGCCCACCTGCCGCCCGCCCCCTGCCCGCGCTCCCTGCTGCGGCTGCTGCTCCCGCCGCCGCCGCGCAGCCACCGGCACCTGCCGGACCCGGCCGGCGGCCACGGTCAGGGCCTGGTCCAGTTCGTCCTCGCCGCGCACGAGGGCCAGCGCAACACCCGACTGTTCTGGGCCGCCTGCCGGGCCTACGAGGACGGCATCGGACCCGGGCTCGTGGAGCCCCTGGTCGAGGCCGCCGTCGACACCGGCCTGTCCGAGCGGGAGGCCCGGGCGACCGTCGCGTCGGCGGCGCGGCTCACCGGACACCGGCCGTGACCACCGCCCCGCCCCTGCCGAGCGCGGCCCCGACCAGGAACAGCGAAAGACCCCCATGCCCCAGCACGTCAAAGCGCCGGCCCTGGCGCTCGCCCGCCTCGTCCTGGCCTCCGGCCGCCCGGTCGACCTCGCCGAGCTGCGGTTCACCTCGACCTACGGCGACCTGGAGGGCTATCCCTGCAAGCCGGTGAACGACCTGCGGATCCGGACGCTGCTGCGGTCCGCCCGGCGTGCCCGGCCGGGCACGCCCGTGCACCTGGTCCCGCCGCCGCGCGAGTACCCCGACCAGTACGCGGGCGGTCTCGGGCCGGTGGAGGTGCTGCCCCCGGTGGCCTGCCTCGGCACGTTCCACTCCGCGGCCCTCGACCCGGCCCACGACCCCGTCGCCTACCGTTCGCGCCTCACCGTCCTGTGGTTCCAGTCCGCCCCGCGCCTGCCCGCGGACTGCCGGACCGAGCCGGGGCTGCGGGACCTGGACTGGCACCGGCTGGCCCGGGACGCCCGGGCGTCCACGTAGGGCCGCCCCCAAGGACCTCGACAGCGTCACCCGCTCCACGACGGGCCGGCCGGTACCCCCGGCGCCGCAGTCCCGGGCGTGACATCGTGGGCGTATGAGCATCGTCGTGCGGCCGGCCTCGGAATTCGAGGACGTGCGCGCCGTCCTGGGCCCGAAGTCACCCGGCGCGAACGTCTGCTGGTGCCTGAGCCACCGGATCCCGTCCCGGCTCAACAACGAACTGCGCGGCCCGGCGCGCGGCGAGTACGTCGCCGGCCTGTGCCGCGCCGACACCGCCCCCGGCGTGCTCGCCTACGACGGCGCGGAACCGGTCGGCTGGGCCGCCGTCGCCCCGCGCGCGCAGACCACGTTCGCCCGCAACCGCAGGATCCCGCACGTCGACGACCTGCCCGTGTGGTCCCTGTGGTGCGTCCGGGTCCGCCCCGGCCACCGCAAGCAGGGCATCTCGCACGCCCTGATCGCCGGCGCCGTCGAGTTCGCCCGGTCGCACGGCGCTCCGGCCGTCGAGGCGTACCCGCTGGACAACGGCGACGCGAAGGTCGACCTGACCATGGCCTACGCCGGTCTGCGGAAGAACTTCGCCCGCGCGGGCTTCACCCTCGCGGCCCCGACGACCTCGGTCCTGGCCGGCCATCCGCGCGTGCTCATGCGCCTCGACCTGCGCTGACGCAGCACCGGGCCGCGGACGGCGAAGACCCGACCGCTGGCGACGGGGGATGCACCAGCGGTCGGGCCATGGCCAAGGGTAACAAGCGCTTGCGCCCCGCGAGCCGACTCCGCGGGACTGGACGCCGGTTGTGACTGGTATCACTCAACTCCCTTGCCCCACACGGCTGTTGGGGCGAGCAGTCTCGTTCAGCCGTCGCAGGGCGGGTCGTAGGACAGCCGGGGCAGGTACTCGTGCCAGGTGTCCGGGGTCAGCACACCCCGGGTCAGGGCGCACACCCGCTGCGCGGCCCGGTCGACGTCCAGGTCCCACAGCCGGATGGAGTCCGCTCCGCTCGACACGGCCAGCATGCCGCTGCGCGGGTCGAACGCCAGGTAGTTGCCGGCCTTGGCGCTGGTCATGGACTGGCCGATCGCGTCGGCCGCGGCCGGGTCGGACACGTTCCACAGCCGCACGGTGCTGTCGTTGCCGCCGCTCGCCAGCCTGCGGCCGTCCCGGCTGAAGGTCAGCGCCACGACCGCCTCGGAGTGGCCGGTCAGCCGCTTCCGCAGCACGGCCCGGGCGGGATCGGACACGTCCCAGAGGCGGACGGAGGTGTCGTCGCCCGCGCTGGCCAGCGTCCGGCCGTCACGGCTGTAGGCGAGGACGTTGACCGCGCCGAGGTGACCGCGGAGCGGGGCGCGGACCAGGGAGACCCGGCCCGGATCCGCCACGTTCCACAGCCGGATGGTGCCGTCCGCGCTGCCACTGGCCAGCGTCCGGCCGTCCGGGCCGAACACCAGGTGGTTGACGTAGCCCTTGTGCCCGGTCAGCGGCGTGCCGAGCGGACGCGGGCGGGAGCGGTCGGAGATGTCCCACAGCCGGATCGTGCGGTCGTCGTCGGCGGTGGCCAGGGTGCGGCCGTCCGGGCTGAAGGCGAGCGGATCGGCGTACCGGATGCGCAGCGGGACGGGCGGGCCGTGGGCGACGGGACGCGCGGGATCGCCGACGTTCCACAGCTGCACGGCCCGGTCGCCGGTCACCACCGCCAGGGTGCGGCCGTCCGATGAGAACTCCAGCGAGCGCACGTCCCCCTTGCCGGGGCGGAACGGCTCGCCCAGCCGCACCGGCCTGCTCGGCGCCCGCACGTCCCACAGCCGCAGCCGTCCGTCGCGCCCGGCCGTGGCCAGCACCTGCCCGTCCGGCCGGAACGTCCCGGTCCGGCCGGTCATGTCCGACCGCGGCAGCGCCCACAGCCGCACCTTGTTGTCCCCCGCGCCGGTGGCCAGGGTGCGCCCGTCCGGACTGAACCCCAGCGCGAACATCTCGCCGCTGCTGCCCGACAACGGCCCGCCCACCTGCGCGGGATGCGCCGGATCGGCCACCTTCCACAGGCTCGCCGTGGTGTCCGAGCTGGCGGCGGCGAGCATGCCCCCGTCGGGGCTGAACGCCACCGACCAGACCGGTCCGGTGTGGCCGGTCAGCGGCGTTCCGATGGCCTCGGGGCGATCGGATCCGGCCATGTTCCACAACCGCACGGTGCCGTCCTCGCCCCCGCTGGCCAGCGTCCGCCCGCCGGGGCTGAACGCCACCGAGTGCACGGTGGAGGTGTGGCCGGTCAGCGGCCTGCCGGCCGGCTCGGGGCGCCCCGGGTCGGTCGTGTCCCACAGGCGGATCGTGCCGTCGTCGCCGCCCGCCGCCAGGGTCCGGCCGTCCGGGCTGAACGTCACCGAGCGCACGGCGGCCGTGTGCCCGGTCAGGGGCGCGCCCCGCGCCCGCGGCCGGCGCGGATCGGTCATGTCCCACAGCCGTACGGTCCGGTCGTCGCTCGCGGAGGCCAGCGTGCGGCCGTCCGGACTGAAGGCGATCAGGTAGATCGTGCCGTCGTGGCCGGTCAGCGGCTTCCCGAGCGGCTCGGGGCGGCTCGGGTCGGTCACGTCCCAGAGCCGGATCGTGCCGTCGTCGGACGCACTGGCCAGGGTCCGGCCGTCCGGGCTGAAGACCGCGCTGCTCACCCAGCTGGTGTGACCGGTCAGCGGCTCGCCCAGGGCCTCGGGCCGCTGCGGGTCGGCCACGTTCCACAGCCGCACGGTGCGGTCGTAGCTGGCGGTGGCCAGGGTCTGGCCGTCGGGGCTGAAGGTCGTGAGGTAGACGGCGCCGGTGTGCCCGGACAGGGGAGTGGCCAGCGGGGCGTTCACGACGGAGATCAGCCGGCTGCTCGCGCCCTCGTCGTCGGGCCGCAGCCGGTGGGCGACCAGGTCGAGCTGGGCGGACAGCGACGGGTCGGTGTCCCGGACGCGGTCGGCCTGGGCGAGCACCTGCTCGAACACGGCCTCGTCCCGCTGCTTCCAGGCGATCACGGCCGCGCCGACCGCCAGCAGGGCCAGTGCCATCAGCGACGCCACCGCGGCCCGGCTGATCCAGATGACCCGCCGGCGCAGCCGCACGGACGCGGCCAGGAACTCCACCGCGCTGCGGGTCAGGAAGGTGTCCCCGGCCGACTTCGCCCAGTTGTGGGCCTGTTCGAGGCGGGAGCCCCGGTACAGCAGCGACGCGTCGCGGTGCGACTCCTCCCAGGCCCGGCCGTCCTCCTCCAGGCGCTGGCGCAGCAGATTGTCCTGCCGGTCCTCGTCGATCCAGTCGCGCAGCCGCGGCCAGGCGTGCAGCAGCGCCTCGTGCGTGATCTCGACGGTCTCCGCGTCGAGCGTCACCAGCCGGGCGCGGACCAGCGCCTCCAGGGACTCCTCGGTCTTGCCCGGATCGGCCGACTCCTCGGCGAGCTGGCGCCGGGTGCCGCGCCGCCGCGTGGCCTGGGTGTCCTCGCCGAGCCGCACCAGCCGGAGCAGGAGCAGCCGGGCCGCCGTGCGCGCCGCCGGGTCGAGGCGGGACCAGGCCCGTTCGGCCGTCGCCGCGACGGCGCCCTGGATGCCGCCGGCCGCGCGGTAACCGGCCAGGGTCAGCCGGCCCCCCTTGCGGCGCTGCCAGGTGGCCAGCAGGGCGTGCGACAGCAGCGGCAGCGCGCCCGCGTCGTGCGCCCCGCGGGGGCCGTCCGCGCTGACCTCCCGGACGATCAGCTCCGCGAGGCCGGGCTCCAGTTCCAGTCCGACCGCCTTGGCCGGGCCGGTCACCGCCTCGCGCAGCTCGGCGGCGGTCAGCGGCCCGAGCACCATGTGCCGGTGCTGGAGGGCGTCAGCCAACTCGGGGTACCGCAGGCACTGCTCGTAGAAGTCGGCGCGGATGCCCAGGACGACGATCGCCGGGGCCGGTTCGCCCGGAGCGGCGGGGGAGCAGGCGGCGTGCAGCGCCTCGACGAAGATCCGGCGCTCGGTCTCGTCGGAACAGAGCGTGAACGTTTCCTCGAACTGGTCCACGATGACGACGGGACGGGCACCCGACGGATCCTCACGCCGGGCCCAGGCGGTGACGGCGGCCCGGACGGCGGCGGAGAAGGGGGGAGTACCGGGTTCCGGGGCGGAGGCCGAGGTCGCGGGGCCGGTGGCGGGGGTGTCCGGTGGTGCGGGTGGGGGTGGGTGGGGGGTCGTCGTGGGGGCGTTGGGTCGGGACGTGGGGTGGAGCGACGCGCCGGGCGGATCCGGCGAGCCGGTCGGGTCGGGGTGCGCACTCGGGGCGGGTGAGCCGGTGGGGTCGGACCGGCCGCCGGGTGCTGCGTCGAAGTGGACGTTGGGGTCGAGAGGAGCGCCTGCGCCGGAGTGGGCATTGGGGTCGGGGTGACCACCTGCGTCGGAGCGGCCGCTGGGGTCCGGGTGGGCGCTGAGGTAGGGGTGACCGCCGCCGTGGGAGCGGCCGCTGGGGTTGGGGCGACCGGTGGGGCCGGGGTGGCCGCTGGAGGTGAAATGGCCGGTCGGGGCGGGTGATTCGGTCGCGGCCGTGGGACCGGTGGGGGCGTCCCCGGCCGGAGACGCACCGTGGGCGACGTGGTCCGGGGCGGTGCCGTGGGCCTTCGCCTCCGGGCTTGCCCGGAAGGCGTCCCCCTCCGGCGACGTCCCCGCCGCTCCCCCGGGTCCCCGCACGGCCGGGAGGACCGAGGCCAGTTCGGGCACGCGCCGGGTGAGTTCCGCCAGCGGATCACTGCCCGGCAGGAGTTGCACGACCAGCCGCTCCCGCCCGGTCCGGCCGTCACCGTCCGCTTCGGGCAGGGCGTCGTCGTCGGCCAGCGCCCCCTCCCGCAGGGCCGGCACCAGACCGGCGTTCAGCAGGGAGGACTTGCCCGCTCCGGACGCGCCGACCAGCATCACCAGGCCGCCGGCCGGCGGCACGGCCGCCAGCTGCTCGACGAGCGCGTCCGTACTGCGCTCCCGGCCGAAGAACCAGCGGGCGTCCTCCAGCCGGTAGGAGGCGAGTCCCCGGTACGGGCACACCCAGCCCGGAGCGGGCGCGGGATCGGCCGGGACCTGCTCCTCGGCCGGGGACGCCGCCGGACGTTCGCCCGCCGGCCCGGCCACCGCGCTCTCCCACAGCCGCTGCCACTGCCCGACGTCGTACAGACCGGGGGACACCGGGGCCGGCCGGGCCCTGCGCGCCTCGGGGATCAGCACCTGGAGCACCGCGGCGAGGGCGGCGAACTGGGCCGGTACGTTCCGGGCCCGCCGCCAGTCGCTGATGCGCTGGGCGGACACCCGCACGGGCCGCCCGCGTTCGTCGACCCGCTGCAACCGGACGACCGCTTCGGAGACCCGCTTGAGCGGGGGATTGCCGGCTTCCTTGTACAGCAGGGCGAGGCGTTCCGCGAAGGCGGTGCGCGCCCCCGAGTCGGAACCCAAGGTCTCCCCTCCTCACTTCCGATCGCCTGGACGTCCGGTCCGGAAAACTCACTCTATATCGCTGACCTGCGGCAACACCGTCCGCTGCACCCCGGAACCTCCTCCTCCGTGGCCTGAAATGGCAGGATCCGGACGCAGCAGCGCACCCCATCCGGACACCTTCCGTCCGAGCCACGACGGCAGGCTCCACCGTTCGGTACCGGTCCCCACGAGGGGAGGGACCGGTACCGGACGACGTGGTCCGCCTCCCCGGCTCGGTGCGCTCCCCACCCCCGGATTCGGCCGGTGACGCGCTGGGCAGGGAACACCTGAACGCACGGCAGGCGACGGCGTCCGGAGGGGGACGAGGGATTCATGAAGGTCTCGGTCGAACGCGACCTCTGCTACGGCTCGGCCGAGTGCGCGTACCGGGCCCCGGACGTCTTCGAGTTCATCGACGGCTACGGCGTCGTCCGTCCCGGCCGCGCCGACTCGGGCGACGACCCGCGGGTGCGGGAAGCGGCGGAGAAGTGCCCGAGCCAGGCGATCGCCCTCACCGGGACACCGGAGCCGCCGGCCGGTCCGGGCACCGGATGACGGCACCGGGCCTGCTCGCGGTCTTCGCCCATCCCGACGACGAGTCCCTGTCGGCCGGCGGCGTCCTCGCCCGGCACGCCTCCGCGGGCGGCCGCACAGCGGTGGTCACGGCGACCTGGGCGGCGGACAGCACGCGTGCGGCGGAACTGGCCGACGCCCTCCGGCTCCTGGGCGCGGGTGCACCCTGGATGCTCGGCTGGGCCGACTCACGCGTCCCGCACTCGGCTCCCGGCCGACCGCGTCTGTGCGACGCCCCGCTGGAGGAGGCGGTGGGCGCTCTGGTGGCGCAGATCCGCGCCGTACGCCCGGAGACCGTGGTCACCCATGACGCCTACGGCGGTGCCACCGGCCACGAGGACCACGTCCACACGCACCGGATCACCCTGCTCGCCGTCCACGCCGCCGGACTCGAGCGCCTCCACCCGGACGCCGGCACGCCCTGGCGGCCGAGCGCCCTGTACCTGGCCACGCACCCGCACTCGGCGGTCCGGGACTGGGGCGGGTACCTGGCCCCGGCGGGCAAGGGCCTGCGGACGGTCCCGGACGAACACGTCACCGCGACGGTCGACGTCACTCCCTGGCTCGACCGGAAGGTCGCCGCGGTCCTGGCCCACCGCACGGAGGTCGCACGCGGAGCGGTCCCCGCCCTGATCGCCGCTGCCTCGGAGCAGGAGCGCCGACGACTGCTCGGCACGGAGTACTACACCCGCCACGACCTGCTCCCCACGCCACCGCCCCGGGCGGACGGCCTCGCGTGACAGGGTCACGGGGCCCGCTCACTGCTCGGCGGAGCCGCTCCACCGCAGCCGGGACAAGGCGCGGGCCCGGGCCTCCACGACGGCCATCCGGGCCTGACGCTCGCCCCGTTCCCCATGGGCCGCCTGCCCGGTCACCTGCCCCGCCCACTTCCGGTACAGCAGCCCCACCTCGGCCGAGAACCAGCCCCGGCTCACCGCGGAGAGCGCGAGCAGCAGCCCGGTGTCCTCGGAGGCGGGCAGGGCCATCCAGCCGCCGAGCGCGAGCAGCAACTCCCGCCGCACGCACAGCGAGGCGGGGTGCACCGGGGCGATGAAGTCCTGGGCCTTCCACTGCTCCAGCACGGTCCCGCGCTCGATCGGCCCCTCGTCGGGATCCCCGGGGAACCCGACGGTCGTTCCGTCGGGGAGCAGGTCGAGGACCCGGGAGGTCACCCAGCCGACGCGTGGATCGCCCTCCAGCACGGCGATGTCCCGTGCGAGCACCCCGGGCGCCAACTGGTCATCGGCGTCCAGCACTTTCACGTACGGCCCGTCCGCACGGGCCAGGGCGATGGTCCGGGCCACCCCCGGCCCACCGGCGCGCCCCTGCCGGAACGTCACGCGCGGATCGCTCGGCACGTAGGGCCGCACCTCGGCGCCCTGCCCGTCCTCCTGCACGACCCACCGCCACCGCCAGCCCGCCGGCAGCCGCTGCTCGCACAAGGAGGCGTAGGCCTGCGGCAGGAACCGGGCATGGGGCCCGTGCACTGCGGTGACCACGACGACACACCGACCGCCGACGACGACCACCCCTCACCTCACCCCGCCGGCGCCCGGGACCCCGCGGCGCCGGCCTGCTCCCCGCAAGCCTACGGAACCCGTGGGGCCCCGGCCGTCGTCCGGCCGGGGCCCCACGGCACCGGGTGCGCTAGCAGCGGGTGACGGTCTTGGCGCTCTCGGCCTCGTCGTTGAAGACCCAGCCGTACTTGAGGTTGTTGATGTTCGTGTGCGGCTTGACGCAGATCGAGTAGCCCGAGTAGTCGTCGTTGTCGTAGACGCGGACGCTGTAACCGGAGTTGTTGATCAGCGACGTGATCTCGTTGTCCCCGTTCCAACCGTCGATCTGGTACTTCTGGTTGGCGCCGGTGGGCTTCCAGTTGACGTACTTGCTGCCGGTGTAGCTGGCGTCCTCGTACATGCAGATGCGACCGGAGTCGCACGTCCAGTCGGCGGCCCGGGCCGGGGCCTGCTGCTCCGCCTGGGCCGGGACGGTGCCGAGACCGACCACCGCGGTCGTCACGGCGAAGGCCAGGGCCGCGCCGCGACCGAGCCGGCCTATGAAGGACGTCGTCGAACGTGTCATGTGTTGCTCCCCCTTGTCACAAGGCACTGGTCGTGTGCCACGGGCTCCACCCGAGGGCGGAACATCGCGCGAACTCCTCCGGCAATGACAGTTGTTGAGCGCTGCCCGCCCGAAGAAGACCGCTGGCGAGCCTAGGAAGCGATCACTCGCGGATCAACCGGATATCTCCCCGAGCCCCCTCGCCCGGACCTCCCCCCGGCACGCGGAAGGGGTGCCCCTGCGGAGAGGGGCACCCCTTGCGTACTGCGCTGTCCTTGACTAAGACCTGCGCGGAGGCGGTGGGATTTGAACCCACGGTGACATCGCTGCCACGACGGTTTTCAAGACCGTTCCCTTCGGCCGCTCGGGCACACCTCCCCGCGCCGGCCGAGATCGGCGGCGCGGGGACAAGGGTAACGGGTCGGTGCGGGCGGGTGGGTCAGTCGCCGACGCGGGAACCGAGCGTGACGTCGACCGTGCGCTCCTTGCCGTCGCGCTCGTACGTGAGGGTGACCTTGTCGCCGGGCTTGTGCGTCCAGATCTCGCCGATCAGAGTGGGACCGGAGTCGATCACGCGGTCGTCGAGCTTGGTGATGACGTCGCCCGGCTTGAGACCCGCCTTGGCGGCCGGGCCGCCCGGCTCGACCGGCGCGGAGCTGCCCGCGCCCTCGTCCGTGATCTGCGCGCCGCCGGAGCTGTCGTCCAGGGAGACGGACGCGCCGATCTTCGCGTACACCGGCTTGCCGTTCTTGATCAGCTCCTGGGCCACGTACTTGGCCTGGTTGATCGGGATGGCGAAGCCCAGGCCGATCGAACCGGACTGGCCCGTGCCGAAGCCGCCGTTGCCGGTGGACTGGATCGCGGAGTTGATGCCGATGACGTTGCCCCGCCCGTCCAGCAGCGGCCCGCCGGAGTTGCCCGGGTTGATCGAGGCGTCGGTCTGCAGGGCGCTCATGTAGGAGGCCTGGCTGCCGCTGCCGTCGCTGGAGGCCACCGGGCGGTTCTTGGCGCTGATGATGCCGGTCGTCACCGTGTCGGACAGGCCGAAGGGCGCGCCGATGGCGATGGTCGCGTCCCCGACGGCCACCTTGTCCGAGTCGCCCAGGGTGAGCGGCTTCAGGTCGGAGGGGGCGTTCTTCAGCTTGATGACCGCCACGTCGTAGCCCTGGGCGTTGCCGATCACCTCGGCGTCGTACTTCTTGCCGTCCGGGAACGTCGCGGAGAGCTTGCCGCCGTCCACGGCGTCGGCCACCACGTGGTTGTTGGTGACGATGTGGCCCTGCTTGTCGAAGACGAAGCCGGTGCCCGTGCCGCCCTCGCCGCTGGTGCTCTCGGCCTGGATCGTGACCGTGCTCGGCAGCGCCTTGGCGGCCACGCCCGCGACGGTGCCCGGGTCGCGCTTGACGTCCCCGCCGTTGGTCGAGGCGGACACCGTCGTCGAGCCGGTGTTGTCGTCGTTGTCCTTGGCCAGGGTGTAGCCGAGGCCACCGCCGACACCGCCGGCGACCAGCGCGGCGATCAGGATCCCGGCGATCAGTCCGCCGCGCCCGCGACCGGACTTCGGCGCCGGCTGCTGGTACGACGATCCCCAGCCGCCCGGCCCGGAACCACCGGAACCGCCGTCGCCGTACGGACCGGCCGGCGGCGGGGGCGGCGGCCAGGACGGGTCCGGGGCGGAGGAGGAGACGCCGGGACCGGCGGGACCGGCCTCACCGGCGGCGCCCTGCCCCTGCGGGGCCTGCCCGTACGGTCCCTGCCCGTGGGGAGCCGGCCCGTACGGTCCCTGGCCGGCCTGTGCCTGCGGCGCCGGAGCAGCAGGAGCGTCCACCGGCACGGGGGGTGCGGACGGGGCGGGGGGTACCGCGTTGCCCTCGTTCTCGGTGCTCACAGCTTCTCTCCTCGATCCACGGCTGTTTCCTGGGTCGCACTCGGTCGTGCTCCGCACGCGTCCGCGCGACCGGCCCGGCGCGCCTGCGGCGTGCTTGTCCCTTTGTATGCCGTCAGCTTTTCCCACGGGCCGTCAGAGCACCATAAGCGGCGGCTGTGCGTCCGGGGTTGTTCTTTATATAGGTCATCAACGGTCAAAAGGATGCAATCCCAGTGCCGCCGTCCGGAACCGCGCCCGCGCGGAGTCCCTCCGACCGGACGCGTACCCGCCCACGGTGGCACCATGACGCGGTGACCCACGCACGACAGCACGTCATCAAGGTCGTCGCCCACCGCGGTGCCTCCGAGGACGCCCCGGAGCACACCCTGGCCGCGTACACCAAGGCGATCGAGGACGGCGCCGACGCCCTCGAGTGCGACGTGCGCCTCACCGCCGACGGCCACCTGGTGTGCGTGCACGACCGCCGGATCAACCGTACGTCCAACGGCCGCGGCGCCGTCTCCGCCCTGGAGCTCGCCGATCTCGCCGCCCTCGACTTCGGCTCCTGGAAGACGCGCGACGCCTGGAAGGGACGCGACGAGGAACCGGACTGGGAGCACCGCCCGGAGGACCGGGAGGCCACCTCCGTGCTGACGCTGGAGCGGCTGCTGGAACTGGTCGCCGACGCCGGGCGCCCGGTGGAACTGGCCATCGAGACCAAGCACCCCACCCGCTGGGCCGGGCAGGTCGAGGAGCGGCTGCTGACCCTGCTCAAGCGGTTCGGCCTGGACGCCCCGGCATCCCCCGGTGAGTCGCAGGTGAGGGTGATGAGCTTCTCGGCGCGTTCGCTGCACCGCGTGCGTGCCGCCGCGCCGGCCCTGCCGACGGTGTACCTCACGCAGTTCGTCTCGCCCCGGCTGCGCGACGGCCGGCTGCCCCCCGGGGTGGGGATCGCCGGCCCCTCGCTGCGGATCGTGCGCAGCCACCCCGCGTACATCGAGCGCCTCAAGCGGGCCGGCCACCAGGTGCACGTGTGGACGGTGAACGAGCCCGAGGACGTGGACCTGTGCGTCGGTCTCGGCGTCGACGCGATCATCACCAACCGCCCGCGTGCGGTGCTGCACCGGCTCGGCCGCTGACACGTCCGCCCCACAGGCCCCGTGTGCCTCGTGCACATCTCTTGACCCCGCACCCCGGCAGGCACGATCCTCGCATCTCGGCCACACCGATGATTTCCAGCCAGACGGGCACCGGGAGTGCACCGGCGCGTTCGCCGCGTGCCGGCCGCCGAAGTGCGTCACCGGAGGTGGACTGGCCGGTTTCCGGTCCAGGCCAAGGGGGCATCCACACCGTGGCGTGGGGCGAAGGAGGTCTCGGGGGTGGCGTTGGTGGTGGCACAGGAGGTGCCCACGTCGTCGAGCATGGCCGTACCCCATGGCCCTGCGGGCGTGGGCGAAGCGCGACACCGGATGCGCACGCAGCTGCGCAGCGGTGGGGTGGCGGAATCGGTCATCGACGACGCCGTACTGATCCTTTCCGAGCTGCTGAGCAACGCGTGCAAGCACGGCAGGCCCCTGGGCGACGCGCTCTCCGGTGACGGCGATGTCCGCGCCGCGTGGCGGGTGGACCCGACCGGCCGGCTGGTGGTCGAGGTCACGGACGGCGGCGGTCCGACCCGCCCCGCCCCCGCGACCCCCTCGGTCACCGCCCACGGCGGCCGCGGTCTGAACATCATCACCGCGCTCGCCGACGACTGGGGCGTGCGCGACGACATCCACGGCGAGGTCACGGTGTGGGTCGTCGTCCACGACGACGTGCACGACCCGGACGCCGGCCACCGCCGCGACGACTTCGCGACGCGCGTGGCGGCCCCGCCCGTCTCCCGGACGGCCGGACCGGACTTCGCGGACGCCTTCGACGAGCTGGGCTGAGGACCCGCCCCCACCGACCGGGGCGACGATCCCGCCGCCGACGATCCCACCGCCCGCCGGAGCGGGAAACGGTGTTGTCCACAGGAACCCGACGCCCCGGGCACGAACGGCTAGGCTCGCGACCGTACGAGACGAGCCGTAACCGGGAGACCCATCGATGGCCAAGAAGCGACCCCAGACGAAGGCCAAGCGCCCGCAGATCACGGACGGCGAGGTCCCGGTCGTCGGTGCCCGCGAGCCCTGCCCGTGCGGCAGCGGCCGGCGGTACAAGGCCTGTCACGGCCGGGCCGCCTCGCACGCCGCGACCGAGCTGGTCCACCGCCCCTTCGAGGGCCTGCCCGGCGAGTGCGACTGGGTCGCCCTGCGCGAGCTGGTCCCGGCGGCCACGGTCGAGCTGACCCTCAAGGACGGACTGCCCGAGGGCGTCCCGTCGGTCACGCTGGCCACGGTGCTGCCGATGGCCTGGCCCGCCCTGCGCCGCGACGACGGCTCGGTCCTGCTCGGCCTGCAGAACGACACCTCCTCGGGCGACATCAGCCGCGACCTCGCCGACACGCTCCAGCAGGCACTGGAGGCCGCGCCGGGCACGCCCGTCCAGGGCCGCCGCGCCCCGGCCGGCAGCCCGCGCCTTCAGGACCTGCTCGACCCGGAGGGCGCGTTCGAGCCAGAAGTGCACAGCGGTTTCGAGTTCTGGGTGCCGGACGCGGAGAACGCCACGCCGGAGGTGGCCGCCTCCCTGGAGCGGGCCAACGCCGCGGCCATCCCGACCGTCAAGCTCCAGGGTGTGGACGCCGCGTACTGGTGCGAGACGCCGGACAAGAACCACCTGCGGTGGGTCATGCCGCACCCCGAGGAGCAGCTCCTGGACGCCCTCGCGCGCCTGCACGCCGCGGGCCGTTCCAGCCTCGGCGAGGGCACGCGCCTGGTGGGCTCCTTCCGCGCCCACGGGCTCACGGTGCCGGTCTGGGACCTGCCGAGCGGCGTCACGGCCGAGGACGTGGAGAAGCCCGCGGCGGAGTTCGCCGAGCGCCTCGCGGCCGCCCTGGCGGAGGACGCCCCGCTCACCCCGGAGGAGCGCCGCGCCCGCGGCGGCCTGACCAACCGGCAGGTCACGCTGAGCTGACGGACACCGCGGGCGCTCCGGCCGGCCGGGTCACCGGCGGGCCGGACCGGCGCGCCCGGCCGGGATCACAACTCCCGTCGCGGACAAGCCAGTCGGTGACCGGAAAGGCGAGTTCGAATTTGCGAACCGCCGATCTCTTGTTACCGTTCCTGTAGCCCGGTTGCTGGTGCATCCCCCGTCGCCAGCAACCGGGTCTTTCCATGTGCGCAGACCCTCACCGTACGCAGTCGCTCGTCAACTGCTCGTCCACACAGGTGAGTTGCTTCCCGAGCGCAGCAGCAGCGGACCCTGCCCGCCCCGCCGGGCGAACTCGGCGACGGCGGTGTACGCCGCCAGGTCCCCGCGCAGCGGTTCCCTGGGGGTCTCGCAGGTTCCCGGCTCGTCCCCGGCGCCCACCGCGCACGTGATGCGCACGGTCCGGTCCCCGGGGGCCATCAGACTCAGCACGGCGTCCAGCGTCGACCCCGTCGTGTTGCGGTAGTAGGTGCGCGCCCAGGTGTCCGCACCCCGGGCGACGACACAGGTCTGCGCCTCGATGCCGTCGGGAGAGGCGAGTTCGGGTCCGCAGCGCACGGCGGACGTCACGTCCTGCCCGGGCGCGGGCGAGGACCCCGGGCGGGGGGAACCCGTGCGGGAGGAATCGGCGCGGGAGGAGGACGCGTGGGGGGACTCCGGGCCAGAGGAGTCCTCGCGGGAGGCTTCCGTCCCGGCGGGGTGCGCCGGGCGTTCGGACCGCACCGCCCCCGAGGCCGCCACGGCCAAGGGCAGGGCGACCGCGCACGCCACCAACGTGCCCGCCAGGGCGATCAGTCTGGCCTTCCGGGGGTCCCGGGCGAGGCCCCGGGCATGACGCCGCATGGCCCCGGCATACAGTCCACCGGGGCGTGAGCGGCGGTCGGCGCGCCCGGCGGGCCTAGAACTCGGGCGCGCTCACACCCGTACGAGTGAGGACGTCGACCACGGCGTCCACCACGGCCTCGACGTCCGGCACCCACGGCGAGGCCGAGCCGGGCAGCGGGGCGCGCTCCCAGTGGATCTCGCCCCGGCCCGTCTCCGACGGCGGCAGCGCGAGGTAGCCGCCCTCACCGTGGAAGCGGAGCGAGCCGGGCACGAAGTCCTTGGCGTAGAGCAGTTCGCCGAGTTGCTCCAGCGAGTAGGGCTTCACGAGGATCGCCCAGCGGGAGGGGGAGGCGACGACCGGGCCGAGCCGCATGCCCTGCCGGTCGAGGGCCTCCAGGGCGCGGGCGGCCGGGACGGCCGGCAGGGAGACCGCGCAGGGCGCCCTGCCCCCGGTGGCCAGGACGATCGGCGCCGTCGGCCGGTTGCCCCACCACCAGCGGACCATGCGCGCGTCGGTGGTGGCCGCGAGGAGGCCGGGGTCGAAGGGGTGCGCGCCGGGCACCGTGCATTCCGGGTCGGGGCAGGCGCAGCGGTCCGGCCGCTGCGGGTCCGCCGTCACGCCCGGGAGTACGGGCCACTGCCATTCCGTCGCATAGGTCAGGGCCGCGCCGATGAGCTCAGGCGTCCCGTCACCGCGCTGGAACAGGAGCCTGCGTCGCCTTCCGGGGATCTCGCGCATGAGCGCTCGTCCTTTCCGTTGCACGCCTGGCAACACCGTGGTCCATCACAACATGTGTCGATCGCTTCACTGTGCGTACCTGTTGGCGCATCACACCCCTGCCGCGAGCAGGGGGAACCCCTCCGGGTCGAGCGTGGGCTGCCTCCGCGGCCGTCCCGCCCATACTGCGTCCATCGAGAGCACGGGCGTGGCGTAGGGGTGGCGAAGTATGGCGTTTGCCGTCGCGCGTATTTCTCTCCGCCTCCGCCACGGGAGGATGGGGCACGGTCGTCGGTGGATAGGACGCCCGGTTCCGTCACCAGGTTCCGGGTGATTCCCGACCACCCCTGGCCTTCTCCGAGTACGTACCCATCACGACCGTTGTGACGCTCCGTCGAGCAAGGCCAGTCGACCGCAATAACCCGTCCACTGCGGCAGTTTCAAGCCAAGTTTGCTTTTCCGCAAGAGGAAGGAAGGACTTCTCTTAAGCCTCACTGACACCAGGAATCCCGGCAGGACAATGCTGGACATCTCCTTACGAGTCCGTGTACATGTGGAGACACTGCTGGCGGCGCAGAATGACATG
The DNA here is from genome assembly GCF_044328425.1 of Streptomyces sp. NPDC017943. NCBI lineage: Bacteria > Bacillati > Actinomycetota > Actinomycetes > Kitasatosporales > Streptomycetaceae > Streptomyces > Streptomyces sp. NPDC017943. The sequence goes on along the minus strand of NZ_JBIRHH010000004.1, from coordinate 615,128 downwards.
GGGGTTTGCGATGCTTTTGAGCAGTACGCGCCGGTCGGAAGGCCGGACGCCATGAACGCCCCGCACCCTCCGAAAGTGGCTGGAATCGATTCAACGGTTCCGGCCCCCGCACACACTGTCGCGCCCGTCGCGAGTACCTCCCCGGCCTCCCCCGCAAACCCACCCGTCCCACCCGGCGCAGTACTTCAGGACCGCCTCGCCGGCTGGGTCTCCGACCTCACCACGCTCCACGAGCTGACCGAACGGCTGGCCCGCACCGCCACCCTCGACGAGGCCCTGCACGAACTGCTGCGCGCCGGAGCCGCCCTGGTCGGCGCCCGACGCGGCCTCGTCGTCCTGGAACCGGGCGACGGACTCGGCCCGGACAGCACCATCGGCCTGGGCCTGGGCCGAGCCGACCTCGGCCACATCGAGACCGTGCCGCGCAGCGCCCTGTCCTACGGCCGGATCCTCGACGGACTGCCGGGCGGCGAGGGCGGCATCGCCGATCCCGACCTGTTCGCCGAGGAAGGCCTCGACCCCCGCCACCGCGAGGTCGCGGCCCGCCTCGGCTACGCCGCCAGCTACGCCCTCCCCCTGTCCACCGAGTCCGCCGGTCGTCTCGGCGCCGCCGTCTGGCTCTACGACGAGCCCGCCGAACCGGGCGAACGGCAACGCCACCTCGCGGGCCTGTACGCGCGCTACGCCGCCGAGCACCTCGCCCGCCTCCTGGAACTGGAGCGCACGCGCGCGTCCATGGCCACCATGGCCGACGAGCTGCTGCCCGCCCGGTTGCCCCGGGTGGCGGGTGTGCGGCTCGCCGCCCGGCACCGCACCGGCCCGCGCGGCGGCGGCGACTGGTACGACGCGCTGCCGCTGCCCGACGCCGCCCTCGGCCTCGCCGTGGGCTCCGTCACCGGCGCGGGGCCCAGCGCGGTCGCGGCGATGGGCCGCCTGCGGGCGTCGCTGCGCGCCTACGCCGTGATGGAGGGCGAGGACCCCGTCGCGGTCCTGTCGGACCTGGAGCTGCTGCTGCGGCTGACCGAACCGGCCCGCTCGGCCACCGCGCTGTTCGGATACTGCGAACCGGCCGCCCGCAAGATCACGCTGGCCGGTGCCGGGCACAGCCCACCGCTGCTGATCGGGCCGCGGCGCACCGAGTTCGTCGAGACGTCGGTCTCCGCCCCGCTGGGCATGCTCGCCTGCTGGGAGGCGCCGAGCGTCGAGATCCTCGCCGAGCCCGGTGAGACGGTCCTGCTCTACACCGACGGACTGCTGCACCGCACGGGCGAGGCCACCGACCGCGCCTTCGCCCGGCTGCACGCGGCGGCGGCCGGAGTGCCCCGGGCACTGCGCGGCGACCCCGGGGCGATCGCCGACCACGTCCTGCGCAGTGTCCTGCCGGACGGGCTGGACGCGCAGCAGGGCGCCGAGGACGTCGTGCTGCTGGCCGCGCACTTCGAGTAACGCTCCTCGTCACCGGCCCTGGGCCCCCTTCCACGCCGCCGTACAGTGGAGGAGGTCCAGTGCCGTACCGAGGAGGATGACCGTGGCCGAGGAGCTCACACCGGAGACCCCGGAAGAGAGCGAAGAGCCGATCAAGCAGCGGAAGAACGGGCTGTACCCGGGCGTGTCCGACGAGCTGGCCGAGAACATGAAGAGCGGCTGGGCCGACACCGAGCTGCGCGACCTCGAGCCCATCCCCCAGGCCGCCGAGACGGCCGCACGCCGGGCCGCGCTGTCCGCGCGTTTCCCGGGCGAGCGCCTGGTGATCCCGGCGGGCAACCTGAAGACCCGGTCGAACGACACCGAGTACGCCTTCCGCGCCTCCGTCGAGTACGCCTACCTCACCGGCAACCAGACCGAGGACGGCGTCCTGGTCCTGGAGCCGAAGGACGACGGCCACGAGGCGACGATCTACCTGCTGCCGCGCTCGGACCGCGACAACGGCGAGTTCTGGCTGGACGGCCAGGGCGAGCTGTGGGTCGGCCGCCGCCACTCCCTCACCGAGGCCGGGAAGCTGTACGGCATCCCCGCCTCCGACGTGCGCGAACTGCCCGCCGCGCTGCGCGAGGCCACCGGCCCGGTGCGGGTCGTGCGCGGGCACGACGCCGGCATCGAGGCCGCGCTGACCGACAAGGTCACCGCCGAGCGCGACGAGGAGCTGCGGGTCTTCCTCTCCGAGGCGCGGCTGGTCAAGGACGCGTTCGAGGTCGGCGAGCTGCAGAAGGCCGTCGACTCGACCGTGCGCGGCTTCGAGGACGTCGTGAAGGTCCTCGACAAGGCACAGGCGACCTCCGAGCGGTACATCGAGGGCACCTTCTTCCTCCGCGCGCGCGTGGAGGGCAACGACGTCGGCTACGGCACCATCGCCGCCGCCGGGCCGCACGCCTGCACGCTGCACTGGGTGCGCAACGACGGCCCCGTGCGCGCCGGCGACCTGCTGCTGCTCGACGCGGGTGTGGAGACGCACACCTACTACACCGCCGACGTGACGCGCACGCTGCCGATCGACGGCCGGTTCACCGAGATCCAGCGCAAGATCTACGACGCCGTGTACGAGGCCCAGGAGGCCGGCATCGCGGCCGTGCAGCCGGGCGCCAAGTACCGGGACTTCCACGACGCCGCCCAGCGGGTGCTGGCCGAGAAGCTCGTCGAGTGGGGTCTCGTCGAGGGGCCGGTGGAGCGGGTGCTGGAGCTCGGCCTCCAGCGGCGCTGGACGCTGCACGGCACCGGGCACATGCTCGGCATGGACGTGCACGACTGCGCGGCGGCCCGGGTCGAGACGTACGTCGACGGCACGCTGGAGCCGGGGATGTGCCTCACCGTCGAGCCCGGGCTGTACTTCCAGGCCGACGACCTGACCGTGCCGGAGGAGTACCGCGGGATCGGCGTCCGGATCGAGGACGACATCCTCGTGACCGAGGACGGCAACCGGAACCTCAGCGCCGCGCTGCCCCGGCGCTCCGACGAGGTCGAGGCGTGGATGGCCGCCGTCCAGGGCTGACGGCGCCTGTCCGGGTCCGACGACACCCCGGGGCGGGGGGGGGGGGGGCCCCCCCCCGCCCCCCCCCCCCCCCCCCGGCCGGGGGGGCCCGGGGGGGGGGGGGTGAAAAAACAAGGGAGCCCGGGGTGGAGGGTTTGTTCGATG
>NZ_JBIRHH010000004.1:429335-611988 GCF_044328425.1 Streptomyces sp. NPDC017943 | reverse complement strand
CGAACCACCGCGCCGCGGTCCCCCGCCGCTCCGCGGTGGTCGTGGCGTGTGGGGCCGCGGCCCGGGGTGGCCGGCGCCTTTCGGGGGCCCCCCCCCCCCGGGGGGGGGGGGGGGCCGGCCCCCGGGGGGCCCCCCCGCGCCCCGCAGTGCTGTGCCGCCCGTTGTGCCTGGTCAAGAAAGAGCAGGTCAGCGCTGGTTGACGTATGAGATCATGGCCGACCTTGCCGGGCCGACTCGGGGAACGGGCGCGATCACCATGAACAACGTTCAGACCGCACTGACCATGCAGGACGCCATCCTCACCCTGCAGAAGTACTGGAGCGACAACGGCTGCATGATCACGCAGCCGCTGAACACCGAGGTCGGTGCCGGTACGGCCAACCCCTCCACCGCCCTGCGCGTGCTCGGCCCGGAGCCGTGGAGCGTGGCCTACGTCGAGCCCAGCGTCCGGCCGGACGACTCGCGCTACGGCGAGAACCCCAACCGGCTGCAGACGCACACCCAGTTCCAGGTGATCCTCAAGCCCGACCCGGGCAACCCGCAGGAGCTGTACCTGGGGAGCCTGCGCGCCCTCGGTGTCGACCTCAACGCCCACGACGTGCGGTTCGTCGAGGACAACTGGGCCTCTCCCGCGCTCGGCGCCTGGGGCCTGGGCTGGGAGGTCTGGCTCGACGGCATGGAGATCACCCAGTTCACCTACTTCCAGCAGGTCGGCGGAGTCGCGCTGGACCCGGTGTCGGTGGAGATCACCTACGGCCTCGAACGCATCCTGATGAACCTTCAGGGCGTGTCCCACTTCAAGGACATCGCGTACGCCCCCGGCATCACCTACGGCGAGGTGTTCGGGCAGAACGAGTACGAGATGAGCCGCTACTACCTCGACGACGCGGACATCGACACCAACCACCGGTTGTTCGAGTCGTACGCCGCCGAGGCCCGTCGCCTGCTCGACCTGGAACTGCCCGTCCCCGCCTACCTGTACGTGCTCAAGTGCAGCCACACCTTCAACGTGCTCGACGCGCGCGGCGCCATCAGCACCACCGAGCGCGCCAAGGCGTTCTCGCTGATGCGCGGGCTGACGCACGAGACCGCGAAGCTGTGGGAGCAGCGCCGGGCGGCGCTGGAGCACCCGCTGGGCGTGGCGGCCGTGCCGGCGCCGGCCGAACGGGCCCCGCTGCCCAAGGTGCCCGGCGTGGAGACCCTGCTGTTCGAGATCGGCGTCGAGGAACTGCCGTACGCGGACGTCCCCGCCACCACCGAGGCCGTGCGTGCGTCGATCACCGCCAAGCTCGCCGAGACCCGGCTGGGCCACGGGGCGATCACCGTGATGGCCACGCCCCGCCGCATCGTGATCACGATCGACGGCGTGCAGCCCCGCGAGCACGACACCATGCGGACCGTACGCGGCCCGAAGGTCGCCGCCGCCTACAAGGACGGCGCCCCCACCCCCGCGCTGCTCGGTTTCGCCCGCAGCCAGGGCGCCGAACCCGCCGATGTGCGCACCGTCGAGGTCAACGGCACCGCGTACGTGGCGGTCACCCGGCACGAGGAGGGCCGCCCGGCCGTCGAGGTGCTCAGCGATCTGCTGGCCGAGGTCGTGTCCGGGCTGCGCGCCGGGCGCAACATGCGCTGGAGCGACCCGGGCCTGTCGTTCTCCCGCCCGGTGCGCTGGCTGCTGGCGCTGCTGGGCCGCACCCCCCTGCCCGTGGTGGTCTCCTCGCTGACCTCGGGCGACACCACCCGGGTGCAGCGCCAGGCCCCCTACCCGGAGGTCCGGGTGACCTCCGCCGAGGGCTATCCGCACTTCCTGCACATGCACGGCATCCTCCTGGACCGGGACGCCCGGCGCGGTGCCGTCGTGCGGGGCGCCGTGGAGGCGGCCGCCGAGGTGGGCGGGCGGATCGACGTGGAGGGCCAGTCCGGGCTGATCGACGAGATCACGGACATCCTCGAGTTCCCCTACGCCGTGCGCGGATCGTTCGACGAGCGCTACCTCGAACTGCCCGCGAGCGTCCTGACCACGGTGATGCGCAAGCACCAGCGCTACCTGCCCGTGCTGGACGGCGACCGGCTGATGCCGCACTTCGTGACGTTCGCCAACGCCCTGTGCGACGACGACGTGGTGCGCGCGGGCAACGAGGCGGTGCTGCGCGCCCGCTACGAGGACGCCGCGTTCTTCTGGCGGGCGGACCTGAAGGTGGCGCCCGAGGAGTTCCGGCGGCGCCTGGACAAGCTGACCTTCGAGGATCGGCTCGGCACGGTCGCCGACCGGGCCGACCGGCTGGCCAAGCTCGCCCTGGACCTGGCCGGACGCGCCGGGCTCCAGGAGGAGACGGTGGCCGTCGTCCGGCGGGCCGGTGCCCTGGCCAAGTTCGACCTGGCCTCCCAGATGGTGATCGAGTTCTCCGGGCTGGCCGGTGTGATGGCCGAGGAGTACGCCCGTCACGCCGGGGAGTCCGCCGAGGTCGCCCGTGCCCTGGCCGAGATGGAGCTGCCGCGCGCGGCCGGTGGGGAGCTGCCCGCCTCGGAGGCGGGGGCCGTGCTGTCCCTGGCCGACCGGTTCGACCTGGTCACGGGCATGTTCATCATCGGCGCCGCACCGACCGGCAGTTCCGATCCGTACGGGGTGCGCCGGGCCGCGATCGGACTGCTCAACGTCCTGCGCAGCCTGCCCGCCGTGGCCGGCGTCCGGGTGCGCGAGGGGCTGCGCGCGGCGGCCGTGCGCTACGCCGCTCAGGGCGTCGAGGTGCCCGCCGAGCGGGTCGCCGAGGCCGCCGAGCTGATCACCCGGCGCTATGAGCAGCAGCTCACGGACGCCGGGCACGAGCACCGGCTGGTCCAGGCCGTCCTGGTGTGGGCCGACCGCCCCGCCCACGGGGACCGCACGCTGGCCACGCTGGAGCGGCACGTCGGCAGCGAGGCGTTCGAAGCGCTGGCGGCAGCCTTCCAGCGGGTCGTGCGGATCCTGCCCGAGGGCGGCGTCGCAGAAGCCGATCTCTCCGTGCTGACCGCTCCCGCCGAACTGCGCCTCGCCGAGAGCGCCCGGGCCGTACGGGAGGCCCTTCAGGGCCGCGAGGACGACCTCGGCGCGCTCATCGAGGTCTCCGCCCCGCTGGTCGAGGCGATCGCCGCCTTCTTCGACGAGGTGCTGGTGATGGACCCCGACCCGGCGGTGCGGGCGGCGCGGCTGGCGCTGCTGACGGAGGTGGCGGGGCTGGCGCGGACGACCCTGGACTGGGGAGCGCTGTAGGCAACGCTGTGGAACCGGGGGCGGGGCGGGCGTTTCACGTGAAACACCGTCCCGCTGCCCGGTGGGGCCGCTGTCAGACCGCCATGAGCGGTGCGTTCTCGCGCCACTTCAGGACCTTGTCGAAGCTCACCACGGCTCCGCCCCGGCCCGGCTTGTTGCCGATGTGGACGTGGTCGGCGAGCTCCTCGATCAGGCACAGGCCCCGGCCGTGCTCCGCGTCGGTGCGGGCCGGCCTGATCTGCGGGCGGGACCGCTCGGCGGAAGCCCCGGGGAAGCCCGGGCCCGCGTCCGCGACCTCGATCCGGCAGGTCTCGCCGTCGAGGTAGGCGGTGACCCGGTAGGCCTCCGAGCCCGGGCCGCAGCCCTGTTCCCCACCGTGCTCGACGGCGTTGGCGCAGGCCTCGGTGAGGGCCACGGAGAGGTCGTAGGAGATGTCGGGGTCCACGCCCGCGGTTTCCATCGTGCCGATCAGCAGGCGCCGGGCGAGGGGCACGCTCGCGGCGTCCCGCCGCAGATGGAGTGACCACCAGATGCTCATGCTCCAGCCTCCTGGCTGTGCCTCGACATACCGTTACGTATTGCCCTCAGTCCCCGGGTGTAAGCGTGAAGTCGCCGTGAGGCCGCCCATATGGCGGATGCGGGCTGGTCCTGATCGGTGTATGTACGGGCGGGCGGGGCCAGAGGGTGACGTTCCGGTCGTACGGCATCTTGTGGACCTGCCGTACGGGGGCCGCGGGGCCAGTGCGATGATGAGCCCGCCATGACTGCCCCCCACGCGCGCGCGACGCGCCCCGGAGATCCGCTCCGGATCCTGCGGGCCGCGGTGTTCGCCGCGGTCTGTGTCGTGCTGGCCGGGGCAGGTCACACGCTCGCCTCCTGCGACAGCGTCCCGCTGTGGACGCTGGGCGCCGGATTCCTCGGGGTGCTCCTCGTGGCGGCCCCGCTCGCCGGGCGGGTGCGCTCGCTGGCCGGGGTGGCGGCCCTGCTCGCGGCCGGCCAGACGGTGCTGCACATCGTGTTCGGCCTCGGCCAGCACGGCACGGCCGCCGTCGGCGCCTCCACCCCGGCGGGTGGTAGCGACGCCGCCCTGGTCCAGCAGGCGGCACGCCTCGTCTGCGGCACGACGGCCGCGGCGATCAGCCCCGCCCAGGCGCAGAGGATCCTCACCGACGCCCGGATCGATCCGGCCGCGGGAGCGCACACCCACCTGGCCGGAGAGGTCGCCCCCGGCTCGTCCGCCTCGCTGTGGCCGTCCCTGCCGATGCTGCTGGGCCACGTCCTCGCGGCCCTCGCGGCCAGGTGGCTGCTGCGCCGCGGCGACCTGGCGCTGCTGCGGCTGACCGAGTTGTCGGCGCAGGGCGTCGCTGAGGGAGCGCTGATGCGCTCCCTGCGCGGTGCCCTCGCGTTCGTGCGCGCTCTGCGTGCCGGACTTCCGGGCGCCCTCGAGGCGGGTCCGCGCCCGGTGCGGGCCGATCGGGACGCCGCGCCGCTGCCGTGCGCCGTCGCCCTTCAGCACTCGGTGATCCGGCGCGGCCCGCCGGCCGGTGCGGCTTCCGTGTCCGCACTCGCCCTGGCCGCCTGACGACGCGACCACCCCTGCGCTGATCCGCTCTGTGTACCGGACGGCTGGGAGAGGCCGCCGCCGTCGTGCGGTGGGCGCGCGTGCGCGTATCCCTCGTCCTCAGTCGTACCGACTCTCACAGCGGAGTGTTTCCTTCCATGAAGGTTTCCCGTATCGCCGCGGCCGGTGCCGCCGCCGGTGTCACCGTCCTCGCCCTGTCCGCCCCCGCCTTCGCGCACGTCACCGTGCAGCCCGAGGGCGCGGCCGCCAAGGGCGGTTACGCGGTCGTCGACTTCAAGGTTCCCAACGAGCGCGACGACGCCTCGACCACCAAGCTCGAGGTGAACTTCCCGACCGACCACCCGCTGGCCTCCGTCATGCCGGAGCCGGTGCCGGGCTGGAAGGTCGAGGTCACCAAGTCCAAGCTCGACAAGCCGCTGGAGATGCACGGAGAGAAGATCTCCGAGGCCGTCTCCAAGGTCACCTGGACCGCCGACGGCAAGGGCATCCAGCCCGGGTACTTCCAGAAGTTCCCCGTCTCCCTGGGCCAGCTGCCCGAGGACACCGACACCCTCGCCTTCAAGGCCCTGCAGACGTACTCCGACAAGGAGGTCGTCCGCTGGATCGAGGTGCCGCAGGAGGGCAAGGAGGAGCCCGACAACCCGGCCCCGGTGCTGAAGCTGTCCGCCGCCTCCGAGGACGGGCACCACGGCTCGTCGGCCGGTTCGGACTCCGACGAGGAGAAGGCCGAGAAGACGTCCGCGCACACCGCCGCCGACTCCGGCTCCTCGGACGGCACCGACACCACCGCCCGCGTCCTGGGCATCGTGGGCATCGTGGTCGGCGCGGCCGGCGTCGCCTACGGCGTGCTCGCCGGGCGCCGGCGCACCGCCTGAGGCTGCTTCCGTACGGCACGCACCGGGGCACCACCCCCCACCGCGGGGGCACCCCGGTGCGTGCCGGGACACCGACATCTGGGACATTTTCTATGCGCACCACAACCTTCGCCGCGGCCGCCCTGCTCGCCGCCGCTTCCCTGACCCTGACCGCGTGCGGCAGCGGCGACGACAACGGCAAGCCCGTGTCCGTGGTCTCCGAGGGGGCCGCCAGCAAGAAGGCCGCCACCGTCCTCGACAGGCCCTTCGAGAAGCCGGACCTGGTCCTGACCGACACCCGGGGCAAGAAGTACGACCTCCGCAAGGAGACCGCGGGCAAGCCCACGCTGATCTACTTCGGCTACACCCACTGCCCCGACGTGTGCCCGCTGACGATGAACAACATCGCCGTCGCCAAGAAGCAGCTGCCCAAGGCCGAACAGGACGAGCTGCGCGTGGTGTTCGTCACCACCGACCCCGAGCGCGACACCGCGGCCGAACTCGGCACCTGGCTCAAGGGCATCGACCCCTCCTTCGTCGGCCTCACCGGGGACTTCCCCACCATCCAGGCCGGCGCCCGCACTCTCGGCATCAGCATCGAGCCGACCCGCAAGGACAAGAACGGCAAGCTCGTCTCGGAACACGGCACCCAGGTCATCGCGTTCTCGCCGAAGACCGACGGCGGGTACGTGCTCTACGGCGAGGACGCGACCGTCGACGACTACACCAAGGACCTGCCCGCACTGGTCAAGGGGGAGAAGCCGTGAGGCGCACCGGTCCGGCCGCCCTCGCCATAGCCGGGGCGCTCGCCCTGGCCGGCTGCGGCGGCGACGCTTCCGGCAGCGACTCCGGCTCCGGCAAGGCGGAACTCTCCGTCGGCTCGGCCTACATGCCGCAGCCGATGTCCGGTGACATGGCGGCCGGCTTCCTCACCGTCACCAACAAGGGCGGCGCCGACGACGAACTGACCGGGGTCACCAGCGACATCGGCCGGGTCACCGTGCACGAGACCGTCGACGGGGCGATGCAGGAGGTCGAGAGCCTGGAGATCCCCGCGGGCGGCCGGCTGGAGCTGCGCAGCGGCGGCGACCATCTGATGTTCGAGCAGCTGAAGCGCAAGCCGAAGGAAGGCCAGACGGTCTCCGTCGAACTGCGCTTCGCCCACTCCGCGCCCGTCACGGTGCGGATGCCGGTGAAGCCGGCGACCTACACCCCGAAGACCGGACACTGAGGGAGGGACCCCTGTGACGCAGACCATCGCCCCCCGCCGCGTCCGGATCCTGGTGCTGCTGCTCCTGGCCGCGGTCTGCGCCCTGTTCGCGGGCGCCGGACCGGCCTCCGCGCACGCCGCGGTGACCGGCAGCGACCCCGGGCAGGGGGCGGTGGTCGACCAGGCCCCCGCCCGGATCTCGCTCACCTTCTCCGAGCAGGTAGCGGTGTCCGACGACTCGCTGCGCGTCCTGGACCCCGAGGGCAAGCGCGTCGACACCGGCGAGCCGTCCAACGTCAGCGGCACGACGTACGCCGTGCGGCTGCACTCGGGGCTGCCCGACGGGACCTACACCGTGGCGTACCAGGTCGTGTCGGCCGACAGCCATCCCGTCGCGGGCGCGTACACCTTCTCCATCGGCGCCCCCTCCAAGACGTCCGTGTCCGTCTCCGGCCAGACCACCGACGACGGGGTGGTGGGCTGGCTCTACGGCGTCGGCCGGTACGTGTCCTACGCCGGCTTCCTGGTGATGGCCGGCGGTGCCGCCTTCGTGCTGGCCTGCTGGCCGCGCGGCTCGGGGGTGCGACCGGTACAGCGGTACGTCGTCTCCGGTTGGGTCGCGCTCACCGCGGCGACCCTGGCCCTGCTGCTCCTGCGCGGGTCCTTCACCGGCTCCGGGAAGGTCTCCGACGTCTTCGACCTGTCCCTGCTCGGGCAGGTGCTCCAGACCAAGACCGGTGCGGCCCTGGTCTCCCGGCTGCTGCTGCTCGCCGCGGCGGCGCTGTTCATCGCCGTGCTGTTCGGGGCGTACGACAAGCGCGAGGACCCGCAGGAGCGGCGGGACCTCACCTTCGGGCTCTCGATCGGCGGTGCCGTCGTGGCGGCCGGGATCGCGGCGAGCTGGGCGATGTCCGAGCACGCCTCGGTCGGGCTCCAGGCGGGGGTCGCCATGCCGGTCGACGTGCTGCACCTGCTGGCCGCCGCCGCCTGGCTCGGCGGACTGGGCGCCCTGCTGGTCGCCCTGTACCGGGCGCCCGCCGCCTCACCCGTCGGCGCCCCGGCCGTCCACCGGTTCTCCCGGCTGGCGTTCGGCAGCGTCGTCGTCCTGATCGTGACCGGCGTCTACCAGTCGTGGCGTCAGCTCGGCTCCTGGACGGCCTTCACCGACACCCGCTACGGCCGGCTGCTCCTGGCCAAGATCGCCCTGGTCGTCGTGCTCGTCGGGGTCGCGTGGATCTCGCGGCGGTGGACGGGCCGGCTGGCGCAGACCGCACCGCCCGCTGCCGAGGAGCGGGAGACGGCACGGGTCGGCACCGGGCCGGAGGCCGCGGCGGACGCCGGCGTGTCCGAGCCCGCCGACGCACGCCGGGCCGCCCAGCTCGCCCGGCAACGGGCCGCCCGGGACGCCGCCCGGCAGAGGAGGATCCGGGACGCCGATCCGAACCGCTTTGGACTGCGCCGCTCCGTGCTGGCCGAGGCCGGGGTCGCCGTCGTCCTGCTCGCCGTGACCACCGTGCTGACGCAGACCGAGCCGGGACGCACGGAGGAGGAGGCCAAGACGGCCACACAATCCGCCGCCGCCTCCGCCGAGTCGGGCACGTCCGGGGCGCTCACCCTGAACATGCCCTTCGACACCGGCGGCGAGGACGGCAAGGGCGTCGTCACGATCGACATCGACCCCGCCCGCCCGGGCGACAACGAGATGCACGTCTACGTGGAGCGGCCCAACGGCCGGGCGTTCGACATCCCCGAGGTGAAGGTCGACTTCACCCTCAAGGCCAAGGACATCGGGCCGCTGCCCGTCGTACCGGACCACATCGCTACCGGACACTGGTCGGCGAACGGAGTGCAGATCCCCATGGCCGGCGACTGGCAGGTCGACGTGACCGTGCGGACCTCCGACATCGACGAGGTGACCGTCACCAAGAACGCTCAGATCGGCTGAACCACCATGGCTGACCAGTCCATTCCGCAGGCCCGCACCCCCGGCACCGTGCCGGGGGAGACCGCGGCGGCCCCGGCCGGGGAGGGCATCTCCCGGCGGCGTCTGCTGGGCACCGCCGGTGCCACCGGGCTCGTGCTCGGCACCGCCGGTGCCGCGGTGGGCCACGCGGCCGCCCCGTCCGAGGCGGCCGCCCCCCTCACCTCACTCGGCACCGGCCGGTCGATGTTTCACGGGAAACATCAGCCCGGCATCACCGACGGGCTCCAAGCCCGCGGCCATCTCGTGGCCTTCGACCTCACCGCGGGCACGGGCCGCAAGGAGGCGGCCGCCCTGCTGCGCCGCTGGTCGGAGACGGCCCGGCGGTTGATGGCGGGCGAGCCGAGCGCACAGGACGACACCGGCGTGGCCCGCGATGCCGGGCCCTCGTCGCTGACGATCACCTTCGGTTTCGGTCACAGCTTCTTCGCCCGCACCGGCCTGGAGAAGCAGCGGCCGGTCGCCCTGGACCCACTGCCCGAGTTCTCCTCCGATCGCCTCGACAAGAACCGCAGCAACGGTGACCTGTGGGTGCAGATCGGCGCGAACGACGCGCTGGTCGCCTTCCACGCCCTGCGCGCTATCCAGAAGGACGCGGGCCGGGCCGCCCGGGTGCGCTGGCAGATGAACGGCTTCAACCGCTCGCCCGGTGCCACCGCCCACCCCATGACGGCCCGCAACCTGATGGGCCAGATCGACGGCACACGGAACCCGAAGCCGGACGAGGCCGACTTCGACCGCCGGATCTTCGTCCCCGAAACGGGTGAACCCGCCTGGATGGCGAACGGCTCCTACGCCGTCGTCCGCCGCATCCGGATGCTCCTGGACGACTGGGAGAAGCTCTCGGTCACGGCCCAGGAGAATGTCATCGGGCGCCGCAAGTCGGACGGGGCAGCCCTGTCCGGAGGGACCGAGACGACCGCGATGGACCTGGAGAAGACGGACGCCCAGGGCAACCTCGTCGTGCCGATCAACGCTCACGCCCGGATCACCCGGCCCGACCAGAACGGCGGCGCCGCCATGCTGCGCCGCCCGTTCTCCTTCCACGACGGCATCGACCCCGACGGGACGCCCGACGCGGGTCTGCTCTTCATCTGCTGGCAGGCCGATCCGCTGCGCGGCTTCGTGCCGGTGCAGCGCAAGCTCGACCGGGGCGACGCCCTGTCGCAGTTCGTCCGGCACGAGTCGAGCGGGCTGTTCGCGGTGCCGGGCGGGGCCGCGGAGGGCGAGTACGTGGGGCAGCGGCTGCTGGAGGGCTGAGCGCCGGACGGAGTGCGCGCAGGGGGAAACGGGGCTTCCGCGGGCCCATTAGGGTGAGGTCATGCCAGCGAGCTATGCGTATCTCGGCCCCGAGGGCACCTTCACCGAAGTCGCCCTGCGCACGCTTCCCGAGGCCGCCACCCGGGAGCTCATCCCGTACGTGTCCGTCCAGTCCGCGCTCGACGCGGTCCGCGCAGGCGAGGCCGAGGCCGCGTTCGTGCCGATCGAGAACTCGGTCGAGGGCGGCATCACCACCACCCTCGACGAGCTGGTCGCCGGCGCCCCGCTGATGATCTACCGCGAGGTACTGCTGTCCATCACCTTCGCGCTGCTGGTGCGTCCGGGCACGAAGCTGTCGGACATCAAGACCGTCTCCGCGCACCCGGCCGCCCAGCCCCAGGTGCGCAACTGGATGCGCAAGCACCTGCCGGAGACCCACTGGGAGTCGGCCGCCTCGAACGCCGACGCCGCCCGGCTGGTCCAGGAGGGCCGCTACGACGCCGCTTTCGCGGGGGAGTTCGCGGCCGCCCGGTACGGGCTGGAAGCCCTGGAGACCGGCATCCACGACGCCGAGAACGCCCAGACCCGGTTCGTGCTGGTCGGCCGCCCCGCCCGGCCGGCGGCGCCGACCGGCGCGGACAAGACGTCCGTCGTGCTGTGGCAGCGCGACGACCACCCCGGCGGCCTGCGCGACCTGCTGGGTGAGTTCGCCACCCGCGGCATCAACCTGATGCTGCTCCAGTCCCGGCCCACCGGCGCGGGCATCGGCAACTACTGCTTCTGCATCGACGCCGAGGGCCACATCTCCGACCGCCGGGTCGCCGAGGCGCTGATGGGCCTGAAGCGCATCTGCCTCCAGGTGCGGTACCTCGGCTCGTACCCGCGCGCGGACGTGCGGCCGGGAGAACTGCAGTCGCCGCGGCCGGGCACCTCGGACGACGAGTTCGTGGCGGCGGCCGACTGGGTCGCGCGCTGCCAGGACGGCCGCTTCTAGAGCCGGTCGTACCTGCTGACAGTCGTTGTCCACAGAAGTTATCCACAGGTCCGCTTCTCGACCTGGGGACAAGTCGACAACGAAGCGTGAGTCAGTCGACAAATCACCCTTCTCGGCCTCGATGCGGCCATCGGCGGGCAGGTCACCCTTCGTCCACCGTTTCCCCATGCGTCACCCTTCGAGGTGGCCCCTTTCCACTCGAAAGTGAGGGTAGGGAGGGTTTGTCCTGGGAATTCCCCAGAGAGTTCGGTGCTTCCGGAGTGATCCATTCCGAAGTCCACAGATCTTCCACACAGCCTGTGGATAACTTTTCCGACGGTGTGGACTGCTGTGGACAACCGAGGCCCAAGTCCCGCCCGCCGCAAGGAATTCGAGTCAAGACGACGCTCGCCGGATGCCCCGTTCCGGGGAGCCGGGCGCCCCATATTGACACGGTGCGCAATTCGGCCATAACGCCCCGTAAAGGGCACATGGAATACGGAGTCGTAGGTGGTCACCCCACACCGGTAGCCTTGGGCGCGTGATTGACCTTCGCCTGCTCCGTGAGGACCCCGACCGTGTGCGCGCGTCGCAGCGCGCCCGTGGAGAGGACGTCGCGCTCGTCGACTCCCTCCTGTCTGCCGACGAGCGGCGCAGGTCGTCCGGCGTCCGCTTCGACGAGCTGCGCGCCGAGCAGAAGGCGCTCGGCAAGCTCATCCCCAAGGCGAGCGGGGACGAGAAGGCCGAGCTGCTGAAGAAGGCCGGTCAGCTGGCCGCCGACGTCAAGGCCGCCGACGCCGACCGCGACGCGGCGGCAGCCGAGACCCAGGAACTCCTCCTCCGCCTCGGCAACCTCGTCCACCCGGACGTGCCGGTGGGTGGCGAGGAGGACTTCGTCACCCTGGAGACGCACGGCACGATCCGCGACTTCGCCGCCGAGGGCTTCGAGCCCAAGGACCACCTGCAGCTCGGGCAGATCCTCGGCGCGATCGACGTCGAGCGCGGCGCCAAGGTCTCCGGCTCGCGCTTCTACTTCCTGACCGGCGTGGGCGCCCTGCTCGAGCTCGCCCTGGTCAACGCGGCGATGGCCCAGGCCGGCGCGGCCGGCTTCACGCCGATGCTGACCCCGGCCCTGGTCCGGCCCCAGTCCATGGCGGGCACGGGCTTCCTCGGCCAGGCCGCCCAGGACGTCTACCACCTCGCCGACGACGACCTCTACCTGGTCGGCACGTCCGAGGTGCCGCTGGCGGCGTACCACATGGACGAGATCCTCGACGCCGACCGCCTCCCGCTGCGCTACGCGGGCTTCTCGCCCTGCTTCCGCCGCGAGGCCGGCTCGCACGGCAAGGACACCCGGGGCATCTTCCGCGTGCACCAGTTCGACAAGGTCGAGATGTTCTCCTACGTCTCCCCCGAGGACTCCCAGGCCGAGCACCAGCGCCTGCTGGAGTGGGAGAAGCAGTGGCTGACCTCGCTGGAGCTGCCGTTCCGGGTGATCGACGTGGCGAGCGCCGACCTCGGCGCCTCGGCGGCCCGCAAGTACGACTGCGAGGCGTGGATCCCGACCCAGGGCAAGTACCGCGAGCTGACCTCGACCTCGGACTGCACCGAGTTCCAGTCCCGCCGGCTGTCGATCCGGGTCCGTGACGGCAAGCAGGTCAAGCCGCTGGCCACGCTCAACGGCACGCTGTGCGCCGTCCCGCGCACGATCGTGGCGATCCTGGAGAACCACCAGCAGCCCGACGGCTCGGTGCGCGTGCCCGAGGTGCTGCGGCCCTACCTCGGTGGCCGCGAGGTCCTGGAGCCGGTGGCGAAGTGACCGCCGCCCTTCCGTACAAGCTGGTCGCGACCGACCTCGACGGGACGCTGCTGCGCTCCGACGACTCGGTCTCCCGGCGCACCCGTGACGCGCTCGCCGCCGCCACCGCGGCGGGCGCGGCCCACATCGTCGTCACCGGCCGCGCGGTCCCCTGGACCCGGCACATCCTGGACGACCTGGGCTACCAGGGGCTGGCCGTCTGCGGCCAGGGCGCGCAGGTGTACGACGCCGGCGCGCACCGCCTGCTGACGTCGGTGACGCTGGACCGGCAGCTGGCGGGGGTGGCGCTGGCCAAGATCGAGGCGGAGGTCGGCCCGCTGTACATGGCGGCGAGCCGTGACGGCCTGGACGGCGAGGTGCTGGT
The DNA here is from genome assembly GCF_044328425.1 of Streptomyces sp. NPDC017943. Taxonomy (NCBI): domain Bacteria; kingdom Bacillati; phylum Actinomycetota; class Actinomycetes; order Kitasatosporales; family Streptomycetaceae; genus Streptomyces; species Streptomyces sp. NPDC017943. Next base: position 598,695 of record NZ_JBIRHH010000004.1, on the reverse strand, counting down.
CGGCCCGGGCTACGCCGTGCAGGGCACCCTGCCCGCCACACCCTTCACGGACGCCTCCGATCTGTGGAGCGCGCCCCTGAACAAGCTGTACATCCAGCACCCGACCCTCTCGGACGACGAGCTGTGCGAGGTCGCCTCGCGGATCGCGGGCGGTTTCGTCACCGTCGTCATGGCGGGCGCGGGGATCGTCGAACTGCTCCCGCTCGGCCTGTCCAAGGCGACCGGGCTGTCGCTGGCGGCCCGCCGGCTCGGGATGAAGGCGGCCGACACCATCGCCTTCGGCGACATGCCCAACGACATACCGATGTTCGGCTGGGCCGCCTACGGCGTCGCGATGGCGGACGCCCACGAGGACCTCAAGGCGGTCGCCGACGAGGTGACGTCCTCCAACGACGAGGACGGCATCGCCGTGGTGCTGGAGCGGATGCTCGGCTGAACGCGGTCTTCCGGCGGAGGATGCACGGATCGAACGTGCGCGGGCCTTCCGGCCCGACCATGGCTCAGCAAGCCAGTGCCTTACCACTCGGCCAATCCTCCGGGTGGGCGGCCCACGCGATGTGCGGTTCGCGTGCTCGAAGCGGCCGCCCCGGGCAGCTCCCCGTGCGGCGCGGGCTCCACGGAGGGGTGGTGGCTACTCCGGAACCGGCCGCGGGCTGCCCTGAAGGGAGCTGGACGTACTGCCGTGCAGAGACATCGTCCCGCTCCTCTCCCAGAACCCGACGCCGGGCCTCTCGCCCGGCGGGGACACGACCACTGTGCCCGCCGGGCGCATCGGGCGCCACCGAATAAACCCTGCGCTCGCCAGTGTGCCTCGCCCGTGTGCCTCGCCGGTGTGCCTCGGCGGGGACGAGGCCCGTCGAGGCACACCGGTCACGTCACTCCTCGCCGGCGAGGGTGAGGGAGCGCAGCTTCTGCCCCGCGTACCAGGTGGCCAGCACGGTGACGGCCACCAGCAGCACCGTCGCCGTGGTCAGGCCGACGTCGGAGGAGACCAGGTCCCCGCCGGACACCTTCTGGGCGACGGCCAGCGACCACTGCTGGACGCTCAGCGTGCGCGCCCCCGGCACCAAGGAGCCGAACAGCGCCTCCCAGACCAGGGCGTACACCAGGCCGAACACCACCGCGTGCCGCGAGACCGTGCCGAGCAGCAGGAACAGCGCCGCGTAGGCGATGGACGCGACCAGGGCCGCCACCGTGTAGGCGACCGCGACCTGCTGGCCGTTGCCGTTCAGGATGAACCCGGCGACGAGCGTCGGCACCGCCGAGAACACCATCGTCACCGCGACGGCCACGATGAGCTTGGTGAAGATGATCGTCGGCCGCTTGATCGGCTTGGACAGCAGGTACACCACCGAGCCGTCGTCGATCTCCGGGCCGATCGCGCCGGTGCCCGCGATGACGCCGATGATCGGCACCATCGTCGCCAGGGCGAGCCCGCCCAGCAGATCCGCCGCGGTCTGGTCGTCCGCTCCGGCCAGGCCGCGCACCGCCACGGCGATCACGATCAGCAGCAGCGGCAGGGCGCCCAGGATGAGGGCCCGGCGCCGGCCGAGCAGGGCCCGGTAGGTGAGCCGGGCGACTGTGGGGTCGTACATCAGGGCCTCCTACGCCGCGACCAGGTACGAGAAGACGGACTCGAGGGACTCGTCGGACGGCGAGACCGTGAGCAGCCGGATGCCGTGGTCCCTGGCGACCTTGGGCAGCAGCGCGGTGAAGCGGCCGAAGTCGACGGCCTGGATGCGCAGCGCGCCCTCGGCGTGGTCGACCTCGATGCCGGACGTCGACGGATCGGCGATCAGCGCGGCCGCGAGGGCGCGGTCGTCGCTGGAGCGCACCAGGTAGCGGTGCGGCCGGTCGGTCATCAGGCGGCGGATCTTGCGGAAGTCACCGCTGGCGGCGTGCCGGCCGGCGACGACGACCTCGATGTGCCAGGCGAGCTGCTCGACCTCTTCGAGGATGTGGGAGGAGAACAGCACCGTGCGGCCCTCGTCGCCCATCCGCCGCAGCAGGTCCATCAGCTGCATGCGCTGGCGCGGGTCCATGCCGTTGAAGGGCTCGTCGAGCAGCAGGAGCGCGGGGTCGTGCACCAGGGCGCTCGCCATCTTCACGCGCTGGCGCATGCCCTTGGAGTACGTCTGGATCTTGCGGTCCTGCGCGTACTCCATCTCCACGGTGGCCAGGGCCCGCTGGGCCGCCTTGGCGCCCAGTCCGTGCAGTTCGGCGTTGGCGAGGACGAACTCCTTGCCGGTGAGGAAGTCGTACATCGCCTCCCGCTCGGGGACGACGCCGATGTGCCGGTAGATCTCCTTGTTGCGCCAGACGGGCCTGCCGTCGAGGGTGACCGTGCCCGTGGAGGGGGCGAGGAAGCCGCCCATCATGTTGATGAGGGTGGACTTGCCGGCGCCGTTGGGCCCGAGCAGGCCCGTGACGCCGGGTCCGATGGTCATGGTGATGTCGTTGACGGCGACCACGTTGCCGAACCAGCGGGAGACGTGGTCGATGCTGAGCGTGGTCACAGTCCCACCTTCTTGTAGCGGCGCATCAGGAGGCCGTAGCTCGCCGCGATCAGGCCCAGGGCGACGAGGACGTAGGCGACGCCCTCGGCGGTGCTCGGGCCCACCCCGCTGGGGGAGGCGGAGGTCGCGCCCAGGAACGCGGACTGCACCCCGTCGACGATGGTGATCGGCGAGAACAGCCCGATCCACGGCACGGCGTCGCCGCTGCCCTGGGCGTCGGCGATGGCCTGGAGGGTGGAGACGGCGCCGTAGGTGATGGTCAGCACGGCGATCACGGCCGCGATGCCGAAGCCGCGGCGCGGGGTGAAGGACGCGATGACCAGGCCGATGCCGGCGAAGAGCAGGGAGAGCAGCGCCACGGACACCAATCCCTGTCCGAATCCCTCGGTCTGGTCGGCGAAGTCGAGCTTGGCCAGGAGAGCGCCCACGTAGAGCACGAGCAGCGGGGCGGCCGTCAGGATGAACAGCGCCGAGGCCAGCGCCGCGAACTTGGCGCGGACGTAGTCGGCGGTCTCGATGGGCCGCGAGAAGTACAGCGGTACGGTCCTGAAGCGCAGGTCCCGCGAGACCGACTGGGGCGCCTGCGAGGCGACGTACAGGCTGATGACCGCCTGCATGACGATCGCGTAGCGCGTGTAGTCCAGGGGCAGTTCCTTGGCCTTCGTGGCGACCGCGACGGCGACCATGATGGCCGCGGGCACGCACATCACCACGAACAGCAGCATCGGCAGCACCTTGGACTTCACCGAGCGGCCGAGGCCGTAGGAGCCGCGCAGGGACTGCGAGTACAGCGAGCGGCGGGCGTAGGCGCGGCCGAGGCGCGGTCCGTCGTAGCTGCGGTAGCCGATGTTGTGGATGCGGGTCTGGTCACCCGGTGCCGGGGCGGGCGCCCCCGTGGAGTGCTCAACCGCCATGGCCGACCGCCTCCTTCCGCTGCTCGTTCCGGTCGCCGGTGGTGAAGACCTCGGAGATGTGGTGCCGGCGCTGCTCCATGCGCACCAGGCCGAGCCCGAGATCGGCGATCACGTCTCTGACCAGGTCGTACGTCTCCTCGCCCTGCGCGGTGAGCAGGAGGATGTGGCCGGCGCCCGGCAGGCCGCTGCCGTCCTCGACGCTCACCCCGCGCGCGTGCAGCGCCTCACGGACCGCGCGGGTGCCGTCCGGGTGTTCGTCCGAGTCGGTGACCTCGATGGCCAGGGTGGTCGTGGTCTGGGTGAAGTCCGTGGTGGAGCTGGAGCGCAGGAGCTTGCCGCCGTCCACCACGACGACGTGGTCGCAGGTGCGTTCCAGTTCGCCCAGCAGGTGCGAGGTGACCAGGACCGAGATGCCGAAGTCGGTGTGGATGCGGCGGATCAGGCCGAGCATCTCGTCCCGGCCGACCGGGTCCAGGCCGTTGGTCGGCTCGTCCAGGAAGACCAGCTGCGGGTCGTGCACCAGGGCCTGCGCGAGCTTCACCCGCTGCTTCATGCCGGTGGAGTAGCCGCCGATGGGGCGGTAGCGCTCCTCGTACAGGCCGACGTGGCGCAGGGTGTCGGCGGTGCGCTCGCGCGCCGCCGTGGCGGGCAGGCCGGACATCCGCGCCATGTGGACGACGAACTCGGTGGCCGAGACGTCCGGCGGCAGGCAGTCGTGCTCGGGCATGTACCCGACACGTTCGCGGATGGCGGCGCCCTGGGTGGCGACGTCGAGGCCGAGCACTGCGGCGCGGCCCTCCGTGGCGGGGGACAGACCCAGCAGGATCTTGATCAGTGTGGACTTGCCGGCCCCGTTGGCTCCGACGAGTCCGGTCACACCGGGCCCGACGTCCACGGAGAGCCGGTCAAGCGCGGTCACCCGGGGGAACCGCTTGCTCAGGCTTTCGGTCGCGATCACAGTCACGCTTCGACGGTAGGGGCCGTCCACGAGGAGGTCGTCACTCCGCAGAGCTGTCTTGGGGTCAGCCTGGAGTATTAGGCGCCCTTAGGGGACCTGCTTCTCCCGGGGTAGCGGGGCTCGGGGCGCCCTATTGACGAACTCTCTAACAACTGCCAGATTCGCCGGATGACGTTGCTCAGGGGCGCGCGCGAGCGCAGGGTCCGGACCGGCGGGGTCGAGCTGTGCGTGGCCGAGCTGGGAGACCCGGCACGGCCCACGGTCGTCCTGGTGCACGGCTACCCCGACACCAAGGAGGTGTGGTCGGAGGTCGCCGCGCGGCTCGCCGGTGACTTCCACGTGGTGGCGTACGACGTCCGCGGCCACGGCCGGTCGACGGCGCCGCGGCCGCTGCGCGGCGAATTCACGCTGGAGAAGCTGACGGACGACTTCCTCGCCGTCGCGGACGCGGTGAGCCCCGGCCGGCCGGTGCATCTGGTCGGCCACGACTGGGGGTCGGTGCAGGCCTGGGAGTTCACCACCGTGCGGCGCACGGAGGGGCGCATCGCCTCGTTCACGTCGATCTCCGGTCCCTCCCTGGATCACTTCGGCCACTGGATCACACGGCGCCTGAGACGGCCCACCCCGCGCCGGATCGGCCAGCTGCTCGGACAGGGCGCCCGGTCCTGGTACGTCTACCTCCTCCAGACGCCCCTGCTGCCCGAGCTGGCCTGGCGCGGCCCGCTCGGCAAGCGCTGGCCCAAGGTGCTGGAGCGCGTCGAGAAGGTGCCGACGGGCGAGTACCCGCTCCCCTCGCTGCCCTCGGACGCGGCCCACGGCGCCTGGCTGTACCGGGACAACGTGCGGTCCCGGCTGCGGGTTCCCCGCACCGACGCCCGTGCCCACGCGCCCGTGCAGCTCGTGACACCGCTGGAGGACCGATTCCTCTCGGAGCGGCTCACCGACGAGCTGGAGCAGTGGGTTCCGCAGCTGACCCGCAGGACCGTGCAGGCGGGGCACTGGGTCCCACGGACCCGCCCGGACCAGCTCGCCTCGTGGATCGGCGCGTTCGTGACGTCCGTCGAGGCCGGGCACGCGCCGGTGCCGGCGAGCGGGGAGCACGCCGAGCGCTTCGCGGGGCAGCTCGTGCTGGTCACCGGCGCGGGCAGCGGCATCGGACGGGCGACGGCGCTCGCGTTCGCCGCTGCGGGAGCACGCGTGGTGGCGGTCGACCGCAACGCGGAGGCGGCCGTCCGCACGGCCGGGTCGGCGCGCGCGGCGGGCGCGGCCGGGGCCTGGGCGGAGACGGCCGACGTGTCCGACGAGCAGGGCATGGAGAAGCTCGCCGAGAAGGTCACCGCCGACCACGGTGTGGTCGACGTGCTCGTGAACAACGCCGGAATCGGGCTGTCGGGCTCCTTCTTCGACACCACGCCCGAGGAGTGGAGGAAGGTCCTCGACGTCAACCTGTGGGGTGTCATCCACGGCTGCCGGGTCTTCGGCCGGCGGATGGCCGAGCGCGGACAGGGCGGCCACATCGTGAACGTGGCCTCCGCCGCGGCCTACCAGCCCTCCCGCGCGCTTCCGGCGTACAGCACCTCGAAGGCGGCCGTGCTGATGCTCAGCGAGTGCCTGCGGGCGGAACTCGCCGGCCAGGGGATCGGGGTGACGGCAGTCTGCCCCGGTTTCGTGAACACGGCCATCACGTCCACGGCACGTTTTGCCGGGGTCGACGCCCGGGAGGAGAAGCGGCTCCAGCGGCGCGCCGCCCGTCTGTACGGGCTGCGCAACTACCCGCCGGAGAAGGTGGCTCGCGCGATCCTGCGGGCGGTGGCACGCGATGCCGCGGTGGTGCCGGTGACACCGGAGGCGCGGGGCGCCCGACTGCTGGCCCGGGTCGCCCCGGGGTTGCTGCGCGGGATCGCCCGGGTCAAGCCGCCCGTGTGAGAGGGCGCCAACACCCGGCGCGGAAGCACCAGTTGTCCACAGCGAAGCCCACTCTTCCTGTGGATAACACCACTTGGCTGTGGATCAAACGTGGTGGACAAAACTCGATCGCGTGATTCACGTCTCTCCAGCACCCTGGTGGGATGGACGAAAGACGCACCGTGAAGGTGTCGAAGTACCTCTCCAAGCACCTGCGCCACCAACCGGAGCGGATCGGTCTGACGCTCGACGAGGCCGGCTGGGTGGAGATCGACACCCTGATCGCCGCGGCCGCCGCGCACGGCTTCCGGTTCTCCCGGGACGAGCTGGACCAGGCCGTGGCCACCAACGACAAGCGGCGGTTCGCCGTGGAGGGCAGCCGGATCCGCGCCAGCCAGGGCCACAGCGTCGAGGTCGACCTCGGTCTGTCACCGGCGACTCCGCCCGCCCACCTCTACCACGGCACCGTCGCCCGCCACCTGGAGGCAATCCGGGCCGAGGGTCTCCGGCCGATGAACCGGCACGCCGTGCACCTCTCACCCGACCGCGAGACGGCCACCCGGGTGGGCGCCCGCCGGGGACGGCCGGTCGTGCTCGGCGTGGACGCGGCCGCCATGCACCGCGACGGCCATGTCTTCCAGGTGAGCGAGAACGGCGTGTGGCTGACCGAAGCGGTGCCGCCGGAATATCTGCGCTTCCCCGGACCCCACTGACGGGCTGCGCCCAGTCCGCGACGCGTGGTGACTGTTTCACGTGAAACACGGCCGCCCCGCCGACCTCCTTTAGGCTCGACGGCATGAGTCTGCACCTGAGCACCGTGATCCTGCCCTACCGCCGCTGGCACGAGGGCGGCCGTGCGGCCTGGACGCGGGCGGAGCAGCTCGGCTTCCACGCCGCGTACACCTACGACCACCTGTCCTGGCGCACCTTCCGGGACGGACCGTGGTTCGGCGCCGTCCCGACCCTCACCGCCGCCGCGGCCGTCACCGAGCGGATGCGGCTGGGCACCCTCGTGACCTCGCCGAACTTCCGACACCCGGTGACCCTCGCCAAGGAGCTGATCTCCCTCGACGACATCTCGGGAGGGCGGATCACCCTGGGCATAGGTGCGGGCGGCTCCGGTTTCGACGCCACGGCACTCGGCCAGGAGCCCTGGACCCCGCGCGAGCGCGCCGACCGCTTCGCCGAGTTCGTCCCCCTGCTCGACCGGCTGCTCAGCGAGGACGCCGTGTCGTACGAGGGTGACTTCTACTCGGCCCACGAGGCACGGAACATCCCCGGTTGTGTGCAGCGGCCCCGGCTGCCCTTCGCGGTGGCCGCCACCGGGCCGCGCGGGCTGCGCCTCGCCGCCCGGCACGGACAGGCCTGGGTCACCACCGGCGACCCGAAGCTGTTCGAGAACGGCACTCCGGAGCAGTCGGTTCAGGCCATTCGCCGGCAGGTGGAGAAGCTGACCGACATCTGCGCCGAGACCGGCCGGGACGTGAACGGCCTCGACAAGATCCTGCTCACCGGCTTCACCCCGGATCGCCAGGGGCCGCTGGCGTCCCTGGACGCCTTCGTCGACTTCGCCGGCCGGCACGCGGAGCTGGGCTTCACCGAGCTCGTGGTCCACTGGCCGATCCCCGACTCGCAGTTCGCCGCGGAGCAGAAGGTCTTCGAGCAGATCGCGATGGAGGCGCCGGCGCAGCTGCGGTGAGCCGCGAGGCCGCCCGGTGGGAAGCCGTATCCACTCACCTGTGCGCACACCCGCCCGTCCGTGCAGGCATGTGCGGGACAATGGCCGGGTGACTTCAGCGACCCGACAGCCCGAGACCGCGGCCGAGACCGTCCCGCCGCGACTGATCGCCACCGACCTCGACGGCACCCTGCTGCGTGACGACAAGTCGGTCTCCCCGCGCACGGTCGCGGCCCTGGCCGCCGCGGAGGAGGCGGGCATCGAGGTCTTCTTCGTCACCGGCCGCCCGGCCCGCTGGATGGACGTCGTCAGCGCCCACGTCCACGGCCACGGCCTGGCGATCTGCGGGAACGGCGCCGCCGTGGTGGACCTGCACGGCGGCCCCGGTGCCCACCGCTTCGTGAAGGTCCGCGAGCTGGCCCGGGAGAACGCCCTGGACGCCGTCCGGCTGCTGCGGGATGCCGCGCCCGGCACGGTGTACGCGGTCGAGCAGACCTACGGCTTCTACCAGGAGCCGGCGTACCCGAAGCTGCACATGGAGATACCGGACAGCCTCGCCCCGGCCGAGGAGCTGCTGTCGGCCCACCACCGCGCCGCAGGCGAGCCGGTGCTGAAGATCCTCGCCTACCACCCCGAGATCGACCCGGACGCCTTCCTGACCCTGGCCCGCCTCGCCATCGGCGACCGCGCCAACGTCACCCGCTCCAGCCCCAGCGCCCTGCTGGAGATCAGCGGCCCCGAGGTGTCCAAGGCGAGCACGCTCGCCCTGTGCTGCGCCGAGCGCGGCATCTCCCACGAGGAGGTCGTCGCCTTCGGCGACATGCCGAACGACGTGGAGATGCTGACCTGGGCCGGCCGGTCGTACGCGATGGGCAACGCCCACCCGGACGTGATCGCCGCCGCCTCCGGCCGGACGGTCGCGAACAACGAGGACGGCGTGGCGGTCGTGATCGAGCGGCTGCTGGCCGAACGCCGGTAGCGGGCGGCCCTCAGGCCCCGGGCGAGATCCGGCGAGCGGCTCGTCCGGTCACAGTGACACGCCGCGGGCGTCCAGCCAGGAGACCGGGTTCACCGCCGAACCCGTCTCGGGCGTGACCCGGGCCTCGAAGTGCAGGTGCGGTCCCGTGGAGTTCCCGGTGGTGCCGGACTGGCCGATCCACTGGCCCGGTTCGACGAGTTCGCCCTGGTCGACCGCGACGGACGAGAGGTGGGCGTACTGCGTGTAGTAGCCGCCCGCGTGCTTCAGCACGATCTGGATGCCGAAGGCGCCGCCGCAGGACACGCTCACCACGCGGCCCGCGCCCACGGCCCGCACGGGCGTCCCGATCGGCACCGCGAAGTCCTGCCCGGTGTGCCGGTTCGACCACCGCGCACCACCGCTGCCGTAGGACGCGGACAGTTCGTACGTCTCTACGGGTGCGACCCAGGCGCTGGTGAAGCCCGTCGCCGGCTGGTCGAGCCGGACGGCTCCCGGGCAGGAGCCCGCGGCGACGGCGGCGTCCGCCTCTCCCTGGAGCTGCTCGCGGGCCGATGCGAGCTTCTCCTCGATTCCCGCCTTCAACGCGGCGAGCTGGGCGTTCCGCTTCTCCAGCCGCTCCCACAGCGCCGCCGCCCTTGCCTCGTCCGCGGCGAGCCGTGCCTCGGCGCGGCTGCTCCTGCTGATCGCGTTGTTCAGTGCCAGATCCGCCTGTGCGAAGGCGTGCTGACCCCGCATCAGGGCGTCGGGGCCGTCGGCGAGGATCATCTGCGCCGCCACGGGCAGTCCCCCGCTGCCCCGGTACTGCGCCCGGGCGATCCGGCCCAGGTCCTCGTGCAGGGCCGCGATGTGCTCCCGCTGCGCGTCCAGCAGGTCCTCCGCCCGCCGGGCTCTGTCCCGCTGCTCCTCGGCCTCCGCGCGGCCCGCCTCGTACCGCCGGGTCGCGACGGCGGCCTCCTCGTACAGCCGGACCACCTCGGCGCTGAGCCCGCCCGAGGCCGATTCCGTGCCGCCGGCTCCGGTGCCGGTGCCGTACTCCTCGTCGGCCGATCCCGGCCGGGCCGCGAGGACGGCCAGCCCGCACAGCAACACCGGAACCAGCAGACGATGACGGCGATATGAGCGCATGTCAGCGATCGTCACCCGCCCCGGCCGCCCGGTCCTGTTCTCGTCGTACGGCCGGGGGACCGGCTGCCCCGAACGGCCCAGACGGACCGGCCGGGGCGGCCTCGGCTCAGCCGCGGACTACGCGGCGCCCACGAGCGGCTCCACCGCCGCCTCCCGCTCCGCCATGCGCCGCAACGGGCCCTCCCGGTCCACCAGTTCGGCGTACCGGCCGCGCTGCACGACGTGTCCCGCGTCGAGCACGACCACCTCGTCCACGGCGTCCAGTCCGGCCAGCCGGTGCGTGATGAGCAGCGTGGTGCGGCCCTCGGTGGCGGCCAGCAGGTCGGCGGTGAGGGCGTCGGCGGTCGGCAGGTCGAGGTGCTCGGCGGGCTCGTCCAGCACCAGGACGGGGAAGTCGGCGAGCAGGGCCCGCGCCAGGGCCAGCCGCTGCCGCTGCCCGCCCGACAGCCGCGCACCGTGCTCACCGACCAGCGTGTCGAGCCCGTCCGGCAGGGTGCGGGCCCAGTCCAGCAGCCGGACCCGGTCGAGCACCGCCCACAGGTCCTCCTCGTCGGCGTCCTTCCTGGCGAGCAGCAGGTTCTCGCGCAGGGAGCTGTCGAAGAGGTGGGCGTCCTGCGCGCACAGCCCGACCATCGCCCGCACGTCGTCCCCGGCCAGCCCGTGCGCGTCGACGCCCGCAAGGGTGTACGCGCCGGCCCGTGCGTCGAGGAACCTCAGCAGCACCTGCGCCAGGGTCGTCTTGCCGGAGCCGGAGGGCCCGACCACGGCGATCCGGCGGCCCTCCTCGAGGCTCAGGTCCACTCCGCCGAGGGCGTCCCGGTCCTGGCCCGCGTGCCGGGCCGCCAGGCCCTCAACGACGACCGGGAAGGGTGACGCGGGTGCCCGCAGGGGCCGCTCCGGCTCCCGTACGGGTTCCGGGGCGTCCAGGACCTCGAAGACCCGCCCGGCGCTGCGGTGGACGCGCTGCCGGTACTGCACGGCGAGCGGCAGCCCGAGCACGGCCTCGAACGCGGCCAGCGGGGTGAGGACGACGACGGCCAGGGCCACGCCGTCCAGCCGTCCGGCCGCGACCGCCTGCACACCGGCCAAAGCGGCCGCCGTGACGGTCAGGCCCGACACCAGCGCGGTGAGCCCGTCTCCGAGGGCCGTGGCGGTGGCGGCGCGCGAGGCGATCCGGGTGAGCGTCCTGTCGGCCTCGCGCGTCTGCCCGACCCGCGCGGGCAGCGCGCCCGCGACGGCGAGTTCCGCCGTGCCGGTGAGCAGGTCGGTCACCCGCGTGGCGAGCGCCCCGCGGGCGGGGGCGAGCCGGTGCTCGGCCCGCCGGGCGACGGCCCCCGTGACCAGGGGCACGCCCACTCCGGCGGCGAGCAGCCCGGCCGCGAGCACGCCACCCGCCTCGGGCAGCAGCCACGCCGTGAAACCGACGGAGACGGCGGACACGACGAGCGCGGACCCGGCCGGCAGCAGCCAGCGCAGCCAGTAGTCCTGGAGCGCGTCCACATCGGCGACCAGGCGGGAGAGCAGGTCGCCCCGGCGGGTGCGGTGCAGCCCGGCCGGGGCCAGCCGCTCCAGCCTGCGGAAGACCGCGACCCGGGTGTCGGCCAGCATCCGCAGCACGGCGTCGTGCGACACCAGGCGCTCGGCGTACCGGAACACGGCCCGCCCGATGCCGAACGCCCGCGTGGCCGTCACGGCCATCATCAGATAGAGCACGGGCGGCTGCTGCGAGGCCCGCGAGATGAGCCATCCCGACGTGGCCATGAGCCCGACCGCGCTGCCCAGTGCGAGCGAACCGAGGAGCAGCGCGAGCCCCAGCCGGCCGCGCCGGGCCCCGGACACGGCACGCACCCGCCCGAGGACCCCGCCCGGTACGGGCCGGTCGAGGGTTTCCGGGGGAACGGGCGGCTGCGCGGCAACGACCGGACGCGCCCCGCCTTCTCGGACGGCAGGCCGGACCACCGCGGCGGCGGGCGTCTCGGGCTCCCCCAGGCGCACCACCCGGTCCGCCACCTCCAGCAGCGCGGGCCGGTGCACGACGAGCAGCACCGTCCGGCCGGCCGCCAGCCGCCGCACCGCTGCCACGACCTCCGCCTCGGTGGCTCCGTCCAGCGCAGCGGTCGGCTCATCGAGCAGCAGCACGGGCCGGTCCGCGAGGAACGCCCGGGCCAGCGCCAGCCGCTGCCTCTGCCCGGCCGACAGCCCCGCCCCGCCCTCGCCGAGCACCGTTCCGGCACCCTCGGGCAGCGCGTCCACGAACTCCAGTGCCCCGGCGTCCCGCAGCGCCCGCCGTACGGCGCCGTCGTCCGCGTCGGGCCGTGCCAGCCGCACGTTCTCGGCGATCGTCGCGGCGTACAGGTGCGGGCGCTGAGGAACCCAGGCGATCCGGGACCGCCACTGCTCCAGGTCGGCGTCCGCCAGATCGGTCCCGCCGACCCGGACCCGTCCCCCGGTGGGCCGGACGAACCCGAGGAGCACGTCCAGCAGGGTCGACTTGCCCGCACCGCTGGGGCCGACCAGGGCGACCGTCTCCCCGGGCTCGACGCTGAAGGAGATCCGCGAGACGGCGTCCGTGGAGCGGCCCGGGTACCGGACGGTGACGTCCTCGAAGGACAGCGCGCCCTCCGGCACGGGCGCGGAGCCGGACACCGGCAGGGGAGTCTCCAGGACCTCGAAGATCTCCTCGGCCGCCGCCAGCCCCTCCGCCGCCGCGTGGTACTGCGCGCCGACCTGCCGCAGCGGCAGATACGCCTCGGGCGCCAGGATCAGGATGACCAGGCCGATGGACAGGTCCATCTCGCCGTGCACGAGCCGCATGCCGACGGTCACGGCGACCAGTGCCACCGAGATCGTCGCGAGGAGTTCGAGCGCGAAGGACGACAGGAAGGCGATCCGCAGCGTCCGCATGGTCGCCCGCCGGTATGCGCCGGTGATCTGCCGGATCGACTCCGCCTGCGCCTTGGCCCGACCGAAGACCTTCAGCGTCGGCAACCCGGCGACCACGTCCAGGAAGTGCCCGGACAGCCGCGACAGCAGCCGCCACTGACGGTCCATCCGGGACTGGGTCGCCCAGCCGATCAGCACCATGAAGACCGGGATGAGGGGCAGAGTGCCCACGATGATCGCCGCGGAGACCCAGTCCTCGGTGACGATCCGCGCCAGCACCGCCACCGGCACGACCACCGCGAGACCCAACTGCGGCAGGTACCGCGCGAAGTAGTCGTCCAGTGCGTCGACACCCCGGGTGGCCAGGGCGACCAGCGAACCGGTCCGCTGCCCGCCCAGCCACCCCGGCCCCAGGGAGGCCGCACGCTCCAGCAGCCGCCCCCGCAGCTCCGACTTCACTGCCGCACTCGCCCGATGGGCGGCGAGTTCCGTCAGCCAGCCGACCAGCGCCCGCCCGGCCGCCACGGCGACCAGCAGCACCAGGGGAGTGGCGAGGTCGGACACCGTCATGCGGTGCTGGAACGCCCCGACCACCACCTCGGCGATGAGCATGGCCTGCGCGATGACCAGCCCCGCCCCCAGCGCGCCGAGGGCGACGACGGCCACCAGGAACACCCGGGTGGCACGGGCGTAGCGGAGCAGACGCGGATCGATCGGTTTCACGTGAAACACACCTCAGTGCACGGGGTCGGCGAGGTGCTGGGTGCCGATCCGCTTGCGGAAGACCCAGTACGTCCAGCTCTGGTAGAGCAGGACCACGGGGGTGGCCACCCCGGCGCACCAGGTCATGATCTTCAGCGTGTACGGGCTGGACGAGGCGTTGGTGACCGTCAGGCTCCAGTCCGCGTTCAGCGTCGACGGCATGACGTTCGGGAACAGCGTCAGGAACAGCATCGCCACGGTGGCGACGATCGTGATGCCCGACAGGGCGAACGCCCAGCCCTCACGCCCCGCCCGTGCGGCACCCAGGGCCGCGACCAGCGCCGCCACGGCCACGACCAGCGCGACCAGCGACGCGCCGTCACCACGCTCTGCCTGCGTCCAGAGCAGGAAGGCGAGCGCCAGCACGGCGGTGACCGCGCCGACCCGCAGTGCCAGCGTCCGCGCCCGTTCCCGGATCTCCCCGACGGTCTTGAGGCCGACGAACACCGTCCCGTGGAAGGTGAACAGCGTCAGCGTGACCAGACCGCCCAGCAGCGCGTACGGATTGAGCAGGTCCAGGACCCCACCGGCGTAGTTGAAGTCCTGGTCGATCTTCACGCCCCGCACGATGTTGCCGAAGGCCACGCCCCACAGGAAGGCCGGCAGGAGCGAGGTCCAGAAGATCGCCGTCTCCCAGTTGCGCTGCCACGTCTCCTCGGGCCGCTTCACGCGGTACTCGAAGGCCACGCCCCGGACGATCAGGCAGACCAGAATCAGCAGCAGTGGCAGGTAGAAGCCGGAGAAGAGCGTGGCGTACCACTCGGGGAAGGCGGCGAAGGTCGCGCCGCCCGCCGAGAGCAGCCACACCTCGTTCCCGTCCCAGACGGGCCCGATGGTGTTGATCAGGACCCGCTTCTCGGGCCGGTTGCGGGCCAGCAGCCGCGTGAGCACCCCGACCCCGAAGTCGAAGCCCTCCAGGAAGAAGTAGCCGGTCCACAGGACGGCGATCAGGACGAACCAGACGTCGTGCAGTTCCATGACTGTGCAGCTCCCTCGGCCTAGTACGAGAAGGCCATCGGCTTGTCGGCGTCCCGGGAGTCGCCGCCGATCTTCGTGGGCGGGTTGAGGTCGGCCTCGGTGAGCTCGGGCGGCCCGGCCTTGACGTACTTCACGAGCAGCTTGACCTCGATCACGGCGAGGACGGCGTACAGCGTGGTGAAGACGAGCATCGAGGTGAGGACCTCGGCCTGGGAGACGCCGGGGGAGACCGCGTCACGCGTCTGGAACAGGCCGTAGACGACCCAGGGCTGACGGCCCATCTCGGTGAAGATCCAGCCCCACGCGTTGGCGATCAGCGGGAAGGCCATCGTCCAGACCGCCGCCAGCCACCACAGGCGGGTGAGACGCGGCTGCAGCGGCTTGCGCAGCAGCACCAGATGCGGCACCTCGTCGTCGCCGGTGCGCCAGGCGGCCGGCAGCAGGAACTTCTTGCGGGTGAGCCACAGTCCGAGCAGGCCGATCGAGAACGACGCCATGCCGAACCCGATCATCCAGCGGAAGCCCCAGTAGGCGACGGGGACGATGGGCTTGTAGTCGCCGGGGCCGAACTTCTCCTGGAGCGCCTTGTTGGTGTCGTTGATGCCCGGCACGTACGACTCGAAGTCGCTGTGGGCCAGGAAGGAGAGCAGTCCGGGAATCTCCAGGGCGACCTTGTTGTGGCCCTCGTCCACGTCCCCGTAGGCGAACACCGAGAAGGGCGCCGGCTTCTCGCCGTCCCACAGCGCCTCGGCGGCGGCCATCTTCATCGGCTGCTGCTCGTACATGACCTTGCCCAGCGTGTCGCCGCTGACCGCGGTGAGCAGGCCGCCGACGGCAACGGTGACGAGGCCGAGGCGGAGGGAGGTCCGCATGACGGGGATGTGCTTCTTGCGCAGCAGGTGGAAGGCGGCGATGCCCACCATGAAGGCGCCTCCGGTCAGGAAGGCGGCGGAGAAGCTGTGGAAGACCTGGTTGAGCGCGGTGTTCTGGGTGAGTACCAGCCAGAAGTCGGTGAGCTCGGCGCGGCCCTTGGACTCGTTGATCCGGTAGCCGACCGGGTGCTGCATCCAGGAGTTGGCGGCCAGGATGAAGTACGCCGACAGCAGCGTGCCGATCGAGACCATCCAGATGCAGGCCAGGTGGATCTTCTTCGGCAGCTTGTCCCAGCCGAAGATCCACAGGCCGATGAAGGTGGACTCGAAGAAGAACGCGATGAGGGCCTCGAAGGCCAGCGGAGCACCGAAGACGTCACCGACGAAGCGCGAGTAGTCGGACCAGTTCATGCCGAACTGGAACTCCTGCACGATGCCCGTCACCACGCCCATCGCGATGTTGATCAGGAAGAGCTTCCCCCAGAACTTGGTCGCCCGGAGGTACTTCTCCTTCTCCGTCCGCACCCAGGCGGTCTGCAGACCGGCCGTCAGCGCGGCCAGCGAGATCGTCAGGGGGACGAACAGGAAGTGGTAGACGGTGGTGATGCCGAACTGCCATCGCGCCAGGGTCTCCGGCGCCAGAGCCAGGTCCACGTCGCCGCTCCTTACCTACGCTTGTGAAAGCGTTCACATTCACAAGCCATTATGCAGCACGCACATTCGAGGGTCGGAGGGGGCCCCGTGTGACGCTCGTCAACCCTTGGCGGGAACTTCAACATAATGTTGAATCTGTCGCATGCAGACGCACACACCGACCCGGATCCGGATCTCCTGGCCCTCCGGGCACCTCACCGCGACCCTCGACGACACTCCGACCACCCAAGCCCTCAGCAAGACGCTGCCGCTGGTTTCCACCGCCCGGACCTGGGGCGAAGAGGTGTACTTCGACACGGGAGTGTCGGTTTCACGTGAAACAGGCGCCCGGCAGGTCGTCGAGCCGGGCACGGTCGTCTTCTGGATGGACGGTGACGCACTGGCGCTCCCCTACGGCCCCACGCCCATCAGCCAGGGCGACGAATGCCGTCTCGCCAGCCCGTGCAACGTCCTGGGCCGCGTCGACGGCGACCCCCGGCTGCTGGCCACCATCCGTGACGGCGACCCGATACGCGTGGAGCCGGTCGACGACTGACGCCGACCGGCTCCACCACGATTGTCCCGCTCGATTCAGAGCTCCCTGCGGAACCCTTCCGCCACCTTCAGGAAGATGTCGTTCGCCTCGGCCTCGCCGACCGTCACCCGCACACCCTCGCCCGGGAACGGTCGCACCACCACGCCCGCCTGCTCACAGGCCTCCGCGAAGCCGACCGTGCGCTCCCCCAGCCGCAGCCACACGAAGTTGGCCTGCGTCTCCGGCACGGTCCAGCCCTGGGTGCGCAGCCCGTCGACCACGCGCGTGCGCTCACACACCAGCGAACCGACCCGTCCGAGCAGCTCGTCCTCGGCCCGCAGCGAGGCGATCGCCGCCTCCTGCGCGAGCTGACTGACCCCGAACGGTACCGCGGTCTTGCGCAGCGCGGCCGCCACCGGCTCGTGGGCGACGGCGAACCCTACCCGCAGGCCGGCCAGGCCGTACGCCTTGGAGAAGGTGCGCAGGACGCAGACGTTGGGCCGGTTCCGGTACAGCTCGATGCCGTCCGGCACCTCGGGGTCGCGGATGAACTCGCGGTAGGCCTCGTCGAGCACCACCAGCACGTCACCGGGGACCCGGTCGAGGAAGCGCTCCAGCTCCGCCCGCCGTACGACCGTGCCGGTCGGGTTGTTGGGATTGCAGACGAAGATCAGCCGGGTCCGGTCGGTGATGGCGTCCGCCATCGCGTCGAGGTCGTGCACATCCCCCGAGGTCAGCGGCACCTGCACCGAGGTCGCGCCGCTGATCTGCGTGATGATCGGGTACGCCTCGAAGGAGCGCCAGGCGTAGATCACCTCGTCGCCCGGACCGGAGGTGGCCTGGATCAGCTGCTGGGCGACGCCGACCGACCCGGTGCCGGTGGCCAGGTGGGAGAGGGGCACGCCGAACCGCTCGGACAGCTCGTTCATCAGCGCCGTGCAGGCCATGTCCGGGTAGCGGTTGAAGGTGCAGGCCGCCGCCGTCACGGTCTCCATGACGCCCGGCAGCGGCGGGTAGGGGTTCTCGTTGGAGGACAGCTTGTAGGCCACCGGTCCCCCGGCCGCAGCGGGCTTGCCCGGCTTGTAGGTGGGGATCCCCTCCAGCTCGGCGCGCAGCTTGGGGCTCGTCTCGCTCACCGCAGTCCTCCTCGTGAAGACCGGCGGCCCATGACCGCCGCCGACATCCAATACTCCTCACCTTATGAGGATTCGGCGCCGCTGCGTATAGCCACGGCGAAGCGACCCCGCGAGGGACCCGGCAGCCCACCGGCATCCAGGGCATCGACGTATGAAGGCGTACGAATCCGGGGGCGCGCCGCACATATATCTACGCGCCGGTGGTGCACGCCCTGGCGCGCATCACCCGTGCAGGTGAGTTGAGACCTCTTCGCAACATCCGCCACGGGGCAGGTACGCACGCGCCACCACGTCACGTACTGCCATGGGAGCGCTCAACCCCCTTTGCTTCGCAGGCAATTGCCGCCACATGATCATGCAGAAACGTGTCTGTCAACGCGTGCATATGCGTCCGCCCTACCCCACCGCATGAGCCCTACTATCGGCTCGCCATGACAGCAGCAGGGAAGCACCAGGTGAGCCGCGCGGAAACCTCACGGCGAGGCAGCCGGCCGGGTCGGGCGGGTATCAGAGACGTGGCCGCCGCCGCCGGAGTCTCCATCACGACCGTCTCCGACGCCCTCAACGGCAAGGGCCGGCTCCCGGACGCCACCCGGCGGCATGTCCGAGAGGTCGCCGACCGGCTGGGCTACCGGCCCTCGGCCGCCGCCCGGACCCTCCGCACCGGCAAGTCGGGCCTCATCGGCCTGACCGTGACGACGTACGGGGATGAACCTTTCACCTTCACCGAGTTCGCGTACTTCGCAGAGATGGCACGGGCCGCCACCTCCGCCGCGCTGGCTCGCGGCTACGCCCTCGTCATCCTGCCCGCGACCTCCCGGCACGACGTGTGGTCGAACGTCGCGCTGGACGGCACGGTCGTCATCGACCCCTCCGACCAGGACCCGGTGGTCGGCGAACTCGTCCGGCAGGGTCTGCCCGTCGTCTCCGACGGCCGCCCGGCCGGCGCGCTGCCCGTCACGGCCTGGGTCGACAACGACCACGAGGCCGCCGTGCTCGGCATCCTCGACCACCTGGCCGACGCCGGCGCCCGCCGCATCGGCCTGCTGACCGGCACGAGCACGGACACCTACACCCACCTGTCCACCACCGCGTACCTGCGCTGGTGCGAGCGCGTCGGCCAGGACCCGGTCTATGAGGCCTACCCGGCGCACGACCCGTGCGCCGGCGCCGTTGCGGCCGACCGGCTGCTCGCCCGGCCCGACCGCCCCGACGCCGTCTACGGACTGTTCGACCCGAACGGCACCGACCTGCTCGCCGCCGCCCGGCGCTACGGCCTGCGCGTCCCCGAGGACCTGCTGCTCGTCTGCTGCAGCGAGTCCACCGTCTACGCGAACACCGAACCGCCGATCACCACGCTCTCCCTGAAGCCGCGGCGCATCGGCACGGCGGTCGTCCAGCTCCTCATCGACGCCATCGAGGGCGTCGAGTCGGAGCAGCCGGTCGAGCAGGTGATACCGACGGAGCTGATCGTGCGCACGTCGTCCCAGCGCCGGCCGCCGCGCACGACGGTCAGCCCGCCGCGGTCGCCCGAGGAGACGTGAGGCCCCGCTCCCGGGTGGCCGCTCCCGGCCGGTCGCTTCCGGGTGGCCGCTCCCCGGTGGCCGCTCCCGGGTGACGGAAGGTCGCACTCCCCGGGGAAACGGGGCCGGTCCCCCGGAGAGACGGGATCGTTCTCGCGAAGAGAACAAGCGCGAGGACGGTCCCACGGTGGTAGAAGTACGGCGTAATCGGGGCGAAAGCCGCGGCGAACCGGAGTCTTGGTCCGATTCACCACCCCTGGGTCATCACATGGCGCGATCCGCATTCCTATGATGGGCCCACGACACCGGCGGGCCGCTACGACCAGGCAGTCCGATGCGGTGCAGATGCGGCGCGATGGTGGAGGGGTCGATGACTCAGGGGGCCGGTCAGGGACCCGCGGTGGAGCGGACGGCGACGTTGCGCGACTTCCGGGTGCCCGCGTACGTCCACGAGACCGGTCCGTACGTCCACAGCGTCCACCCCGGCGAGGTCACCCCGCCGCCCGCCGAGACGTATCCGGAGGGTTACACGCCGACCCAGCGCGACCTTCCGGTCGTGAACCGGGGTGACACTGTCCAGGTGACCGTCGAACCCGAAGCCGCCGCAGCCCCGCAGTCCGCCGCCACCGGGCAGGGCCCGCTGTACGTCGTGGGCGACGTCCACGGCTACCTCGACCAGCTGGTGGCCGCCCTGCAGGAGAAGGGCCTGCTCGACACCGCCGGCAACTGGTGCGCGGGCACCGCCCGGCTGTGGTTCCTGGGCGACTTCACCGACCGCGGCCCGGACGGCATCGGTGTGATCGACCTGGTCATGCGGCTGTCCGCCGAGGCCGCCGCCGCCGGCGGCTACTGCAAGGCGCTCATGGGCAACCACGAGCTGCTGCTGCTGGGCGCGAAGCGCTTCGGCGACACACCCGTCAACTCCGGGGCCGGCACCGCCACCTTCCAGGCGGCCTGGCTGCTCAACGGCGGCCAGAAGACCGACATGGACCGCCTCCAGGACCACCACCTGCAGTGGATGGCCCGCCTGGACGCCGTCGAGGAGGTGGACGGGCACCTGCTCGTGCACTCCGACACCACCGCCTACCTCGACTACGGCCGCTCCATCGAGGAGGTCAACGACACCGTCCGCGAGACGCTCACGCGCAACGACGCCGACGAGGTCTGGGACCTGTTCCGCAAGTTCACCAAGCGGTTCTCCTTCCGCGACGAGGGCGGCGCCGACGCCGTGCGCTCGCTGCTCGAGACCTACGGCGGCACCCGCATCGTCCACGGCCACAGCCCGATCCCGTACCTGCTGGGCGAGGCGGGCTCCGAGGAGGACGAGGAGGCCACCGACCCCGTCGTCGAGGGTCCGCACGTCTACGCCGACGGGCTGGCCATCGCGATGGACGGCGGCGTGACGATGGCCGGGAAACTGCTGGTCCAGCAACTGCCCCTGGCCACCTGACCGTTCACCGGGCGACAGCGACCGTCCCGGAGGCCCCTCCCACGGGGGGCCAATTTCGGTAAACCCCCTGTCACCGCACACCGTCACCGCTCTACCATCGGCTTATCCGTAGCAGGCTCCCCTCCGTTTCTGCCCGACGGCTCGTCAGCATGCCGAGCCCCAAGCCCTACGGAGCATCGGGGGATGCACATGAACAGCGTTCCGCAGCACCTGCTGAGCGAGGACCGCCAGGAGTACGAGCGGGTCCTCGATGAGGCGCTGCGCTCCGCCCCACACCGTCCGGAACTGTCCGCCGTCGGACAGCGGCTCAACTCCGAGCAGTTGCGCACCATGGCGCTGAACGCCACCGCGCTCATCACGGCCGCCGCGTCGGCCGAGTACCAGCACTACGTCAAGCTCCGCGACGAACTCCGTCAGCCCGCCCCGTCCGCCTCGGCGCCCGTGCGCGACACGGGCTCGTCCGAGGAGGGCTCGGGCGCGGCCGGGCTGGCCACGACCGTGGGCGAGGTCGCCGCCGAGACCGCCGGCGCGGGCGCCGTCGCCGTCGTCGCCGTGCTCGCCCCCGTCCTGGGCGGCACCGCCGCCGCTATCTTCCTGCTCGTCGGCTACATCCTGCGGATGATCGACCCCGACCAGGGATTCGCCCGGACCATGCTCACCACCGGCTGGGTGTTCGGCGCGGTGACCGCGGTCGCCATCCTGGTCGCCGCGGTCGGGCTGCTGCTCACCGCACTGCGCAACAAGCCGACGGCCGACACGGGCCCGTACGGCGAGCTGCGCAGAGAGGTCGACCGGGCCCGGGAGGCATGGCGCGAGGCACTGCTGGAGCGGGGCATCCTGCCGTTCCTGCGGGAGGCGCTCGCCAACCCCGGCGCGGCCGCCGCGCTCCACCACCCCGCGCCCTCGGCACCGGTCAGCCGCATGCCCCACCTGGGGTACGACCGCCCGGGCTTCTCCAGCCCGGACGACGGAGGCCGCGGCTCCCGGCCGAGCTTCAGCAGCCCGGACTACACGAGCCCGGACTTCGGGGGCCCGGAGCACCAGCCGGACTAGCCCCGGGCACCCGCTCCCCGACAGGCGCCCGACGACCCGCGCTCCCCGGACGACCGGGGCGACGGGAAGCGGGGTCCCGGTTTCACGCCAGGCGCCGGACGATCTGCGCTGCCACCCTCTCGACCGACGTGCGCCCGTAGGTGTGCACCAGAGCGAGATGGAAGAGGGCGGGGGCGAGTGGAGCCCACCGATGGATGCGATCGGCACGGAGCATGTACTTGATGACCGGCGCAGGGCGGAAAGGCACGTAGTCGATGGTCTGGTGTTCCCATCGGTCCGCGACCCCGCGGCTCATGCGCGATTGCAGCCCCTCACAGGTCAAGTCCGTCAGCCTGGCCTGGAAATGGGCGCTCCAATGACGCTTGTCGAGGTCCAGCACGAAGGCCAGCAACTCGAGTGCGTACTCGTTCGGCTCGATCGCAAGCTCCTCCCGCATACCCCGCCGGGCGACGCCGTGCAGGTCGGGGGCGCTTCGGCCCGACGAGTCGATGTGCCGGGACAGCCCTTCGTTGACGGAGGAGTTCCACACGCCGGGAGCCATGCGAACCCGGTCGCTTCGACGGCTGACCACCAGCATGTCGTCAGCGGTCACCACCGCGATGTTGACGGCGAAACTGCAGTGCAGAAACGCGGGGGCCCGCAGCGGATCGTCCGGGTCGAGATAGCGGGTGCGCGGGGTCGTGCCGTCGGCCAGCCGGCGATCGAGCTGCTGGGCCGCGAGGAACGTGTAGTAGTCCGTCGGGCGCAACCGCAGGTGGATCTCGGGCTGCTCGTCGAGAGCGGTCCGGGACACGTCGAAGGACTCGACCGCATAGCGTGAACCGTTCCACAGGGGGGTCCGGCCTTCTGCCCGCAGGCGCACGCTCTCCGCCTCGATCTCCTCCCGCCAGCCCGCCATGTCCGCGGGCAGCCGGATCTCCTCGTCGAGTACCTGGACGAAGACGGAGTCGTTGGCTATGGACGACTCGCCGTCCCCTTCCACGATCAGGGCGGACGTGTGAAGGGGGCCCAAGGAGAAGGTCCGCCACGCCGGGCCGGACTCCTCCCGCTGCCGGAGGCTGCGTACCGCCCTCATGGAGCGAGTACGCAGCCTGTACCAGGCGTCCTGCAGCGGTTGCTGGAAGAGCACCGCGCACAGCATCCCCAGCACGGCACCGACGACTCCGTTGGCCACGTCAACCCCACCCATGCCAGGCATGGTAGGGACTGCGATCACACCGCGCGTGATCTTGTCCTGTTCAGGGACCGTGGATCTGCGTGAGCCGGCTCAGTCCGCGATCGGCAGGTACACCCTGTTCCCGCTCGCCGCGAACTCCTTGGACTTCTGCGCCATGCCCTCCTCGATCTCGCTCCGGCTGCCGCCGTGCTCCCGGCGGATGTCCTGCGAGATCTTCATGCTGCAGAACTTCGGGCCGCACATCGAGCAGAAGTGGGCCGTCTTGGCCGGTTCCGCGGGGAGGGTCTCGTCGTGGAACTCCCGGGCCGTGTCCGGATCGAGGGCCAGGTTGAACTGGTCCTCCCACCGGAACTCGAAGCGGGCGTCGGACAGGGCGTCGTCCCACTCCTGGGCGCCCGGGTGCCCCTTGGCGAGGTCGGCCGCATGGGCGGCGATCTTGTACGTGATGACGCCGGTCTTCACGTCGTCGCGGTTCGGCAGGCCCAGGTGCTCCTTGGGCGTGACGTAGCACAGCATCGCCGTGCCCCACCAGGCGATCATCGCGGCGCCGATACCGGAGGTGATGTGGTCGTACGCCGGCGCGACGTCGGTGGTCAGCGGGCCGAGCGTATAGAACGGGGCTTCATCGCAGATCTCCTGCTGAAGGTCGATGTTCTCCTTGATCTTGTGCATCGGGACATGCCCCGGACCCTCGATCATGGTCTGTACGTGGAAACGCTTCGCGATCCGGTTGAGTTCCCCGAGCGTCCTCAACTCCGCGAACTGCGCCTCGTCGTTGGCGTCCGCGATGGAACCGGGCCTGAGACCGTCACCGAGCGAGTACGTGACGTCGTACGCCGCGAGGATCTCGCAGAGTTCCTCGAAGTTCTCGTACAGGAACGACTCCCTGTGATGCGCGAGGCACCAGGCCGCCATGATCGAGCCGCCGCGGGAGACGATGCCGGTCTTCCGGTTCGCGGTGAGCGGCACGTAGGCGAGACGCACGCCCGCGTGGACGGTCATGTAGTCCACGCCCTGCTCGGCCTGTTCGATGACCGTGTCCTTGTAGATCTCCCACGTCAGCTCCTCGGCGCGGCCGTCGACCTTCTCCAGGGCCTGGTAGAGCGGCACGGTGCCGATGGGGACGGGGGAGTTGCGCAGCACCCACTCGCGCGTGGTGTGGATGTTGCGGCCGGTGGACAGGTCCATCACCGTGTCGGCACCCCAGCGGGTCGCCCAGGTCATCTTCTCGACCTCCTCCTCGATGGAGGACGTCACCGCGGAGTTGCCGATGTTGGCGTTGACCTTCACCAGGAACCTCTTGCCGATGATCATCGGCTCGATCTCCGGGTGGTTG
Organism: Streptomyces sp. NPDC017943; assembly: GCF_044328425.1. Lineage (NCBI taxonomy): Bacteria > Bacillati > Actinomycetota > Actinomycetes > Kitasatosporales > Streptomycetaceae > Streptomyces > Streptomyces sp. NPDC017943. Next base: position 574,282 of record NZ_JBIRHH010000004.1, on the reverse strand, counting down.
ACGTTGGCCGGAAGAACGGCGCGGCCCGCCGCGATCTCGTCCCGCACCACCTCGGGTGCCACGTTCTCCCGGACAGCCACGTACTCCATCTCCGGGGTGATCTCGCCCCGTTGTGCGTAGGCGAGCTGCGTGACCGCCTTGCCGTCCCGGCTGCGGCGCGGCTGGCGCGGGCGCCCGGGGAAGACGGCGTCGAGGTTGCGGAGGCCGCCGCGGGGCGAGGTGTGCTTGATGCCGTCGTCCTCGGGACGGACGGGGCGGCCCGCGTACTCCTCGGTGTCGCCGCGGGCGACGATCCAGTTCTCGCGCAGGGGGGCCAGACCCCTGCGCACGTCGGTCTCGACGAGTGGATCGGTGTACGGGCCGGACGTGTCGTACAGCGTCACCGACCGCCCATTGGTGAGGTGCACCTGCCGGACAGGCACGCGCAGGTCGGGGCGGCTGCCCTCGAGGTACGCCTTGTGCCAGCCGATGGACTTCCCGGCCTCCTCGGACTGTGCGTCCTGAACGGAGGCAGGCGTGCGTGCGTCCTTGTTGGTCATGAGACCTACTCCCTACGCCGGCATTACCCGGTAACAGGTTCGGCGGTCGACGCAGCGGCTTCCGTCCTCCGACGTTCCGTGGGAACCATCACCCGACTTCGGTGATGTTTCATGTGAAACATCGCTGGGACGAAGGTCAGCGCCCTCTCAGCCCGGTGCTCCGAGCTCCCGCGTGTACAAAAGGTGACTCCACGCTAGCGGCAATCTTGGCGCGGTGACCAGAGGGCCCCCCTCGTTCTTGCGATGATCGGTGGGTGACCACCACGCATCGCTCCCCCTACCCACCGCCCGAGCCGCCCCGCGGACCCGGCGCCGGCAACGGCAACGGCAACGGCAACGGCCGGGGAGACGACCACGACTTCGCCGCCGGTTCCGGCCATGGGCCGGGCACGGGGCGGGGACGCGGTCCTGCGGCGGTGCCGCCGCCGGGGCCACTCCAGGGTGACTGGCCGGGGCACGGACCGTCGGGTGGCTTCGGGCAGGGCCCGGGAGCTGAGCGGGGGTCAGGTACGGGACCGGGTTACGAGCAGGGCGCGGGTTTCCGCCCCGGCGACGGAAACGGTCCTGGAGCAGGCCACGGCGGCGGACACGGCCATGGTGCCGACCACGACGGCGTCGACGGCGGCGGGCACGGCGGACCCGGACACGGGCACGGCGGACCCGGACACGGGGGCGGCCACGGAAGCGGCCAGGGAGGCGGCCACGGCTCCGATCCTTCTCCGGGGGGCGGGCACGGGCACTCGCACAGCCACGGCCCGGCCGCTCCCGTCTCGCAGCATCTACGCAAGGTCATCGCCGCTGTCCTGATCCCGTTCGCGGCGGCCGTACTCATCGGCCTGGCAGTGCTGTGGCCGGGCGGTGCGCCGGGCCACGAGCGCACGGGCGTCGGGTTCGACCGGCAGACGCAGCAGGCCACGGTCACCAAGGTCGTGGAGGTGAGCTGCAAGGAGGCCGGAGCGCAGGGCGTCCCGCCCACCGGCGACACCTCCACCGCCGAGGGCTCGTCCGCGAAGCAGCAGGAGGAGGGCACCTGCAAGCGGGCGACGATCCGCGTCGACACCGGCCCGGACGAGGGCCGCACGTTCACGGAGATCATCCAGCCCGACCAGTCCCGCCAGTTGAGCGAGGGCCAGGGGGTCGTGGTCGCCTACGAGCCCTCCGCGCCGAAGGATCTGCAGTACTCGGTCACGGACGTCGACCGGCGGCTGCCCCTCAGCCTGCTCGCGGGTATCTTCGCGGTCGCCGTGGTGGTCGTCGGGCGGCTGCGGGGCCTCATGGCGCTCATCTCGCTGGCCATCAGCTTCATGGTGCTGAACTTCTTCATCCTGCCCGCGATCCTGCAGGGCTCGAATCCGCTGCTGGTGGCGGTGGTCGGCTCGAGCGCGATCATGCTCATCGCGCTGTACCTGTGTCACGGCCTGTCCGCGCGGACCTCCGTGGCGGTGCTGGGCACGCTCATCTCGCTGCTGCTGATCGGCGTCCTGGGTTCGGTGTTCATCGACTGGGCCGCCCTCACCGGCAACACCGACGACAACACCGGCCTCATCCACGGCCTCTACCCGACGATCGACATGAGCGGTCTGCTGCTCGCCGGGATCATCATCGGGTCGCTCGGTGTGCTCGACGACGTGACGGTCACCCAGACCTCGGCGGTGTGGGAACTGCACGAGGCCAATCCCACGATGGGCTGGCGGGGGCTCTACCGCGCGGGCATCCGGATCGGCCGTGACCACATCGCCTCGGTCGTCAACACGCTCGTCCTGGCCTACGCGGGTGCCGCGCTGCCGTTGCTGCTGCTGTTCTCGATCGCGCAGAGCAGTGTGGGGACGGTCGCCAACAGCGAGCTGGTCGCCGAGGAGATCGTGCGCACGCTGGTCGGCTCGATCGGCCTGGTCGCCTCGGTGCCGGTCACCACGGCCCTGGCGGCGCTCGTGGTCTCCGCGGACCGTCCGGGATCGCAGCCGGCCGCGGAGGCCGCCGCCGCACCCGCGCGTGGAGGCAGAGGCCGCCGCCGCAAGCGCTGACGCGCGCCCGGGGGACACCCGCCTCATCCACGGCGGCGCCCCGCCCTCGGTCCCGACGGCACCTCACAAGAACGTTCCCGCAACCGTCCGGCGGCGTCCGGTGAAGCGTTCCTCCACCGTGCCGCGCGGACAGTCGGTCAGCCGGCGCCCTGTTCGGCGAGAATGCGGTCCAGCGCCTCGTCGAGATGGGCGTCGAAGTCGGCGAGGGAACCTTCCTGTCCCAGGGGCACCAGCTTGTCGGTGCGGTCGAGGAAGGCCACCAGCGGGGCCGTCGATGACCGGAACAGCGCCTGATCGCTGCCGACCTGAAGGCGGATCAGCACCTCGCCCAGCGCGTCGGGTTCGACGGGCGTGACCCGCACGTCGCCCTCCCCGCACGGCCGGCCGACCCCGTCGATCAGCAACTCCCGCCCGAAAGCCCAGGTGACCGGGGCGTCGCCCGGCAAGTGGAACGTCAGTCGGACGGCATAGGGATCACTGGTCTCATAGCGCAATTCCACCGGAATGCGGAACGAGAGCTCCTCGGACACGAGAAAGCTCATCATGACCTCTGCCTGTACGGACTCGCGCATCGATAACCCCGTCATTCGCCGTCGACTGGCCGGGTACGAACCTCTGACACTGGGAGGAATCTTGCTGAACGTACACAGCAGATCACAAGGAGTGAGTTTTCACATACTGATAGAGAGCGCCAGCGAGCCGAGCATCCGGCCGATCTCGCACTGCAACTGCCGGGCCGCAGGCAGCAGACGGTGCTCCTGGTGAGCCGGCAGCGAGATGGCGACGGTCGCGGCCGTGGCGCCCAGGGTGAGGGGGATCGCCGCGCAGACCGCGCCGAGGGCGTACTCCTGACGCTCGGTCACCGGCTCCATCCGCCGCAGCCGCTCCAGTCGCCTCAACAGGTTGTGGCTGTCCCGCACCGTATACGGCGTGAGCGCCTGCACGGGATAGCGGTCGAGGTGGTCCCGCCGGGCCTCCTCGTCGAGCTGGGACAGCAGACACTGCCCGATGGCATGCGCGTGCCCCGTCTCGCGGAAGTCGGCCCACTCCTCCACCGCCGGCGTACCGGGGCTGTCGGAGACGCACATGATCTCGATCTCGCCCTCGCGGTACACCGCGTAGTACACGGGCACGCCGAGGGTGTCACGCCAGTGCGCGAGGGCGTCCACCACCGTGCTGCGACGTTTCTGCCGTGCTCCGCTGCTGCCCAGCCGCTCGGCGGCCTCGCCGAGGAAGAACAGCCCCTTGTCCCGGCGCAGATATCCCTCGTGCACCAGGGTGCGCAGCAGGTGGTACGTCGTGGGCAGGGCCAGCCCCGTCTCGCGGGCCAGTTGCTTGGCCGGGGCGCCGTACTCGTGCCGGGCGACGGTCTCCAGCAGACGCATCGCGCGCTGCACGGATCCGATGAGCGTCGCCGGCGCTGCGGCGGGCGGCAGCGGTGGGACGGACGCCGCCGAGCGGGGCTGCGCGGGGACCGCGTGCAGGTGGACGGTGGCGGTGTCGGCGGGGACCAAGGGTCACTCCCGGAGCGCGAGGGGGAGACCGTGCGGGAAACACGGGTGGGGGCCGCTCGCGGGGTTGTCCCCGCGTCGAGTTCTGGACTCTATTCGCCCGCCACCGCGCGCAGACGGCCCAGGCGGGAATGTTCCCCCGCCCGAGGGAACCGGTGATCCCACCCGTTTCCCTCTACCCCCACCGGTGTCCCAGGGGTCTCACCAGTCGCTGCGGGACGAAGAACTCGAGGTGAACTTCCGTACGACGTAGATCAGTCCGCCGACCAGGGCCACGAAGACCAGCAGCTTGAAGAGCAGTCCGATGACGAACCCGACCACGCTGGCGATGAGTCCGCCGAACACGACCAGGGCGATGACCGGCACCGCGACCCACTTCACCCACCACGGCAGTCCCGCGAAGATCTCACGCATCGCCCTCGTCCTTGCCTCTCCGCCCGTTCGTGCCGGGTCCTGTCGGTTGTGCGGACCTCTGGTGTCCTGCACCCGATGCTAGGTCCGCGAGGGCGCCCGGCGGGGGGCTCGCACCCCCCGTCTGCCCCTGACCGAACCCCTAGGGAACCCCGAGGCGCCGCGTCAGCTCTCGGGCGGAGAGAAGACCACCACGACCCTCAGGTCCTCGGTGATGTGGTGGAACTTGTGGGCCACGCCCGCCGGTACGTAGACCACGCTGCCGCGCGCCACCTGGGTCGTCTCCAGGCCGACGGTGATCGAGGCGCGGCCGCTCACCACGAGGTAGACCTCGTCCTGGTGGTGCGGCTTCTGTGGATCCTGCTCACCGGCGTCGAGTGCGTACAGGCCGACCGACATGTTCTGCTCGCGAAGGAACTGCAGGTAGGCGCCCTCGTTGGCGGCACGCTCCGCCTCCAGTTCGTCCAGCCGGAATGCCTTCATGCCTTGTCCGCCCCTGCCTCTTGTGCCCGCGTCCGATCACGTCTGCCACGATCAGACACATGAAGAATTTCCTAGTCAAGACGATCGCCAACGCGGGCGCCCTGGCCGTCGCGGTGTGGCTGCTCGACAAGATCACCCTGACCGGTGACAGCACGGCCAAGGAGATCGGCACGCTGATCGTCGTGGCGCTGCTCTTCGGGCTGGTGAACTTCCTGGTCAAGCCGGTCGTCAAGCTGCTGAGCCTGCCGCTGCTCATCCTGACGCTGGGCCTGTTCACGCTGATCGTCAACGCGCTGATGCTGCTGCTGACCTCATGGCTGGCCGGTCTGTTCGACCTCAGCTTCCACGTGGAGGGCTTCTGGACCGCCGTCCTGGGCGGCCTGATCATCTCGGTGGTCTCCTGGGCGCTGAACGTCGTCCTGCCGGACGGGGACTGAGCGGCATGACGTACCGCGTCTGCTTCGTCTGCACGGGCAACATCTGCCGCTCCCCCATGGCCGAGATCGTCTTCCGCGCGCGCGTCGCGGAGGCCGGGCTGGAGGGCGAGGTGGTGGTCGACAGTGCCGGCACGGGCGGCTGGCACGAAGGCGACGCCGCCGACCCGCGTACCGCGGCGGTCCTGGCGGAGAACGGCTACGCCACCGGTCACACGGCCCGGAAGTTCCAGCCGTCGTGGTTCTCCCGCCTCGACCTGGTGGTCGCGCTCGACTCCGGCCACCTCGCGGACCTGCGCCGCCTGGCCCCGACGGAACAGGACGCGCGGAAGGTACGGCTGCTGCGCTCGTACGACCCCGCCGCCGGCGACGACCCCGACGTTCCGGACCCTTACTACGGGGGCGCCGAAGGCTTCGACGCGTGTCTTGAGATGGTGGAGGCGGCGAGCGACGGTCTGCTCGCCGCAGTGCGCGAGGACATGGAAGGAAGAGCGGCATGAGCGAATCCGCTGCGGGTCACACGCTTGCGGGGGACGGCACCCGTGCGGTGCGGGCCGGGCTGCCCGAACCGGTGAAGCACGAGCCCACCCTGCCCGGCCCCGTCTTCGCCGCCCACTTCCACCTGCCCGGCGACCCCACCGGCCCCTACACCTACGGGCGCGACGAGAACCCCACCTGGACGCTGCTGGAACGCGCCATCGGTGAGCTGGAGGCCCCCGGCCACGACGACGTCGAGACGCTCGTTTTCGCGTCCGGCATGGCCGCGATCTCCGCGGTGCTCTTCTCGCAGCTGCGCACCGGCGACGTGTGCGTCCTGCCCGACGACGGCTACCAGGCGCTCCCCCTCGTCCGCGCACAGCTGGAGGCGTACGGCGTCGAGGTGCGCACCGCCCCGACCGGCGGTGACGCCCAGCTCGGCGCCCTCGACGGCGCGAAGCTGCTGTGGATCGAGACCCCCTCGAACCCCGGGCTCGACGTGTGCGACGTCAGGCGGCTCTCCGAGGCGGCACACGCGCGGGGCGCCCTGGTTGCCGTCGACAACACCCTGGCGACCCCGTTGGGACAGCGTCCGCTGGAGCTGGGCGCCGACTTCGCGGTGGCCAGCGGCACCAAGCAGCTCACCGGGCACGGCGACGTCCTGCTGGGCTACGTCGCCGGCCGCGATCCCGAGGCCATGGCCGCGGTGCGCCGCTGGCGCAAGATCGTCGGCGCGATCCCCGGCCCGATGGAGGCCTGGCTCGCCCATCGGTCGATCGCGACCCTGCAGATGCGGGTCGACCGGCAGTGCGCGACGGCGCTGACGGTCGCGGAGGCGCTCCGCGACCGCCCTGAGGTGACGGGTCTGCGCTACCCCGGGCTGCCCGAGGACCCGTCGCACAAGATCGCCGCACAGCAGATGCGGCGCTACGGCTGCGTGGTGTCCTTCACCCTGCCCTCGCGTGAGCAGGCCGATCGCTTCCTGGAGGCGCTGCGGATCGTGGACGACGCCACGAGCTTCGGCGGCGTGCGCTCCACGGCGGAGCGGCGCGGGCGCTGGGGCGGGGACGCGGTGCCGGAAGGCTTCATCCGGCTGTCGGTCGGCGCCGAGGACCCCGAGGACCTGGTGGCGGACCTGCTGCACGCTCTGGACGCGTCGGCGCCCTGAAGACCCCCACGGACGGTCCGGACCTCCCTCCTGGTGGCTCGGACCGTCCCCCGGTTCCTCGTAACCGGGGCGCACGGGACACCGCCTCACCCTCGGAACCCCTGCCGACCTATGAGGCAATGTTTCACGTGGAACCAGCCGGGCCACATTTCCCCCATGACCGTCCGACCCGTGGTCAAGCGCACCGCCCGCGCCGTTCTCCTGGACGGTGACGACCTGATCCTGATCAAGCGCACCAAGCCGGGTGTCGATCCGTACTGGGTCACGCCCGGCGGCGGGGTCGAACCCGACGACCCGACCGTCGTCGATGCCCTGCACCGGGAGGTGTACGAGGAGCTCGGCGCGAAGATCAGCGACGTGGTGCCGTGCTTCGTCGACACCGTGGAGCACATCGGCGACGACGGCGGCGCCACGGGTGTGAAGGTGCAGCACTTCTTCGTCTGTCACCTGGAGTCCATGGATGCCTCGCTCCGCCATGGCCCCGAGGTGGACGAGCCCATCGGCGAGTACGAGATCGTGCGCGTGCCGTTCACCCGCGTCGGCATCGCCTCGGTGCATCTCGTTCCCCTGTCGCTGCGGCATTACCTGGACGGCAACATCGAGGGTGTCCGCGCCATGCACGCACCCGACTTGGGCTGAACCGGTGGTCAGTACCCGGCCAGGACCGGCTCGTCGGCGGGAATGCGCCATGGTGCTGTTCCGCCTGTTTCACGTGAAACGACCAGCGCCTGACCGCAGGTGGTGCGAGCGGCTACAACTGGCCAAAAGCTCGCGCCTCTCCACCGAAACAGGTGGACGCCGGGGGTCTTCGTCGGACAGCCTGACCTGCGTGCCGACTCCTTCCCTTGCCTTTCTGCCCGTTCGCCGTCTGACGCTTCGCGACCTCACCGCCTGCGCCGACCTGTCCGAAGACCGGGGGTGGCTACGGGAGGAGCACAAGTGGCAGTTTCTGCTCACAGCAGGCAAGGCCTTCGGCATCGACGATCCCGAGGGCGGTCTCGTGAGCGCCTGCGTGGTCACCGAGTACGGCCCGAGGGATCGTCCCGCCCTCGCCGCCATCGGCATGGTGCTCGTGGCCGGACGGCACGCTCGGCAGGGTGTGGGACGCCGTCTGATGCAGTACGTCGTGGCCGAGATGGGCACCACGCCTCTCACTCTGCATGCCACACCGTACGGCCGGCCTCTCTACGAGGAGCTCGGCTTCAAGGTCACCGGACGGGCCGAGATGGTGAGCGGGCACTTCGTCCCCGGCGGACCCGAACTCGAGGTCGCCACCCGTGCGGCCACCGCCGAGGATCTGGCGGCGATCCTCCGGCTCGACGAGCAGGTCTTCGGGGCGGACCGCACACACATCGTCACGCGGCTGCCCGCCTTCGCCGACCAGCTGCGGGTCGCCGAGGAGAACGGACGGATCATCGGCTACGCGGCCGCGTGGCCGAACATGGCCACTCATGTCGTCGGCCCTCTCATCGCCCGGGACACGGCGGTGGCCCAGGCCCTCATCGCCTCTCTCGCCGCCCACACCGATCGCCCCCTGCGCACCGACATCGACGTGCGGCACGAAGACCTCCTGGCCTGGGTGAAGGAACGCGGCCTGGACTCCATCGCCTTCAACGCGGTGATGACGTACGGCATCACCGAGCTGCCCGGGGACTGGAGCCGGCGGTTCGCTCCGGTCACGGTGGCGGCGGGCTGACGTTCCGAGACGACGAACGCCGGCTCCCCCAGGACGGGGGAGCCGGCGTTCACGCTGCGGGAGCCGGGTCAGGCGAGAGATTCCACGGCCGCCGTGGCGAAGGCGTGGTCCTGCTCCGGAGCGCCGCCGCCCACGCCGATCGCACCGATCAGGCGGCCGTCGCGGTGCAGGGGTACGCCGCCGGCGATGAACAGCAGAGGCCGGTCGAGCGCGGTGGGCAGCGTGTGGAAGGGGCCGCCGGGCTGCACGGCGTCCACGAGGTCGGCGGTGGGCGCGTTCAGCTGGAGGGCGGTGTAGGCCTTGCGGGTGCTGGTCTCACCGGAGATCAGCACGGCCCGGTCGTCGCGTCGGAAGGCGAGCAGGTGTCCTCCCGCGTCGAGGACGGTGATGCTGACGGTGACGCCTGCGGCCTCGGCCGCACGGCCGGCGGCGGTGACGAGGGCGTCCGCGTCCTGCGTGGTCAGCGGGGCGACGGCGGTGATGGTGCTCATGAGGTGTGTCTCCTGAAGAGTGGTCGAACAGGTCTAGGGGACGAGGTGGGCCTGGGCAGCCCGGATGCTCACTGGTGGACGCTGATCCGCTGCCCGGTGGAAGCGGGCCCCTCGACGACAGGGGCGGAGGTGCTGCCGCGGCGTTCCAGGGCGGCCGAGAGAACGGCCAGGACCAGGGCGGCAGCGGCGAGGGCGGCACCCACCCAGTTGGGGGCGGTGTAGCCGAGTCCCGCGGCGATCACGATGCCGCCGAGCCAGGCGGACAGGGCGTTGCCGAGGTTGAAGGCGCCGATGTTCACGGCCGAGGCCAGGGTGGGGGCTCCGTGTGCCTGGTCGAGAACCCGCTTCTGCAGCGGCGGCACGGTGGCGAAGCCGAGGGCACCGATCAGGGCGATGGTGACGGCGGAGAGCACCTTGTCATGGGCGGTGAGTGTGAACAGTGCCAGCACGACGGCCAGAGCGCCCAGGGAGACGTACAGCATGGGCATCAGGGCGCGGTCCGCGAACTTGCCGCCGACCAGGTTGCCGCCGACCATGCCGAGGCCGAAGAGGACGAGCAGCCAGGTGACCGAGCCGTCGGCGAAGCCGGCGACGTGGGTCATCATCGGCGCGATGTAGGTGATGGCCGCGAAGACTCCGCCGAAGCCGAGGACGGTCATCGCCATCGCGAGCAGCACCTGCACGTTCTTGAGGGCGGCCAGCTCGTGCCGCAGGTGCACGCCTTCCGCCTTGGGCATGTCGGGGACGAGCCGGGCGATGCCGGCCAGGCCGATCACGCCGAGGGCGGCCACGATGGCGAAGGTGACCCGCCAGCCGATGGACTGACCGACGAGTGTGCCCAGCGGGACTCCGACGACGTTGGCCACGGTCAGACCGGTGAACATCATCGCGATGGCCCCGGCCCGCTTGTGCGGGGCGACGAGGTCGGCCGCGACCACCGAACCGATGCCGAAGAAGGCGCCGTGGGCGAGCGAGGCGACGATCCGCCCGAGCAGCATGACGGAGAAGGTCGGGGCGACGGCCGAGAGCAGGTTGCCGGCGATGAACAGGCCCATGAGCAGCATCAGCATCCGCTTGCGGGAGACCTTGGTGCCAAGCACGGTCATCAGCGGGGCGCCGAACATCACGCCGAGCGCGTACCCGGTCACCAGGTACCCGGCGGTGGGGATGGAGACCCCGTAGTCGGCAGCGACCTCGGGCAGCAAGCCCATGATCACGAACTCTGTCGTTCCGATCCCGAAGGCCCCGATCGCGAGGGCCAGAAGCGCGAGAGGCATGGAGGGGTTACCTTCCCAGAAGATTGCAGGAGCGCTTTGCGTGCGTCCACAATAGTTGCACACGCGGGCTATATGCAACCGCCGTCTATTGCGGCGTTGCCCTATCCTGGAAGCAGCCGCTCGGGACGGAGGAAACGCCAATGACAGCGACGGACCCCGCGCTCACCGCTCTCGCCCAGGGGTGGTGCGCCCTTTCCCTGCTTCACGGGAGGATCGAGGCCCACATCGAGCGCGCCCTACAGGCCCAGCACGACCTGAGTGCGCGCGAATACTCCCTGCTGGACGTACTCAGCCGACAGCACGACGGCGAGGGGGGCCATCTGCAGATGAAGCAGGTGGCGGACGCGGTGGTCCTCAGCCAGAGCGCCACCACGCGCCTGGTCACCCGGCTCGAGGACCGCGGACTCCTGGAGCGCTACCTCTGCCCCACCGACCGCCGGGGCATCTACACGAACGTCACCGAGGCGGGTCTGGCGTTGCTCGAGGCGGCACGGCCCACCAACGACGCCGCTCTGCGCGAGGCTCTCGACGAGGCGGCGAAGAACCCCGAGTTGGCTCCTCTGGTCCGGGTCGTCGAGACGCTGAAGGCCCCGGTACCGGCCTGAAAAGGGGTCCGGACAGCGGTCCACCTGCGTAGGGTGCCGCTATGGGAGATCTTGAAATACGTCCTGTCGTCGCCGACGACGTCCCGGCGATCGTCGCCATGCTCGCGGACGACCCCCTGGGTGCCCGCCGGGAATCACCGGACGACCTGACGCCGTACCTGACGGCACTCGAGCGACTCAGCGCCGATCCGAACCAGCACGTGGTGGTGGCGGTCCGGGAGAACAGGGTCGTCGGCACGCTCCAGCTGACGATCATCCCCGGACTGTCCCGGCGGGGGTCCACCAGGTCGATCATCGAAGGTGTGCGTATCCACGCCGACGAACGGGGCAGCGGCCTCGGCACTCAACTCATCGAATGGGCCATCGACACATCCCGCGAGCAGGGCTGCCAGCTGGTTCAGCTGACCTCCGACAAGACCCGCGTCGACGCCCACCGCTTCTACGAGCGGCTCGGCTTCGAAGCCTCGCACACGGGCTTCAAGCTCCAGCTCTGACCGAACATGCGAAGGGGCCGCTGTTTCACGTGAAACAGCGGCCCCCGTCCTTACGCCTACCGATCGATCCCGCGCCACCCGCCGGCGTCGACCCCGCCCGGCACCTCGGCTCCCTGCTCATAGGGCTGCCGTGTGAACACGAACGACCCCACGTCGAGATGGTCGACGCGCCCGTCACCCCCTCGCACGACCTTCAGCAGCTCGCCGGCGTAGTAACCCTCCAGACCGGTCCAGGAACCGTCACCGTTCGGCCGGAACCTCGAACGGCGGCCGTTGCCGGACAGCGGCTCCAGTGAGGCCAGTCCGTCGGACCTGAAGCGCAGGGCGAAGGCATACGTCCCCCAGTACCACTGACCTGCCAGCTCCAGCACCGTCGGATCGGCCTGGCGCAGCGGCGTCCAAGGGGCGGGCATGCGCGGCTCGGCCTCGGCCACGATCCGGACCAGGTCGGCGGCGACCGTGGCCACCGCCGGGCCGGAGGTGCAGTTCGCCAGGACGACCGCGGCGGCATCGTCCTCCACGCTGATGGTCACGGTGGCCAGGAACCCCGGCAGGGAGCCCGAGTGCCCGACGAGGAGCCGGCCGTGCCGTCCCTGGATCTGCATGCCGAGGCCGTAGGCGTCACCGGACATCACGTCCGCCGCCTCTGCGGGTGCCGCCGGGGTCCGCATCTCCCGCACGGACTCGGCGCTCAGCACCCGGTCGTCGCCCCGCACCAGGAAAGACGCGAACCGGGCCAGATCCCCCGTCGTGGACCAGAGCTGGCCGGCCGGGGCCATCCGCCCAAGATCCTCGGCCGGTTCGGGCAGCAGGACGTCCGCCCAGGGGTGCACCGCCCAGCCACTCGCGTGGGGGGCTTCCGGCCGCACGCCGGTTCGGTTCAGTCCCAGCGGTTCGAGCACTTCCCGCCGTAGTGCCTCTTCCCAGGACGTCCCGCGCACCTCTTCCACGAGCGCGCCCAGGAGCGTGTAGCCAGGGTTCGAGTAGTGGTGCCGTCGTCCGACGGGGTGGACCAGGGGCTGCTCGCCGAGGACGTCGGACAGTTCCGGCCGGAGGGATCCGGGAGTGCGTTCCCACCACGGCCCGGGGGACTCGGCCGCCAGCCCGCCGGTGTGGGCCAGCAGTTGGGCGATCGTGACCTCCCCGGCGCCGGTGCCCGGCAGGTGCTTCTCCAGGGGATCGTCGAGCCCGACCAGCCCTTCGTCACGCATGCGCATCACGAGAACGGCGGTGAAGGTCTTGGTGATCGAGCCGACGCGGTACTGCGTGTTCTCATCGGGCGCGTGCCCCTCCACCGAGGACCTGCTCCCGTGCCACACCGCCCGCCCGTCACGCACGACGGCCGCGACGAGCGAGGGTGCCCGCCCCTCGGCCTGGGCCACGGCGATCCGGTGCAGCAACGCCCGTCGCGTGGCGGGGAGCAGCTCTTCCTGAGGTGTCGTCATGTCCCCAGTCCACCCGCCGACGGCCCCGGAGTCGACTCCATTTCACCGCCGGCGGAGCGGGTTCCCTGCTTTCGTGGCAATCAGGTCTGCGCCATGTCCACGAAACGGGAGTAGTGGCCCTGGAAGGCCACCGTGATCGTTGCCGTCGGGCCGTTACGGTGCTTGGCCACGATCAGGTCGGCCTCACCCGCGCGCGGGGACTCCTTCTCATAGGCGTCCTCGCGGTGCAGCAGGATGACCATGTCGGCGTCCTGCTCGATGGAGCCCGACTCACGCAGGTCGGAGACCATCGGCTTCTTGTCCGTACGCTGCTCGGGGCCACGGTTCAGCTGGGAGAGCGCGATGACCGGGATCTCCAGCTCCTTGGCGAGCAGCTTGAGGTTACGGGACATGTCCGAGACCTCCTGCTGGCGGCTCTCGGCCCGCTTGGAACCGCCGGACTGCATCAGCTGCAGGTAGTCGATGACGACCAGTCGCAGGTCGTTGCGCTGCTTCAGGCGCCGGCACTTGGCGCGGATCTCCATCATCGACAGGTTGGGCGAGTCGTCGATGTAGAGGGGTGCGGCCGAGACGTCCGGCATCCGCCGAGCCAGGCGGGTCCAGTCCTCGTCCGTCATCGTGCCGGACCGCATGTGGTGCAGGGCGACCCGGGCCTCGGCGGACAGCAGGCGCATCGCGATCTCGTTGCGCCCCATCTCGAGGGAGAAGATCACGCTCGGCAGGTTGTTCTTGATCGACGCCGCCCGGGCGAAGTCGAGTGCGAGCGTCGACTTACCCATGGCGGGACGCGCGGCGATGACGATCATCTGCCCTGGGTGCAGACCGTTGGTCAGCGAGTCGAAGTCGGTGAAGCCCGTCGGCACACCCGTCATCTCACCGCTGCGCGAGCCGATCGCCTCGATCTCGTCGAGCGCGCCCTCCATGATGTCTCCCAGCGGGAGGTAGTCCTCGCTGGTGCGCTGCTCCGTGACCGCGTAGACCTCCGCCTGGGCGCGGTTGACGATCTCGTCGACGTCGTCGTCCGCCGCGTATCCCATCTGCGTGATGCGCGTGCCCGCCTCGACGAGACGGCGCAGCACCGCCCGCTCGTGGACGATCTCCGCGTAGTAGGCCGCGTTCGCCGCCGTGGGTACCGTCTGGACGAGGGTGTGCAGATACGAGGCCCCGCCGACCTTGTTGATCTCACCGCGCTTGGTCAGCTCGGCGGCGATCGTGATGGGGTCGGCCGGCTCGCCCTTGGCGTAGACGTCGAGGACGGCCTGGTAGATCGTCTCGTGAGCCGGCTTGTAGAAGTCGTGTCCCTTGAGGATCTCGACGACGTCGGCGATGGCGTCCTTGGACAGGAGCATGCCGCCGAGGACGGACTGCTCCGCGTCGATGTCCTGGGGGGGCACCCGCTCGAACGACGGGGCCGAGCCACCGTCCCATCCGTTGTCCCTGCCGCGCTCGTGCTGCTCCTCGCGGCCCCGCGCTCCGTCGCCGCGTCGGCGGGAGGCGGGCAGACGATCACTGGGACCGCTGTCGGCCCACGGGTCGTCCAAGGGCTCGGAAATGCTCACCGAGCCACCTCCTCCCGTCCGCCGCAGCAGACCTCGCCGTGCCCCTTCTTTCTACGGCACGGCACTGACAAATGAGAGGCCCAACTCCGGTTGACGCAGGCCGGTTTTGTGGTGTTTTGAAAACCGGCGGACGGAGCGGGCGCCGGACCACCGTAGGCCCGTCGGCACCGTCAGCCAATCTGGTTATCCACAGGCCATGTGGACGACGGCCCAGATGCTGTGGAGAACTCCACGAAACCTGTGCACGACCCGGTGGACAGTCCTGTGAACAAGCTCCAACCGACGCTCTCCTCAACTAGCTGACCTGCGACTTTGCCGTCCACCGGCTGTGCAGAAGAAAAACTTTCCCCAGCGGAGCAAGATCGCTTCGAATGGTGCACAGCAGTACGCACGACAGGAGGCTAAGTAAGGGTCGGAGAACCTTTGCATCTCTTACCTGTGGACGATTAGATTGGTGCACATGACACAGGCCTCCGAGCGCCGCCCAACCGGCCGCAGACAGCACGACCGAGAGATCGTCGCGCTGGCCGTTCCGGCCTTCGGCGCGCTCGTCGCCGAGCCCCTGTTCCTCATGGCCGACACCGCCATCGTGGGCCATCTGGGCACCGCGCAACTCGCCGGACTCGGCGTCGCCTCGGCCTTGCTGATGACCGCGGTCAGCGTCTTCGTCTTCCTCGCCTATGCCACCACCGCGGCGGTCGCCCGACGCGTGGGCGCCGATGACCTCCCGGCCGCCATCCGACAAGGCATGGACGGTATCTGGCTGGCCCTGCTTCTCGGCGCCGCTGTCGTCGCCGCTGCTCTGCCGACGGCACCGCACCTCGTCGACCTGTTCGGCGCGTCCGACGCGGCCGCCCCGTACGCGACGACCTACCTGCGCATCTCCATCCTCGGCGTCCCCGCCATGCTCGTCGTCCTGGCCGCGACCGGTGTTCTGCGCGGCCTGCAGGACACCAAGACGCCGCTCTATGTCGCCGTCGCCGGCTTCGTCGCCAACGGAGCTCTCAACGTGGGGCTTGTCTACGGCGCCGACCTGGGCATCGCCGGTTCCGCGTGGGGCACGGTCATCGCCCAGTGCGGCATGGCCGGCGTCTACCTCGCGGTCGTCCTGCGAGGAGCCCGCAAGCACGGTGCCTCCCTGCGACCCGACGCAGCCGGGATCCGGGCCTCGGCACAGGCCGGTGTGCCCCTGCTGGTGCGTACCCTCTCCCTGCGCGCGATCCTGATGATCGCTACGGCGGTCGCCGCCCGGCTGGGGGACGCCGACATCGCCGCCCACCAGATCATCCTTTCCCTGTGGAGTCTGCTGGCCTTCGCCCTGGATGCCATCGCCATCGCCGGGCAAGCCATCATCGGGCGTTACCTCGGAGCCGGTGACGCCGAGGGCGCCCGTGCCGTGTGCCGCCGCATGGTGGAGTGGGGAATCGCCGTCGGAGTCGTTCTCGGTGTTCTGGTGGTCGTCGCCCGGCCGGCCTTCCTGCCTCTGTTCACCAGCGATCCGGCGGTCAAGGACGTGGCACTGCCCGCCCTGATCATCGTCGCCCTCTCCCAGCCGATCTCCGGGATCGTCTTCGTCCTGGACGGGGTCCTCATGGGCGCCGGTGACGGTCCCTACCTGGCGTGGGCCATGCTGGTCACGCTGGCGGTCTTCACACCGGCCGCCCTGCTGGTCCCGGTGCTCGGCGGTGGACTCACCGCCCTCTGGTCCACGATGACGTTGATGATGATCGTCAGGATGCTGACCCTGTGGCTGCGAAGCCGGTCGGGCCGCTGGATCGTGACGGGCGCGACGCGCTGACAACTCAGGGAAAGCCGAGGGCGCGTTTCACGTGAAACGAGCACCAGCTCACTGTTGAGCATCGGTCCGCCGATGACGGTGTTTCACGTGAAACCAGCTCACAGCCGACACGACGAGGGGGCCGCATCCCGAAGGATGCGGCCCCCTCGCTCACTTCGTCAGTGAGGGCGGCACTCAGGCCGCGACGACCTCGATGCTGACCTTGGCGTCAACCTCGGGGTGCAGACGCACGGACGTCGTGTGGGCGCCCAGCGTCTTGATCGGCGAGCCGAGCTCGATGCGGCGCTTGTCGACCTCGGGGCCACCGGAAGCCTTGATCGCCGAAGCGATGTCGGCCGGGGTGACGGAACCGAAGAGACGACCGGCGTCGCCGGAGCGGACGGCCAGACGGACCTTGACACCCTCGAGCTGGGCCTTCACAGCGTTGGCCTGCTCGATGGTCTGGATCTCGTGGATCTTGCGAGCACGACGGATCTGCTCGACGTCCTTCTCGCCACCCTTGGTCCAGCGGATAGCGAACTTCCGCGGGATCAGGTAGTTGCGAGCGTAACCGTCCTTGACGTCGACGACGTCGCCGGCGGCACCGAGGCCAGAGACCTCGTGGGTGAGGATGATCTTCATGTGTCGGTCACCCTTCCCTTATCGCGCGGTGGACGTGTAGGGCAGCAGCGCCATCTCACGGCTGTTCTTCACGGCCGTGGCGACGTCACGCTGGTGCTGCGTGCAGTTGCCGGTCACGCGGCGGGCACGGATCTTGCCGCGGTCGGAAATGAACTTCCGCAGCATGTTCGTGTCCTTGTAGTCCACGTACGTGACCTTGTCCTTGCAGAATGCGCAGACCTTCTTCTTCGGCTTGCGCACAGGCGGCTTCGCCATGGTGTTTCTCCTGTGTGATCAAGAAGTGTGGGTGCGAGCCGGTCCCTAGAAGGGGGGCTCGTCCGAGTAGCCGCCGCCACCGCCGCCGGAGTTTCCACCCCAGCCGCCGCCACCGCCCTGGTTGCCACCGGCGGGAGCACCGGTCGCCCACGGGTCGTCGGCGGGAGCGCCGCCGCCCTGCTGACCGCCGCCGGGGCCGCCGCCCCAGCCGCCGCCACCCTGGCCGCCGCCGCTGCCACCGCCGTAGCCGCCCTGGCCACCCCGGCCGGTGGTCTTGGTGACCTTGGCCGTGGCGTTGCGCAGGCTGGCGCCGACTTCCTCGACGTCCAGCTCGTAGACCGTGCGCTTGACGCCCTCACGGTCCTCGTAGGACCGCTGCTTCAGCCGGCCCTGCACGATGACGCGCATGCCTCGCTGGAGCGACTCGGCGACGTTCTCCGCCGCCTGACGCCAGACCGAGCAGGTCAGGAACAGGCTCTCGCCGTCCTTCCACTCGTTCGTCTGGCGGTCGAAGGTGCGGGGAGTGGACGCGACACGGAACTTCGCGACGGCCGCACCGGAGGGGGTGAAGCGCAGCTCGGGGTCGTCGACAAGATTGCCGACCACCGTGATGACGGTCTCGCCTGCCATGGGGGAACCTCTCGGCGGGTTTGCTCTGGCTGCTTGCTACTCGAATCCCGGGATCAGCTGAGCGGGGAAGCTCAGTGGGTCTCGGGACGGAGGACCTTGGTCCGGAGGACCGACTCGTTCAGGTTCATCTGGCGGTCGAGCTCCTTGACGACCGCAGGCTCGGCCTGCAGGTCGATGACCGAGTAGATGCCCTCGGGCTTCTTCTTGATCTCGTACGCGAGACGACGACGACCCCAGGTGTCGACCTTCTCGACCTTTCCGCCGCCGTCACGGACGACAGAGAGGAAGTTCTCGATCAGCGGGGAGACAGCGCGCTCCTCGACGTCGGGGTCGAGGATGACCATCACCTCGTAGTGACGCATGTGGAACCCACCTCCTTTGGACTCAGCGGCCACGGTCGTTCCGTGGCAGGAGGGTTGTGATGCGTACGCAACGGTATCGGCCACCACTGACAATCAGGGGTCCTGTGGAGAAGCCCTCGCCATGGCATGGGCAGACACCGGTGCAGACGGTACACACTACCCGCCCGGTGGCTTCCGGTTGAAATCCGGCCGCCGGGGCAGCCAATCTGTACACATCGGGTGTGTATGGCGCTACGATGCGCCGACTTTCGCAGGAGGTGCCCCATGGCACAGGCATTGCGACCCAACACCGGCGGCGGCCTTCTCGCCACGGACGGAAAGCCCCACCCTCTCCAGGACGCCCTCCTCGCCGTGACCCTGGTGCTGGGCCTCACCGCCTTCCTCACGGCGATCATCGAGGACGACCTGCACATTCTCAGTTCCTGGGCCGGTCTGGTGGGCATCCTCACCGGTGCGTACGGCCAGTGGATCTCGGAGACGACCCGGGAGCGCTTCGGCCTCATCCTGGGCCTCGGCGCATCGGGCGTCGGGTTCTTCCTGGGCATGGCGCACGGCGGCCTCATCGGCTGACGCCGGGCACCCCATTTCCGCACACCGGATCCCGCCCCGGCCGGCCTCACGCCGGGGCGGAGATTCGTACGCCCAGACGACGCGCTCCCACGGCGCAGTAGGCTTCGCGCGAGAGCCGGAGCCCCTGAACCCATGGGGACACACCAGCCCGAGGAGCGCCCCGAATGAGCCTGACCCTGAGGACCATCAGTCGAGAGCAGCATCTGGCATACATCCAGAGCCTGCCGTCGGCGAGCCACATGCAGGTCCCGGCCTGGGCTGACGTCAAGGCCGAGTGGCGCTCGGAGAACCTCGGCTGGTTCGACGACCGCACCGGCGAGCTGGTGGGTGTGGGCCTGGTCCTCTACCGGCAGCTGCCCAAGATCAAGCGCTACCTCGCCTACCTGCCCGAGGGCCCGGTCATCAACTGGTACGCGCCCAACCTGCAGGAATGGATCGAGCCGATGCTGGCTCACCTGAAGCAGCAGGGCGCCTTCTCGGTGAAGATGGGCCCGCCGGTGATCATCCGGCGCTGGGAGGCCGCGTCCATCAAGCAGGGCATCCAGAACCCCGACGTGAAGCGCCTGCGCGACATCGAGGCCGACCACATCGAGCCGCGTGCCTTCGAGGTGGCCGACAAGCTGCGTCGCATGGGCTGGCAGCAGGGCGAGGACGGCGGCGCCGGCTTCGGCGACGTCCAGCCCCGCTACGTCTACCAGGTACCGCTGGCGAACCGGTCCCTGGAAGAAGTCCACAAGAACTTCAACCAGCTGTGGCGCCGCAACATCAAGAAGGCCGAGAAGGCCGGCGTCGAGGTCGTCCAGGGCGGCTACCAGGACCTCGAGGAATGGCAGCGCCTGTACGAGATCACCGCCGTGCGCGACCACTTCCGTCCGCGCCCCCTGTCGTACTTCCAGCGCATGTGGACGGCCCTCAACACCGAGGACCCCAACCGCATGCGCCTGTACTTCGCCCGGCACAACGGTGTGAACCTCTCCGCGGCGACCATGCTGATCGTTGGCGGGCACGTCTGGTACTCCTACGGGGCCTCCGACAACATCGGCCGCGAGGTCCGGCCCTCGAACGCCATGCAGTGGCGGATGCTGCGCGACGCCTACGCGCTCGGCGCCACCGTCTACGACCTGCGGGGCATCTCCGACTCGCTCGACGAGACCGACCACCTCTTCGGGCTCATCCAGTTCAAGGTGGGCACGGGCGGCCAGGCCGCCGAGTACCTCGGCGAGTGGGACTTCCCGCTGAACAAGCTGCTGCACAAGGCGCTCGACATGTATATGTCGCGCCGGTGACGCGCCCTTCGGTGCTTCCCCACTCCCGGCCCGCGGCGGCCACCGCCCTGCGGCACCGCTGATCCACCGCGATCGTGATCCACCTCGATCGTTGATCCATCGCATCGCCGATCCACCGCATCGCCGATTCACGGCAACCACGAGAAAGGTTCCAGGTCCGGCCATGGCGCTCACGCTCTACGTCGACACCGCGCGCTGGCGGGCGCACCACAAGCACGTGCAGGAGCAGTTCCCCGGCCTGGTGCCGGTCTGCAAGGGCAACGGCTACGGCTTCGGGCACGAACGGCTGGCTGAGGAGGCCACCCGCCTGGGCTCGGACGTCCTGGCCGTCGGCACGACCTACGAGGCCGCCCGGATCAAGGACTGGTTCGGCGGCGACCTGCTGGTGCTGACGCCGTACCGGCGCGGTGAGGAGCCCGTGCCGCTGCCGGACCGGGTGATCCGCTCCGTCTCCTCGATAGACGGTGTGTACGGCCTCGTCGGCGCCCGTGTGGTGATCGAGGTGATGTCCTCGATGAAGCGGCACGGCATCAGCGAGCAGGACCTCGCCCAGCTGCACTCCGCCATCGAGAACGTCCGCCTGGAGGGCTTCGCCATCCACCTGCCGCTGGACCGCACCGACGGCTCGGACGCCGTCGAGGAGGTCATCGGCTGGATGGACCGGCTCCGGGCCGCGCGCCTGCCGCTGCACACCATGTTCGTCAGCCACCTCAAGGCAGAGGACCTCGCCCGGCTGCAGCAGCAGTTCCCCCAGACCCGGTTCCGGGCGCGCATCGGCACGCGGCTGTGGCTCGGGGACCACGACGCCACCGAGTACCGCGGCGCGGTCCTGGACGTCACCCGCGTCGCCAAGGGCGACCGCTTCGGCTACCGGCAGCAGAAGGCGGCCTCGGACGGCTTCCTGGTGGTCGTGGCGGGCGGAACGTCGCACGG
Organism: Streptomyces sp. NPDC017943; assembly: GCF_044328425.1. Lineage (NCBI taxonomy): Bacteria > Bacillati > Actinomycetota > Actinomycetes > Kitasatosporales > Streptomycetaceae > Streptomyces > Streptomyces sp. NPDC017943. The sequence goes on along the minus strand of NZ_JBIRHH010000004.1, from coordinate 553,213 downwards.
GGTGGGTCTGGAGGCCCCCAAGGCGCTGCACGGCGTCATGCCGCGCGCCAAGGGCGTCGCCCGGGCCGGCCTGGCGACGGTGAACCGGAACCTCTCGCCGTTCGTGTGGGGCGGCAAGCAGCGCTGGTTCGCCGAACCGCCGCACATGCAGGTGTCGATCCTGTTCGTGCCGGCGGACGCGCCCGAGCCGAAGGTCGGCGATGAGCTGGTGGCCCACCTGCGGCACACCACCACCCAGTTCGACCGGCTCATGGACCGCTGACGGGACACTCGGCGAGAAGGCCGGCACGGTCCCCGTGTCCGGCCTTCTCGCTTTCCCAGCCCTCGAAGGACGTTCGCTCAGAGCGAACCGCCCGTGGCTCCCTGTCGCCCCCAGTCGACCGCAGGTCCTTCGGACCGGGCCACCTCGTGCCGCTTCGGCCGGGCCGCCGGGCCCACAACGAAGACGTCCTCGGCTCCGTCCAGCACGCCGCCCGAGGGATCGTCGTCGCCGGACCTGCGCACCGGGTCGCGGTCCGGCCGGAGGATGTCACGCACCACCATGACGCAGAGGTAGAGCGTCCCGAGCAGATGCAGGCCGATGGCCCAGTGGTAGCCGTCGGTGGGCAGCCCCTTGTGGGCCTCTCCGCTGGTCGTGTACGCGAGGTACAGCCAGATCCCCAGGAAGTACGCCACCTCGCAGGCCTGCCAGATCAGGAAGTCCCGCCACTTCGGCCGGGCGAGAGCGGCCAACGGCACCAGCCACAGGACGTACTGCGGCGAGTAGACCTTGTTGGTGAGGATGAACGCCGCGACGATCAGAAAGGCGAGCTGGGCGAACCGGGGGCGGCGCCGTGCCGTCAGCCCCAGCACCGCGACGGCCGCGCAGCACACCAGCATCAGCAGTGTGGCGAGCGTGTTCACGGTGTCGGTACTGAGCGGGTCGTCCGAGTTCTGCGCCATGATCAGCCAGAAGGACCCGAAGTCGACGCCCCGCTCCTGGCTGAAGGTGTAGAACTTCGACCAGCCCTCGAAGGCGAACAGCATCACCGGACCGTTCACCACGACCCACGCGACGACCGCGCCGCCCAGGGCCGTCCCGAACTCCCGCCACCTCCCCGCGCGCCAGCACAGCACCAGCAGCGGACCGAGGAGCAGGAACGGATAGAGCTTGGCGGCCGTCGCCAGCCCCAGCAGGACGCCGAACGCGAGGGCCCGGCCTCGCGACCACATCAGCATCGCCGCGGCCGTCAGAGCGACCGCCAGCAAATCCCAGTTGATGGTCGCCGTCAACGCGAACGCGGGCGCCAGGGCGACCAGCAGACCGTCCCACGGACGCCGGGCGTGCGTTCGGGTCACGCAGACGGCGATGACCGCCGCGCAGGCCATCAGCATCCCGGCGTTGACCATCCAGTACCACTGCTCCTGGTCCTGGATGGTGCCGCTGCCGGGCGTGAGCCAGGAAGCGACCTCCATGAAGACACCGGTCAGCACCGGATACTCCAGGTACTGCATGTCACCGGGGAGCCGGTCGAAGTACGGCACGAGTCCGTCGGCAAAGCCACGCCCCTGGAAGAGGTGCGGGATGTCCGAGTAGCAGGCGTGCGTGTACTGCGAGCTGGCGCCGTAGAACCAGGCGCCGTTGTAGCAAGGGGCCTTCTGGACCAGGCCGAGAACGAACATGCCGATCGCCACCAGCGCGATCACTCGCACCGGAGTCCACCACGACGTCCCGAGCAGGGCACGGCGCCCGATCGGGCCGCCGATCAGCTCACTGCCGGCCGCGGCGACCGCGTCCTCCTTGGTCGGCAGCACCGGCTCCGGCTCGTGGACGCCTGCTCGCGTCGATTCTGCACTGGGCATGCCGCACATCCTGCCGTACGAGTCCGGCCATACGCCGAGGGCCGCCACACCCGAGTGGGTGCGGCGGCCCTCGTTTCACGTGAAACACCTTCGCGTTTCACGTGAAACACCCAAGCCGGGCGTTTGTCCGGCTAGCCGTTGGGGCCTCCGAAGATGCCTCCGTTGCCGTTGCCTCTGTTGTTGCCACCGTCGTCGTTCGTCTCGGTGGGCCCTGTCGGCGGAGCGGTGATGCCTCCGTCCGTGCCGCCGTTGTCCTGGCCGCCGTTCTCCTGGCCTCCGTCTTCCTCACAGCCGAAGAAGCCGCAGGTGTCGCTCGGTGTGGGCGAGGGAGACGTCGGCGTCTCGCTGGGCGTGGCGCTCGGCGTCTCGGACGGCGTCTGACTGGGCTGCTCACTGGGAGTCGGCTTGGGCGTGGGGGCGCCGAGGGCGTCCTGGACGGTGCCGATCTTCTCGGGCTCCGGGAAGCCGAGGTCGGCCTTGCCCTTGAGAGCGGCCTTCATGTACTCGGTCCACACGAGGGTGGGGATGTCACCACCGTGAATGGACTCGACACCGGCGGTGCCGTTCATGGACAGCAGCTTGGCACTCTTGGGGTCTTCGCGGAACATCGCAACGGACGTCGACAGCTGCTGGGTGTAACCGACGAACCAGGCGGACTTGTTCTCGTCCGTCGTACCGGTCTTGCCGGCCGCCGTGCGCCCCAGGCTCAGGGCGTTCTTGCCAGTGCCGTTCTGGATCACGTTCTCCAGCACGTCAGTGACGTTTTTGGCGACGTTCTCCGGCATGGCCTGCGTCACGCGCGGCTTCTCGAAGCCGGCGACGTCCTGTCCCTCGTACTTGACGCTGGTCACCGAGTAGGGGGCTGCCTGCTTACCGGCGGCGGCGAACGTCGCGTATGCGTCAGCCATACGGATTGCGCTGGGGGTCGAGGTCCCGAGGGCGAACGACGGGTCCAGGGTCGCGAAGCTGGCGTCCAGAATGCCGGACTTCTCGGCCACGTCGCGCACGTTCTTCATCCCCACGTCCATACCGAGCTGCACGAAGGGGGTGTTGACCGACTGCTCCATCGCCTTGCGCAGGGTGATGTAGCCCCAGGGGTGGTCACTCTCGTTCTCCTGGAAGAACGGCGTGTTGTCCTTCTTCAGGACGTAGGTGCCGTCGTTGTTCCTGACCTTGAGGTGGTCGTTGCCGTTGTACTTGCTGAGCGGCGAGAGAGGACCGTCGCTGCGGTACGTTCCGTGCTCCATTGCGGCGGCGAGCACAAACGGCTTCCACGTGGAGCCGACGGGGACGCCCGAGGTGTCGGCGTTGTTGTTGAAGTGACCCTTTTCGTAGCCCGCTCCGCCGTAGAGGGCGACGATCGCACCGTCCTTCGGCTTCACCGAGGCCGCACCGAACTGAACGTGCCTGTCGAGTTCACGCTTCGGGTTGATGTGCTGCTTCTCGACCTTCTTCACGGCGGCGGTCAGAGCCTCGACGTTCTTCTTCACGAAGGTCGTCTTGATCTGGTAGCCGCCCTGGTCGAACTGCTTCTCCGAGATGTTGGAGTGGTTCAGCACGTATTTCTTGGCCGTGTCCACCAGGTAGCCGATCTGACCCGTCATGCCCTTGGTCGCCTTGCGGCCCTGGGGCTCGGGGTATTCCTTGATCGCCTTCTGGTACTGCTCGTCCGTCAGCTTGTCATCGTTGTGCATCTGCTCGAGGATCCAGCCCCAGCGCTCCTCCGACCGCTTGCGGTTGGCGTCCTTGGTCGCACTGGGGTCGAGGCCATCGTTGCCCGCGGGGTCGTAGTACGTCGGCCCCTTCAGCAGGGCGGCGAGGAAGGCGCACTCACTCGGCGAGAGCCGCTCCGCGTCCTTGCCGTAGTACGTCTGCGCGGCCGCCTGGATGCCGTAGGCGCCACGGCCGTAGTACGAGGTGTTCAGGTAGCCCTGGAGGATCTGGTCCTTGCTGAGCTTGTTGCCCACCTTGATGGAGATGAACATCTCTTTGAACTTGCGGGAGAGCGTCTGCTCCTGGCTCAGGTAGGTGTTCTTCACGAACTGCTGCGTGATCGTCGAACCGCCCTGCGTGTCACCGCCGCGGGCCATGTTCGCCAGGGCGCGGGCGATACCCATGGGGTCGACGCCGCTGTCGTCGTAGAAGCTCTTGTTCTCGGCCGAGATCACGGCCCACCGCATGGCCGGCGGGATCCGCTCGATCGTGACGTTCTGCCGGTTGGTGCCACTGCCCGCCGCGACCATCCGACTGCCGTCGGCCCAGAGGTAGACGTTGTTCTGCGACAGAGCCGCTGCGTTTTTCTCGCTGGGGACGCTGACCATGGCGTATCCGATGCCCGCCACGGCCACCAGGCTGCCCAGGAAGCCGATGCAGAGGCCGGAGACGAGCCTCCAGGAGGGCACCCAGCGCTGCCAGCCGTACTTCCCGGCCCGCGGGTAGTCGACCAGCCGCTTCCGGTCGGAGACGGCTGCGGCGCGGCCTCCTGCCGGAGCGGCGCGCCGACCGCCCCGGGCCGGTTCGGCAGCACGGCGGCGGCTGCCGCCGCCGGTGCCTTTCTGCGCCGCACGCCGGGCCTCTGCACGGCCGCCGTACTGACGCTCCTCACCCCCCGAGCCGAGAGAACCCGACCCATAGGAGTCGGACGGAGACCCGGTTGCGCCTCGCGGTGCCGCGCGGCGGCCGGAGGACGAGCCGGACTGGCCGCGTCGGGCCGCGGCACGTCCGCCTCCCTGCGGCTGCGGCGGTTTGCGACGGTGCTCGCTCATCGAACGACTACTCCTCGGGCAGGCGCACCCCTGCGCGCCTGGAAACGGCGGCTTGTTTCCGGTCCCCCCGAAGTACGGATGCGGTGGGCTCGGTATTCATCGGTCCCGCATGCACCCGTACTACACCGAGGACCACGACGCCCACAGGCGTCACTCGGTTCCCGGCGATGTGCATGGCGCACAGACTACGCACCGCCAAAACCTGCCGAGCCCCCAAGTTCACCTCAAATCAGGCAAGTAGTGTCCGACGAATCGGTGATGTGATCCCGTTCACCACCCCCCCTCTTGTCGCATCCGGAAGGCCGTTCTATCGTCGTGATGTATCGAGTCGATACATCGGCACGACACATCGGTCCGACGCATCGGTCCGATACATGCGCACCGCGGCAGAGAGGAGGCGACGATGAGCCGGCGTTCCGGGATCCTCGAGTTCGCCGTACTCGGCCTGCTCCGCGAGTCTCCGATGCACGGCTACGAGCTGCGCAAGCGCCTCAACACGTCACTGGGGGTGTTCCGGGCGTTCAGCTACGGGACGCTCTACCCGTGCCTCAAGACGCTGGTCGCCAACGGCTGGTTGATCGAGGAACCGGGCAGTACCGCCGAGGACGCCCTCGCCGCCCCCCTCGCAGGGCGCCGGGCCAAGATCGTCTACCGGCTGACCGCGGAGGGCAAGGAGCACTTCGAGCAACTGCTCTCGCAGACGGGTCCCGACGCGTACGAGGACGAGACCTTCGCGGCCCGTTTCGCCTTCTTCGGGCAGACGTCACGCGACGTGCGCATGCGCGTGCTGGAGGGGCGCCGCAGCCGGCTGGAGGAGCGCCTCGAGAAGATGAGCGCCTCCCTGGCCCGGACCCGGGAGCGTCTCGACGACTACACGCTCGAACTCCAGCGCCACGGGATGGAGTCCGTGGAACGCGAGGTGCGCTGGCTGAACGAGCTCATCGAGAGCGAGCGGGCGGGACGGGACCTGAAGGGTTCCGCCACCGGGGAGCCCGCATCGCGCGACACCACATCTGGAGCGCCGGGCGGCCTGCCCCGGCCGGGGGACGACCCCCGGCCGGATACGCCCGGCGACACCGCCACGTGAGAGCCCGCTGATGGGCCTCACTCGTACACACAGGGAGCAACCGGAATGGGTTCGGTCCGCGTAGCCATCGTCGGTGTGGGCAACTGCGCCGCATCGCTGGTGCAGGGAGTCGAGTACTACAAGGACGCCGACCCGGCGTCCAAGGTGCCGGGCCTGATGCACGTCCAGTTCGGCGACTACCACGTCAGCGACGTCGAGTTCGTCGCCGCGTTCGACGTGGACGCCAAGAAGGTCGGTCTCGACCTGGCGGACGCCATCGGCGCCTCCGAGAACAACACCATCAAGATCTGCGACGTGCCCCACTCCGGCGTGACGGTCCAGCGCGGCCACACCCTCGACGGTCTCGGCAAGTACTACCGCGAGACCATCGAGGAGTCCGCCGAGGAGCCGGTCGACGTCGTCCAGGTCCTCAAGGACAAGCAGGTCGACGTCCTCGTCTGCTACCTGCCCGTGGGCTCCGAGGACGCGGCGAAGTTCTACGCCCAGTGCGCCATCGACGCCAAGGTCGCCTTCGTCAACGCCCTTCCGGTCTTCATCGCCGGCACCAAGGAGTGGGCCGACAAGTTCACCGAGGCGGGCGTCCCGATCGTCGGTGACGACATCAAGTCCCAGGTCGGCGCCACCATCACGCACCGCGTCATGGCGAAGCTCTTCGAGGACCGGGGCGTGATCCTGGACCGCACGATGCAGCTGAACGTCGGCGGAAACATGGACTTCAAGAACATGCTCGAGCGCGACCGCCTCGAGTCGAAGAAGATCTCCAAGACGCAGGCCGTCACCTCCCAGATCCGCGACCGCGAGCTGGGCGAGGGCAACGTCCACATCGGCCCGTCCGACTACGTGGCCTGGCTGGACGACCGCAAGTGGGCCTACGTCCGCCTCGAGGGCCGCGCCTTCGGTGACGTCCCGCTGAACCTCGAGTACAAGCTCGAGGTCTGGGACTCCCCGAACTCGGCCGGCGTCATCATCGACGCCCTGCGCGCCGCGAAGATCGCCAAGGACCGCGGCATCGGCGGCCCGATCCTGTCGGCGTCGAGCTACTTCATGAAGTCCCCGCCCGTGCAGTACTTCGACGACGAGGCTCGCGAGAACGTCGAGAAGTTCATCAAGGGCGAGGTCGAGCGCTGACGCGCCACAACTGATCGCTCCTGCCAGGGCTGTGAGGGGCCCCGGGTCGCATGACCCGGGGCCCCTCCCCGTATGTGAGGCTGGGGCCCATGGCCGTCGTCCGTGACCTGCGGGTCCTGTTGCGTTTCCAGGGGTTCAGACGCCTGCTCGCCGTGCGCCTGCTGTCCCAGGGGGCCGACGGCGTCTACCAGGTGGCGCTCGCCGCCTATGTCGTCTTCTCCCCCGAGAAGCAGACCTCGGCGGCCGCCATCGCCTCCGCGATGGCGGTGCTGCTGCTCCCGTACTCGCTCGTCGGACCCTTCGCCGGTGTCCTGCTGGACCGCTGGAGGCGCCGTCAGGTCCTGCTGTGCGGCAGCCTGTTGCGGGCCCTGCTGGCCATGGCGACGGCCCTGCTCATGCTCAGTCCCGCTCCGGACTGGCTCTTCTACGTCTCGGCCCTGTGCGTCACGGCCGTCAACCGCTTCGTCCTGTCCGGTCTGTCCGCCGCCCTGCCGCGTGTGGTCGACGCGGACCGGCTCGTCGTCGCCAACTCCTTGTCCCCGACGGCCGGAACCCTCGCCGCGACCGCCGGCGGCGGGATCGCCTTCGTCGTACGCCTCGCGACGGTGGACTCGGATGCGGTCGTCGTGCTCGTGGCGGCGGGGCTGTATCTGTGCGCCTCCGTCGCGTCGTTGAGCATGGCGCGTGACCTCCTCGGTCCCGACAAGCGGGACGGACAGACGCAGCGGATCAGGACTGCCCTCTCCGGCACTGCCCGGGACCTGGCGGCCGGCGTGCGCCATCTGGCCGCCCCGGCCCGCAGGGAGGCCGCCTGGGCACTGGCGGCGATGTCGCTCATGCGGTTCTGTTACGGCGCCCTGCTGGTCATGCTGCTGATGCTCTGCCGGTACGCCCTCACTTCGACGACCGATGACGGACTGGCACTGCTGGGGCTGGCGTTGGGCGTCTCCGGCGCGGGCTTCTTCGCGGCAGCCGTGGTGACACCCTGGGCCGCGGGCCGGCTCGGCCCGGGCCGCTGGATCGTGGCGTGTGCGGGGGCCGCGGCACTGCTGGAGCCCGCCCTGGGGCTGCCGTTCGCCGCCGTCCCACTGCTGGCCGCTGCCTTCGTGCTGGGCCTGACGACACAGGGCGCGAAGATCGCCACGGACACCATCGTCCAGTCGTGCGTCGACGACGGCTTCCGTGGCCGAATCTTCTCCGTCTACGACGTGCTGTTCAACGTCTTCTTCGTCGGAGCAGCCGCCGTAGCGGCCCTGATGCTGCCGCCGGACGGCCGGTCCGTGTCTCTGGTGATCACGATCGCCGTTATCTACGCGGCAGTAGCTGCTGCTATGGCCCGATCTGTCCGCCGGTAAGTGTCACATCAATGCCACAGAGCCCTTCCTGGCTACTGCGTTGTCAGTGGGGACCGATAACTTACGTGCGTCTTATCTCGCGACATGTTCGCGTCACTCATCGCGCGTTTCTAGGGGGACCCCCGTATGTCCACTCCGCCGCCCCAGGGCAACCCGTTCGCACAGGGCCAGCCCGCGGGCCAGCCGCAGGCTCCGTACCCGCCGCAGGGCGGCGTCCCTCAGCAGCCCGGCCAGCCCGGCTTCCCGCCCCCGGGCGGCGCCCCGCTTCCGCCGCAGCCGACCGGCCGCAAGCTCAGCTTCAAGACCATCAAGAACATCGTCATCGTCCTCATCGTCGCCGGTGCGGCCATCGGCGGGTACATAGCCAGCCGGGATGACGCCAACACGGCCGCCGTCGGCGACTGCATGCACCGCGGCAGCACCAACGACAACGACCCGGACCTCGAGGTCGTCGACTGCAAGGACGCGGCCGCTCAGTACGAGGTGCTGGCCAAGATCGAGGGCAAGTTCCTCACGGACACCCTGGCGTCCAGCAAGTGCGAGTCCGAGGCCAAGGACTTCCAGTACGTCTACACCCAGAGCGGTGACGGCAAGGACTTCCTGCTCTGCCTGAAGGACCACAAGAAGTAAGGCAGACGCACGAAGGGGCGGTGTTTCACGTGAAACACCGCCCCTCCCTTCGTTCAGGGATCTTCGGGCCGGGGGGCATGTTTCACGTGAAACATGCCCCCCGGCTTCGTGGGCTCAGCCCTGCTGCTCCGCCCACCAGTCCTTCAGCGCGGTCACCGCGGCATCGCTCTCCATCGGTCCGTTCTCCAGCCTCAGCTCCAGCATGTGCTTGTAGGCACGGCCGATGACCGGCCCCGGACCCACACCGAGGATCTCCATGATCTGGTTGCCGTCGAGGTCCGGGCGGATGGAGTCCAGCTCCTCCTGCTCCTGCAGCTTCGCGATCCGCTCCTCCAAGCCGTCGTAGGCACGGGAGAGAGCGGCCGCCTTGCGCTTGTTGCGTGTGGTGCAGTCCGAGCGGGTCAGCTTGTGGAGACGGTCGAGGAGCGGACCGGCGTCACGGACGTAACGGCGGACCGCCGAGTCCGTCCACTCACCCGTGCCGTAGCCGTGGAAGCGCAGGTGCAGCTCCACCAGCTGTGAGACGTCCCGGACCAGCTCGTTGGAGTACTTCAGGGCCGTCATGCGCTTCTTGGTCATCTTCGCCCCGACCACCTCGTGGTGGTGGAACGAGACCCGGCCGTCCTTCTCGAAGCGGCGCGTGCGCGGCTTGCCGATGTCGTGCAGCAGGGCGGCCAGGCGCAGGGTGAGGTCGGGGCCGTCACTCTCCAGGGCCATCGCCTGCTCGAGCACGATCAGGGTGTGGTCGTAGACGTCCTTGTGGCGGTGGTGCTCGTCACGCTCCAGCCGCAGGGCCGGCAGCTCGGGCAGCACGCGATCGGCGAGACCGGTGTCCACGAGCAGGGTGAGGCCCTTGCGAGGGTGGGCGGAGAGGATCAGCTTGTTCAGTTCGTCCCGCACACGCTCGGCAGACACGATCTCGATGCGTCCGGCCATCTCCGTCATGGCCGTGACGACCTCAGGAGCCACCTCGAAGTCCAGCTGGGCCGCGAACCGCGCCGCCCGCATCATCCGCAGGGGATCGTCCGAGAAGGAATCCTCCGGAGTGCCGGGAGTGCGCAGGACACGTGCCGCCAGGTCCTCCAGACCGCCGTGCGGGTCGACGAACTCCTTCTCCGGCAGCGCGACGGCCATCGCGTTGACGGTGAAGTCCCGGCGCACGAGATCTTCCTCGATGGAGTCGCCGTAGGAGACCTCGGGCTTGCGCGAGGTCCGGTCATAGGCCTCGGACCGGTAGGTCGTCACCTCGATCTGGTAGCCGCCCTTGTGCGCACCGACCGTGCCGAACGCGATCCCGACCTCCCAGACGGCGTCCGCCCACGGGCGGACGATCTTGAGCACGTCCTGCGGTCGGGCGTCGGTCGTGAAGTCCAGGTCATTGCCGAGCCGGCCCAGCAGCGCGTCGCGTACCGAGCCGCCGACCAGGGCGAGCGAGAACCCGGCCTCCTGGAAGCGGCGGGCGAGGTCATCGGCGACAGGAGCGACTCGCAGCAGTTCACTCACGGCTCGCTGCTGCACCTGGCTCAGGGCACTGGACGTGTCTTCATTGGCGTTCGGCACAACAGAAGAGGGTACGTGGCCCGCTGCCGTGGGCTCCCCCGGATATTCGAGCGGACAGGTACTGCCATACCGGCACAAGGCATGCCCCGGACCGGTAAGGGGCCGTTCGTTCTCCGGAGAACCGCATACCGGGCAGGCGGGCCGTCCTGAGCGATCTTGTGGTGCGGACCGCGGCACTTCACCTCCGCGCGCATCGTTACCATGCGTGGACGCACATTCCGACGACCACTGACGACGACGAGGGACGGACGAGCGCGTGGCCGAGGCGGCAGACTTCCAGGGGACCAGTGCCTCACCTGCCCGCCGGTGGCTGCGGCGCACCGGGGCACTGCTCGCGGGTGCGCCCCTGCTGACCGGCCTCCTCCAGCTGCCCGCCGCGAGCCCGGCGGACGCCGCCGGACAGGAGTCCGCCCGGGCCGCCGCCGGCTCGGGCTCGGTGGCCGTCGCCGTCGATTCGCTCACACCCAGCGCCCCCACCGACGGGGACACGGTGACCGTGTCGGGCACGGTGACCAACAAGGGCAAGCAGGCCGTCACCGACGCCCACGTCGACCTTCAGGTCGGGCCCCCGCTGGACACCCGTTCGTCCATCGACGCCCTCGCAAGGAAGAGCGCCGGCATCCAAGGCCCCGCCGGTGAGACGGTCGGCGGCAAGTACACGGAGAAGTTCCCCGAGCTCACCCCCGGGGTGTCGGAGCCCTTCAGCATCTCGGTACCGGTCGACGAGCTGGATCTGGGTGAGGACGGCGTCTACCAGCTCGCCGTCGCGCTGTCCGGGGAGACCGCCGCGCAGCCCTGGGACCAGGTCCTCGGCGTCCAGCGCACGTTCCTGCCGTGGCAGCCGGAGGAAGCCGGGACCAAGACGAAGACCACGTTCCTGTGGCCCCTCATCTCCAGCTCCCACATGGTCGCCGAGACGGGCTCGAACGAGCAGCAGACGCCGGTGTTCCGCGACGACGAGCTCGCCGAGGAGATCGCTCCCGGCGGTCGCCTCGACCAGATGGTGTCGCTGGGCAAGGGGCTCGACGTCACCTGGGTGGTCGACCCGGACCTGCTGGCCTCCGTCGACGCGATGACCAAGAGCTACGAGGTGCGCGGCCCGGACGGCGGCACCACCGACGGCACCCACCAGGCGGACGCCAACCGCTGGCTCGCAGACCTCCAGGAGGCGGTGTCGGGCAAGGAGGTCGTCGCCCTGCCGTACGGCGATCCCGACCTGGCGTCCATCGCCCACAAGGGCACGAGCGTCACCGGCACCCTCAATCACCTGAAGGAGGCCACCGACGTCATCGACAACACGATCCCGACGATTCTCCACGTGAAACCGTCCAAGGACTTCGCATGGCCCGTGGACGGTGCCGTCGACCCGTCGATCGTGAAGGTCGCGACCTCCGCGGGCGCCGACAAGGTGATCGCCCGCAGCGACAGCATGCAGGACGACCTCTCCTACACCCCCTCCGCCGCCCGCCCCATCGGTGGGGGCACCACGGCGGTCGTGAGCGACGCCCGGATGTCCACGGCGTTCCAGGGCGATCTGACGCGCGCCTCGGCCTCCACACTGGCGGTACAGCGGTTCCTGGCCCAGAGCCTGGCCTTCGGCCTCCAGACGGGCAAGGAGCGCAGCGTCGTCGTCGCCCCGCAGCGCATGCCGTCCGTCAGCCAGGCCCAGGCCATGGCCAAGGCGCTCGGGACCCTGCAGGACGGGACCTGGTCCGAGTCCCAGGACCTCACGGCCGCCGCCAGGACGAAGCCCGACCCCGCGGCCACCACCAGGGTGCCGTCGGCGTCGGCGTACCCCTCCTCGCTGCGCAGGCAGGAGCTGCGGCGGGCCGCGTTCGAGCAGATCGCCCGGACTCAGGCCAAGCTCGACAAGTTCAAGGTGATCCTCACCCGCCAGGACCGCGTGGTGACGCCCTTCGGGCGGGCCATGGAGCGCGAGATGTCCACGACGTGGCGGGGGCGCGGCGTCGCGGCGGTGGGCTACCGCGACGGCATCGAGGGCTACCTCGACGGCCTCATCAACGGGGTCAAACTGATCAACAAGTCGGAGACCAAGCTCTCCGGCCGCAGCGCCACCATCCCCGTGACCGTCCAGAACAACCTGGTCCAAGGTGTCGATCACCTGGAACTGCGGCTCACGTCGAAGAACCCGACCCGACTCAAGATCAGCGGCGAGCCCTACGACGAGCAACCGGTCACCGTGAACGGCGGCCACGCCCAGTCGGTGAAGTTCACCACGTCCGCCAACGCCAACGGCCGGGCCGAGGTCATCGCCCAGCTGTACACGCAGGACGGTCAGAAGTACGGCGAGCCGGTCACCTTCGACGTGCGCGTCACCGAGGTCACGCCCACGGTCATGCTGGTCATCGGCGGCGGCGTGCTGCTGCTGGTCCTGGCCGGCTTCCGGATGTACACCCAGCGCAAGCGCGCCGCCGCCCGCGAGGCGGCCGAGGACGAGGCAGCCGAGACCGACGGCGAAGCCGACGGACCGGCGGACGCCCCGCGGAACCCGGAGGACCCCGGTCACCGTCAGGAAGAGGAGGCCGGTGCCCGCGCGGACGCGCCCGAGCAGCCGAGTGACCCGGCCCCGGACACCGCAGCGGAAAGCGCCGACCCGTCCGGCACGGGTGAGAGAGTGGACCGTTGAGATGTCGTGGCCGGTGGGCCCGGGACGATGAGGTGGGGTAACCATGAACGCGCCGTACGACGGTGACCGCGGCCGTGCCGCGGGCAGCCCGGGCCGGCCCGAGAGGGGCGGGCCCGAAGGCGCGCCGGACGAGCACGGCCAGGTGCCGCCCCACCCGGCGGACGCCTACCTCCAGGACGCCTACGCCCAGGACGTCTACGCCCAGGACGCGTACGCACAGGACGCCTACCGGACGCAGGGCCCCTCCGTCCAGGACCCGGGCGCCGATGCGCTCTACGACCGCGCCGCGCACCAGCCGCCCGCTCCGGGCACCTCTCAGGCACAGCAGCTGTACGGACAGCCGCCGCAGTCGCCCTACGCGCCCGACCCACGGGTCTGGGCCCGGACACCCGCACCGGAGCCGGACGGACCGACCCGGCACCTGCCCTACGGCGACGACCCGCGCACCACCCAGTTCGTGGGTGTGGACGACCTCGTCTCCCAGGCCGGCGAGCCGCGCCAGGAGCCGGACGCCTTCGCGCACCTTTTCCGTGACCAGCAGCAGGGCAGCGGGCACCCCTCGTACGAGTCGCCCTCGGTCCCCGGCCCGTCTCCCGCCCCGGGCCAGGCCCCGCAGGGCCCCTACGCGGCGTACGGGCAGACGGCACCGACCCCGCTGGTGGAGGAGGCTCCCGAGCCGGAGCCCGTGTCCGCTCCCGCCGCCAAGAAGGGCGGACGGGCCGCGGGCCTGCTGAAGTCCAGCGCCGTGATGGCGGCGGGCACGATGGTCTCCCGCCTCACCGGCTTCGTCCGCTCCGCACTGATCGTGTCGGCCCTGGGCGTCGGCCTCCTCGGCGACACCTTCCAGGTCGCCTACCAGCTGCCGACGATGATCTACATCCTCACCGTCGGCGGCGGCCTCAACTCCGTGTTCGTGCCGCAGCTCGTGCGCGCCATGAAGAACGACGAGGACGGCGGCGAGGCATACGCCAACCGGCTGCTGACCCTCGTCATCGTGACGCTCGGCGGGCTCACCGCGCTCTCGGTCATCGGGGCACCGCTGCTCATCCGCGTGCTGTCCAACGGGGTCGCCAGCGACCCGGCGGCGAACCAGGTTGCCATCACCTTCGCCCAGTTCTTCCTGCCCACGATCTTCTTCATGGGCGTCCACGTGGTGATGGGCCAGATCCTGAACGCGCGCGGCAAGTTCGGCGCGATGATGTGGACCCCGGTCCTGAACAACATCGTCATCATCGTGACGCTGGGCATGTTCATCTACGTCTACGGCACCGCCGCAGAGTCCGGGATGAAGGCCGGGACGATCCCGCCGGAGGGCCAGCACCTGCTCGGCGTCGGCGTCCTGCTCGGCCTCGTGGTCCAGGCGCTGGCGATGATCCCCTACCTGCGCGAGACCGGCTTCCGGCTGCGACTGCGCTTCGACTGGCGGGGCCAAGGCCTGGGCAAGGCCATCACACTGGCCAAGTGGACGGTCCTGTTCGTCCTCGCCAACCAGGCCGGCGCCATGATCGTCATCCAGCTGTCCACCGCGGCCGGCAAGGCCTCACCCGTCGACGGCACCGGCTTCGCCGCCTACGCCAACGCCCAGCTGATCTGGGGCCTGCCCCAGGCGATCATCACCGTCTCCCTGATGGCCGCGCTGCTGCCGCGCCTGTCGCGCTCGGCGGCCGAGGGGGACGGCGGCGCCGTCCGTGACGACATCTCGCAGGGCCTGCGCACCACGGCCGTCGCGATCGTCCCGATCGCGTTCGGGTTCCTCTCCCTCGGCATCCCGATGTGCACGCTGATGTTCGGCTCCTCCGGCACCAGCGAGGCCACGAACATGGGCTTCATGCTGATGGCGTTCGGCCTCGGACTGATCCCGTACTCGGTGCAGTACGTCGTCCTGCGTGCCTTCTACGCCTACGAGGACACGAGGACCCCCTTCTACAACACGGTCATCGTGGCCGCCGTCAACGCGGGCGCCTCGGCGATCTGTTACTTCGTCATCCCGTCCCGCTGGGCCGTCGTCGGCATGGCCGCCTCCTACGGCCTGGCCTACGCGATCGGAGTGGGCGTCGCCTGGCGCCGGCTGCGCAAGCGGCTGGGCGGCGACCTCGACGGCGCCCGGGTGCTGCGCACTTACGCCCGGCTGTGCATCGCGTCGATCCCCGCCGCACTGCTCAGCGGCGCGGCCTGCTACGGCATCGCCCAGACGCTCGGCCAGGGCGTCGCCGGTTCGCTCGTCGCGGTGTTCGCGGGCGGTGCGGTGCTGCTCGCCGTCTTCTTCGTCGCCGCCCGCCGCATGCGCATCGAGGAGCTCAACTCCCTGGTGGGCATGGTCCGCGGGCGCCTGGGACGCTGAGGCGGGGGCGGGCGCACAACCATCGTCGGGCACCGCGTGTCGTGCATAGCGGCGGACTGTGGGCACAATTGGTTTCGGCGTCGGACGGCACGCAACGGATGCCGGCCGACGCGCAATGGATGGGGAGGCAGGAACGACGGTGGCGGAACGGAGTACGGCTGCCGTCGACGTGGCAGACAACAGCGACGAGACGTCGCTGACCGCACAGGCGGACCAGTCCACGGCCGACGGGGTGGCCAAGAACCGGGAGCGGGACACGGACAGCGACGAGGTACAGGAGAGCCCCCGGGCCGACGGTTCCGGAAAGACCTCGCCGCCCGAACTGCACAGCGGTCACAAACTCGCCAGGCGCTACCGCCTGGAGGAGTGCGTCACCCGCCTCGACGGCTTCAGCAGCTGGCGTGCCGTCGACGAGAAGCTCCGCCGTGCCGTCGGAGTCCACATCCTGCCTGCGGACCACGGGCGCGCCCGCTCCGTCCTGGCCGCCGCCCGCTCCTCCGCCCTCCTGGGTGACCCACGGTTCGTCCAGGTCCTCGACGCGGTCGAGGAGAACGACGTCGTCTACGTCGTCCACGAGTGGCTCCCCGACGCCACCGAACTGACCACCCTCCTGGCCTCCGGACCGCTGGAGCCGTACGACGCCTACCAGCTGGTGAGCCAGGTCGCCTCCGCCATGGCCGCCGCACACCGTGAGGGCCTGGCCCATCTGCGCCTGAACCCCAACGCCGTGCTGCGCACCTCGACCGGCCAGTGGCGCATCCGCGGTCTCGCCGTGAACGCCGCCCTGCGCGGCGTCTCCTCCGAGACCCCGCAGCGCACGGACACCGAGGCCATCGGCGCCCTGCTGTACGCGGCGCTCACCCAGCGCTGGCCGTACGAGAGCGACGCCTACGGGCTGTCCGGCCTGCCGAAGGACATCGGCCTGATCGCGCCGGACCAGGTGCGCGCCGGTGTGCACCGAGGCCTGTCCGAACTCTCCATGCGCGCACTGGCCAACGACGGCGCCACCGCCTCCCGGCACGAATCGCCCTGCACCACACCCGAGGAGCTGGTGAAGGCGATCGGTGACATGCCGCGTATCCGCCCGCCGGAGCCGGCGTTCACCGCCCCGCCCGAGTACCAGCGCACCACCTACCAGCAGGGCACCTACGGCCGGCAGAGCGGGCATCCCGGAGCGACCCAGCCGGTCACCACTCCGCCGCCCCCGCTGCAGAGCCGCACGGGCAAGGCCCTGAAGTGGGCCGTGTCCGCGCTGCTCATCGCCGCCCTGGGCCTCGGCAGCTGGCAGCTGGCGGACGCCCTGATGGACCACGGCGGCACAGACGACGACCCGGGTCAGACCCAGACCAACGACGGGAACGACAAGAGCCCGAAGAAGCCGCTCAGCAAGCCCGTCGCCATCGAAGGCGCCAAGGACTTCGACCCGTTGGGCAGCGACGGCTCCGAGAACCCGGACGAGACGAACCGCGTCCACGACAGCGCCCCGGGCACCTACTGGGAGACCAGCTTCTACACCAGCGCCGACTTCGGCCGGCTGAAGTCGGGCGTGGGCGTCATCCTCGACCTCGGCAAGGTCCAGGAGGTCGGACAGGTGACGGTGTCCTTCCAGGGCGCCACCTCCGTGGAACTGCGCGCCGCCGGTGACGCGACCACGCAACCCACCTCCCTCGACGCCTACGACAAGGTCGCCCAGGGATCCGGTACGACCGTGGCGCTCAAGCCCGGCGAGTCGGTCAAGAGCCGGTACCTCCTGGTCTGGCTGACCAAGCTGCCGCTGACCGCCGAGGGCAACTACCGCGGACGCGTGGTGGACATCAAGGTGACCAGCTGACGGCATCTGCCTCGAGGAAGGGGGCCGATGGCAGACGGCACCGGGTACGACGGAGTGAGCGACCAGGACCTCCTCGCCCGACACGTCCAGGGCGACCCCGACGCCTTCGGTGAGATCGTACGGCGGCACCGGGACCGGCTGTGGGCCGTTGCGCTGCGCACCCTGGGGGACCGCGAGGAGGCCGCTGACGCGGTGCAGGACGCCCTCGTCTCCGCCTACCGGGCCGCCCACACCTTCCGGGGCCAGTCGGCCGTCACGACGTGGCTGCACCGCATCACGGTCAACGCCTGCCTGGACCGCGCCCGCAAGGTGGCCTCCCGCAAGACGTCCCCGGTCGACGACACCGAGCGGCTGGAGCAACTCCTGGAGCCGCACGAGTCCGCCTCGGCACCGGTGGAACGCAACGATCTCCACCGGCAGCTGGTCCAGGCCCTCGGCACCCTGCCGGCCGACCAGCGCGCCGCCCTCGTCCTGGTCGACATGCAGGGCTACCCCGTCGCGGAAGCGGCCCGGATCCTCGACGTGCCGACCGGCACGGTGAAGAGCCGTTGCTCACGCGGCCGGGCCAGACTCCAGCCGCTGCTGACCCACCTCCGGCCGGACGGCGACGCCGGGAGCGAGAATCCCGACGAGGAACGGAACCGGACGCAGGAGCCGACCGTCCCACCCGCAGCGGGACCGCCTCGGGCGCACCCGCCGGACACAGGACCGAGTGACTCAGCCGCAGTGAAGGGCGGAGGTGGACGAGCGTGACGTCGACAACAGACAGGACCGGGCACCCGGACGTTGCAGAAATCTCCGACCTCGCCGAAGGCCTTCTGCCACCGTCTCGCGGCTCCGCTGTGCGCCGTCATCTCGACGCGTGCGAGCTCTGCGCGGACGTCTATGCCTCCTTGGAGGAGATCCGCGGACTGCTCGGGACACTGCCGGGCCCACCGCGCATGCCCGATGACGTCGCGCACCGCATCGACGCCGCTCTGGCCGCCGAAGCCCTGCTGAACACCAAGAACACCGAGGGGCGGGAGTCCACCGAGGAGCCACTCGACAGCTCCGGTGCCCGGCCCGAGGACGAGAGCGTCGCGCGTGTTTCACGTGAAACATCGACGCCGGCCGGTCGTCCCGCAGGCCATCCCCGCGCCTCCACCACTGGCCCCGGCCGCAAGGGCCGCACACGCAGCGGGCGTCGCAGGATCGCCGTCCTGGGCACCGTCTTCACCGTCGCCGCTCTCGGTCTCGGTTCGGTCCTGCTGGCATCGCTCGGCGACGACCAGCCGTCGCACGACACGGCAGGGGAACGGGCAACCGCCCCGGCGGACACCTTCTCCGAGGGAAAGCTGCAGCAGCAGGTAGCCGGTCTCCTTGCCGAGGAGAAGTCCGAGAAGACCGAGGGCGGCGGGAACTCCCGCACTCCCTTCGGCGCCGCGACCGCACCGGACGGCAATCGCACCAAGGTCTTCCAGGAGCCTGTCGTACCGGGCTGTGTCCGCGACGGCATCGGCCGGGACGACGCCGCCCTGGCCGTCGAGGACGGCAGGTACCAGGGGAAGAAGGCCCTGCTCGTCCTGCTTCCCGCAGCATCGGACCCGACTCGGGTCACCGCGTACATCGTCGATGCCACGTGTGTGGATCATCGAGCATCCTCCACCTCCGGCAAGATCCTTCTGGAGCGCACGTACCCGTCTGTGTGACGGAGCGCTTCACCTTCGCCCTGTGTGGTAACCGGCACGGTGGGGGCGGCTCCGTGTGCCCGGGCACAGCGGGAATGCCAGCCCCTTAGGATCCGTTGGGTGGGGTGAGAGTTCCGAGACGAGCTTTCACCGGTCGAACGACGCAGTCCAGAGACGAGGAATCCAGCCGTGAGCGACGTCCGTAACGTGATCATCATCGGCTCCGGGCCCGCCGGCTACACGGCGGCGCTCTACACCGCGCGCGCGTCGCTGAAGCCGCTGGTCTTCGAGGGCGCCGTCACCGCCGGTGGCGCGCTCATGAACACCACCGACGTCGAGAACTTCCCCGGCTTCCAGGACGGCATCATGGGCCCGGAGCTCATGGACAACATGCGTGCCCAGGCGGAGCGCTTCGGCGCCGAGCTCGTTCCGGACGATGTCGTGGCCGTCGACCTCAGCGGCGAGATCAAGACCGTCACCGACACGGCCGGCACCGTCCACCGGGCGAAGGCCGTCATCGTGACCACCGGCTCGCAGCACCGCAAGCTCGGCCTGCCGAACGAGGACGCGCTCTCCGGGCGTGGCGTGTCCTGGTGCGCCACCTGTGACGGGTTCTTCTTCAAGGACCAGGACATCGCCGTGATCGGTGGCGGTGACACCGCGATGGAGGAGGCGACCTTCCTCTCGCGGTTCGCCAAGTCCGTGACCGTCGTCCACCGTCGCGACACCCTGCGTGCCTCCAAGGCCATGCAGGAGCGAGCCTTCGCCGACCCGAAGATCTCGTTCGTCTGGGACAGCGAGGTCGCCGAGATCCAGGGTGACCCGAAGCTGTCCGGCCTGAAGCTGCGCAACCTCAAGACGGGGGAGCTGTCGGACCTGGCGGTGACGGGACTGTTCATCGCGATCGGTCACGACCCGCGCACCGAGCTCTTCAAGGGCCAGCTCGACCTGGACGAGGAGGGCTACCTCAAGGTGGACGCCCCGTCGACCCGGACGAACGTGACCGGTGTCTTCGCCGCCGGCGACGTGGTCGACCACACCTACCGGCAGGCGATCACCGCAGCCGGCACCGGCTGCTCCGCCGCTCTCGACGCCGAGCGCTACCTCGCCGCCCTGGCGGACGAGGAGCAGCCCGAGCCCGAGAAGACCCCCGCCTGACTTTCCCCCTACCCGCCCCACGCACCAACAGTTAAGGAGCCCGCCGTGGCCGGCACCCTGAAGAACGTGACCGACGACTCCTTCGAGCAGGACGTCCTCAAGAGCGACAAGCCTGTCCTGGTGGACTTCTGGGCCGCCTGGTGCGGCCCGTGCCGCCAGATCGCTCCGTCCCTCGAGGCGATCGCCTCCGAGTACGGCGACAAGATCGAGGTCGTCAAGCTCAACATCGACGAGAACCCGGGCACGGCCGCCAAGTACGGCGTCATGTCCATCCCGACCCTGAACGTCTACCAGGGTGGCGAGGTCGCCAAGACCATCGTGGGTGCCAAGCCGAAGGCCGCCATCGTGCGCGACCTGGAGGCCTTCATCGCCGAGTAAGGCGATCGCGCCGCCGCACCGGCGGTGCGTGTTTCACGTGAAACACGAATGGGCCAGCCCGAGAAGGCTGGCCCATTTTGTTTGCCCAGGAACACCTACAGAGGCCGCAGCGCCGGCTCCTTCTGCACAGCGCCGAGCAGCCGATCCAGCGCCATCTCGACGTCCTCCTTCCAGGAGAGCGTCGACCGCAGTTCCAGCCGCAGGCGCGGATGCGTGGGGTGCTGCCTCACGGTCTTGAATCCGACCGCCAGGAGATGCTCGGCAGGCAGCACGCAGGCCGGCTCCTTCCAGCGGGCGTCGCCGAACGCTTCGATGGCCTTGAACCCACGGCGGAGCAGATCTTTGGCGACCGTCTGGACCATGACCCGGCCCAGGCCCTGCCCCTGGTATCCCGGCAGGATGAACGCCGTCATCAACTGCACGGCGTCCGGGGAGACAGGGCTCGTGGGAAACGCCGTGGACCGGGGGACGTACGCGGGCGGGGCGTAGAGCACGAAGCCGACCGGGACGTCGTCCACATAGACGACGCGACCACAGGATCCCCAGTCCAGGAGGACCGCCGAAATCCAGGCTTCCTTCTCGGAGGCGGCCGTGCCCGCCTTTATCGCGGCCTCACCACTGACCGGGTCGAGTTCCCAGAAGACACACGAACCACAGCGCTGGGGGAGATCCTGAAGGTTGTCCAGCGTGAGCGGTGCGAGCCGGCGCCCCATGAAGGCTGATCCTCACTTCCTTCGCCCGCGGCGTCGCGGGCTGCTGTCAGAGCGCTCCGTTCCCTGAGCAGGCTGCCGATGAACCCACCGACCGCCCCCAGCCCCAAACCGGCGCCCACCAGTCCGGTGCGGCTCATCGTTCGCATGGGCCCCTGCCTCCCTTTCAGAGGTGCTGCCGAGTGGTCGCGCCGTACTCGATCGCATCGTATCCACGATGCCATTCCGTCGATACCGCCAAAAAGGAAAGAGCGGGCCACCTTCCGGCACACACCGGACACGGCCCGCTCTGTCACCTGCGCGGCAGACGTCCCTCGAACGTCAGGACTCGCCGTCCTCGGCGTCGCCCTCGAGGAGGCTCCTCTGCAGGACCGGTCCCTCGCCCGGGGCGAGTGAGCCGAGGATCCGCTCGAGGTCCTCCATGGAGGCGAACTCGACGGTGATCTTGCCCTTCTTCTGCCCCAGGTCGACCTTCACCCGGGTCTCGAAGCGGTCCGAGAGCCGCGTGGCGAGGTCGGAAAGGGCGGGAGAGACCCGTGCACCGGCTCGCGGGCCCTTGGGCTTCTGAGCCTTCTGCGGCCGCGACCCCATCAAGGTCACGATCTCCTCGACCGCACGCACCGAGAGGCCTTCGGCCACGATGCGATGGGCGAGCCGGTCCTGCTCCTCCGAGTCCTCCACAGAGAGCAGTGCCCGCGCATGCCCCGCCGAGAGCACACCGGCGGCGACCCGGCGCTGCACGGCAGGCGAGAGCTTCAGCAGCCGCAGGGTGTTGGAGACTTGCGGTCGGGACCGACCGATGCGGTCCGCCAGCTGGTCGTGCGTGCAGTTGAAGTCCCGCAGCAACTGGTCGTAGGCCGCAGCCTCTTCCAGCGGGTTGAGCTGCGCTCGGTGCAGGTTCTCGAGCAGAGCGTCGAGGAGGAGCTTCTCGTCGTCCGTGGCCCGCACGATGGCCGGGATCGCCTCCAGCCCCGCCTCGCGGCAGGCACGCCAGCGGCGCTCGCCCATGATGAGCTCGTAGCGCGCGGGGCCGACCTGCCGGACGACAACCGGCTGGAGGAGCCCGACCTCCTTGATGGAGGTGATGAGCTCGGAGAGCGCATCCTCGTCGAAGACCTCACGCGGCTGCCGCGGGTTCGGCGTGATGGCGCCGAGCGGGATCTCCGCGAAGTGCGCTCCGATCGGTGCCGCATGGGCGGGCGCGCTCGGCTGCTTCGGCTCCTCTGTTTCACGTGAAACAGGAGGCAAGGTCGCCACCTTGGCCGCGGCCACACCTCGATCGTGCGGGACTGTGGGCACTGCCGCCGGGGATGCGGAAGCGGTATTGCCCACCGCGGCCTGGGCCACCGACTTCTCCGTCGGGGCGGCAGGGATCAGTGCGCCGAGACCACGGCCCAGCCCCCTCCGTCGCTCGCTCACTGGATGCCCTCCACCATGCTCGGGTCGTTCTGCTGTGCACCGATGTGAGCGTGCGTCGCGTCATAACTGATGCCGACGCCCTTCAGTGCGATCTCGCGCGCCGCCTCCAGGTAGGAGAGAGCACCGCTCGATCCAGGATCGTAAGTCAGTACCGTCTGTCCGTAACTCGGCGCCTCCGAGATACGGACGGACCGGGGGATGCTCGTCCGCAGTACCTCGTCGCCGAAGTGCGTCCGCACCTCGTCGGCGACCTGTGACGCGAGTCGGGTCCGGCCGTCGTACATGGTGAGCAGGATGGTCGACACGTGCAGGGCGGGATTGAGATGTCCTCGCACCAGGTCGACGTTGCGCAGGAGCTGCCCCAGGCCTTCGAGCGCGTAGTACTCGCACTGAATCGGGATCAGCACCTCCTGCCCCGCCACCAACGCGTTGACCGTCAGCAGCCCCAGAGAGGGCGGGCAGTCGATGAGGATGTAGTCCAACGGCTGCTCGTACGCCTGAATGGCACGCTGCAGCCGGCTCTCTCGTGCGACCAGGGACACCAGCTCGATCTCTGCACCGGCCAGATCGATGGTGGCAGGGGCACAGAAGAGCCCCTCGACGTCGGGGACCGGCTGGACCACTTCGGAGAGGGGCCTGCTGTCCACCAACACGTCATAGATGGACGGGACTTCGGCGTGATGGTCGATGCCCAGAGCAGTGGACGCATTGCCCTGAGGGTCGAGGTCGACCACGAGAACGCGACCGCCGTGCAGAGCCAGGGACGCGGCAAGGTTGACGGTCGTCGTCGTCTTGCCCACGCCACCCTTCTGGTTGGCGACCACGATGATCCGGGTCTGCTCGGGCCGCGGCAGACCCTCGCCGGCGCGCCCCAGAGCCTCCACTGCCAGTTGGGCAGCTCGACCGATGGGAGTGTCGTCCATCGGAGGCGGTGTTTCACGTGAAACATCCGCCCCCATCGACTCGGTACGGGGACCGGGGACCGGATCGGTCATCGGTCCCGCGATGTTAGCGTCGGACCGCAAGGATTCACTCTCCTCGACTTCAGGCTCGCAATGAACAGAGCCTCCCATGTCTTCGGGGTCATGAACCAGTGAGGCCTGGCGTTCTGTGGAGAAATCCACCTCTGTGGACATCTCAGGTCCCTCATCGAGTGAACCGAGAGGCTTGCGGTCGCGGGGTTCGGCCGCAGCGCGGCCACGACTGATGATGCCGTGCAGCAGTGAGCGACGTTTCACGTGAAACACGATGCACAGCAGCCGAGGCCGTTCTGTCGCGACACTCCGGCATGCGTAGGTTTGGCAGCTTGTGTGGAGTACGTCTCGCTCGCAAAAGTCACCCACCCTTGCCGGTGACCGACATCACCGCGGTCGCTCACCGGAGCGGGCACTCGATGCCGGCTCAGCGCCTGCGGCGCGTCCGTCCTGTGCGAGCCGCCTTGGCCCTCTTGGCTGCGAACCGGACACCGCCGGGGCTCTCCCCGACCTCGACCCGCACGACCGTGGACAGGGGATCGACCACACCCTCACCCACGTGCAGGATGGACGTCCCCACCGCGCCCAGCTTGCTGAGAGCCGTCGACGCGCTCTTCAGCTCCTCCTCGGCCGTGTCGCCCTTCAGGGCCAGCATCTCCCCGTAGGGGCGCAGGAGCGGGATCCCCCAGGTGGCGAGACGGTCGAGCGGAGCGACAGCGCGGGCGGTGACCACGTGGACGGGCTGGATCTTGCCCATGACCTCCTCGGCCCGCCCACGCATGACGGTCACGTGGTCGAGGCCGAGCAGCTCCACCACCTCGGTGAGGAAGTTGGTCCGCCGCAGCAGGGGCTCCAGCAGCGTGATCTTCAGGTCCTCCCTCACCAGGGCCAGCGGAATGCCCGGCAGGCCGGCACCCGAGCCCACGTCGCACACCGTCACACCCTCCGGCACGACCTCCGAGAGCACCGCGCAGTTCAGCAGGTGCCGCTCCCACAAGCGAGGGACCTCGCGCGGGCCGATCAGGCCGCGCTGCACGCCCGCCTCGGCGAGCAGCTCGGCATAGCGCACCGCATCCGCGAAGCGATCGCCGAACACCTCACGCGCCTGCTCGGGCGCGGGGGGAAGCTCCGCTGCCTCCGTCACGGGGACCGTCCTTCCGTACCGCGTCAGCGCACCCGGCGCCGACACCGAAACCAACCAGAACTATCAGGCTGACAAAGTTCGGCCCCGTCTGCGCAACAGACGGGGCCGGTGACCAGGAGAGGCCGATCAGGCGGGCAGCACGACGACGAACCGCTGCGGCTCCTCGCCCTCGGACTCGCTGCGCAGCCCGGCGGCCTTGACCGCGTCGTGGACGACCTTGCGCTCGAACGGCGTCATCGGCTTGAGCTTCACGGCCTCACCGCTACTCTTCGCCTCGGCAGCCGCCTTGGCACCGAGCTCGGACAGCTCGGAACGCTTCTGGGCCCGGTATCCCGCGATGTCGAGCATCAGCCGGCTGCGGTCACCGGTTTCCCGGTGCACGGCCAGACGGGTGAGCTCCTGGAGAGCCTCCAGCACCTCGCCGTCACGGCCGACCAGCTTCTGCAGGTCGCGGCTGCCCGTGTCGCTGATGATCGACACGGAGGCGCGGTCGGCCTCGACGTCCATGTCGATGTCGCCGTCGAGGTCGGCGATGTCGAGCAGACCCTCCAGGTAGTCCGCAGCGATGTCGCCCTCCTGCTCCAGGCGCGTCACGGTGTCTGCGCCCTCGGCAGCGGCGGAGGTGGTGCCTTCCGTCACGGGATGGACTCCTTCTTACTTCTTGGACGGGGACTTGGGCCGCTGCGGACCCTTGCGCTGACCGGACTGGGCCTTGCTCCGGGCACCGCCGGCTGGCTTGGCGCCGCCCTTCTTGGCAGCGCCGGCGGGCTTGGCGTCCTCCGGGTCCTCGGACTTGGTCAGCGACGTCTTCGGCTCCTGCTCACCGGTCGCCTTCGCGCCGGTGACCGTGCCGGACTGGCGCTGGGCCTTGCTCTGGCGCTTGGGCTGCTGGCGCTTCGGCGTACCGGTGGCCATCGGCGTGCCGTCCTCGGCCACGGTGACGGCGGCGGTGTCGCCCTTGATCACGGTGCCGTCGGGCTGGGCGGCGAGTCCGGCCTTGCTCAGGCCGTTGATGAACTTGCGCTCGAACTCGTTGCGGTCCCGACCCTTCGCGACGATCGCCTTCACGATGGCGCGGTCGCGGCGACGGGTCACCTTGTCGCGCTGCGTGACGTGCTTGTGCAGGCGCTCCAGGTAGGCGGCCTGGGCCTTGGAGCCCGGCGTCGGGTTGTTGTGGATCACATACATCTGCTGGCCCATGGTCCACACGTTGGTGGTCAGCCAGTAGACGAGGACACCGACGGGGAAGTTGATGCCGAAGACGGCGAACATGATGGGGAAGACGTACATCAGCATCTTCTGCTGCTGCATGAACGGCGTCTTCACCGTGGTGTCGACGTTCTTCGTCATCAGCTGGCGCTGGGTGAAGAACTGCGAGGCCGACATCAGGACGATCATGATCGCAGTGACGACCCGGACGTCCGTGATGGTCGAGCCGAGGGCCTCGACCTTGGAGGAGCTGTCGGTGAACTTCGCCGCGAGCGGCGCACCGAAGATGTGGGCCTTCTGGGCGCTCTCCAGCAGGCGGTCGTTGATCACGCCGATGGTGTCGTTCGACGCGATGCTGTTGAGCACGTGGTACAGGGCGAAGAAGAACGGGGACTGCGCCAGGATGGGAAGGCACGAGGAGAGCGGGTTGGTGCCCGTCTCCTTGTACAGCTTCATCATCTCTTCGGACTGACGCTGCTTGTCGTTCTTGTAGCGCTCCTGGATCTTCTTCATCTCGGGCTGGAGCGTCTGCATCGCCCGGGTCGCCTTGATCTGCTTCACGAAGAGCGGGATCAGGCAGATACGGATCAGGATCACCAGGGACACGATCGACAGGCCCCAGGCCCACCCGGTGTCGGGCCCGAAGAGGGCGCCGTACACCGAGTGGAACTGGACGATGACCCAGGAGACGGGTGTGGTGATGAAGCTGAAGAGGCTGGCAATCGTGTCCACTAATCATGCTCCTTGGGCATGGGACGGTGTCTCTGCGGCCGGGCTCGAGGGACTCGACGGACTTGTGGGTGACGTCTGTCCCTCGGTGGCCGGGTCGGCGGCGGAGGGCCCGCCCTTGCGTGCGCGCCACGCGTTACGCAGCATTTCGTGCCACCGCGGACGCTTGCGCGGGGGAACATGGTCCACACCGCCCAGCGACCACGGATTGCACCGCAGGATGCGCCAGGCCGTGAGCGCCGTGCCCTTGACGGCACCATGCCGGTCGATGGCCGTGTAGCCGTAGTGGGAGCACGACGGGTAGTACTTGCAGACCGGCCCCAGCAGCGGACTGATCGTCCACTGGTACAGCTTGATCAGAGCCAGCAGCGGGTACTTCATCGCGCGCCCCCTCCCAGCAGCCGTTGAAGAGCGGCGTCCAGGTCTCGGGCCAGCTGTGCATGGTCGGCGTCGCCCGATCCGGGCAGCGCTCGTACGACTACCAGGCTACCGGGGGGCAGCAGGGCGACTCGCTCGCGCATCAGGTGGCGAAGCCTGCGCTTCACTTTGTTGCGGACGACCGCGCCGCCCACTGCCTTGCTCACGACGAAACCCGCACGCGTCGGGGGAGCGCTCTCCCCAGGCGCATGCGGGTCCGTGGCACCGCTTCGTAGGTGGACGACGAGGTGCGGGCGTCCTGCCCGACGGCCTCGTCGTACCGCGGTCGCGAAGTCCTCGCGCCGCCTCAGCCGGTTCTCGGTGGGCAGCACGACGTCATGACCTGATCGGAATCAGGCGGACAGGCGGGCGCGACCCTTGCCACGGCGGGACGCGAGAATCGCGCGGCCGGCACGGGTGCGCATACGCAGCCGGAAGCCGTGGGTCTTCGCGCGACGACGGTTGTTCGGCTGGAAGGTGCGCTTGCTCACTCGGGGGCTCCAGAAAGATTCGGTAGTTGCGGGGTGCCGTCCTGGCTGTCACCGTGCGCCCACGAGTAGCTCGCAGTTACGCCCGATTGCACCGCTGACCGATCACCCAAGTGACCTGTGCCCATCGGAGGCAGGCGGCAGCAGCCATCGACAACTCGACCTGGTTACGGTACGCGCGGCTACGCCATCCG
Source organism: Streptomyces sp. NPDC017943 (assembly GCF_044328425.1). Taxonomy (NCBI): domain Bacteria; kingdom Bacillati; phylum Actinomycetota; class Actinomycetes; order Kitasatosporales; family Streptomycetaceae; genus Streptomyces; species Streptomyces sp. NPDC017943. Next base: position 525,540 of record NZ_JBIRHH010000004.1, on the reverse strand, counting down.
GTCAAACCGGGAGCCGCCGGGAGACACTTGTCCACAGCCTGGGGACAACAACTTGAACCGTACCGGTCGCCCTGACTACCGTGGCGGACTCCGATTCGTTCCCTTGTCCCTGCCCCGGTGGGTTTGCCCCCGTGGCACCCACCCGGATGACAATCCCGACCCGTCCCAGAACCACACGTTCGTGGGACCTGCGAGAGAGCGTGCCCTGTGGCTGACGTACCTGCCGATCTTGCCGCAGTGTGGCCACGCGTATTGGAGCAGCTCCTCGGGGAGGGCCGGGGCCAGGGCGTCGAGACCAAGGACGAGCACTGGATCCGCCGTTGCCAGCCGCTCGCGCTGGTCGCGGACACGGCCCTGCTCGCCGTACCGAACGAGTTCGCGAAGGGCGTGCTGGAGGGCCGGCTGGCGCCCGTCGTCAGCGAGACGCTGAGCCGCGAGTGCGGCCGGCCGATCCGCATCGCGATCACCGTGGACGACTCCGCGGGCGAGCCCCCCGCCCCGGCGGCACCCCCGTCGCGCCCCCAGCCGCGCTACGAGGAGCCCGAGCTCCCGGCCGCGCGCCAGGACAGCGACCGCTACGACCGCCAGGACGCCGAGCGGTACGACCGCCAGGACCGGGACGGATACGACCGCCAGGACCGGGACCGGGACCGGGATCGAGAGGGATACGACCCCCGGCCGGACGGCGACCGGTACGACCCCCGTCACGACCGGCAGGACCGCCAGGAGCGAGACGGGTACGAGGGGTACGGCCGCCACCGCGCCGAGCCGCTGCCCGGAACGGCCGCCGACCAGCTCCCGCCTACGCGCGGAGATCAGATCCCCAAGGCCCGCCCCGCGTACCCCTCCGAGTACCAGCGCCCCGAGCCGGGCGCCTGGCCGCGCCCGACGCAGGACGACTACGGCTGGCAGCAGCAGCGCCTCGGCTTCCCCGAGCGTGACCCGTACGCGTCACCGGGCCAGGACGGCTACGGCTCGCAGGACCCCTACGGCTCGGGGGCCGGCGCCCAGGACACCTACGGCGCGCAGGACTCGTACGGCCCGAAGGGTTCCTACGGCTCCCCCTCGCAGGACTACCGGCCGCAGCCGGTGGACCGTCCGCCCTACGAGCAGCCGCGCTCCGACTACGACGAGCCCCACACCGCGCACGCCCCGCGCCCCGAGTACGACCAGCGCGACGCGGTCCGCCGGGAGCTGCCCGAGCCGCCGGCCGGCTCCGGGCACGTGCACCGGGGCGGCCCCGTCGGCCCGAACCTGCCCACGACCGGGGCGCCCGGCCCGCTGGCCGCGCAGCCCGCGCCGGCGACCGGTCCGGGCGAGCCCACCGCGCGCCTGAACCCGAAGTACCTCTTCGACACGTTCGTCATCGGCGCCTCCAACCGCTTCGCGCACGCGGCCGCGGTTGCCGTCGCCGAGGCGCCGGCGAAGGCGTACAACCCGCTGTTCATCTACGGCGAGTCCGGGCTCGGCAAGACCCACCTGCTGCACGCGATCGGGCACTACGCCCGCAGCCTCTACCCGGGCACGCGCGTGCGGTACGTGAGCTCCGAGGAGTTCACCAACGAGTTCATCAACTCCATCCGCGACGGCAAGGGCGACAGCTTCCGCAAGCGGTACCGGGAGATGGACATCCTGCTCGTCGACGACATCCAGTTCCTCGCGGACAAGGAGTCGACGCAGGAGGAGTTCTTCCACACCTTCAACACGCTGCACAACGCGAACAAGCAGATCGTGCTGTCCTCCGACCGACCGCCGAAGCAGCTGGTCACGCTGGAGGACCGGCTGCGGAACCGCTTCGAGTGGGGACTGATCACCGACGTCCAGCCGCCCGAGCTGGAGACGCGGATCGCGATCCTGCGCAAGAAGGCGGTGCAGGAGCAGCTGAACGCGCCGCCCGAGGTGCTGGAGTTCATCGCGTCCCGGATCTCCCGGAACATCCGCGAGCTGGAGGGCGCGCTGATCCGCGTCACGGCGTTCGCCTCGCTGAACCGGCAGCCGGTGGACCTGGGGCTGACGGAGATCGTCCTCAAGGACCTGATCCCCGGTGGTGAGGACTCCGCCCCCGAGATCACCTCGACCGCCATCATGGGCGCGACCGCGGACTACTTCGGGCTGACCGTCGAGGACCTCTGCGGCACCTCCCGCGGGCGGGCGCTCGTCACGGCCCGGCAGATCGCCATGTACCTGTGCCGTGAGCTGACGGACCTGTCCCTGCCGAAGATCGGCGCGCTGTTCGGCGGCCGCGACCACACGACGGTCATGCACGCCGATCGCAAGATCCGCAATCTGATGGCCGAGCGCCGCTCCATCTACAACCAGGTCACCGAGCTGACCAACCGCATCAAGAACGGCTGAGGACGGCGGCAGGAGCCGCTGAGGGCGTCTTCGGGGCTTTCCCCGGGGACGCCCTTCTGCATGCGGCAGGGCGGCAGGTGCTCTCTGTGGGGTGCGCGGCGGAGCGCCCCGGCACGGCACCGGCCCGGCCACCAACCACCGGCCCGTCCCCCAGCGGCCCGGCCCCCAGCGACCCGATCGCAACCCTCTGTTCGAATAGCTGCCGGGTTACGGCTTCCCTCCACAGATTCGGTGACTTTCTGCCGTCCACATCCTGGGGACCGGCAAGTTGTCCAGACCGTGTCCACAGCACGCCCTGCGGACGGACCATCAGACCAGCTCAGCAGGCTGTGGATTCGTGGACGAAGGATCTCCACAGACTGTGGACGAAGGATTGATCCACAGGCTGTGCATCGAGTTGTCCACCGCCCGCCCACAGGCTGGGGGCGGTTGTCCCCAGTGTGGGGCCGCTTCTCCACACGCCTGTCCACTGTTCGGCAACGCGGCGCGCCTCCTCACCGGGTCGAGTGAAAGGCGTCACACGAAGGTGCCGGGTTGGGCTGTGGGAAAGACGGGTAAACCTGGGGACGGCACTGGGGAGAACTCGCCCTTCCCTGTGCACGGGGTGTGCAGAACTTTCCGTTCTCCACAGAAACCCCGGGTTGTCCACCGCCGTCGCCCACAGGCCCCGTGGACAAAATTCCGGCTCTGAGCAGGGCAAACGCGGTTATCCACGGTATCCACAGGCCCTACTACTACTCCCAACTAGAGAGAGCTGGGAATTCGTTTCGAAGCGGGTCCTGTGCACAACTCGCTCTCCGGTGCCCGGCTGCCCCTCGTCACGACTTGACCCCGAGAGGCACCTACTGTCAGTGGGGTGCGTCAGACTGGTCCCCGGTGTCCTCCCCCTCACCGGGACCGTCGACACCGAGACAGACGACGAGGGCCAGGCAGAGCGAGAAGCGCCGGCAACAGCAGGAGGCGGCAACAGTGAAGATCCGGGTGGAACGCGACGTACTCGCGGAGGCAGTTGCCTGGGCGGCACGCAGCCTCCCGGCCCGTCCGCCGGCGCCTGTCCTCGCCGGCCTGCTGCTGAAGGCCGAGGAGGGCCAGCTGAGCCTGTCCGGCTTCGACTACGAGGTCTCCGCCCGGGTGGGCGTCGAGGCCGAGGTCGAGGAGGAGGGCACGGTCCTGGTCTCCGGCCGCCTGCTCGCGGACATCTGCCGTGCGCTGCCCAACCGTCCGGTGGAGATCTCCACAGACGGTGTACGGGCGACGGTGGTCTGCGGCTCCTCGCGGTTCACCCTCCACACCCTGCCTGTGGAGGAGTACCCGGCCCTGCCCCAGATGCCGAACGCCACGGGCACCGTCCCCGGCGAGGTCTTCGCCTCCGCGGCCGCCCAGGTCGCCATCGCGGCCGGCCGTGACGACACGCTGCCCGTCCTCACCGGCGTCCGCATCGAGATCGAGGGCGACACGGTCACGCTGGCGTCCACCGACCGCTACCGCTTCGCGGTCCGCGAGTTCCTGTGGAAGCCGGAGAACCCGGACGCCTCCGCGGTCGCCCTGGTGCCCGCCAAGACGCTCCTGGACACCGCCAAGGCCCTCACCAGCGGTGACCAGGTGACCCTGGCGCTGTCCGGCTCGGGCTCCGGCGAGGGCCTGATCGGCTTCGAGGGCGCCGGCCGCCGCACGACGACCCGCCTGCTGGAGGGCGACCTCCCGAAGTACCGCACGCTGTTCCCGACGGAGTTCAACAGCGTCGCCGTGATCGAGACCGCCCCCTTCGTGGAGGCCGTCAAGCGCGTCGCCCTGGTCGCCGAGCGGAACACCCCGGTGCGGCTGAGCTTCGAGCAGGGCGTGCTCATCCTGGAGGCCGGCTCCAGCGACGACGCACAGGCTGTGGAAAGGGTCGACGCCCAGCTGGAGGGCGACGACATCTCGATCGCCTTCAACCCGACGTTCCTGCTGGACGGCCTGAGCGCGATCGACTCCCCGGTGGCCCAGCTGTCGTTCACGACGTCCACCAAGCCCGCCCTGCTGAGCGGCCGGCCCGCGCTGGACGCCGAGGCGGACGAGGCCTACAAGTACCTGATCATGCCGGTGCGCCTCAGCGGCTGAGACGGCCGGATCCGGCGGTCACTGTCCACAGGCTGAGGACAAACCCGCAGGTGAGGACGTACGACTGAGCGCGTATGCCCACAGATGTGCATGAGCGTCCGGGTCTAGGCTCGGACGCGGGTACATACGTGCCGCAACGCCAGTCGGACACCTGCGAACCAAAGGAAAACAACTGATGGAGCTCGGTCTCGTCGGCCTCGGCAAGATGGGCGGCAACATGCGCGAGCGGATCCGCCGCGCCGGCCACACCGTCTACGGATACGACCGCAATGCGGACCTTGCCGATGTCCACAGCCTGCGCGAGCTTGTGGGCAAGCTCAGCGGCCCGCGCGTGGTCTGGGTGATGGTCCCGGCCGGCGAGGCCACGCAGTCGACCATCGACGAGCTCGGCGAGCTGCTGGAGCCCGGCGACGTCGTCGTGGACGGCGGCAACTCCCGCTGGACGGACGACGAGAAGCACGCCGAGCAGCTGGCGGCCAAGGGCATAGGCTTCGTCGACTGCGGCGTCTCCGGCGGCGTCTGGGGCCTGGAGAACGGCTACGCGCTGATGTACGGCGGCGACGCCGAGCACGTCGCCAAGGTGCAGCCCGTCTTCGACGCCCTCAAGCCGGAGGGCGACTTCGGCTCCGTGCACGCCGGCAAGGTCGGCGCGGGCCACTTCGCGAAGATGGTCCACAACGGCATCGAGTACGCGATGATGCAGGCCTACGCCGAGGGCTGGGAGCTGCTGGAGAAGGTCGAGTCCGTCACCGACGTCCGGGAGGTGTTCCGCTCCTGGCAGGAGGGCACGGTCATCCGCTCCTGGCTGCTCGACCTCGCGGTGAACGCGCTCGACGAGGACGAGCACCTGGACGGGCTCCGGGGTTATGCACAGGACTCCGGCGAGGGACGCTGGACGGTGGAGGCCGCGATCGACAACGCGGTCCCGCTGCCGGCGATCACCGCTTCGCTGTTCGCGCGGTTCGCCTCGCGCCAGGAGGACTCGCCCCAGATGAAGATGATCGCGGCGCTGCGCAACCAGTTCGGCGGCCACGCGGTCGAGAAGAAGTAACCGAGCACCGAGGGAGGTCGGCGGTACGACCATGCACGTCACGCATCTGTCGCTGGCCGACTTCCGCTCCTATCCCCGGGTCGAGGTCCCGCTCGACCCGGGGGTGACGGCCTTCGTCGGGCCGAACGGGCAGGGCAAGACCAACCTCGTCGAGGCCGTCGGCTATCTCGCCACCCTCGGCAGCCACCGGGTCTCCTCCGACGCCCCCCTGGTCCGCATGGGCGCCGAGCGGGCGATCGTCCGGGCCCAGGTCCGGCAGGGCGAGCGGCAGCAGCTCGTCGAGCTCGAGCTCAACCCCGGGCGCGCCAACCGCGCCCGCATCAACAGGTCCTCGCAGGTCAGGCCGCGTGACGTGCTGGGGATCGTACGGACCGTGCTGTTCGCGCCGGAGGATCTCGCCCTGGTGAAGGGCGATCCCGGGGAGCGGCGCCGCTTCCTCGACGAGCTGATCACGGCCCGGTCCCCGCGCATGGCCGGGGTCCGTTCCGACTACGACCGGGTGCTGAAGCAGCGCAACACCCTGCTGAAGTCGGCCGCCCTGGCCCGCCGGCACGGTGGCCGCTCCATGGACATGTCCACCCTGGACGTGTGGGACCAGCACCTCGCGCGGGCCGGCGCCGAGCTGCTCGCGCAGCGCCTGGACCTGATCGCCACGCTCCAGCCGCTGGCCGACAAGGCGTACGAGCAGCTGGCCCCCGGCGGCGGGCCGATCGCGCTGGAGTACAAGCCGTCGGCCCCGGGTGGGGCGCACACGCGCGAGGACCTGTTCGAGCAGCTGATCGCCGCGCTCGGCGAGGCCCGCAAGCAGGAGATCGAACGGGGCGTCACCCTGGTCGGCCCGCACCGCGACGACCTCCAGCTCAAGCTGGGCCAGCTGCCCGCCAAGGGCTACGCCTCCCACGGCGAGTCCTGGTCCTACGCGCTCGCACTGCGTCTGGCCTCCTACGACCTGCTGCGGGCCGAGGGCAACGAACCGGTGCTGGTGCTGGACGACGTCTTCGCCGAGCTCGACACCCGCCGGCGCGAGCGGCTCGCCGAACTGGTCGCGCCCGGTGAGCAGGTCCTGGTGACCGCCGCGGTCGACGACGACGTGCCCCACGTGCTGTCCGGGACCCGGTTCGCCGTGTCCGAGGGAACGGTGGAGCGCGTATGACGGAGAACACACCGCAGCCTCCGAAGCCGTCCGGGCAGCCCGAACCCTCCGGCGTCGACCTCGCGCGCGTGGTGCTGCGCGCGGCCAAGGACGCCGCCCGCGCGCGCGGGGACGCGGCACAGCAGAAGAAGCAGGCGCGGCGGGGCGGCGGGCTGCGCTCCGGCGCGCACGCCGACGGCCGCGACCCCCTGGCGCTCGGCGCCGCGATCAACCGGCTGATCACCGAGCGGGGCTGGGAGGCCCCGGCCGCGGTGGGCGGCGTGATGGGCCGCTGGCCACAGATCGTCGGCGAGGACGTCGCCAAGCACTGCGTGCCCGAGAGGTACGACGAGGACGAGCGCGTCCTGGTCGTGCGCTGCGACTCCACGGCCTGGGCGACGAACCTCAGGCTGCTCGCCCCGACCCTGGTCGCCCGTCTCAACGAGGACCTGGGCCACGGCCGGGTGCGGCACATCAAGGTGCTCGCGCCCAGCGCCCCCGCACGCCGTTACGGCCCTCTCCGCGCCCCCGGCAGCAGCGGTCCCGGCGATACCTACAGGTGACTTACGTCACGCCTCACCGGCCCGGAACGACGGGTCCGGTCCCCTCGGCATGGGGCCGCACAACGTGGCGAATCGGGAGCTGACTCCTAAGTAGCAACGGGTTGACGGCCGAAAGCGCTGAGTGCCGCTGTGAGCCTCTTGGAGCCCCCATCCGTATATCGGGAGTCGGACGAGACCCGTCGAGGGCGGCACATGCGGACTCAGGTACCCGCAAACCCCCATCAGTGTCAGTGCTACCGGTAGAATGGAGAGCAATCCCGCCCCCAGCGTGGGGACCGTCCGGGAAAAGCTGAGCAACGCTGATCTCAAGGCTTACCAACGCAACATGCCGCAGCCGCTCCGGCATCCCTCCCCGCGGAGGGGGCACCCCCAGGAGCCCGGCTCGTGCTGTGCCAGAAAGGGCGCTTCGTGGCCGATTCCGGCAACCCCAACGAGAACAACCCGTCCACCGACGCAGGCGTGACCGGCGAGGCGATCACCTCCAACGGCGAGGTCACCGCCTCGTACGACGCCAGCGCCATCACCGTCCTCGAGGGTCTGGACGCGGTCCGCAAGCGACCCGGCATGTACATCGGCTCGACCGGTGAGCGCGGCCTGCACCACCTGGTGCAGGAGGTCGTCGACAACTCCGTCGACGAGGCCCTGGCCGGCTACGCGGACACGATCGACGTGACGATCCTCGCCGACGGCGGCGTCCGGGTCGTCGACAACGGCCGAGGCATCCCGGTGGGCATCGTCCCGTCCGAGGGCAAGCCCGCCGTCGAGGTCGTGCTGACGGTGCTGCACGCGGGCGGCAAGTTCGGCGGCGGCGGTTACGCGGTCTCCGGTGGTCTGCACGGCGTGGGCGTCTCCGTCGTCAACGCCCTCTCCACGAAGGTCGCCGTCGAGGTCAAGACGGACGGTCACCGCTGGACGCAGGACTACAAGCTGGGTGTCCCGACGGCACCACTCGCGCGGCACGAGGCCACCGAGGAGACCGGCACCTCGGTCACCTTCTGGGCCGACGGCGACATCTTCGAGACCACGGACTACTCGTTCGAGACGCTCTCCCGGCGCTTCCAGGAGATGGCCTTCCTCAACAAGGGCCTGCGGATCAACCTCACCGACGAGCGCGAGTCGGCGAAGGCCACCGCCGGTGCGGACGAGGCGGGCGAGGACGAGAAGCACGAGGTCAAGAGCGTCTCGTACCACTACGAGGGCGGCATCGTCGACTTCGTGACGTACCTGAACTCCCGCAAGGGAGACCTGGTGCATCCCACCGTGATCGACCTGGAGGCCGAGGACAAGGACAAGAACCTGTCCCTCGAGGTCGCGATGCAGTGGAACGGCGGCTACACCGAGGGCGTGTACTCGTTCGCCAACATCATCCACACCCACGAGGGCGGCACGCACGAGGAGGGCTTCCGCGCGGCGCTGACCTCGCTGATCAACAAGTACGCGCGCGACAAGCGGCTGCTGCGCGAGAAGGACGACAACCTCACGGGTGACGACATCCGCGAGGGACTGACGGCGATCATCTCGGTCAAGCTGAGCGAGCCCCAGTTCGAGGGCCAGACGAAGACCAAGCTGGGCAACACCGAGGTCAAGACCTTCGTGCAGAAGGTCGTCTACGAGCACCTCACCGACTGGCTGGACCGGAACCCGAACGAGGCCGCGGACATCATCCGCAAGGGCATCCAGGCGGCCACCGCGCGCGTGGCGGCCCGCAAGGCCCGTGACCTCACCCGCCGCAAGGGCCTGCTGGAGACCGCGTCCCTGCCCGGCAAGCTCTCCGACTGCCAGTCGAACGATCCCACCAAGTGCGAGATCTTCATCGTCGAGGGCGACTCCGCCGGCGGCTCGGCCAAGTCCGGCCGCAACCCGGAGTACCAGGCGATCCTGCCGATCCGCGGCAAGATCCTGAACGTCGAGAAGGCGCGGATCGACAAGATCCTGCAGAACCAGGAGATCCAGGCGCTGATCTCGGCCTTCGGCACCGGAGTCCACGAGGACTTCGACATCGAGAAGCTCCGCTATCACAAGATCATCCTGATGGCGGACGCCGACGTCGACGGCCAGCACATCAACACCCTGCTGCTGACCTTCCTGTTCCGCTTCATGCGGCCCCTGGTCGAGGCCGGGCACGTGTACCTCTCCCGTCCTCCGCTCTACAAGATCAAGTGGGGCAAGGACGACTTCGAGTACGCGTACTCCGACCGCGAGCGCGACGCCCTCATCGAGATGGGCCGCAACGCGGGCAAGCGCATCAAGGACGACTCCGTCCAGCGCTTCAAGGGTCTCGGTGAGATGAACGCCGAGGAGCTGCGCATCACGACCATGGACCAGGAGCACCGCGTCCTCGGCCAGGTCACCCTCGACGACGCCGCCCAGGCCGACGACCTCTTCTCGGTCCTCATGGGCGAGGACGTCGAGGCCCGCCGCGCGTTCATCCAGCGCAACGCCAAGGACGTCCGCTTCCTCGACATCTGAGTCGGTCTCAGCTGACCGCACCAGGAAGGACCTTCACCAGCAATGACCGACGAGAACACTCCCGTGACGACGTCCGAGGGTGACGCCCTGGCCATGCGCGTCGAGCCCGTCGGGCTCGAGACGGAGATGCAGCGCTCGTACCTCGACTACGCGATGTCCGTCATCGTCTCGCGTGCGCTGCCCGACGTCCGCGACGGCCTCAAGCCCGTCCACCGCCGCGTCCTGTACGCCATGTACGACGGCGGCTACCGCCCCGAGCGCGGCTTCTACAAGTGCGCCCGCGTCGTCGGCGACGTCATGGGCAACTACCACCCGCACGGCGACTCCTCCATCTACGACGCGCTGGTGCGCCTGGCCCAGCCCTGGTCGATGCGCATGCCGCTCGTCGACTCCAACGGCAACTTCGGTTCCCCGGGCAACGACCCGGCCGCGGCCATGCGGTACACCGAGTGCAAGATGGCGCCGCTGTCGATGGAGATGGTCCGCGACATCGACGAGGAGACCGTCGACTTCACGGACAACTACGACGGCCGCTCCCAGGAGCCGACCGTCCTGCCGGCCCGCTTCCCGAACCTGCTGATCAACGGCTCGGCCGGTATCGCGGTCGGCATGGCGACCAACATCCCGCCGCACAACCTGCGCGAGGTCGCCGCCGGCGCCCAGTGGTACCTGGACAACCCCGAGGCCTCCCACGAGGAGCTGCTGGACGCGCTGATCGAGCGCATCAAGGGTCCGGACTTCCCGACCGGCGCGCTCGTCGTCGGCCGCCGGGGCATCGAGGAGGCGTACCGCACCGGCCGCGGCTCCATCACCATGCGCGCGGTCGTCGAGGTCGAGGAGATCCAGAACCGCCAGTGCCTGGTGGTCACCGAGCTGCCCTACCAGGTCAACCCGGACAACCTCGCGCAGAAGATCGCCGACCTGGTGAAGGACGGCAAGATCGGCGGCATCGCGGACGTCCGCGACGAGACCTCCTCGCGCACGGGTCAGCGCCTGGTCATCGTGCTGAAGCGGGACGCGGTCGCCAAGGTCGTGCTGAACAACCTGTACAAGCACACCGACCTGCAGACCAACTTCGGCGCCAACATGCTGGCGCTGGTCGACGGCGTGCCGCGCACGCTGTCCCTCGACGCGTTCATCCGCCACTGGGTGACGCACCAGATCGAGGTCATCGTCCGCCGTACGCGCTTCCGGCTGCGCAAGGCCGAGGAGCGGGCGCACATCCTGCGTGGCCTGCTGAAGGCCCTGGACGCCATCGACGAGGTCATCGCGCTGATCCGGCGCAGCGACACCGTCGAGATCGCCCGCGGCGGCCTGATGAGCCTGCTGGAGATCGACGAGATCCAGGCCAACGCCATCCTCGAGATGCAGCTGCGCCGGCTGGCCGCCCTGGAGCGCCAGAAGATCGTCCAGGAGCACGACGAGCTCCAGGCGAAGATCAACGAGTACAACGAGATCCTGGCCTCCCCGGTCCGCCAGCGCGGCATCGTCAGCGCCGAGCTGGCCGCGATCGTCGAGAAGTACGGCGACGACCGCAAGACGAAGCTGATCCCCTACGAGGGCGACATGTCCATCGAGGACCTGATCGCCGAGGAGGACATCGTCGTCACGGTCACCCGGGGCGGTTACATCAAGCGCACCAAGACCGACGACTACCGCGCCCAGAAGCGCGGCGGCAAGGGCGTGCGGGGCACGAAGCTCAAGGAAGACGACATCGTCGACCACTTCTTCGTGTCCACCACGCACCACTGGCTGCTGTTCTTCACGAACAAGGGCCGGGTCTACCGCGTCAAGGGCTACGAGCTGCCCGACGCGGGCCGGGACGCGCGCGGTCAGCACGTGGCGAACCTGCTCGCCTTCCAGCCGGACGAGGCGATCGCCGAGATCCTCGCGATCCGCGACTACGAGGCGGTCCCCTACCTCGTCCTCGCCACCAAGGCCGGCCTGGTGAAGAAGACGCCGCTGAAGGATTACGATTCGCCGCGTTCCGGCGGTGTCATCGCGATCAACCTCCGCTCGATGGCGGACGGTTCCGACGACGAACTGATCGGTGCCGAGCTGGTCTCGTCCGATGACGATCTGCTCCTGATCAGCAAGAAGGCGCAGTCGATCAGGTTCACCGCGTCGGACGAAACCCTGCGTCCCATGGGCCGTGCCACCTCGGGTGTCAAGGGCATGAGCTTCCGCGAAGGGGACGAGCTCCTCTCGATGAATGTTGTTCGACCCGGTACGTTCGTGTTCACTGCCACAGACGGCGGGTACGCGAAGCGGACCGCCGTCGACGAGTACCGCGTCCAGGGTCGCGGCGGCCTCGGCATCAAGGCTGCCAAGATCGTGGAGGACCGCGGCTCCCTCGTCGGCGCGCTGGTGGTCGAGGAGACCGACGAGATCCTCGCCATCACGCTGTCGGGCGGTGTGATTCGTACGCGAGTCAACGAGATCAGGGAAACCGGCCGTGACACCATGGGCGTCCAACTGATCAATCTGGGCAAGCGCGATGCCGTCGTGGGCATCGCTCGCAACGCCGAGGCGGGGCGCGAGGCGGAAGAGGTCGACGGCGACGTGGTCGTCGACGAAACCGCCGAGGGCGCCGCTGTCACCGGCACGGACGAGGGTGAGGCGCCCTCGGCCGAGTAGGCACGAGGAGTGAGTCAGCGTGAGCGGAGCCACGGGCGCCGGACCGAGCGGTACCTCGACGGGTACGGACACGGGCGACGGCGGCCGTGGCTCCGCCGCGCGTGCGGCGGACCCGCAGACGACCAATCTCAAGCCGGTCAAGTCCGCGGACGCGGAGACGCCCGCGCGCGGCGCACGGGACGCCAAGGGGGCGGCAGGGACGGACGGCCGGGGCAAGCAGGCCCGGGGCAAGGGCGGCGCGGGCACGGCCGCTCCGGAGCAGGACACCGCCTCCCCGCTGCCGGGCGAACGCCAGACGCAGCAGCAGGCCGGGCCGTACCACCCGCCGCAGGCCTACCCGGCGCAGCAGGGCGCCGCGGCCGGGGCGGCCGTACGGCGGCCCCGCACGGGGGCGCGGACCGTGCCGCGGGTGCGCAAGGCGCGGCTGCGGGTGGCGAAGGCCGACCCGTGGTCGGTGATGAAGGTGAGCTTCCTGCTCTCCATCGCCCTGGGCATCTGCACGATCGTCGCGGCCGCCGTGCTGTGGATGGTCATGGACGCGATGGGCGTCTTCTCGACGGTCGGCGGCACGATCTCCGAGGCCACCGGCTCGAACGAATCCAACGGCTTCGACCTGCAGGCCTTCCTGTCGCTGCCCAACGTCCTGATGTTCACCTCGATCATCGCGGTCATCGACGTCGTCCTGGCGACGGCCCTCGCGACGCTCGGCGCGTTCATCTACAACCTCTCCGCCGGCTTCGTCGGTGGTGTGGAGCTGACCCTCGCCGAGGACGAGTGAGGGACGCTCCACAACCGATTTTGGGACTGCCCATGTCGTGCGCTAATCTTCAGGAGTCAGCGCGCGGGACACACACCGCAGAGCGCGGCGGGGCTATAGCTCAGTTGGTTAGAGCGCATCCCTGATAAGGATGAGGCCACAGGTTCAAATCCTGTTAGCCCCACCAGCACGAAGACCCCCAGTCGATAGCGACTGGGGGTTTTTGGCATCCATGGCTGACATCAGCCGATGAGGGGATCTGCCGGCACGTGTGGCGAGGCGGTCGACGGTGCGCGAGGAGCGCCGCGTACCTGGTGGTCCTCGAGGTGGTGCGGGTGTCGGAGGCCTGTGAGGCCGCGTCGCCGGAGTGACGGGCAGCGCGGTGCCCCCCGACCGGTTGCGGTCGGGGGGCGTGGTGTCCGGTGCATGCCGTCCGCGCCCGGCCGGCGCGGGACATGCGTGAGCCCGGCGGCTCTGTCGAGCTGCCGGGCTCTGTACGCAGGATCGCCGGGGTGGAATCAGGGAGTCAGCGCTGGAGCGGTGTGAGCTGCTCGCCCTCGGAGTCGCTGTCCTCGTCGGCGCAGTCGGTGGTGGGCGGGGCCGCCGTGTCCGCGACCGCGCGGTGGCGGCAGCGGGGCGACTTCCCGTGGGCCTCGGCGCGGATGCGCTGCTTCATCGTGGGGGGCAGGGCCCTGGCCTGGGTCCAGGGGAGCGGGACCGATGCCGTCCGCTGCTGCGGGATGCCGCCGCCGGTGCTCGTGCTGTTGCGCTCCTGCTCGGCCTGCGGTACCGCCGCGGCGGCGGTGGTGGTGACGAGTCCGAGCGCCGTGCACAGCGCGAGGAAGGCGGTGACGATGGTGGTCCACAGCTTCATGACCTTGTTCCGGGCCATGGCCCCTCACTTTCGGGTCGGGCGATTTGCGTACTTTCCTCATGATGTGTATGTGGGCCGGGAAGTGGTGGATCTCCGACCGTGGCGCCGCGATGTTCAGATGAACACCACCCGGATGGCCGCAGGAGGGGCGAAAAGGTGCGCAGAGCAGTGAAGAGGGGACAGAAGTAACCGTCCGTCGGGGTGTGATCACCCTCCGATCGGATCGGCCGCCTTCGCTCCTATCCCGCTGTGGGGGCGGCGAGTTGAGGGCCGATGCAGGTCACCGATCGGTATCGGTCGGTGTGTATAGTCGGGCGCCAGAGGTCCCCTACGTCAAGGAAAGACGAGGTCGCGCGGTGAAGAAGCTTCTCCTGGTCGCACTGGCCGCCATCGGCGGGCTCCTCGTGTACCGCCAGATCCAGGCGGATCGCGCCGAGCAGGATCTGTGGACGGAGGCGACCGACTCCGTGCCCACGGGTTCGTGAGCCACGAGCACCCCTAACGAGCACACCCCGGCCGCGTCGCGGTCGGGGTTTTGTGTGTCGAGGGCCCGCCGCGGAGCCCGGGGGCGGGGCAGGATGGGCCACGGTTTCACGGTTCGTGGTCCGGCGACGGTGAGGGGTGGCGCGTGAGGGGACGGTGTCGTACGGCCGGGGGACGGCGTACGAAGGCGTGGCGCGGCCGTCCCGCGCGGGCGGTGCGCCGGGGGGCCGCGACACTGGCGCTCGGCCTGTCGATCGCCGGCGTGCCCGGGCAGGCGATGGCCCTGCCGGCGCTGCCCGCAGCGGCCGCGGCGCCCGGCTCCTACGGTTTCGCCGAGGCCGCGACCGGCATCGAGGGCGCCCGCAGCACCGCCGACGCGGAGCCGCTGGCGCCCGGCCGGTCCTACCGGAGCTCGCTCCCGAGCAGCGCCCGGGTCAGCTACCGCCTGGACCTCGACGCCACCACCAACGCCTACGTCTCGGTCACCGCCGTCCCGCCTCCGGGCAGTTCCGTCTCCGTCGTCGACGGCCTCAAGGTGTCCGTGCAGGACGCCGAGGGCAACTCCTGCTCCGTCGACACCACGACGTTCGGCGCCGCCCGCAGCCCGCACCCGCTCGCGGCCTGGGGCATGCGCGAGATCTCACCCGGCAAGTCCCTGTGCCGCGAGGCCGGCGCGTACTACGTGTCCGTCGAACGGGCCGACCCGAAGGGCGAGGGCTCCTCGCCGGACACCTGGCAGCTGGAACTGCTGGCCGTGACGGAGCCGCGGACGGCGAAGGCCGGTGCCACCGGGGCTCCCCAGGCGTGGGACTCGGCCACGCCGGAGCCGCTGCGCGGGGACGCCGAGCAGCGCGACGGCGGTGCCGGGTTCGCCGGGGCGACTCCCCTGGACCAGGGGGTCTGGCGGGAGGAACTGCGTCCCGGGCAGACGGTCTTCTACGCGGTGCCGGTCGACTGGGGACAGCAGCTCTCCGTCACCGCCGACCTCGGCGGTTCGGGCTCCGGCGGCACGGGATACGCCTCGGACGCCCTGGAGGTGACCCTCTACAACCCGGCGCGCGGCCATGTCGCCCGCCTCGGCGTCGGTTACGACGGCGACCGGAAGTCCGGCAGCCTGCCGCCCCTGCCGCCCGTCGACCACGCCAACCGCAACTCCCCGCTGGCCCAGACCGGCGCGCTGCGCTTCGCGGGCTCCTACTACCTGGTCGCCCACCTGTCGGAGAGCGTCGCCGACAGCTTCGGGGACGGGCCCTTCCCGATGACCTTGCGGGTCAAGGTGAGCGGAACGGCACAGGCCGGACCCGACTACGCGGGGACATCCGATCCCGCAGGTCTCTTCGACGTCTCCGAGGAGGACCGGGAGGCGGCGGACGGGGTCCCGGGGGGTGACGACACCGCGCTGCGCCTGGTCGCCGTGAGCGGCATCGGCACCGGGAGCGCGCTGCTGGTGGGGCTCGGGGTGTGGACCCTGCTGGCTCGCCGGCGGAGCGCAGCGCCCCGCTGACGCCTGGGAGGGCGGGACCGCGTCAGACCAACCGCTTCAGATCTTGGCGAGGGCCCAGAAGCCCACGACGTAGCAGGCGAGTGCCAGGACCAGGAGCGGGACGACCGCCTTGGCCGGGGGACCGGGGCGGGCCGGGCGCCGGGCGCGATGCCGTGCGGGCTGCTGACCGGAGGGTGCGCTCTGCGGACTGTGGGCCGTGTACGAGGCGGTGACGGTGTCGACGCGGTAGTGCTGGGCGGGTGGCAGCGGCTGGGCGGTGTACGTCGACGGGGCCGGTTGCGCGGGGGGCAGCGGGTGGGTGGGGTCGTAGGGGGAGACGGGGTGCTGAGGGGGGAGTGCCTCGGCGGGCGGCAGGGGGGTGGGGGAGGAGGTGTCGGTGGCCCGCGGGGGCGGCAGGGGGGAGCTGCCGGTGTCCGACATGGACGGTGGCTGGGGAGGGAGGGCCGCTGCACCCCGGGGGCCCGCGACCCGGGGGCCCGCACCCCGGGGGTCGGAGGTCGAGGGCTCCTGCGCGGCGGCCGGTGCGGGCCAAGAGGTGCTTGAGGAGTTGATCGGGGCGGCGGTGGGGCGGGCCGAGGGGTGCGCGGGCTCGTTCGCCCGGGGTGGTTCGTCGGTCGTCGCCGGGACGGGCGGCCGGTGCGAGGGATGGCCGGCTGCGAGGTCGTCCTGTGACCGGGGGTTCCCCTGTGCCGCCGACGAGTCGGTCACCGGGCCCGCACGCTCACTGTCCGTCATGCCCGAGCCGGTCAGGGAACCCGGCGCCCCGCCGCCCGTACCCGCCCCGTCGCCCGGACCGGTCCCGTCGCCCGTACCGTTCCCGCCGTCCGTACCGGTGCCCGGGCCCTGTTCGGGGCCGCGTCCCGGGCCGTCGCCGGTCTGCGGCCGTCCGGGCGGGTCCTGGGCGGGCCCCAGCCCCTTCGCCCGCCGCAGTGGGCCCTCGGGGGCGAACCCTTGGGGAAGCGGCCCGAGTTGGTCGAAGATCTCGATCAGTTCGTCGTCCGGGCCCGGCGCGGGGAGCAGCTCCGCCGCGGCCGCGAGGGCCTTGCGCGCACCCGTGGCCGTCCGGAACCGGGCCTCGGGGTCCGGTTGGAGCAGGGTGGCCACCACCTGCCAGAGCGGTTCGGGCATGCCCTTGGGCGCGCCGGGCGTCCCGTGCTCGGTGAAGTACTGGACGAGTGCCTTGCTGTCCGGCTTGGCGCCCTCCAGCAGGTACAGGGCAACCAGTCCCACGGCGAACAGGTCGGCCGGGAAGTCCGGCTCGGATCCCATCAACTGCTCCGGCGCCAGGTAACCCGGCGTGCCCACCACGAGGTTGGTCTCGGTCAGACGGGGCTCGCCCAGCCGCATCGCGATCCCGAAGTCGGACAGGCGCAGGCGCGGCCGGGCCGTTCCGGTGGCTTCCAGCAGTACGTTGGCGGGCTTGACGTCGCGGTGCACCACGCCCTCCGCGTGCACGGCGGCCAGTCCGGCCAGCAGCTGGTCGAGCAGGGTGCAGACGAACGCCGGCGGAAGCGGGCCGTAGTCGCCGACCAGGTGCACCAGCGAGCCGCCCGCCACCAGGTCCATGGTGAACAGGACCTTGTCGTCGTCGGCCGCCCAGCTGGTGGGGGCGACTACATGGGGGTGGTCGATCCGCAGGGCCTGTTCGCGGACGAACCGGAGGAGCGAGTGCGCGTCGCTCTGCAGCAGGACCTTGGCGGCCACGTAGCGGCGACGGCGGTGGTCCCAGGCGCGCCAGACGGCGCCGACTCCTCCGCGCCCGATCGGGTCGACCAGTTCGTACCGGCCGGCGAAGACCTCACCCATGGATGTACGTCGCTCCTCCCCCAGTGGCTACCCCCGTTGCCTCCCCGTGGCGGGCCGTGCGACTCCCCCCGGGCCCTCTCAAGCGATCCCGATGCCGTGAGCATCCCCCGTGCTGTGGCGCATTCCCCGTACCGCGCCCATCCCCCGTCACTTCGCTCACTGCCTGCTGCCGAACCCCCTTCGGCAGCGGGGCGAGGTCAGTTCTGGTGGGACTGGTAGTGCGCGACGGCGTCCGAGGTGCGGCCGGCGCCGTAGACCCGGAGGAACTCTGCCAGCTCCGGATGGGTGGGGGCGAGGGTCTCGGCGGCGTCGATGATGTCGCCGGCGGCCGCGACGGAGCGGAGCAGGGACTGGATCTCACGGACGACGCGCTTGACCGTGGGCGCTCCCGAACTGCTCGTCGTCTGCGTGGTGTTGCTGAGCACCGAGCCTCCCTGCGACTTCTTGATCTCCTCCATGCGCTCGGTGGCCTCGGCGGCGCTGACGCTGCCGTCGGCGACCTGCCCCGCCAGGTCCTGCAGCAACTGCACCCGCTGCACCACGGCGGGATTGCCGATCTTCGCCCGCTGACCGCTCATCAGCTGGGACAGCATCGGTGCGGACAGTCCCAGCACCCCCGCGAGACGAGCCTGGTTGAGCCCAAGATCGTCGATGAGCCTACGGAAGAGCGCCCCCAGTGGCTCCCCATACCAGTTCCGCTGCAGTTCCCGCGCTCTTGCGGTGGCTTCCTGCTGTGCGGCGTCCATTGCGTCTCCCCATCGCTTCCCCAAGTACGGCGGTTCGCGGTAGCGAACCACGCCGTGCATCTTACGGAGAGTGGTCGTCGACGGGGACCCCCCATCTTTTTGCGGAATCCCGGGGGTGACCCGGTACTCTGGTCTCCGACGCCCGCCGGGACGCGGTTCCCGGGTCGGACGTCTCCTTCCGGGGCCTTAGCTCAGTTGGTAGAGCGCTGTCTTTGCATGGCAGATGTCAGGGGTTCGACTCCCCTAGGCTCCACTACGGAAAGACCCTCCGAGCTGCGGAAACGCAGATGCGGAGGGTCTTTTTCGTGCGTGCTGCGGTCTTCCGCGGTCTTCCCCGCGTGGGTGTTTCACGTGAAACAGCTCGGCGGGACCGGAGACTCCAAGTCTCCGGTCCCGCCGAGCTGTTGGATCCGGCCGTCAGGAACGGTCGTCGCGCTGAGCGGCCTCGTCCTCGGCCTGCTTGGCCTCGACCTCCGGGTCCAGAACCGACTCGCCCGTGCCGTCCACGGAGGACAGACGCCCCGACTCGGGAACCTCCGTCGCCGCGGGTGGCTCGACCAGCCAGTCCGGGTTGGCCTGCTTGTCCCACCACTTCCAGGCGGCGAAGGCACCGCCCGCGACGGCACTCAGGATCACCAGCGTCTTGAGGGCCTTGCCGGCCTTGGCCCGCCGCTGCTGCTTGCGGACGAGCTTCTGGATCTCCTTCGACGAGACCTGTCCACGCAGCGCGGCCATGACGGCCGCACTCCGTGCCGCGGCCTCGGTCGTGACGGGTCCGGCCGCCGCCACGGCCTGCTCGATCTTCGGGCGGGAGTACTCCGCCGCCTGACGGGCGGCCTTGCGGGTGCGGACGGCAGCCTCATGGGCGGCCTGGTCGACCTTCGGCGGTACGTGCGTCCGGGCCTGCTCCAGATACGGCTGTACGTGCGTGCCGTACTGAACGCGAGCCTGCCCGGCGGCCTGCGTCACCTTGGGCGCCAGCCGTACGCGTGCCTCGTGTGCGTAGTGCGCGGCCCTGTCCTTGGCCGTGTCGGCGTAGGGCGCCACCACTTCCGCGGCGTGCAGCACGCTCTCCTTCGCCGAACCGGTCGCGGCGCGCACGCTGTCGATGCGGGTCACGGGTTCCTCCTCCTCGGTGGCGTACGGTAATTCGACTTTCCACCCTTTTACGGATCATGCCTCTCGGTGCACGACCGGGCATGCGCGGACGGGCATCCGGGTCACGCAAACGGGCGCCCGAGCGCCGATCACGTGCGATAGCGGATGAATAAGGGGCAACAGGAGCTTGTCGTCGACAATGCCACGGATCGTCGCCGTCCGCCCCCGACCCGGAGCGACTCGGCCGGATTTCCGCGACCGCCCGCCGAGGGTTTCCCCCCGCTGCACCGAGGCCGGGCGACGCGGAGGCCCGTCCATGCGAGGATCAGGGAGTCACAGAAAGACAACGGAAGGCAGATCGTGGCTGAGCAGCTCTACGCCACCCTGAAGACCAACCACGGCGACATCGAGGTCCGGCTGCTGCCGAACCACGCCCCCAAGACGGTCAAGAACTTCGTCGAGCTCGCCCAGGGCGAGCGGGAGTGGACGAACCCGGAGACGGGTCAGAAGACCACGGACAAGCTCTACGACGGCACGGTCTTCCACCGGGTGATCAGCGGCTTCATGATCCAGGGCGGTGACCCGCTGGGCAACGGCACCGGCGGTCCCGGCTACCAGTTCGAGGACGAGTTCCACCCGGACCTGCGCTTCGACAAGCCCTACCTGCTGGCGATGGCCAACGCCGGCCCGGGCACCAACGGCTCGCAGTTCTTCATCACCGTCTCCCCGACGGCGTGGCTGAACCGCAAGCACACCATCTTCGGTGAGGTCACGGACGCGGCCAGCCAGAAGGTCGTGGACACCATCGCCACGACCCAGACGAACCCGCGCACCGACCGCCCGCTGAACGACGTGATCATCGAGTCGGTCGTCATCGAGACCCGCTGAGCCGGGTACCGAGGTCGCCCCGGGGAACCAATCGCCCTGCTCGTCCGTAAGGATGGGCAGGGCGGGCCTTTTCACCACGACCGAGGGGATCCCATGGACGACCAGGCTGCGGGCAGCCCGCAGGACGCCCACAGCGTCCCCCTGTGCTACCGGCACCCGGACCGCGAGACCGGCATCCGCTGCACCCGCTGCGAGCGTCCGATCTGCCCCGAGTGCATGGTCGACGCCTCGGTCGGTTTCCAGTGCCCCGAGTGCGTCCGGACCGGCTCCGGCACCGGCCACCCTCCTTCGGCCGCCCGGCCCCGGACCATCGCCGGCGGTGCCGTCACGTCCGACCCCCGGCTGATCACCAAGATCCTCATCGGGATCAACCTGGCCGTCTTCATCGCCGTCTCGGTGCACGAGTCGCTGCTGAGCGACCTCGTCCTGCTCGGCGCCTGGCCCCCGGCTCCCTTCACGCCCACGCAGGGCGTCGCGGGAGGCGAGTGGTACCGCATGGTGACCTCGATGTTCACCCACCAGGAGATCTGGCACATCGCGTTCAACATGCTCAGCCTGTGGTGGCTCGGCGGTCCGCTGGAAGCGGCCCTCGGGCGGGTGCGCTACCTCGCCCTGTACGTCGTCTCGGGACTCGCGGGCAGCGCCTTGGCCTACCTGCTGGCCTCACCCAACACGGCGACGCTCGGCGCCTCCGGGGCGATCTTCGGGCTGTTCGGTGCCACGGCCGTGCTGATGCGCCGGCTGAACTACGACATGCGGCCCATCATCGCGCTGCTGGCGATCAACCTGATCTTCACCTTCAGCCCGGGCTTCAACATCTCCTGGCAGGCCCACATCGGTGGCCTCGTCGCCGGCGTCGTCGTCGGCTACGGCATGGTCCACGCCCCGCGTGAGCACCGCGCCCTGGTGCAGTACGGCACCTGCGCCGTCGTGCTGGGCGTGGTCCTCCTGCTGACCGTGCTGAGGACCGTGCAGCTCACCTGAGCAGGCGTTGTCCACAGCGGGTGGCGGATCCTGTGCACACGGTGCGGGAACATACGTGCCCCCTGTCACCTACCTGCGTCACCGCAGGTCAGACGGGGGGCGAACGTATTTTCGACTCGTGGTACTTCCGTCATACCGGCGTCAACACGCAACTAGTTATCCACAGATCGTCGTTTCTTTTCCACCTGTGGAAAACCGCTGTGGATAACTCAGTGAACAACCCTTGGCAGAGCTGCGTTCACCGGCTGGTGACCGCTACTTCCACTGCGTCGAGACGCCGAATCCGGCGGCGATGAAACCGAAGCCCACCACGATGTTCCAGTTGCCCAGGGAGTCGATGGGCAGCGAGCCGTCGGTGACGTAGAAGATGACGATCCAGGCCAGACCGATGAGGAACATGGCCAGCATGACGGGCGCGACCCAGGCACGGTTGGTCAGCTTGATCGCGGTCGTCTGCTTCGCAGGCGGCGGAGTGTAGTCGGCCTTCTTGCGGATACGTGACTTCGGCACGAGGGTCTCTCCTGTCGATGCGCTGCGTGGCCGCGCAGGTAACTGGGTCGGTCTCGGGGCAGCGGGAGGGGACTCCGATGGCTCCCCCGGGGCGTCCGTTAGCGTAGTGCTTCCGCCGCGCCGAAGGAGATAAGGGTACGTTGAGCAATTCTGCCGACTCCCCCGGGACGGGATCCACCCCCGCGCGCGCACGTCGTCTCCGGCCGGTGCGGATCCTCACGGCGGCCGTGTTCGCTCTCGCCGGACTCATCTTCTTCACCAGCTTCAACACCGCCAAGGGCACCAACATCCGCACGGACACCTCACTGCTGAAGCTGTCCGACCTCATCCACGAGCGCAGCCGGGAGAACGGCGAGCTGGACGAGAGCAACGGAGCCCTGCGCCAGGACATAGAGGCCCTGGCCGAGCGGGACGACGGCAGCACGCGCGCGGAGGACGCCAAGCTCGCGGCCCTGGAGAAGCGGGCGGGGACGCAGAAGCTCAAGGGCGAAGGGCTCACCGTCACCCTCGACGACGCCCCGCCGGACGCCACCGCCAAGCTCCCCGGCTACCCCGAGCCGCAGCCCGACTACCTGGTCATCCACCAGCAGGACCTCCAGGCCGTGGTGAACGCGCTGTGGCAGGGCGGCGCCAAGGGCATCAAGGTCATGGACCAGCGGCTGATCTCCACCAGCGCCGTGCGCTGCGTCGGCAACACCCTGATCCTCCAGGGCCGGGTCTACTCACCCCCGTACCGGATCACGGCGGTCGGGGATCCCGGGCGGCTGAAGAAGGCGCTGGCCGAGGCGCCCGCCATCCAGAACTACATGGTCTACGTCAACGTCTACGGGCTCGGCTGGAAGGTCGAGGAGAACGGCCCGGTGACGCTGCCCGGCTACTCGGGCACCGTGGACCTGCACCACGCGAAGCCCGTGGAGCAGTAGGCCTGTCGCGATCAGGTACATCCACCGACCCCGTACAGAACAGTGCCCTCCGACATCGAGGTGTTCGACGCTGTCCCACGTACTTCCGGGTGGACGGGTCCGGGGGCCGGTACCCGCGGAGGCCGGGAAACCGGAGGCGCTGCGCCGTTAGTCTGGTGGCTGTACGGCGTGGGTCTGGTGCCGTGGTACGACGGAAGGGACGGCATGTACGGCTGGATCTGGCGGCATCTGCCGGGAAACGCGTGGGTGAAGGCGTTGCTCTCACTCGTCCTGGTCGTGGCCGTGGTCTACGTCCTCTTCCAGTACGTCTTCCCGTGGGCGGAGCCGCTGCTTCCCTTCAACGATGTGACGGTGGACAACCAGTGAGCGCGCGCATTCTGGTCGTGGACAACTACGACAGCTTCGTCTTCAACCTGGTCCAGTACCTGTACCAGCTGGGCGCCGAGTGCGAGGTCCTGCGCAACGACGAGGTCTCCACGGCACACGCCCAGGACGGCTTCGACGGTGTGCTGCTCTCCCCCGGGCCCGGCACCCCCGAGCAGGCCGGTGTCTGCGTGGACATGGTCCGCCACTGCGCCGCGACGGGTGTCCCGGTCTTCGGCGTCTGCCTCGGCATGCAGTCGATGCAGGTGGCGTACGGGGGTGTGGTGGACCGGGCGCCGGAGCTGCTGCACGGCAAGACGTCCCTGGTCGAGCACGCGGGCGGCGGCGTCTTCGCGGGTCTGCCCTCGCCCTTCACGGCGACGCGCTACCACTCCCTGGCCGCCGAGCCGGCCACGGTGCCGGCCGAGCTGGAGGTCACCGCCCGGACGGAGGACGGCATCGTCATGGGCCTGAGGCACCGTGAACTGCCGGTCGAGGGCGTGCAGTTCCATCCCGAGTCGGTGCTGACCGAGCACGGGCACCGGATGCTGGCCAACTGGCTGGCGGAGTGCGGCGACGAGGGCGCGGTGGCGAGGTCGGCCGGGCTCGCCCCGGTGGTGGGCAGGGCCACGGCGTGACCGCGCTGCGCCCCGAGCGCGAGTCCGACACCTCGTACGGGCAGCAGTCGTACGGGGCGCCGGGCGCGTTCGGGGGGTGGCCGGGGCCGGCGGCCCACGGGGGCGGTCCGCAGGCGGGGCCGCAGCCGTACCCGCAGGAGCCCGGCCCGGGGCGCGGGCCGTTCCCGCCCGGGGCGCGGCAGCCGTACCCGGCGTCGTACGAACCGGTGCCGCAGGAGTACCAGCCGCCGCCGGTGATCGACGAGGAGACCGTCGCGCTGCGGGTGCCGGATCCGCCGCCCAGCGAGGACTTCACAGCGGGCTCTGCGGGCGCCGACGGGGCGCGGGGACCCGGATCCGCCTCCGGCGGCCGTGCGGCCCGCAGAAAGGCCGCCAAGGGCCGCCGCGGGCGCCATGGAGACGCTGCCGAGGCCCCGCCGTCGGGCCGGAGGGCTGCCCGCGGGGCCGGACAGCCGGTCCGGGAGGACGCGCGGGCGCCGCTGTCCCGCGTCGAGGCGCGGCGGCGGGCCCGGGCGCGCAAGCCCGGCGCCGCGGTCGTGGCCAGCCGGGCGATCGGCGAGGTGTTCATCACCACCGGTGTGCTGATGCTGCTGTTCGTCACCTACCAGCTGTGGTGGACCAACGTCCGGGCCCACGCCCAGGCCGGCAAGGAGGCCAGCAGCCTCCAGAACGACTGGGCGAGCGGCAAGCGCAACCCGGGCACCTTCGAGCCGGGGCAGGGATTCGCCCTGCTGCACATCCCGAAGCTGGACGTGGTCGTACCGATCGCCGAGGGCACCAGCAGCAAGGGCGTCCTGGACCGGGGCATGGTGGGCCACTACGCGGAGGGCGCGCTCAAGACCGCGATGCCGGGCGACAAGGCCGGGA
The DNA here is from genome assembly GCF_044328425.1 of Streptomyces sp. NPDC017943. Classification (NCBI taxonomy): domain Bacteria; kingdom Bacillati; phylum Actinomycetota; class Actinomycetes; order Kitasatosporales; family Streptomycetaceae; genus Streptomyces; species Streptomyces sp. NPDC017943. The sequence continues at coordinate 500,792 of NZ_JBIRHH010000004.1, read as the reverse complement.
ACTTCGGACTCGCGGGCCACCGCAACACGCACGGCGAGCCGTTCCGCTACATCAACAAGCTCTCCCCGGGCGATCCGATCGTCGTGGAGACGCAGGACGACTACTACGTCTACAAGATGGCCTCGATCCTGCCGGTGACCTCGCCCAGCAACACGAGCGTCCTCGACCCGATCCCCAAGGGGTCGGGGTTCACCGAACCCGGCCGCTACATCACGCTGACCACGTGCACCCCGGAGTTCACCAGCAAGTACCGGATGATCGTCTGGGGCAAGATGGTCGAGGAACGGCCGCGCAGCAAGGGCAAGCCGGATGCGCTCGTCAGTTAAGGGCAGATGACCAGTGGCAGCGACCACCGACACGAGTTCAGAAGAGCACACCGGCAGGGGGGCCCGGCCGCCCGCGGCACGGCGCCGTCCCGGTCCGATGGGGATGGCGGTCAGCTTCTTCGGCGAACTCCTCATCACCGCGGGCCTGGTCCTCGGCCTGTTCGTCGTCTACTCGCTGTGGTGGACCAACGTGGTCGCCGACCGCGCGGCCGGCAAGCAGGCCGACAAGGTCCGTGACGACTGGGCCCACGGCAGGGGCGGCCCGGGTGCGCTCGACACGAAGAACGGCATCGGCTTCCTGCACGTGCCCGCGATGAGCAAGGGCGAGGTGCTGGTCGAGAAGGGCACCTCGAACAAGATCCTCAACGACGGTGTCGCCGGCTACTACACGGACCCCGTCAAGGCGGCCCTGCCGATGTCGGGCAAGAAGGGCAACTTCTCCCTCGCCGCCCACCGGGACGGCCACGGCGCGAAGTTCCACAACATCGACAAGATCGCGAAGGGCGACCCGATCGTCTTCGAGACGAAGGACAAGTGGTACGTGTACAAGGTCTACGGCATCCTGCCCGAGACCTCGAAGTACAACGTCCAGGTCCTGTCGCCCGTCCCCAAGGAGTCCGGCCGGAAGAAGCCGGGCCACTACATCACGCTGACGACCTGCACCCCGGTGTACACCAGCACCTACCGGTACGTCGTGTGGGGCGAGCTGGAGCGGGTCGAGAAGGTCGACGAGCAGCGGACATGGCCGAAGGAACTGCGGTGAGGTGACGGCGGGCCCCGACAGCGAAGCGCCCCGGCACTCGTCGAGTGCCGGGGCGCTTGCCGTATGTCCGCTTGCCGTACGTCCTGCGTGAGGCGGTCAGTCGTCCTCGCTGCGGCCGGTGATGCCGCCGAAGATGCCGCCTCCGCCGTTGTCACCGCCGCCGTTGTTGTTGCCTCCGCCGCCGGCCGTCGTCAGCGTGATCGTCTGGCCGCCCGGGTTGTCGGTCTCGGTGCCGGGCTGCGGGTCCTGCTGGGTGACGATGGCGTTGTCGTCCTGCGGGCCGGACACCTGGATGTTGGTGAAGCCCTGCTGCTGGAGGATCTGCTTGGCCTGGCCCAGCGGCCGCAGCCGCACCTCGGGCACCTTCACCTTCTTCTGCTGCTTGGCCTTGCCCACCACCATCTGCACGGACGAGTTCTTGTCGACCTGCTGGTTGGCCTGCGGGGTGGTGGAGACGACCTTGCCGACCTGGTTGGGGTCGTCGGTCTCCTGCTCGGTGCAGTTGCCGACCAGGTCGTTGGCCTGCATCTGGGCCTTCGCCGCGTCGCAGCTCTGGCCGACCACGTCCGGGACGGTGGACTTCTTCTCCGCCTTGGCGATGGTGAGGGTGATGGTGGAACCCTTCTCCACCTCTTCGCCCGTGGTCGGGTTCTGCTCCAGCACCTTGCCCGGGTCCTCGGGGGACGTCCGGGTCTCCGTCTTGACCTGGAAGGCGTACTTGTCGTCCTCCAGCTTGTCCTTGGCCTCGTCGATGCTCAGGCCGGTGACGCTGGGGACGGTCACCTTCGGGGCGCCGGTGGAGACGACGACCTCGATGGTGGAGTTCTTCTTGACCTCGGCCGGCGGCTTCGGGTCCTGGTCGCAGATCTTGCCCTTGCTCTGGTTCTCGCAGGGCTTGTTGGTCGTGGTCAGTTCCAGCTCGCTGTTGGACGCGAGTCTCCTGGCGTCCTCGAGCTTCTCCCCGACCAGGTTGGGGACGGAGACCTTGTCGTTGGCCACGCCGTCACCGCTGAACGCCCAGCGGCCGATGAGGATCGCGCCGACCAGGACGAGGATGCCGGCCACGACCAGCAGGATCGTCGAGGTGTTGGACTTGCGCTGCTGGCCGCGGCGCCGGTCGGGGCGGTCGTCGTAGCCGTAGCCGCCGTCGTCCGGGTTCATCGGGGGCAGCATCGAGGTGGCGCCCGCGCCGGAGTCCGCGCGCAGGGCCGTCGTCGCCTGGTCGTCCGGGTAGCCGCCGTAGCCGACCCCGCCCATGGCCGCGGCGGCGGCGACGGGCTGGCCGTCCAGGCAGGCCTCGATGTCGGCGCGCATCTCGTCGGCCGACTGGTAGCGGTAGTCGGGGTCCTTCGTCAGGGCCTTGAGGACGATCGCGTCCATCTCGGGCGTGATCTCGGGGTCGAAGACCGAGGGGGCCTGGGCCTCCTCGCGCACGTGCTGGTAGGCGACGGCCACCGGGGAGTCGCCCACGAACGGCGGGCGGACGGTGAGCAGCTCGTACAGCAGGCAGCCCGTGGAGTACAGGTCCGAGCGGGCGTCCACCTGCTCACCCTTGGCCTGCTCCGGGGAGAGGTACTGGGCGGTGCCGATGACGGCGGCGGTCTGCGTCATGGTCATGCCGGAGTCGCCCATGGCCCGGGCGATGCCGAAGTCCATCACCTTGACCTGGCCGTTGCGCGTCAGCATGACGTTCGCGGGCTTGATGTCGCGGTGCACGATGCCGCTGCGGTGGGCGTACTCCAGGCCCTGGAGGATGCCGATCGTCATCTCCATGGCGCGCTCCGGCAGCAGCTTGCGGCCGGAGTGCAGCAGCTCACGGAGGGTCGAGCCGTCCACGTATTCCATGACGATGTACGGGATCGACACGTTGTCGATGTAGTCCTCGCCCGTGTCGTAGACCGCGACGATCGCGGGATGGTTGAGCGAGGCGGCCGACTGGGCCTCCCGGCGGAACCGGGCCTGGAAGGAAGGGTCACGCGCGAGGTCCGCGCGCAGCGTCTTCACCGCCACGGTGCGGCCGAGACGGGTGTCATGCGCGAGGTAGACCTCCGCCATGCCACCACGCCCGAGCACCTGGCCCAGTTCGTACCGGCCGCCGAGGCGACGCGGCTCTTCCATGGTTACCTACCAGCCCTCTCCGTCGGTCCCGACCGGAAGCGTGTGCGGTCGGAGGCTGCCGTCCGGGCCTACCGTACCCGGCTCGTTTTGTGTGACCTGGCCAAGCCCGTCAGCCGATACCGGACCGGTACCGCAACGTGCACCGATGTGAAGCAGACGTGAGCGGGGTCACTTCTTGTCGTTGATGACCGCCTCCATCACGCCCCGCGCGATCGGTGCCGCGAGGCCGCCGCCGGAGATGTCGTCGCGCACCGCGTTGTCGTCCTCGACGACGACCGCCACGGCGACCGGCGCGTTGCCGTCGGAGTCCTTGGCGTAGGAGATGAACCACGCGTAGGGGTTCTCGCTGTTGTCCACACCGTGCTGGGCGGTACCGGTCTTGCCGCCCACCTTGACGCCGGGGATCTTGGCGTTGGAGCCGGTGCCCTTCTCGACGACCGTCTCCATCATCGACTGCAGGATCTGGGCGTTCTCCGGCGACAGCGGCTGGCTCATCTCCTCCGGGTCGGTCTTCGTGATCGGGTCGACGCCGGACGACTGGAGCTCGTCGACCATGTACGGCTTCATCAGCTTGCCGTCGTTGGCGACGGCCGAGGCGACCATGGCCATCTGCAGCGGGGTCGCGGCGGTGTTGAACTGGCCGATGGAGGACAGCGCCGTCTGCGAGGGGTTCATGTCGTCGGAGAACACCGAGGCGTTGGCCCGGACCGGCGTGAAGTGCTCCTCGCCGAAGCCGAACTCCTTGGCCTCCTTCAGCATCTTCTCGTTGCCGAGGTCGGCGCCGATCTTGCCGAAGACCGTGTTGCAGGAGTACTGGAGCGCGATGCGCAGGGAGGCGTTCTTGCAGGGGATGTTGCCCTCGTTGGGCAGCTTGGTGGTGGTGCCCGTCATGACCCAGGGGTCCGGGGAGTCCGTCTTCTCGTCGGCGCTCGTGTAGATGCCGTCCTCCAGGGCCGCGGCCGCGGTGACCACCTTGAAGGTGGAGCCGGGCGGGTAGGTCTCGCGCAGCGCCCGGTTGAGCATCGGGTCGTTCGGGTTGTTCTTCTTCTGCAGCTTCTGCCAGGCCTCGGTGTCCGTCGTCGTGGAGTTGCCGGCGAAGGACGACGGGTCGTACGACGGGTAGGACGCCAGGGCCAGGATCTTGCCCGTCGACGGCTCCAGGGCGACGACGGCGCCCTTGCCGCCCTGCCTCTTCAGCCCGTTGTAGGCGGCCTTCTGCGCGGCGGCGTTCAGCGTCGTGACGACGTTGCCGCCCTGCTGCTTCTCACCGGTGAGCATGTCCAGGGTGTTGCGGAAGAACAGCCGGTCGTCGTTGCCGGTGAGGATGCCGTCCTCGAGGGACTCCAGCTGGGTCGCGCCGAAGGCCTGGGAGGCGTAGCCGGTGACCGGCGCCCACATCGGGCCGTTCTTGTAGGTCCGCTTGTACTTGAAGTCGCTGCCCGACGTCTCGGCGGAGCCGGTGACCGGCTTGCCGTCGACGATGATGTCGCCGCGCGGCGAGGCGTAGCGCTCGATGGTGACGCGGCGGTTGTTCTTGTCGGACCTGAGCTCGTCGGCCTGGACGTACTGGATCCAGTTGTCGCGGATCAGCAGGGCCAGGACCAGCAGGCCGCAGAAGATCGCGATCCGGCGCAGGGGCTTGTTCATGACGGGCGGACCACCTGGGTCATCTCGACGTCGGGGTTGGCGGCGGGGGCGGGGGCCGGGCGGCGGGCCGTGTCGCTGATGCGCAGCAGGATGCCGATCAGGGCCCAGTTGGCGATCACGGAGGAACCGCCGTACGCCACGAAGGGCAGCGTCATACCGGTCAGCGGGATGAGGCCCATGACACCGCCGGCCACGACGAAGACCTGGAGGGCGAAGGCGCCGGACAGGCCGATCGCGAGCAGCTTGCCGAACGGGTCGCGGGCCGCGAGCGCGGTGCGCACACCCCGCTCCACGATCAGCCCGTACAGCAGCAGGATCGCCATGACGCCGGCCAGGCCCAGCTCCTCGCCGAAGGTGGCGAGGATGAAGTCGGAGTTGGCGGCGAAGCCGATGAGGTCCGAGTTGCCCTGGCCGAGGCCGGTGCCCAGGGTGCCGCCGGAACCGAAGGCCCACAGGGCCTGCATGGCCTGCTCGGAGTGGATGATCCCGTCCTGCACGCCGGCCCGGGACAGCTCGAACTCGCGCATCGGGTCGAGCCACGCCTGCACACGCGTCTGGATGTGCGGCTCGAAGCTGGCGACGCCGACGGCGCCGACCGCGGACATCAGCAGACCGAAGACGATCCAGCTGGTCCGCTCGGTGGCGACGTACAGCATGATCACGAACATGCCGAAGAACAGCAGCGAGGTGCCGAGGTCGGTCTCGAAGACCAGGATGAGGATGGAGAGCACCCAGACGACGAGGATCGGGCCGAGGTCCCGGCCGCGCGGCAGGTACAGCCCCATGAAGCGGCGGCTGGCCAGTGCCAGGGCGTCCCTCTTCACCATGAGGTAGCCGGCGAAGAAGACCGCGAGGACGATCTTCGCGAACTCACCGGGCTGCAGCGTGCCGAGGCCGGGGATCTTGATCCAGATCTTGGCGCCGTAGATGTCGGCGCCGAGGCCCGGCACCAGCGGCAGGATCAGCAGGAACAGCGCACCGGCCATGGAGATGTACGTGTAACGCTGCAGGACGCGGTGGTCCTTGAGGAAGATCAGCACCGCCACCAGCAGGGCCACGCCCATCGCGGAGTACAGCAGCTGCCGGGGCGCCGCCTCGACGAACTGCTTGCTCGCCTGGAGCTTCTTGGACTGGTCCAGCCGCCAGATGACGACGAGCCCGATGCCGTTGAGCAGGGTCGCCAGCGGCAGCATCAGCGGGTCCGCGTACGGGGCGAACTTCCGGACGACCAGGTGGCCGACGCCCGCGAGCAGGCCGAGCCCGAGACCGTAGCTCAGCAGGCCGGGCGGCACCGAGCCGTTGATGGCCAGGCCGACGTTGGCGTAGGCGAACACCGGGATGACGACGGCGAACGCCAGCAGGGCCAGCTCGGTGTTGCGGCGGCTCGGGGCGCCGATCGCGCCGATCGTGGACGTGTGGTGCGTCGCCGAGTGCGATGCATTCGTACTGCTCATCGTGTGACGGGGCCTCTCACCGCTTGCCTACTGCTTACCGCACAGCGAGACGACCTTCTGCTCTTCCTCCGAGAGGCTGGGGCCGGGGCTGGGAGTGGGTGCGGTCGTGGTCGGGGGCGTGGACTTCGAGGGCGCCGACGGCGAGCCCGACGGGTTCGACGGGTTCGGTGTCGGAGTGGCTGTGGCCTTGGACGTGAAGGAGGCGGGTGTGGTTCCCGTGGTGCCCCCGGCCTCGCCCTCACCGGTCTTGGCGTTCTTCTGGCTCTCGGCTTCGCGCCGCTGTGCCTGCTTCTTGCACGCGGAGGCCTGCACCGACAGTTCCTGGATCTTCGCCCGGGCGTTCTTCAGGTCGCCCTCGGCGATGGTCGCCTTGACCAGCTTCTGCTGGTAGGGCGGCAGGTACTTGAGTTCGATCTCGGGGTGGTCCTTCTCGACCTTCGACAGCGACACCCAGGCCAGGTCCTGGCTGATGCCCCGGTACAGCGCGACGTGCTCGTCCTCGGCACCGACGTAGTACTGCGTCTGCGTCCAGCGCCAGCCGCCGTACAGGCCGCCGCCGACGACGGCGAGGGCCAGGGCGATGAAGAAGGACCTCTTGAGCCAGCGGCCCTTCTTGCGGGGCTTGTCGAAGTCGCCGTCGCCGTAGTCGAAACCGGCGGGGATGTAGCCGGTGGTGTCGCCCGAGCCGGGCGGGCCGAACTCGCCGCCGCCGCCCTGTCCGCGGCCCTGGCGGCCGAGGCCGGAGGCGCGGCCGGCGGGGGTCTGCATGATGCCGTTGTCGTGCAGCTGGTGCTGGTTCTCGGCGACGGCGCCGACCACGACGGGGGTGTCGGACAGCTGCCCGGCGAGGGTGTCGCCGGTGTCCAGGTCCAGCACGTCGGCGACGATGACCGTGATGTTGTCCGGGCCGCCGCCGCGCAGCGCCAGCTCGATCAGGTTCTGCACGGTCTCCTGCGGGCCCTGGTAGCTGGCGAGGGCGTCCTCCAGGGTCTGGTGGGACACCACGCCGGACAGGCCGTCGGAGCAGATCAGGTAGCGGTCGCCGGCGCGGACCTCGCGGATGGAGAGATCCGGCTCCACGTGGTCGCCGGAGCCCAGCGCGCGCATCAGCAGCGAGCGCTGCGGGTGCGTGGTGGCCTCTTCCTCGGTGATGCGGCCCTCGTCGACCAGGCGCTGCACCCAGGTGTGGTCCTGGGTGATCTGCGTCAGCACGCCGTCGCGCAGCAGGTACGCGCGCGAGTCGCCGACGTGCACCAGGCCCAGGCGCTGGCCCGTCCACAGCAGGGCGGTCAGGGTGGTGCCCATGCCCTCCAGCTGCGGGTCGTCCTCGACCATCGAGCGCAGCTGGTCGTTGGCGCGCTGCACCGCCGTGCCGAGCGAGGTGAGGACGTCGGAGCCGGGGACGTCGTCGTCGAGGGCGACGATGGTGGAGATGGCCTCGGAGGAGGCGACCTCGCCGGCGGCGGCGCCGCCCATGCCGTCGGCGATGGCGAGCAGGCGCGGGCCGGCGTATCCGGAGTCCTCGTTGCCCTCGCGGATCATGCCCTTGTGCGATCCGGCGGCGAAGCGCAGTGACAGACTCATGCGCACCTCGCCCGTCGGCTCCGGGTACAGCCGGTCGTGTCGAGCCACACTGCCCACCCTCCGGTCGGGAGCGCGCCGGGGGCCGGGGTGAGGCCCGCCGCTGCGTGCTCGCTCCGCTCGCGCCTATCCATGATGTAGCACTACTTCCGCAGCTCGATGACGGTCTTGCCGATGCGGATCGGCGCGCCCGGCGCGATCGGTGTGGGAGTCGTCAGCCGCGTCCGGTCCAGGTACGTGCCGTTGGTGGAGCCGAGGTCCTCGACGATCCACTGGCCGTCGCGGTCCGGGTAGATCCTGGCATGCCGGCTGGAGGCGTAGTCGTCGTCCAGCACGATCGTCGAGTCGTGCGCCCGGCCCAGGGTGATGGTCTGCCCCTGGAGGGCGACCGTGGTGCCGGTGAGGGTGCCCTCGGTCACGACGAGCTTGGTGGGGGCCTTGCGGCCGCGCCGCCCGCCCGCGGACTGCTGGCGCTGCGGCGGCGGTGCCTGCCGGGCGGCCTGCTGCTGCCGGCCGGCCTCGCGGCGCGATCCGCGCTGCGTGACCCGCGTTCCGAACAGGTCGCTCCGGATGACCTGCACGGCCACGATCACGAACAGCCACAGAACGGCCAGGAACCCCAGCCGCATGACCGTGAGGGTCAGCTCTGACATTGCCCCCGCTTCACCCTTCGGCTTGCCTATAGATAACGGTGGTGCTGCCCACGACGATCCGCGAGCCGTCGCGGAGCGTAGCGCGGGTGGTGTGCTGCCCGTCCACCACGATGCCGTTGGTGGATCCGAGATCCTGGATCGTCGAGGGCGTTCCGGTCCGGATCTCGCAGTGCCGGCGGGAGACGCCGGGGTCGTCGATCCGCACGTCGGCGTCGGTGCTGCGGCCCAGCACGAGCGTCGGGCGGGAGATCTGATGGCGGGTGCCGTTGATCTCGATCCAGTGGCGGGTGCGTCCGCCGGCGGCCGGCGCGGCAGGGGGCCGCTGGCCGCTCGCGGGCTGGGGGTGGCCGTACCCGCCGGGGCGGCCGCCGGGGGGCGGCGCGGCCGGCATGGGCGGGGCGCCGGTGGGCGAGGCGGCCGGCGGGTAGCCGTAGCCGCCCGGGCGGGCGCCCTGCGGGGCGGCGGGGGCGCCACCGGCTCCCGGGCCGCCCTGCTGGCTGCTGGAGGAGGCGAGCGTACGGCTGCGCACGCGGTACAGGCCGGTGTCGAGGTCGTCCGCCTTCTCCAGGTGCACCTTGATCGGGCCCATGAAGGTGTAGCGCTGCTGCTTGGCGTAGTCGCGCACCATGCCGGCGAGCTCGTCGCCGAGCTGCCCGGAGTAGGGGCTGAGCCGCTCGAAGTCCGGGGTGCTCAGCTCCACGATGAAGTCGTTGGGGACGACCGTCCGGTCGCGGTTCCAGATGGTGGCGTTGTTGTCGCACTCGCGCTGCAGCGCGCCCGCGATCTCCACGGGCTGGACCTCGGACTTGAACACCTTGGCGAAGGTGCCGTTGACCAGACCTTCGAGACGCTGCTCGAACTTCTTCAGGACTCCCATGGGGCACCTCCTCCGTCGCTGCCGTCCTGTGTACCGCCCTGCGGGGCACTTGCCTGGTACTGCTTACTGATCGTATCCACGCGCCGGTCGATCGGCTGGTTCCCCCTGTCGGCCCCGCCGACAGGTGTCGACGCATGACGAAGTTCCCTGTGGAGCTCCTCTTCGAACTCCTGCCGGAGTACTGGTGCGCGCAACCGCCCGGCGTACTCCTGCCATGGATCGTAGAGGCGGCGGGAGACCAGTGTCCCGCACCCGGCTGTGGACTCGGGCCCCCTCCCGGGGAGACCGGGGGTACCGGTACGAGGTTGATACGTGAACAGGCACGCGCCAATACGTGGCAGGGACATCCATGACCCGGGGCGGCCCCCGCCAGGGGCGGAAAGGGATGTGAACCCACCCCGTCCAGCGTGCTAATGTTCTGGGTGTCGGAAGGCGCCGGCCCGAAAAGGACGGAGCCCAGGACACACCCAATGCGCGGGTGGCGGAATAGGCAGACGCGCTGGATTCAGGTTCCAGTGCCCGCAAGGGCGTGGGGGTTCAACTCCCCCCTCGCGCACCGTCGGAACGGGCGGCATCGATCAGATGCCGCCCGTTCGTCGTTTCCCCGGATGTGACGGCCCTCTCGCCTGCGAGGCGGACCCCGGTTCCCTGCCGTGTGAGGAAGCTCTCAGGTCTGCTCGGAGTCGGCCCGGCCCAGGGTGCGGCCCGGGGCGAAGCGGGCCCGGGCCGCCGGGGTGTCCCGGAGGCGGGGCGGGTAGCCCGGGCCGGTGCGGGCGGTGAGGTCCCCGGGGTCCAACGGGTCCCCGCACGAGGAACAGACCACCTGGGCCTGCGTGTCGTGACCGCAGGTCGTGTGGTGCAGCACCACCGGCGCACCCTCGTCGCCGGCCAGCCAGTGGTCGCCCCAGGCGTTGAGCGCGGCGAGCACCCCGAAGAAGTCCCGGCCCTTGTCGGTCAGCAGGTATGCGTGGCGGACCGGTTCGCTCTGGTAGGCCCGGCGGTGCAGCAGTCCCTCCGCCTCCAGGCGCCGCAGCCGGTCGGTGAGGGTGTTGCGGGCGATGCCCAGGGTCGCGGTGAAGCCGTCGAAGCGGGACTCGCCGTAGAAGAGCTCGCGCAGGATCAGCAGGGTCCAGGCGTCGCCCAGGAGGTCGGCGGTGCGGGCGATGGAGCAGGGCCAGCCGTCGAACGAGGTCCGTCTCATGCGCTCCACTGTAGAAGGACGCCTCCTGGTCGGTCTCATGATGAGACGAAGGCCGGGCGGGCCTCCTGGTCACTCCCGGACGCCCGCCAGGACCGCCGGGCGGCGGCGCAGTGCGAAGGCCGTGGGGAGCAGCGCGGAGGTCACGGCCAGGGCGGCGCACGCGGCCACCGTCGCGCCCAGCGCCTGCCACGGCAGGACGAGGGCCGGAGGTGCGGACAGCAGCGCGAGGGCGCCCCACAGGCCGGCCAGGTTGACGACGGTGACCAGGACGCCGAGGAGGGCGCCCGCCGCGACGACCGTGAGGGACTCGGCGCACGTCACCTTCAGCACCTGCCACCGGGTGGCGCCGGCGAGCCGCAGCACGGCCACGTCGCGGAGCCGGCCGGACGCCCCCATGGCCGTGGTGTTCGCCACGGAGATGCCCGTGTACAGCAGGGCGAGACCGAGTACCAGAAGGAGGCCGAGCCGGGTGGTGCGCCGGGTGCCGGGCCGGGTCTCCTGCAACCACGCCTCCCGGGTCAGGACCCGGCCGTCGGTGCGGGCGGCGCGGTGCAGGGCGGTGGAGACGGCCGCTGCGTCCGCGCCCCGGGCCAGGGCGACGTCGACCCGGTCGACCGGGGCCCCGGGGGCGTTGCGCGGGGTGAGGTGGACGCCGTTGCCGCCGGTTCCGGTGGGCATGACCGCGGCGATGCGCAGGGTCCGGCGGGTGCCGTCGCCGAGCCAGACCCGGACGCGGTCGCCCACCCGGTGCCGCTGCCACTCCTCGTTGACGACGATCGAGTCGTCGTCGAGGGCGCTCACCGTGCCGGCCGTCAGCGGCACGTGCGAGGTCGCTGCCAGGGCGCGCGGATCCGTGGCGCGGGCCTCGGAGCGGATCAGGGCCACGCCGTCCTCCAGCACGTGCACGGCCGTCGCGGCCGAGGGCGCGACCACGGCGCCCGGCACCTGCCGCAGTCTGCGCAGGGTCGCCCCGTCGAAGCCCGCCCGGTCCTTCGGCAGCACGACGAACGCGGCGCTGGTCCGTTCCCGTGCCTCCTTGGCCTTGGCCCGGTCCAGGGTCGCGGTGGTGCCGAGCAGGGAGCCGGCGAGGGCCACCGTGATCAGAACCGGGGCCGCGAGTGCGGCGCACCGGCTCGGACCGGTGGCGGTGTTCTCGCGGACGAGCAGGGCGCTGACCCCCGGCAGGGCGGTGAGCAACCGGGTCAGGGGCCGCAGCAGGAGAGGGGAGAGCAGGGCGGCCGCGCTGATCAGCAGCATCGGGCGGCTGATGTAGGTCTTGCGGTGGAGCAGGTCGCCCGGGTCGGTGCCCAGCGCGAGAACCAGGGTCGCCGCGGCGGTGAGGAGCAGGGCCGTGCCGCACAGCAGGCGGCCGCGGGTGATGCCGCCGCTGTCGGCCGACGCCTCGCGCAGGGCCTCGGCCGGCGCGATGCGTCCGGCCCGCCAGGAGGCCGCGCCCGCCCCGGCCAGGGCGACGAGCAGCCCGGTCCAGAAGGCCGCGTGGTACGGCCAGGTGGGGTCGCCCAGGGTGAACCAGGAGGGAGCGAGGTCCTCGGCCACGGCCCAGGCGACGAGGTGCGGTGCCGCGAGGGCGCCCAGGGCGCAGCCGGTGGCCGAGGCGAGGACGCCGACGGCCAGGGCCTCGGCGAGGACGCCGCGGCGGATCTGGCCCGGGGTCGCCCCGGCCGTGCGCAGCAGGGCGAACTCGCGGCGCCGCTGGGCGACCGCGAAGGCGAACGTGGACGCCACGACGAAGACCGACACGAACGCGGTCACGCCTCCGGCGGTGCCGAACAGGGCGTTCAGCGCGGTGAGCGCCTCCCGGTCGCGGTCGTGGGCGGGGTCCCCGATCCGGCGCGCGTCGCCGGTGAGGACCAGGGCCGTGCCGCGCACGGCCTTCCGCACGGCCGCCGGGTCGGCGTCGGTCTCCAGCCGGACGACAGGGGAGGGGCCGGACCGCCCGTCCACCCGCACCGGGCCCAGCTTCCGCAGCTCCGCGACGGTCGCGGGCGGGATCGGCCGGGGGTGGGCGAGCCGGGCCGAGCGCTCGCCGGCCGGGGTCGGCACGCGCAGGGTGTCCCGGGCCTGCACGACGACGGACGCGGCCGGCGCCCGGCCGGGACCGGCGGAGAGGGAGGAGGCCAGGGCCAGGCCCGTCACGGTGAGCAGGGCCACGCCCAGCGCGAGCGCGACGAAGCCGCCCGCGAAGGCGGACCGGTGGGCGCGCAGGGTGCGCAGGGTGCGCAGGACGACGTTCAGCACGGGCGGACCTCCGGGTCGGTGCTTGGCACGGGGGGTTCTGCGGGCAGGTCGTGCAGGTGGTGCGGGTCGTGCGGGTGAGGGGTGGTGGGTGGTCGGTGCGCCGGGGTGTGCGGGCCGGTTGTGCGGGCCGCGACGGGTGTGACCACGCCCAGGCGATGCTCAGCACGGCAGGGCCTGGGGGCGGGTCGTGTGGGTGGTGTGGGTGGGGGTCGGGTCGGTGATCGGCACGGCGGGGGGTGCGGGTGAGGGGTGGTGGGTGGTCGGTGCGCCGGGGTGTGCGGGCCGCGACGGGGGTGACCACGCCCGGGCGGCGTTCAGCACGGCAGGGTCTGGGGGCGGGTCGTGCGGGCGGCGATGGTGACGGCGTCGGCGCCGGTCAGCTCCTCGCCCACCCGGCCGTCGACGAGCACCACGACGCGGTCGGCGTACGCGGCGGCGACCGGGTCGTGGGTGACCATCACCACCGTCGTGCCGTCGCGGTCGGCCAGCGCGCGCAGCAGCCCGAGGACCTCGTGGCCGGTGCGCGTGTCCAGGGCGCCGGTGGGCTCGTCGGCGAACAGCACATCGGGCCGGGTCGTCAACGCCCGTGCGAGGGCGACGCGTTGCTGCTGGCCTCCGGACAGCTGGTCCGGGCGGTGCCGGGCCCGGTCGGCGAGGCCGACCTGCCGCAGGGCCGCGCGCACCCGGTCCTTCGGGACGCGGCGGCCGGCCAGGCGCAGCGGCAGGGCCACGTTCTGCTCGGCGGTGAGGGAGGGCAGCAGGTTGAACGCCTGGAAGACGAACCCGACGCGTTCACGGCGCAGCAGCGTCAGCCGGCGTTCGCTCAGGCCGGTCAACTCGGTCCCGCCGACGGTGACCGAGCCGGACGTGGGCCGGTCCAGCCCGGCCGCGCACTGCAGCAGCGTGGACTTGCCGGAGCCCGAGGGACCCATGACGGCGGTGAAGGACCCGGCCGGGAACGCGAGCGAGACCCCGTCGAGTGCGGTGACCCGCCCGTACGTCCTGGTGACCGAGTCGAGCCGGACGGCGTCGTGCGTCATGGGAACCCCCTGGTGTCGGTGTGGGTCCCAGGAAACCGGGCCGGGGGCCCGCGGCGCAGTGCGGCGGGGCCTAGACCCGGGGTAGGGCCAGACCTACCCCGATGCTCCGCCCAGGCCCATGGCCGCGCCCCCGACCTGCTCCTACGGTGATCCCCATGCACCCTCGCAACGTCTGGCAGGCCATGTCCCGCCCCGGCTACCTGCTCTCGGCGTGGCCGTGGCGGTCGGCCGGGTACCTGCTGTCGGGCGCGGTGCTCGGCGCGGTGGTGCTCGTGGCCCTGGTGACGTCGCTGGTGGCCGGCGGGGTGCTCGCGGTGGTGCTGGCCGGGCTGCCGCTGCTGCTCGGCGCGGCCCTGGCCGGTGTCCCGGTGGCGGCCGTGGAGCGGTACCGGTTGCGGCTGGCCGACGCGGAGACCGCACGCGACCCGCACGAGCCGCCCGGCGGGCCCGGGCTGCGCAGTTGGCTGTCGTGCCGGCTGCGGGAGCGCGCCACCTGGCGCGAGCTGGGCCACGCCCTGCTGCTCGCGGGGGTGTTGTGGCCGGTCGACGCGCTCGCCCTCGCCGTCCTCCTGCTGCTCCCGCTCTCCGTGGCCGCGACCCCGCTGGTCCTGGCCGTGGCGGGCGAGGCGAAGGTGCTGAAGGTGTGGCTCGTGACGGACTGGACGGCCGCTGCCGGCTGGGCCGTCGCGGGCCTGGTCCTCCTCGCGGCGGGCGCCTATCCGCTGGGGTGCCTGGCCGGGGCGCGGGCCGGGCTGACCCGGTTGCTGGTCGCCCCGCGGGAGGCCGGGCTGGGGGCCAGGGTCGTCGAACTGACCCGGTCCCGGGTGCGGTTGGTGGACGCCTTCGAGGCGGAGCGGCGGCGCATCGAACGCGATCTGCACGACGGGGCGCAGCAGCGGCTGGTCGCCCTGACGATGACGCTCGGCCTGGCCCGGCTCGACGCCCCGCCGGGCCCGCTCGCCGACCAGCTCGCCCGGGCGCACCAGGAGGCCGGTGCGGTCCTGGCCGAACTGCGCGAGCTGATCCGGGGCGTCCACCCCAAGGTCCTCGCCGACTTCGGCCTGGAGGCGGCCGTCGCGGACGCGGCCGACCGCTCCGCCGTGCCGGTGGACGTGGACCTGGAGCTGCCGGGGCGGTTCTCCCAGGCCGTCGAGGCCGCCGCGTACTTCGTGGTGTGCGAGGCGCTCGCCAACGTCGGCCGGCACAGCGGTGCGCAGCGGGCCGAGGTCAGCGGCGGGTACCGCGACGGACGGCTGACCCTGCGGATACGCGACGACGGGTGCGGCGGGGCGCGGGTCCGGGACGGCGGCGGGCTGACCGGGCTCGCCGACCGGGTGTCGGTGCTCGATGGCACACTCTCCCTGTCCAGCCCGCCCGGCGGGCCGACCCTGCTGCATGTGGAGATCCCTGGTGAGCCTGCGAGGTGAGCGGCCCCTGCGGGTCGTCCTGGCCGAGGACAGCGTGCTGCTGCGCGACGGCCTGGTCGGGCTGCTCGAACGCTGCGGGCACCGCGTCGTCGCGGCCGTCGGGGACGCCGAGGCGCTCGTCGCCGCCGTCGCGGAGCACGACCCGGACGTGGTCGTCACGGACGTGCGCATGCCGCCCGGCTTCCAGGACGAGGGCCTGCGCGCCGCCGTGCGGCTGCGCCGGGAGCGGCCCGGGCTGCCGCTGCTGGTGCTCAGCCAGTACGTCCAGCGCCGCTACGCCGCCGAGTTGCTGGACACCGGCGACGGCACGGGCGTCGGCTATCTGCTCAAGGACCGCGTCGGCCAGGTCGAGGAGTTCGTCGAGGCGCTAGGCAAGGTGGCCGACGGCGGCACGGTCGTCGACCCGGAGGTCGTACGGCAGTTGCTGCGGCGCCGCCGCGACCCGCTGGAGCGGCTCACGCCGCGTGAGCGGGAGGTGCTGGCGCTGATCGCGGAGGGCCACTCCAACAGCGCCGTCGCGCGCCGGCTGGTCGTCTCCGAGGCGGCCGTGGGCAAGCACATCTCCGGCATCCTCACCAAGCTGGACCTGCCCCCGGCGGACGACACCCATCGGCGGGTGCGGGCCGTGCTGGCGTATCTGCGGGCGTAGGACGCCCGGGAAGGGAACGCGCCAGCGGGCGGCCCCCTGGCCGACGACGAGTGCGGTAATGGCCGAAAGCTGTCGGACGCGGCGTGGTCCCGTCGTCCGGGTCGCACCATGGGTGGCCCAGCCTCCGGACCGAGGAGCCACGTCATGGCACAGCAGGGCTGCCCCTTCCTGAAGATCGACCCGTCCGGCCAGGACCTCTACGGCGAGATCGCCCGGATCCGCGCCCGCGGCCCGGCCGTCGAGGTCGAACTCCCGGGCGGGGTACGGGCCTGGTGGATCAACGGGCTGGAGCTGAACAAGCGGCTGCTGGCCGGGCCCGAGACCAGCAAGGACGCCTACCGGCACTGGCCGGCCTGGATCAACGGGGACGTCTCCCGCACCTGGCCGCTGGCCATCTGGGTCTCGGTGCGCAACATGGTCACCGCCTACGGGGAGG
The DNA here is from genome assembly GCF_044328425.1 of Streptomyces sp. NPDC017943. Taxonomy (NCBI): domain Bacteria; kingdom Bacillati; phylum Actinomycetota; class Actinomycetes; order Kitasatosporales; family Streptomycetaceae; genus Streptomyces; species Streptomyces sp. NPDC017943. The sequence continues at coordinate 484,361 of NZ_JBIRHH010000004.1, read as the reverse complement.
ACCACGGCCGGCTGCGCAGGCCGATGGCGGCCGCCTTCACACGGCGCCGCGTCGACGCACTCCTGCCCCGCGTGCGGGAGATCGTCGGCCGGGCGCTGGACCGCCTGGCGGACCACCCACCCGGCCGAGTCGTCGACCTGCGGGCGGAGTTCGCCGCTCCGGTGCCGCACGAGGTGGTGTGCGAGCTGTTCGGCGTACCGCGCGGCGAGGACGGCCCGCGGGCGGCGCTGTACCGCATCATCGACCGCTTCTTCGACACCGCTATCTCCCTGGAGGACGCCCGGGCGAACGCCGTGGACCTCTACGACACGCTGAGCGCGTTCCTGCGGCACAAGCGCGAGCACCCCGCCGACGACCTGACCACGGCGCTCCTCGCCGCCCACGACGCGGGCGAGATGAGCGAACAGGAGGTGAGGGACAACCTGATCCTGCTGCTCACCGCCGGTTTCGAGACGACCGTCAACCTCATCGACAACACCGTGCACAGCCTGCTCGCCCACCCCGGTCAGCTCGCGCTGGTCCGCTCCGGGCGCGCGAGCTGGGAGGACGCCCTGGAGGAGTCGCTGCGCCTGGAGGCCCCGGGCGCGATGTCGGGCCTGCGCTACGCCGTGGAGGACATCGAGATCGAGCCGGGGCTGACCATCCCCCGGGGCGATGCCCTCGTGGTCTCCTTCGCCGGCGCCGGGCGTGACCCCGAGCGGCACGGGCCGGACGCCGACCGCTACGACCTCACTCGCCCGACCAGCCGCGACCACGTGTCCTTCGGCCACGGCGTGCACCACTGCCTGGGCCGGCCCCTGGCCATAGCCGAGGCGACGGTGGCGCTGTCCGCCCTGTTCGAGCGTTTCCCCCGGCTGGCCCTGGCCGATCCCTCGCGTCCGCCCCGGCGGCTGCGGTCGATCATCTCCACGGGCCACGAGAGCCTGCCGGTGCTGCTGCACGGGGCGGCACCGGACGCCCTGCCGGGCCCCCGGGAGCCGGGGCGGGCGGAGCCGGTCGGGGAGCCGTCCGGCCCGTAGGGAGCCGTCCGGTCCCTGGGGAGTCCTCGCCGTCCGGTCCCCACGGAGTCCTCGCCGTCCGGTCCCTAGGGGGTCCTCGCCGTCCGGTTCCCGAGGTAGGAGCGGTACCAGGGCGCCGCCCGGGCGAACCCGGCCGCGAAGCCCTCGCCGGGCGGGCAGTCCACGCCCGTCCAGAAGGCGTCGTCGGCGAACCAGTGGTCGACGGTGAGCATGCCCAGGTGGTGCAGGGCCCGGGGTGAGCCCGCGGCCCGCTCCAGGGCGGTGGGCACGTCCACCCGGGCGCCCGGGCAGGGCGCGGCGACCTCGGCGCACACCCTGCCGAGCAGATCCGTGACGGGCACCGGCTCGGGGTGGTTCACATGGCGCACGCCACCGGCGTACCGGGGGGACAGGGCCGCGGCCACCACCGCGCGGGCCAGGGCGGTGACGTCGATCATCGACTGGCGCGCGTCGCAGCCGGTGAGGGTGGCCGACAGCTCCTCCATCAGCCACACCAGCCCGGGGATCACCCAGCGGTCGCCCTCGCCGTACACCAGGTGCGGGCGCAGGACCAGGCCACCGGCGTCCAGGACGTGCCGCTCGGCGGCCGCCCGGGTGCGGCTGGTGGCCGAGACGGGGGCGACCGGCGCCTCACCGGGGCGCACACCCCGGAACGGTCCGCGGCCGTGGACGGCGGCCGTGCTCACGTACACGATCCGGCGCACACCGGCGCGCACGGCCTCCTCGACCAGGGCGCGGGTGCCGCGGTCGTTGACGGCCTCGGCGGCGGACACGTCGCCGCCGATCCTGGAGGCGCAGTGGACCAGGACGTCGATGCCGGCGCAGGCACCGCGCAGGGAGGGCGGGACGGCCAGATCGCCGCGGACGTACTCGGGGCCGGGCGGGGCCTGCCGGGACAGCAGCCGGACGCGCACGTCCGGTCGGCGGCGTGCCTCGGCGGCCACCCGGCTGCCGACGAATCCGCTCGCCCCGGCGATCAGAAGGTGGGTCGTCACCCCACGGACCGTACCGGCGCCGTTCGAGCGGAGGTCAGGACGGCCGTGAACACCGTCTCGCCGCCCTGGCGTCCGGTGACCCGCACCGTCACCTGCTGCGGGTCCGCGCCGAGCGGCTCCGTCACGAGCGGCTCGGCCACGAGCGGCTCCGTCACGAGCAGGCAGGGGTCGTGCAGTTCGGCGTAGCGGGCGAAGACGACCGACATCGACGAGGGCAGGAAGGGGCGCACGCCGGACGCGGCGGCGGCCGCCTGGCGGGCCGCCTCGAGCAGGGCCATGCCGGGCACGTGGTCGTTGGGCCGCGGGAAGAGGTGCGGGTGGCCGGTGTCGACCCGCAGCCGCCAGACGCCGGGCCGGCCGGTGAGGGCCAGCAGGACGTCCGCGGCGCGTGCCCGGCCCACGGCCCCGGGCGGCAGGCCCGGCAGCGGCGGCACCGGGGTGTCCCAGGCGTCGAGCCGTCCGGCGCGCAGCCGGCGGTAGGCGGCCGGCGAGACGCAGCCGGTGCTGCCGGTGCCCCGGGCGACGAGGCGGCCGGCGCGGCGGAACTCCATCGTGGTGCGCATGCCCGCCAGGCGGCGGCCCCGGCGGCGTACCTCCGAGCACTCCACGTCGATCTCCACCGGTTCGCCGGCCTCCGACAGCAGCAGTGCATCGGGGTCCGTGCCGACCGCCAGGTCCGCCATGACGAAGTGGGTGTCCGGCGGGGCGCCGAACTCGGCGTGCGCCAGCACCATCGACGCCTGACGCAACGTTTCTCCCACGATCATCGGGTCCTGGTGCCGCTCGTCGACGGGTCCGAGGAAGGGGTGGTCGGCGGGCCAGTGCGCGGTGAAGCGGAACCGGGTGTCCGAGATTCGGTGCCAGCGGGTGGGGAAGACGTCCGTGTCGGCGGTGCGGTGGGCGAGTTCGCGGGTGACGGCGGTCTGCGGAGGGCGGTGGTCGGGGTGCGGCGCGGTCCCGACGGCCGCGAGGGTCCTGTCCGCGGGGTGGCGCCCGGGTCCCCTCAGGCCTTCCGCGAGCGCGCCCGAAGGGCCTGTCTCCGGCATGGGAACCCCCCGGGGATCGGCTGACTGGCTGCGGTCGGCGTCCGACTAAGGTACGGACGCGCCGGTCGTTTTCAAAGGCGCGCCGGTCTTCCCCAAGGGCGCGGCCCGCCGCCCGGGCAGGCTCTCCCGCCGCCGACGCAGTGCGACGTCATGCGATGTCACAGGGACAGACGGAGATCAGGAGGCACCCGATGACGCGTCAGGAGCGCGCGATCCGCACGCGGCGGACCATCCTGGAGGCGGCCGCGGCCGTCTTCGACGAACGCGGCTACACCTCGGCGACCATCGGGGAGATCCTGGACCGGGCGGGCGTCACCAAGGGCGCGCTGTACTTCCACTTCGGCTCCAAGGAGGAGCTGGCGGCAGGGGTGTTCGGGGAGCAGCTCGCGCCGACGCTCCCGCCGCAGGCCAGCAAGCTCCAGGAACTCGTCGACTCCGGGCTGGTGCTGGCCCGCCGGCTGAAGTCCGAGCCGCTGGTGCGGGCCAGCGTGGGGCTCGCCCTCGACCAGGGGGCCGTGGACCTGGACCGGTCGCCGGCCTTCCAGATGTGGATCGACCAGAACGCGCAGACGCTGGGTGAGGCCAAGGAGCGGGGCGAGTTGCTGCCGCACGTCGACGTGGCGGCCACGGCGGAGCTGCTGGTCGGTAGCTTCTCGGGGGTGCAGCTGCTGTCCCAGCTGCGCTGCCAGCGGCAGGACCTGGAGCAGCGGGTCGTCGTGCTCTTCGAGCACTTCCTGCCGAGCATCGCGGTTCCGGCGGTGCTGGCCCGGCTCGAGGTGTCGGCGGACCGGGGCGAGCGGCTGCTGGCGGAGGGCGGCGACCAGGAGCCGGCCGAGGCGCGAGCCGTCTCCGGCGGCTGACGGCGCGGAAATCCACAGCCGGGAAGTTGTCCACAGGGTCTGACGCGTTCCGGGCGCCGGTTGTACGGTCGGCACGAGTTGATGTTCGTGGCGGTACGGGGGAGGCGGCCGGGATGACCGGGACGGAGAGCGGATCGAAGGCCGGGGGCGGGCCCGGGGCGGGGCCGGGGCCGGGGCGCCGGCTGCCGCGGGTGCGCGGATTCGCCCAGTGGCCGGCCGAGGGGTCGCCGAAGCGTGAGGGCAAGGCCCTGCGCGGGCGCACTCCGCGCCGGGCGCACGCCGCGCTGGAGCTGCACGCCTCCCGTCCCGATGCCCTGGGCGCGGTCGAGGAGTCGGGCCGCGGCCGGCTGCCCGCACTCGCCCCGATCCGGGTCGGCCGCATGGCCGCCTCGCCCTTCTCGTTCCTGCGCGGCTCGGCCGGCCTCATGGCCCACGACCTGGCGCGCACACCGATGACCGGCATCCGGGCGCAGATCTGCGGGGACGCCCACGCGGCCAACTTCGGCCTGTACGGCGACGCGCGCGGCGGCCTCGTCATCGACCTGAACGACTTCGACGAGACGGTGCACGGCCCCTGGGAGTGGGACCTCAAGCGGCTGGCGACCTCGCTGGTGCTGGCGGGCCGCGAGGCGGGCGCGGACGAGGACCAGTGCCGCAAGGCGGCGCACGACGCGGCGGGCGCCTACCGCCGGACCATGCGGTTGCTGGCCCGGCTGCCCGTGCTGGACGCCTGGAACGCCATCGCGGACGAGCAGCTCGTGTCCCACGCCGACGCCCACGACCTGCTCGGCACGCTGGAGCGCATCTCGGACAAGGCGCGGCACAACACGAGCGGGCGTTTCGCGGCCAAGTCGACCGAGGCCACCGACGGCGGCGGCCGCCGATTCGTCGACGCTCCCCCGGTGCTGCGGCGCGTGCCGGACGAGGAGGCCGCCGCGGTGGCGCTCTCCCTGGAGGAGTACGTCGGGACCCTGCCCGAGGACCGTCTGCCGCTGCTCGCCCGGTACGCCGTGCAGGACGTGGCGTTCCGGGTCGTCGGCACCGGCAGCGTCGGCACCCGGTCCTACGTCGTGCTGCTCCTGGACCACCGCGGTGAGCCGCTGGTGCTGCAGGTCAAGGAGGCGCGGGCGTCGGCCCTGGTGCCGCATCTGCTGACCGCCGGCATCGAGGTGCCGGAGGCCGGGCACGAGGGCCGCCGGGTGGTGCTGGGGCAGAAGCGGATGCAGGTGGTGAGCGACAACCTGCTGGGCTGGACGACGGTCGACGGCCGGGCCTTCCAGGTCCGCCAGTTCCGCAACCGCAAGGGAAGCGTGGACCCGGCCGCCCTGGCCCCCGACCAGCTGGACGACTACGGCCGCATGACCGGCGCCCTCCTGGCCCGGGCGCACGCCCACAGCGCCGATCCGCGGCTGGTCGCCGGCTACTGCGGGAAGAACGAGGAGCTGGACGAGGCGATGAGGGACTTCGCCGTCGCCTACGCCGACCGCACGGAGGCGGATCACGCGGATCTGCTGGCGGGCATCAAGGCGGGCAGGATCGCGGCGGAGACGGGGGTGTAGGGCGCCGGGGGCCCAGGGGAGGAGCGGAGGAGCGGCGCCCGTCGGCGGAGGCCCTGGTCCCGGACTCGGGCGGTGCGGGAGGCTCGGGCGGTGCGCAGAAGTCGGACTCGGACTTGGGCGGTGCGCGGGGGCCGGGGTCGGGCGGTGCGCGAGGGGCGTCGGCTCCGGGCGAGAGGGCCGGCGGGAGGATGCCAGGTCCCGGCGCCGGGGCCGGTCGGCGGCAATCGCTGTCCGGGGCACGGGCGGGGACGGGCCGTGGCCTACGCTGGTCGGGTGACGACCCCGGAAGCTGAGCACGAGGGCGGCGACGCCGCCCGGCCCGAGGCGCGGCTGGAGCGGGCCGTACGGGCCGCCGAGCAGGCGCTGATCGAGTACGAGATCGCCGTCGAGACCTTCCGTGTCGAGGTCGAGAACTTCTCCCGGCTGCACGAGCAGAAGCTCGGACCGCTCTACGCCCGCCTGGAGGAGCTGGACGCCCGCATCCTGGAGGCCAGGGCCGCCCGCACCGGCGACGCGGAGGACCGGCGCCGCGCGGAGGAGGCCCGGGCCCAGCTCGCCCCGATCCCCGGGGTCGAGGAACTGCTCAACGGCTGGATGGACGACAGCGGTCTGTTCCCCGAGGCCGCGGCGATGCTCACGGACCGGCCGGTCCGGCCCCCGCAGCGGGTCCGCCCCAGCGAGGAGGCGCGCAAGCTCTATCGCGACCTCGCCCGCAAGGCCCACCCCGACCTCGCGCAGGAGGAGCAGGAGCGTGTGCGGCGGGAGGAGTTCATCACGCGGGTGAACGCCGCCTACGCCCGCGGTGACGAGACCGAGCTGCGGGAGCTCGCCGAGGAATGGGCGAAGGGACCCGAGCTGAAGCGCCTGCCGAGCCGGGCCGAGGAGCTGTACGCGCGCCTCGAATGGCTCTCCCAGCGCAAGGAGCTGCTGGCCCTGCTCGCCAAGGAGCTGGAGGACAGCGCCATCGGGCACATGCTCCAGCTGGCCCCGGAGGATCCGGACCGGCTGCTGGACGAGATCGGGCAGCAGTTGCTCACCCAGGTCGGCGAGCGGGAGACCGAGCTGGCCGCGCTGCTCGGCGAGGGCTCGGACTGAGTCCTGGCGCGGGTCGCCGCGGCGGGCCGTTCCGGTAGCGTCGGGCGCATGAATTTCGGAGCTGGTGTGCCCACGGTCGCGGTCGCGGATCTCAAGGACGGCGACTTCCTGCTGGACGTCCGGGAGGACGACGAGTGGAAGGCCGGTCACGCCGAAGGCGCGCTGCACATCCCCATCAGTGACTTCGTCGCCCGCTACGGGGAGCTGACCGAGGCGGCCCCGCAGGACGGCCGGGTCCACGTGATCTGCCGGTCCGGGGGGCGTTCCGCCCAGGTCACGATGTACCTGGCCCAGCAGGGCATCGACGCCGTCAACGTCGAGGGCGGCATGCAGGTGTGGGAGGCGGCGGGCCGTCCCGTGGTCACGGACGAGGGACAGCCGGGGTTCGTCCTCTAGCGTCCCCCGCGGTGGACGGGCGGCGCGGTGGTGCCGCCCGGGTGTCCCGTGCGACGGCTGCCGGGACACCCCTCCCCGCGCCACCGCATTGGATGCCCCGTTCCCGCCCCAGGGCGGCCGCGACCGCCGTACGGTCGGAGCCCCCGGGCGATGTGGTGACGGCCACGGCCGCGAACCCGTGACGGGGGATGTGCCCGGACGGTCCGCCTGAGTACCGTGCCGTGCCGGGGTCGCGCGGCGCTGCGCGGCGGGACGACGCCCTCGCGACCGGGCGGGCGGAACGACGGACCGGGATCGGGAACGACGGACCGGGATCGGAAACGGGGCGGAATGGACGCGTACGACGAGGGCTCGGTGACCCGGCGTGCGCCGGGCGGGCCCGGAGACACGGGCGACGGTCCGCCGCCCGGTGCCCGGCCCGTGCACGACCTCCCGGCCGGACCCGGCGACGCCGCAGGCCCCGGCGACGCCACAGACCCCGGCGATCCCCGTGGCGGGATCGCCGGTCTCCCCCTCGGCTACCGGATCGCCGTCGCGGTGGCGCTGGCGATCGTGGCGGCCGGGGTCTGCGCGCACCTCGGGATGACCTTCCTGCACGTCGCCCCGGCCAACACGCTCACCCGGCAGCACGGCAGTGCCGTGGACGACTGGATCTACCCGGAGTTCGAGCAGAACTGGAAGCTGTTCGCGCCGAATCCGCTGCAGCAGAACGTCTCGGTGCAGGTCCGGGCCCAGGTCCGGGGGCGGGACGGCGCGGCACCGACCACCGGCTGGTACGACCTGTCCGCCGAGGACGGCCGGGCCATCGACGGCAATCCGCTGCCGAGCCACACCCAGCAGAACGAACTGCGCCGCGCCTGGGACTTCTACGTGGCCACGCACGACAGCCGGAACCGGCCGGTGGGACTGCGCGGCGCGCTCTCGGAGTCGTACCTGCGGCGGATCGGGGTGCTGCGCCTGGACCGGGCCGACGCGGTGCGCGCGGCGACCGGAGGCGGGGGCGTCGTCGAACGGCTCCAGTTCCGCTCGCGCACCAGCAACGTGCCCCCGCCCGAGTGGAGCCGGGAGAAGGTCGCCACGACGCCGTCCTACCGTGAGCTGCCCTGGTGGAAGGTGCCGCGGGACGAGGCCGTGGGAGGCGTGGGATGAACCGCTGGTCCCTGGCCGTCTCGCGTGCCGTCGCCCGGGTCACGGAGACCGCCCTCGGCCCGTACCAGACCGCGATCGTGCGCATCGGCACCGGCGTCACCTGGCTGCTGTTCCTGCTGCGCGAGATCCCCCACCGCGGGGAGCTGTACGGCCCCGACGGCCCCTGGAGCCGGGACCTCGCCGAGCAGTTGATCGGTTCCAACGGGTCCTTCACCGCCCTCATGTGGTTCGACGGCCGGACCTGGTTCGAGGCCGTCTACGCGCTGGCGCTCCTGGCCGCGGCCCTGCTGGTGCTGGGCTGGCGCACGCGCACGACGTCGGTGCTGTTCATGGTGGGTGTGCTGTCGCTGCAGAACCGCAGTGTCTTCATGGGCGACGGCGGCGACAACGTGCTGCACCTGATGTCGATCTACCTGGTGTTCACGCGCTGCGGCCGGGTGTGGTCGCTGGACGCCCGGCGCGCCGCACGGGACGCCGGGGCCCGGGCCCGGGGCGAGCGGGTCACCGACCGGACGGGTCCGGCCCTGTGGGCGGTGCTCGGGGCCGTGCTGGTCGCGGTGACCCTGTCCGGGCGGCTGGAGGGCGACTGGCTGATCCCGGCGCTGCTGTGGACGGTGTGGCTGGGGCAGGCCCTGTGGTGGCTGGTGGGACGGTCCGCCCGGACCGCTCAGCCGCGGATGCTGCTGGACGTCGTGGCGGACATCGTGCACAACGGCGCGCTGCTCGTGATCATGGCGGAGACGTGCCTGATCTACGCGACGGCCGGCTGGTACAAGATCCAGGGCTCGCGCTGGCAGGACGGCACCGCCGTCCACTACCCGCTCCACCTGGAGTACTTCTCGCCCTGGCCCGCGCTCGCGGACGTGCTGTCGGCCAGCGGCACGATGGTCCTGCTGGTGACGTACGGGACGGTCCTGGTGCAGGTCGCCTTCCCGTTCACCCTGCTGAACCGGCGGGTGAAGAACGTCCTGCTCGCCGTCATGATCACCGAGCACGCGGCGATCGCCGTGGTCCTGGGGCTGCCGTTCTTCTCGCTGGCGATGATCGCGGCGGACGCGGTGTTCCTGCCGACGGGCTTCCTGCGGCGCCTGGGCGATGTGGCGGCCCGGACCCGCGACCGGCTGCTGCGGCGCGGCGGGCGGGCACCGGTGCCGGGGCAGCGTGCCCCGGAGGGCGCCGACGCCGCGCACGTAGGCTTCCGGACATGACCGACCCCGTCACCCTCTGGCACCGGATCGCCGGTGAGACCGTCCTGCTCGACGGCTTCCACGCCCTCAAGCACGCGCTGCGGTTCGGCGCCGAGGTGCCGGTGGCGGTCGCCGCCGATCGGGCGGCCACGCTCGCCCTGGCCGCCGAACTGGCGCCGGACGTGCGGCCGGCGCTGGACGCTCTGCTGACCGAGGTGCCGCAGGGGACGTACGCCTCGCTCGTGCCGCGTCCGCACCCGACGGCGGTGGCCGCCCTGGCGGTCCGCCCGTCGCGCGCCTCCCACCTGGAGAAGCTGGCGCACCGGCCGCGCACGGCCCCGGTGGTCGTCCTGGACAACCCGCGCAACCTCGGCAACGCGGGGGCGGTGATCCGCCTGGCGGCGGGCTTCGGGGCGACCGGTGTGGTGACGACCGGGACCGTCGACCCCTGGCACCCGACCGTCGTGCGCGGCGGCGCGGGCCTGCACTTCGCGACCGCGGTGGAACGCCTGACCGTCGGCGAACTGCCGCACGGCCCGCTCTTCGCCCTGGACCCGGAGGGCGACGACCTCCGGGGCGTGAGGCTCCCGGACGACACCGTCCTCGCGTTCGGTTCGGAACGCACGGGCCTGTCACCCGAACTGCGCGCCCGGGCCGACCACTTGCTGTCCCTGCCCATGCGCCCCCAGGTCAGCAGCTACAACCTGGCGACGAGCGTGGCGATGACGCTGTACCACTGGAGCTGCGGCGCACCCGGCGGACAGACGACTTTGAACAGTTGACAAAGTGGTTTCCTCTTCACCTGGTTGCCCACCGGTTGCCCCGTACTCCCAACAGGTCAAGGCTTGTTATCGGGGAGGTTTTACCAGGGCGAACCCATCCGGAGGCGACCATGTCGCACCTGACTCCGATCGACCACGAGGTCGAGCACACATCGACCGTGCCGGCGAACTACGGGAAGAAGGTCAACCTTTTCGTCCGGCAATACGAAGCCTTCGGTTCCGGAGGCACCCACAAGCCGGTCCTCATGCTCCACGGCAGGAGTGTCCCGGCCCTTCCCGGACTGGACGTCGTACTCCCTGCGAAGGGCGGATCCCCGCACCCGGACACCAGCCTCAGCTGGGCCCAGGCGCTGGCGGGCAAGGGATACGACGTATACGTCATGGATCTGCAGGGTTCCGGGCGTTCGCCGCGCCCCGAGATGCACGACCCGTGCAATGCCAATCCGGCGCAGCGGTCCCTGCTGAAGGACAACCCCGGTACGGCGGACTGCGACCCCACGGCGAACTACCCGCATCAGCTGGGCAACTCGAAGAGCGAATGGGACGAACTGGGCACCGTCGTCGCCTTCGTCAGGGAGCGGAGCAACGACGAGAAGGTCTCCTTCATCGGGTGGTCGGCGGCGTCCTTCGTCATGGGGCCGTACGCGATTCAGCACCCCGGGGACGTGGCGAGCCTCTTCCTGCTGGCACCCATGTTCCCTCCGAACGGCCGGTGGTCGACGAGCAGCGCCGACCCCTTCGCGGCCCCTCCGGGGACGCCGTTGCCCACGAAGCCCGAGTCGCAGCCGGCCGCGGTCTTCGGCTTCCCGATGAATCTGACCAGCAAGACGGCATTGCAGGCGGGCATCAGCGACAAGGACGTGGCCGACGCCGTGTGGCAGGCCGTTCTGGACGGCGACAGCATCGGCAAGGAGTGGGGCGGCTCGGTACCGGGGGAGCCGGAGGGCGTCATGCGGTGGCGCAACTCCTACTGGTGGGGCTGGAACGACAAGACCGCGCCACAGGGCTCCGTGCTCGGCGGCAGCGTGCCCGTGTGCATCGTCTACGGGGACCGCGACACGACGGCCAACACGCCACCGGAGATGGGACCCCTGCTGCACTTCTCCGTGCCGAAGCTGTACAAGGCCGTCCCCGGGGGAGGGAAGCTGATGTTCCGCATGGAGGGCTGGGACCACAACCCGGTCTGGGAGCGCGGAGCCGCGAAGGTCCTGCAGCACATGTCCTGGAAGTGGCTCAAGGACAAGAGGGTCTACGACGTCAAGGACGGCAGCTGGGCCATCGATGTGGACGGTGTGCTGACCGAGGTGCTGTGACGCCCGGCGCCACGTGACGTCCGGAGCCGGGTGACGTACGCCGGGCCCGGGCCGAGCGCCCCTGTGGGGGTGCGGGGAACTGCGCGAGCAACCACGAACAACCGGCACGCGCGCACTCACCGCACCCCCGGGTCCCTACGCCTCCCGGCGCACCTCGACCACCCGGAACCGGTTGGCCACGAACGCGCCGTCGCACAGGGCCGCGCTGGCCGCCGGGTTGCCGCCCGAGCCGTGGAAGTCGGAGAAGGCGGCCGTCTGGTTCACGTACACCCCGCCCGTGAGGTTGAGCGACAGCTGGGCCGCCTCCTCCAGGCACACCTCCTGCACGGCCTGCTCCACCTCGGGGTCGGAGGTGTACGCGCCGACCGTCATCGCGCCCTTCTCACGGATGGTGCGGCCCAGCAGCTCCACCGCGTCCGTGACCGAGTCGACCGCGACGGCGAAGGACACCGGCCCGAAGCACTCGCTCATGTACGCGGCCTCCGCGTCCGGCTTGGCCCCGTCCAGCTTCACGATCACGGGCGAGCGCACGACCGCCCCCGGGAAGTCCGGGTTGGTGATCTCGCGGGACGCCAGGGCGACCTCGCCCAGGCCGGCGGCGGCCTCCAGCCGGGCCTTCACGTCCGGGTTGACGATGGCGCCGAGCAGGGCGTTGGCCCGGGCGTCGTCGCCGAGCAGTCCGTCCACCGCCCGGGCCAGGTCCGCGACGACCTCGTCGTAGGACTTGGGGCCCTGGTCGGTGGCGATGCCCTCGCGCGGGATCAGCAGGTTCTGCGGGGTCGTGCACATCTGGCCGCTGTACAGGGACAGCGAGAAGGCCAGGTTGGAGAGCATGCCCTTGTAGTCCGACGTGGAGTGGACGACGACCGTGTTGACGCCGGCCTTCTCCGTGTAGACCTGCGCCTGGCGGGCGTTGGCCTCCAGCCAGTCGCCGAACTCGGTCGAGCCCGTGTAGTCGATGATCCGGATCTCCGGGCGCAGCGCGAGCGTCTTGGCGATGCCCTCGCCGGGGCGCTCGGCGGCCAGCGCCACCAGGTTCGGGTCGAAGCCGGCCTCGGCGAGCACCTCGCGGGCGACCTGGACGGTGAGGGCGAGCGGCAGCACCGCGCGCGGGTGCGGCTTGACCAGCACCGCGTTGCCGGTGGCGAGGGAGGCGAACAGGCCCGGGTAGCCGTTCCACGTCGGGAACGTGTTGCAGCCGATCATCAGGGCGATGCCGCGCGGGACCGGCGTGAACTGCTTGGTGAGGGCCAGCGGGTCGCGCTTGCCCTGCGGCTTGGTCCACTCGGCTTCGTCCGGCGTGCGGACCTGCTCCACGTACGCGTAGGCCACCGCCTCCAGGCCGCGGTCCTGGGCGTGCGGGCCGCCCGCCTGGAACGCCATCATGAACGCCTGGCCGGAGGTGTGCATGACCGCGTGCGCGAACTCGTGCGTGCGGTCGCTGATGCGCTTGAGGATCTCCAGGCAGACCACCGCGCGCTGCTCGGCGCCCGCGTCCCGCCAGGCACGCTGCCCGGCCTTCATGGCGGGCAGCAGCACGTCGAGGTCCGCGTGCGGGTAGGTGACGCCCAGGTCGATGCCGTACGGGGACGTCTCGCCGCCCACCCAGTCGTCCGTCCCGGGCTGGCCGAGGTCGAGGCGGCCGCCGAGCAGGGCGTCGAAGGCTGCCTTGCCCGCGGCCGCGTCCAGGCTGCCGTTCTCCCCGTAGGCCTTGGGGTGCTCGGGGTGGGGGGACCAGTAGGCGCGCGTGCGGATCGCTTCCAGCGCCTGGTCGAGGGTGGACCGGTGCCGGGCGATCAGCTCGTGCGCCGAGAGTGCGGCGGTCATGGGTGACCAACTCCTCGTCTCAAGAACTCCTCGTCGAGTTCATGACCTGGGCAGAAACCTGGGCAGGAACACTCGGACAGAGCTAGAGTAACCGAACGATCGGTCGGTTCAAGGGGGTCCGCCGCATCTGTGGAAAACCCCGTGCGGGAGGATCGCGCACATGACAGCACTCGACCTCAGCAGCCCCGTGGCGGTCGTCGGCACCGGCACGATGGGCCAGGGGATCGCCCAGGTCGCGCTGATGGCGGGCCATCCGGTGCGGCTGTACGACGCCCTGCCGGGGCGGGCGCGGCAGGCGGCCGACGCCATCGGCGCCCGGCTGGACCGCCTCGTCGAGAAGGAACGCCTGCCGGCCGGCGACCGGGACGCCGCCCGGGCGCGGCTCCGGCCCGCCGAGACCCTCGCCGAGCTGGCCGGCTGCGCCCTGGTCGTCGAGGCCGTCGTGGAGCGGCTGGACGTCAAGCAGGCGCTGTTCCGCGAGCTGGAGGACGTCGTCGGCGACGACTGCCTGCTCGCCACCAACACCTCGTCCCTGTCCGTCACCGCCATCGGCGGCGCCCTGCGCGTCCCGGGCCGGTTCGTGGGACTGCACTTCTTCAACCCCGCGCCCCTGCTGCCGTTGGTCGAGGTCGTCTCCGGCTTCGCCACCGACGTCACCTCGGCCACGCGCGCGTACGAGACCGCACGCGCCTGGGGCAAGACGCCGGTCGCCTGCGCGGACACCCCGGGCTTCATCGTCAACCGCATCGCCCGGCCGTTCTACGCCGAGGCCTTCGCGGTGTACGAGGCACAGGGCGCCGACCCGGCCACCATCGACGCGGTGCTGCGCGAGTCCGGCGGATTCCGCATGGGCGCCTTCGAGCTGACGGACCTGATCGGCCAGGACGTCAACGAGTCGGTCACGCGCTCGGTGTGGGAGTCCTTCTTCCAGGACGTGCGCTTCACCCCGTCCCTGGCCCAGCGGCGGCTGGTCGAGTCCGGCCGGCTGGGACGCAAGAGCGGTCACGGCTGGTACGACCACGGGGACGGCGCCGAGCGTCCCGAGCCGGACACGGCGGACCACCGGCAGCCGCCGGCGTACGTCGTCGCCGAGGGCGACCTGGGGCCGGCCGCCGAGCTGCTCGCGATGATCCGCGAGGCGGGCGTCGAGGTGCGCGAGGAGGACGAGGACAACGGCTCCCGGCTGGTGCTGCCGAGCGGGGGCCAGCTGGTCCTCGCCGACGGGCAGACCTCGGTGGAGTTCCGCGACGTCGTCTACTTCGACCTCGCCTTGGACTACCGCAAGGCGACCCGGATCGCCCTGTCCGCCTCCCAGGACACCTCGCCGCGCACCCTCGCGGAGGCCGTCGGGCTGTTCCAGGCGCTCGGCAAGAAGGTCAGCGTCATCGGGGACGTGCCCGGCATGATCGTCGCCCGCACGGTCGCGCGGATCATCGACCTCGCCCACGACGCCGTGGCCAAGGGCGTCGCCACCGAGGAGGACGTCGACACCGCGATGCGTCTCGGTGTGAACTACCCCCTGGGCCCCTTCGAGTGGAGCCGCCGGCTCGGCCGCTTCTGGGCCTACGCACTCCTGGACGACCTGCACCTGCGCGACCCCTCGGGGCGTTACGCGCCGTCCCTCGCGCTGTACCGCCACGCCCACGCCTCCGACAAGCGGGAGGGCCCTGCCTCATGACCACGGCCAGGCGCGACACGTACACGCCGGACACCCTGCTGTCCGTCGCCGTCCAGGTGTTCAACGAGCGCGGCTACGACGGCACCTCCATGGAGCACCTGTCCAAGGCGGCCGGCATCTCCAAGTCGTCGATCTACCACCACGTCACCGGTAAGGAGGAGCTGCTGCGCCGGGCCGTCAGCCGCGCCCTCGACGGCCTGTTCGGCATCCTCGACGAGGAGCACGCGCGCGTGGGCAGGGCCGTCGAGCGGCTGGAGCACGTCGTGCGGCGCATGGTCGAGGTGCTCATGGCCGAACTGCCGTACGTGACGCTGCTGCTGCGCGTGCGCGGCAACACCGACACCGAGCGGTGGGCCCTGGAGCGGCGCCGGGACTTCGACCACCGGGTCGCCGACCTGCTCAAGGCCGCCGCGGCGGACGGGGACGTGCGCGAGGACGTGGAGGTCCGGCTGGTGACCCGGCTGGTCTTCGGGATGATCAACTCCATAGTGGAGTGGTACCGGCCGGACGGCCGCGGCATGGGCGAGCGCGAGGTGGCCGACGCCGTGGTGCAGCTGGCGTTCGGCGGGCTCCGCAGGAGCGGCTGAACCGCGCCGGAGCCCTCCCACAGCGCAGTGCTGATCAGCGGGCCACCACACGGACCGGGTCAGCCCTGCGGCTCCAGGTCCTCCTCCTCGAAGACCAGCAGCGTGCGCGAGCTCAGCACCTCCGGGATCGCCTGGAGGCGGGTCAGCACCAGCTCGCGCAGCGCGCGGTTGTCCGACACGTGCACCAGCAGCAGCACGTCGAAGTCCCCGCCCACCAGGGCGATGTGCGAGGCGCCGGGCAGTTGCCGGAGCTGCTCGCGGACCGTGCGCCAGGAGTTCTGCACGATCTTCAGGGTGACGTACGCGGACGTCCCCTGACCTGCCCGTTCGTGGTGGACGCGGGCGCCGAAACCGCGGATCACGCCGTCCTCGACGAGCCGGTTGATCCGGGCGTAGGCGTTGGCCCGCGAGACGTGGACGCGCTCGGCGACCGACCGTATCGAGGCGCGGCCGTCCGCCTGGAGCATGCGCAGGATGTCCTGGTCTATGGCGTCCAGCGGCCGGGGCGCAGGAGCCTGGCCGTCGTCCCGGCCGTCGGCCATTTGTTCAGGTGCCACCTGCGCCCGCCTCCCGGTGATGGACGTACTGCGTCCATCTCAGGTTGTGGAGAACCGTTTGTCCACAGCCTGAGGCCACCCGTAGCCAAAATGTGCCGGCGACCGAACAATCGGTAGGTGAGGCGCGTCACAGGCGACGTGCCTCCTAGCCGCTCCCACGAGGAGGTGCCGTCATGACGGTCATGGAGCAGCGGGGCGCGTACCGGCCGACCCCGCCGCCCGCCTGGCAGCCCCGCACGGATCCCGCGCCGCTGCTGCCGGACGCGGAGCCCTACCGCGTCCTCGGCACCGAGGCGGCCGCGAAGGCCGACCCGGAGCTGCTGCGCAGGCTCTACGCGGAGCTGGTGAAGGGCCGCCGCTACAACGCGCAGGCCACCGCCCTCACCAAGCAGGGCCGTCTCGCGGTCTACCCCTCCACCACCGGCCAGGAGGCCTGCGAGATCGCCGCCGCGCTGGTCCTGCAGGAGCAGGACTGGCTCTTCCCCAGCTACCGCGACACGCTCGCCGTGGTCGCCCGGGGCGTGGCACCGGCCGAGGCGCTCACGCTGCTGCGCGGCGACTGGCACACCGGCTACGACCCGCACGAGCACCGGGTCGCCCCCCTGTCCACCCCGCTGGCCACCCAGCTGCCGCACGCCGTGGGCCTCGCGCACGCCGCCCGCCTCAAGGGCGACGACGTGGTCGCGCTGGCCATGGTCGGCGACGGCGGCACCAGCGAGGGCGACTTCCACGAGGCGCTGAACTTCGCCGCCGTCTGGCAGGCCCCGGTGGTCTTCCTCGTGCAGAACAACGGCTTCGCGATCTCCGTCCCGCTCGCCAAGCAGACCGCGGCCCCCTCGCTGGCCCACAAGGCCGTGGGCTACGGCATGCCCGGCCGCCTGGTCGACGGCAACGACGCCGCCGCCGTGCACGAGGTGCTCACCGACGCGGTGCGCCACGCCCGCGCGGGCGGCGGTCCGGTCCTGGTGGAGGCGATCACCTACCGCATGGACGCGCACACCAACGCCGACGACGCGACCCGCTACCGCGGCGACGCCGAGGTCGAGGCCTGGCGCGAGCACGACCCGATCCGGCTGCTGGAGCGCGAGCTGACCGGGCGCGGCCTGCTCGACGAGGCCGGCATCGAGGCCGCCCGCCAGGACGCCGAGACCATGGCCGCCGCCCTGCGCGAGCAGATGAACCAGGACCCGGTCCTCGACCCGATGGACCTGTTCGGCCACGTCTACGCCGAGCCCACGCCGCAGCTGCTGGAGCAGCGCGAGCAGCTGCGGGCCGAGCTGGAGGCCGAGGCCGAGCCGGAGGAGGGCACGCACCGATGACCACCGTCGCCGTCAAGCCGGCCACCATGGCGCAGGCGCTCACTCGCGCGCTGCGCGACGCCATGGCCGCCGACCCCGCCGTGCACGTCATGGGCGAGGACGTCGGCACCCTGGGCGGTGTCTTCCGGGTCACCGACGGACTCGCCAAGGAGTTCGGCGAGGACCGCTGCACCGACACCCCGCTCGCCGAGGCGGGCATCCTCGGCACGGCCGTCGGCATGGCCATGTACGGCCTCCGGCCGGTCGTGGAGATGCAGTTCGACGCGTTCGCCTACCCGGCGTTCGAGCAGCTCGTCTCGCACGTGGCGAAGATGCGCAACCGCACCCGCGGCAAGATGCCCCTGCCGATCACCATCCGGGTCCCCTACGGCGGCGGCATCGGCGGCGTCGAGCACCACAGCGACTCCTCCGAGGCGTACTACATGGCGACCCCGGGGCTCCACGTCGTCACGCCCGCGACCGTCGCCGACGCCTACGGGCTGCTGCGCGCGTCCATCGCCTCCGACGACCCGGTCGTCTTCATGGAGCCCAAGCGGCTCTACTGGTCGAAGGACTCCTGGAACCCCGAGGCGCCCGCCCCGGTCGAGCCCATCGGCCGTGCCGTGGTCCGGCGCCCCGGCCGCAGCGCCACGCTCGTCACCTACGGCCCGTCCGTGCCCGTGTGCCTGGAGGCCGCCGAGGCGGCCCGCGCCGAGGGCTGGGACCTGGAGGTCGTCGACCTGCGCTCCCTGGTGCCCTTCGACGACGAGACGGTGTGCGCCTCGGTGCGTCGCACGGGCCGCGCGGTCGTCGTCCACGAGGCGGGTTCCTACGGCGGCCCGGGCGGCGAGATCGCGTCCCGGATCGGCGAGCGCTGCTTCCACCACCTGGAGGCGCCGGTGCTGCGCGTGGCCGGGTTCGACCTGCCGTACCCGCCGCCCATGCTGGAGCGTCACCACCTGCCCGGCGTGGACCGGATCCTGGACGCCGTGGCGCGTCTGCAGTGGGAGGCCGAGAGCTGATGGCACAGGTGCTGGAGTTCAAGCTGCCCGACCTCGGTGAGGGACTGACCGAGGCGGAGATCGTGCGCTGGCTGGTCGAGGTCGGCGACGTGGTCGCGATCGACCAGCCCGTCGTGGAGGTCGAGACGGCCAAGGCGATGGTCGAGGTCCCCTGCCCCTACGGCGGTGTGGTCACGGCCCGCTTCGGCGAGGAGGGCACGGAACTGCCCGTCGGGGCGCCCCTGATCACGGTGGCGGTGGGGGAGCGCCCGGCCTCCGGCGACGGCGGGACTCCGGCCGGGACCGCCGAGGCCCCCGCGGCCACCGGTGCGGAGGGCTCCGGGAACGTCCTGGTCGGGTACGGCACCTCCGAGGCACCGGCGCGGCGGCGCCGGGTGCGCCGGACCCACCCGGTGCACGGCACGCCGTCCGGACCCGCCGGCGCCGCCGTGGAGGGCGTGAGCGCCGCGCCCGCCATGACCGGCCAGGGCGCGGCCCTCGCGGTGAACGGTCACGGCTCCGCCCCCGCGGCCGCCCGGTCCGAGGACGGGCCCGTCCCGGTGATCTCGCCCCTGGTGCGCCGCCTGGCCCGGCAGAACGGCCTGGACCTGCGGGAGCTGACCGGCTCCGGGCCCGACGGGCTGATCCTGCGGGCGGACGTCGAGTACGCTCTGCGCGCGGCCGGGCAGACCACCGCGCCGGCGCAGGCGCGGCCGGCCCAGGCCGGCACCGCCGCACCGCGCGGCGCGGCCCCGGCCGTCTCCGCGCCCCGGTCCTCCGCGACCGCGGCGCCCGGCGAGATCCGCACGCCCCTCAAGGGCGTCCGCGGCGCCGTCGCCGACAAGCTCGCCCGCAGCCGCCGCGAGATCCCGGACGCGACCTGCTGGGTGGACGCCGACGCCACGGAGCTCATGCGGGCCCGGGCGGCCATGAACGCGACCGGCGGACCGAAGGTCTCCCTCCTGGCCCTGCTGGCCCGGATCTGCACGGCGGCGCTCGCGCGCTTCCCCGAGCTGAACTCCACGGTCGACACGGAGGCCAGGGAGATCGTCCGGTTCGACCACGTGCACCTGGGCTTCGCTGCCCAGACGGACCGGGGGCTGGTCGTCCCGGTCGTCCGGGACGCGCACACGCGGGACGCCGAGTCGCTGACGGCGGAGTTCGCCCGGCTGACCGAGGCGGGCCGGGCGGGGACCCTGACGCCCGCCGACCTCACAGGCGGCACCTTCACGCTGAACAACTACGGCGTCTTCGGTGTCGACGGCTCCACCCCGATCGTCAATCACCCCGAGGCCGCCATGCTCGGCGTCGGCCGCATCGTCCCCAAGCCGTGGGTGCACGACGGCGAGCTGGCGGTACGTCAGGTCGTGCAGCTCTCCCTCACCTTCGACCACCGGGTGTGCGACGGCGGCGTGGCGGGCGGCTTCCTGCGGTACGTGGCGGACTGCGTGGAACAGCCGGCGGTGCTGCTGCGGACGCTCTGATTCCGTCCGGCCCGTGAGCCGGTGTCCGTGATCGTGTCGATTCCCCCGCGTTCCGTGTGATCGCGGGGGCACGCATACTCGGTGCGTGACCGCCAACGAGCCCACCCGCGCGCCCCGGGCCGGCACCGGTCCGGCGCCCCGCGCCGGCCACGGCCCCGAGCAGGGGCCGGACCACGCCCCGCACGACGCCGTCGTGCTCGCGGGCGGCGGCGCCCGGCGCCTGGGCGGAGCGGACAAGCCCGGGGTGCGGGTGGGCGGCCGGGCGCTGCTCGACCGCGTCCTCGCCGCGTGCCGGGACGCCCGCACGACCGTCGTCGTCGCCACGCCGAGACCCACCGAACGGCCCGTCACCTGGGCTCTGGAGGACCCGCCCGGCGGCGGCCCGGTCGCCGCCCTCGACGCCGGGCTGCGCCACACCGCCGCCGGCCACGTCGTGGTGCTCTCCGCCGATCTGCCGTTCCTCGGTGCGCAGACCGTCGCCGGGCTGCTCGGCACGCTGCGCACGAGCGGCGCCGACGGCGTGCTGCTCACCGACCCCGACGGCCGTGACCAGCCGCTCGTGGCCGCCTACCGCGCGCCGCGGCTGCGCGAGACCCTCGCTGTGCTGCGGGAACGGCACGGCACGCTCGCCGGTCTCCCCCTGCGGCGCCTCGTCGCAGAGCTGAACCTCACCCGGGTCCCGGACCCCGTCGCGTCCTTCGACTGCGACACCTGGGACGACATCGCCACCGCCAGGGCACGCATCAGGGAGCATGGGCACGTGTTGGATGACTGGATCTCCGCCGTCAAGGACGAACTCGGGCTCGACCTCGACGTCGACACCCGCGGACTGCTCGACCTCGCCCGCGACGCCGCCCACGGGGTGGCGCGGCCGGCGGCGCCGCTGACCACCTTCCTGGTCGGCTACGCCGCCGCACAGGCAGGGGGCGGCCCCGAGGCGGTCGCCGAGGCCTCCCGCAAGGCCGCAGCCCTCGCCGAGCGCTGGGCACGGGAGAGCACCGCCGCCCCCGGAACCCCCCAGGACGGCTCCGCCGGGCGGCCCGGCGGCGACGTCGCCCCGGACGCCACCCCGGACACCCGCCCGGACGCCGGATGACCCCGCCGGGCACCCGCGCCGGCGAGGACGCCGAGGATCTCGACGTCGAGGAGGTGCTCGCACTCGTGCGCGACAGCAACGACAGCACCCTCGGCGGCCGGGGGCACGGCTCGGGCGCGCACCACCCCGCTCCGGACCACGGACCCGGCGGCCCCACCGCGGGGGGCGACGCCCGTACGCCCGCGGCCGGGTCCGGGCGCGGCCACCGCGCCACGCCCTGGTCCGAGGCCCGTTCCCGCGCCGAACGCACCGCACGGGCCACCGTCCGGGCCGCCCGGCGCGAGCCTGTCTCCGTGCCCCTGGACGGTGCCCTGGGCCTCACCCTGGCCGCCCCGCTCGACGCCCTCACCGACCTGCCCTCCTTCGACACCTCGGCGATGGACGGCTGGGCGGTGGCCGGTCCCGCCCCGTGGGCCGTCCGGGACGAGGGCGTCCTCGCCGGGCACGCCGCGCCCGCCCGGCTCACCGACGGCGAGGCGATCCGGATCGCCACCGGCGCCCGCATCCCGGCGGACACCACGGCCGTCCTGCGCAGCGAGCACGGCCGGACCGACGACAAGGGCCGGCTGCACGCCACCCGCGAGGTCGTCACCGGCCAGGACATCCGCCCGCGCGGCCAGGAGTGCCGCGCCGGCGACCAGTTGCTGCCCGTCGGCACCCTCGTCACCCCGGCGGTCCTCGGACTGGCCGCGGCGGCCGGGTACGACAACGTCACCGCCGTGCCCCGCCCCCGGGTGGACGTCCTCGTCCTCGGCGACGAACTGCTCACCGAAGGGCTGCCCCACGACGGCCTCATCCGGGACGCCCTCGGCCCCCTGCTGCCGCCGTGGCTGCGGGCGCTCGGGGCCGAGGTCACCGCCGTCCAGCGCGTGCGCGACGACATCGAGGCGCTGCACGAGGCGATCACCGCCTCGGGCGCCGACGTCGTCGTGACCACCGGCGGCACGGCCGCGGGCCCGGTCGACCACGTCCACCCGGTCCTGGAGCGCATCGGTGCCGACCTCCTGGTGGACGGCGTCCAGGTCCGGCCCGGGCACCCCATGCTCCTGGCCCGCATCGGCGAGACACGGCACCTGGTCGGCCTGCCGGGCAACCCGCTCGCCGCCGTCTCGGGGCTGCTGACGCTCGCGGAGCCGCTGCTGCGGATCCTCTCCGCCCGCCCCGCTCCCGAGCCGTACACGCTGCCGCTGGGGGACGCCGTGCAGGGGCACCCCCACGACACCCGGCTCGTGCCCGTGGTCCTGCGCGGCGACCGGGCGATGCCGCTGCACTACAACGGGCCCGCCATGCTGCGCGGCATCGCCGCGGCCGACGCACTGGCCGTCGTGCCGCCGGGTGGCGCCGGCCCGGGACAGGAGGCGGAACTGCTCGACATGCCCTGGGCGTCCGCCGGGATCGGGGTGTGTTTCACGTGAAACTTCCGGGCCAGGACGCCATCGCCCGCCAGGCCGACGAGCACCTGGTGACCCACCGGGTGAAACTCCCGCGGCAGGTCGTGGAGCACCCGATCCGCCAGGTCGCCAAGCGGCTCTCGATGGCCCTGGTGGTCCTCGTCCTGACCGCGCTGATCGTCTACGCCGACCGGGACGGCTACAACGACAACGCGGGCGGCGGCCTCACCCTCCTCGACGCCTTCTACTACGCGACCGTCACCCTCTCCACCACCGGGTACGGTGACATCACCCCGGCCAGCGAGAGCGCCCGGCTGACGAACATCCTCGTCATCACGCCGCTGCGCGTGCTGTTCCTGATCATCCTGGTCGGTACGACCCTGGAAGCCCTCACCGAACGCACCCGGGAGGAGTGGCGACTGACCCGCTGGAGGTCCACCTTGCGCGATCACACCGTCGTCGTCGGCTTCGGCACCAAGGGCCGCTCGGCGATCCGGACCGTCTGCGCGACGGGGCTGAAGAAGGAGCAGGTGGTCGTCGTCGACCCCAGCTCCAAGGTGATCGACGCCGCGACCGCCGAGGGGTACGCCGGCATCGTCGGTGACGCCACCCGCAGCGAGGTCCTCAAGCGGGCCGAGGTCCACAAGGCGCGCCAGATCATCATCGCCACCCAGCGCGACGACACCGCGGTCCTGGTGACGCTCACCGCGCGGCAGCTCAACCGCGGGGCGAACATCGTCGCCGCGGTCCGCGAGGAGGAGAACGCCCCGCTGCTCAAGCAGTCCGGCGCCGACGCCGTCATCACCAGTGCCAGCGCCGCGGGCCGGCTGCTCGGCCTGTCCGTGCTCAGCCCGTCGGCCGGCATGGTGATGGAGGACCTCATCCAGCAGGGCAGCGGCCTGGACATCGTTGAGCGGCCGGTCGTG
Source organism: Streptomyces sp. NPDC017943 (assembly GCF_044328425.1). Classification (NCBI taxonomy): domain Bacteria; kingdom Bacillati; phylum Actinomycetota; class Actinomycetes; order Kitasatosporales; family Streptomycetaceae; genus Streptomyces; species Streptomyces sp. NPDC017943. Next base: position 461,115 of record NZ_JBIRHH010000004.1, on the reverse strand, counting down.
AAGGCGGAGGTGGGCAGGACACCCCGGGAGATCGACGACCTGGTGGTCAGCGTCATACGCGGTCACCGGGTGCTCGGCTACGACGACCCGGCCGTCGGCCGGCTGGAGCTGACCGACCGGCTCATCACCATCGTGCGCAAGACCCCCGGCACGCAGGTCGCGCCGGACGTCCGCCCGATGCCGCCCCTGCCCCCGATGCCCCGCAACAAGTAGCCGCGGGCAGAGGCGGCACAGGGCCGGGACACGAAAGGGCCGGCCGTCCCGCACCGGGTGCGCGTGACGGCCGGCCGGGGTCCATGGGGCTACTTGCGGTTGTACAGCCGCATCGTGACCGGCCCGAAGACCAGGACGAACAGCCCGGCCCAGCCCAGCGACCAGGCCACCTCGTCAGCCGGCCAGTCGCCGCCCATCAGACCGCGCACCGCCGACGCCAGATGCGTGATGGGGCTGTTGTTCACGAAGGCCTGCAACCAGCCCGGCATGGTCTTCGGGTCGACGAACACGTTGGACAGGAACGTCAGCGGGAAGATCACCATCATGCTGACGCCCATCACCGACTTCTCGGTGCGCAGCATCAGCCCGAACATCGTCCAGATCCACGAGAACGCGAACGAGAACAGCACCAGCAGGGCGATCCCCGCGAGCACGCCCGCCGGACCGCCCTCCGGCCGGTAGCCGAGGATCATGCCCACGGTGAGCATCACGACCGAGGCGATCGTGTACCGCAGGGCGTCACCGAGCAGATAGCCGACCATGGTCGAGGGCCGCCAGATCGGCAGGCTCCGGAACCGGTCGAAGACGCCCTTCTCGATGTCGGTGTTGACCGAGACGCCCGTGTACATCGTGATCATCACGACCGACATCACGAGGATGCCCGGCAGCAGGAACTGGATGTACTCCTTCGGCGAGCCGGCCAGCGCCCCGCCGAACAGGTACGTGTACATCAGCACCATCATGATCGGGAACGCCGTGACGTCGAAGAGCTGCTCCGGCACGTGCTTGATCTTGAGGATGGCCCGCCAGCCGAAGGTCATCGAGGCCGACCACGCGCTGGGGCGCGGCGGCCGCTCCTTGGAGATGAGCAGCGCGGCGAGCGACTCGGCGCTGACCGGGGCGAGTTCCTTGCTGTCGGTGGTCGTCGCGGTGCTCATGCCGCCACCTCGTCCTTCGGGTCGTCGGAGCGGTCGGCGGAGTCGTGCGTGTCGTGCCCGGTCAGGGCGAGGAACACCTCGTCCAGGCTGGGCTGGCCCAGGGAGAAGTTGTCGACGGTGACCCCGGCGCGGGCCAGTTCGCCCAGCGCGCGCGAGGCGTGCGCGGCCGCCGAGTCGTCGCTCGCCGCGGCGAGCCGGGCGGTCAGGGCCACCGGGTCGGGCTCCGGCTGGACCTGGGCGCCGAGGGTGCGGCGCAGCAGCTCCGCCGCGAGCTCCCGCTGGTCCGGATCCCGTAGCCGCAGATGGACCGACCCCGCGCCGACGGACGACTTCAGCTCGCCCTTGGTGCCCTCGGCGATCACCCGTCCGCGGTCGATGACGGCGATCCGGGACGCCAGCTGGTCCGCCTCGTCCAGGTACTGCGTGGTCAGCAGCACGGTGGTGCCCTGGGCGACCACCGCCCGCACGATGTCCCACACCTGGTTGCGGCTGCGCGGGTCCAGGCCGGTCGTCGGCTCGTCCAGGAAGAGCAGGTCGGGGGTGTTGAGGATGGACGCGGCGATGTCGATGCGCCGCCGCATGCCGCCCGAGTAGTGCTTGACCTGCTTGGCGGCGGCGTCCGTCAGCCCGAAGGCCTCCAGGAGCTGCGCCGCGCGGTCCCGGGCGGCCCGCTTGTGGTGGCCGAGGAGCCGGCCCAGCAGGACCAGGTTCTCCGTGCCGGTGAGGTCCTCGTCGACGGAGGCGTACTGGCCGGTGAGACTGACCCGGCCGCGCACCTCGTCCGCCTCGCGGACGATGTCGTGACCGAAGACATGGGCCTGACCGCCGTCCGGACGCAGGAGGGTGGCGAGCATCTTCACGGTGGTGGTCTTGCCGGCGCCGTTCGGGCCGAGGACGCCGTAGACCGTGCCCGCGGGCACGGACAGGTCCACCCCGTCGACGGCCCGGGTCTCGCCGAACGTCTTCACCAGGCCCGCGGTCTCGATCGCCAGGCCGGACGTCTGCGTGCTCATGCTTCGGGTCCTTCCGAGTACGTGGGCTACGCATGGGGAGACCTTTACCGTCGCTCAAACTCATCGGTCGCGCACATGGATTTCCGCCGCGGCCCGCCCGGGGAGCGAACCGGCCTCTTCCCGGGGGCGAGCCGGGCCGTCCGCGAAGGGATCGGACTCGGTCCCGGGGCCGGGGGGTACGGTCCCCTTCATGCATGCGATCACGATTCCCGAACCTGGTGGGCCCGAGGCGCTGGTCTGGGACGAGGTCCCCGACCCCGTGCCCGGCGAGGGCGAGGTCCTGGTCGAGGTGGCGGCCGGGGCCGTCAACCGGGCCGACATCCTCCAGCGGCAGGGCTTCTACGACCCGCCGCCCGGCGCGGTCCCCTACCCGGGCCTGGAGTGCTCCGGCCGGATCGCCGCGATCGGCCCGGGCGTCTCGGGCTGGAACGTCGGTGACGAGGTGTGCGCGCTGCTCTCCGGCGGTGGTTACGCCGAGAAGGTGGCCGTCCCGGCCGGGCAGCTGCTGCCGGTGCCCGGGTCGATGGATCTGAAGCAGGCCGCGGCGCTGCCCGAGGTGGTCTGCACCGTCTGGTCGAACGTCTTCATGGTCGCCCACCTGCGCCCCGGCGAGACGCTGCTCGTCCACGGCGGCTCCAGCGGCATCGGCACCATGGCCATCCAGCTGGGCAAGGCCGTCGGCGCGCGCGTGGCGGTCACGGCCGGGACGAAGGAGAAGCTGGAGCGGTGCGCCGAGCTGGGCGCCGACATCCTGGTCAACTACCGCGAGCAGGACTTCGTCGAGGAGGTCAGGAAGGCCACCGACGGGGCCGGGGCCGACGTCATCCTGGACAACATGGGCGCGAAGTACCTGGACCGCAACGTCCGGGCCCTGGCGGTCAACGGCCGGCTCGCGATCATCGGCATGCAGGGCGGGGCGAAGGGCGAGCTGAACATCGGCGCGCTGCTCGCCAAGCGCGCCGCCGTCAGCGCGACGTCCCTGCGGGCCCGGCCGCGGGAGGAGAAGGCGGCCATCGTCGCGGCCGTGCGCGAGCACGTCTGGCCCCTGCTCGCGGAGGGCCGGGTACGCCCGGTCGTCGACCGCGAGATCCCGATGCCGGACGCGGCGACGGCCCACCGGGTGGTCGAGGAGAGCGGCCACATCGGCAAGGTGCTGCTGATCGCGCCGTAGGGCGGACCGCCGGGCCGGTCCGGGTGCCCCGGGCCGAGGCGGGCGCCGTTCCTCCCGGCCGCTACCCCCGCCGCAGCCTCAGCCCGAGGAACGCCAGGCCCAGGCCCAGCCCGATCAGCACCAGGCCGCTGCCCAGCGGCAGGATGCGCAGGACCGGGGCGGTAGGGCTCTCGGCGGTGGCGGCCCGGCGCACGGGCTCGTCCTCGACCGTCGGCACGGGCGGCTCGGGGACGGGCTCCGGGGGCGTCGCGGGCAGGGCGGTGGCGTCGGTGACGCCCGGCTCCTCCGAGGCGGCCGCAGGGCGGCCCGGGCGCTCCCGTCCCTGCCCGGCCCGGCTGCCCGCCCGCGAGGGCTCACCCGGGCCGGAGGGGACCGGCGAGAGACTGGGGGCGGCCGCCACGGCGTCCTCGTCGTCGGTGGGGAGTCCGGGGGCGAGGACGCCGGGGGCGAGGACGGCGGCGTGGGACGGGGCGGCCCCGTACGGTGCGACGGCCGCGCCCGTTCCCAGTGCCAGTGCCAGTGCCAGTGCCGCCGCCCGCAGGGCGTGTAGCCATGGAGCCACGGGGGTGACTCCCTCCCGCCGTGCCCCGGTGGGGCAGAACGGCATGTCGGGTCGTGTCCGGGCACTCAGCCTCACACCGCACGCGGCACCGGGCACTCCGGGTTCGGCCGACGGGCGGAACCGGCGCCCGGCCCGGGTGTCCCGACCCGTCACGACGACGGCGGGAAGACCCGCGGGGGCACCCCGAGGGCGGTGCGCAGGCGTACGAGACAATGGCGGCATGGAGATGCCGAGGAACGAAAGGTCGCCGGAGAACCCGCAGATCCTGGTCGTGGGCCAGGACGGCATGGCGCTCAGCGGCGGCGGCGGAGACGAGGACTCCCGCGAGACCCCGGTCACGGAGCAGGTCGAGCAGCCGGCGAAGGTCATGCGCATCGGCAGCATGATCAAGCAGCTGCTCGAGGAAGTGCGCGTGGCTCCCCTGGACGAGGCCAGCCGGGTCCGGCTCAAGGAGATCCACGCCAGCTCGGTCAAGGAGCTGGAGGACGGCCTGGCGCCCGAACTGGTGGAGGAGCTCGAGCGGCTCTCCCTGCCGTTCACGGACGAGGCCACGCCCAGCGACGCGGAACTGCGCATCGCGCAGGCCCAGCTGGTGGGCTGGCTGGAGGGGCTGTTCCACGGGATCCAGACGACGCTGTTCGCCCAGCAGATGGCGGCCCGTGCCCAGTTGGAGCAGATGCGCCGCGCCCTCCCGCCGGGCGTCGGTCACGAAGGGCTCGACGAGCAGCACCCGGGAGGCCGTTCCGGCGGCCCGTACCTGTAGACGGCGGCACAGCCCGTACCCGACACGGGCCCGGCGGCCGCGGCCGCCGGGCCCTTCCTCATGTCCGGGGCGCCAGGGTCCCGGGCGTCCGGGCCCGGGCCGTCAGGACGGCGGGTTGCCCGTCGAGACGTTGAGCACGATCGTCGGCATGTCCTTGGGGTCGACGTCGGTGCCCTTGGACGGGAACTGGTTCATGACCGTGCCCTCGCCGTAGGTGTTCTCGTCGACCTTCTCGGTCTTGACCTGCCAGCCGGCGGCCTGGGCGCAGGCCTTCACGGACTGGATGTCCTTGAACTTGAAGCTCGGGATCTCGATCTTCTCGGGGTCGTTGTACGACTCCTGCGGCTCCGTGCACTCCTCGGTGTCGACCGTCCTCGACCGGTCCGGGCCGCGGTAGCCGGGCTTCTTCTCCGCGGAGGCCGACGTGCTCGGGTCGCTGCCGCCGCCCTTGTCGTCCTCGCCGCCGCCCATCATCAGCAGCGCCGTGACGAGTCCGCCGACGGCGAGCAGGGCCACGACGACCGAGCCGACGATCACCGGCTTGTTGCTCCTGCCGCCGCCCTGCCCGACGGACGTCGTCTGCGGGGTGAGGTTGTAGGGCGGCGGGGTCGACGGACCGTGCTGCGGGGAGTAGCCGGCCGGGGTGGGCGCCTGGTAGCCGCCCTGCTGCGGGTAGCCGTACGCCGGGGCCGGGGTGCCGTACGGGTTCGGCGGCGGGGTCGGCTGGTACGGCGTCTGCACCTGGCCGGAGGGTGCCGGGCCGGTCTGGTCGACCGGCGGGAACACCGCCGAGCCGACACCCGAGCCGCTCGGCGCCTGGGTGCCCGGCACGATGCTCGGCGGCGCCGCCTGGAAGGAGGCCGCCACGCGCAGGCACTCGTCGCGCATGGCCTCGGCGCTGGGGAAGCGCTCGTTCGGGTTCTTCTTCAGCGCCCGGGTGATCAGCGCGTCCACCGCCGGGGGCAGCGAGCGGTTGATCGAGGACGCGACCGGCGGCTCCTCCTGCACGTGCGCGTAGGCGATGGCCAGCGGCGAGTCCGCCTCGAACGGCAGCCGCCCGGTGACGAGCTGGAACAGCATGATGCCGACCGAGTACAGGTCGGAGCGGGCGTCCACGCCGCGGCCCAGGGCCTGCTCGGGCGAGAGGTACTGCGGGGTGCCGACGACCATGCCGGTCTGCGTCATCGACGTCACACCGGACTGCATGGCGCGGGCGATGCCGAAGTCCATCACCTTGACCACGCCGCGCTTGGTCATCATCACGTTGCCCGGCTTGATGTCCCGGTGGACCAGGCCCATCTCGTGGCTGATCTCCAGCGCGGCCAGCACGTCCCCGGTGATCTTCAGCGCCTTGTCGGCGGGCATCGCGCCCAGCTGCCGGACGTCCTCGTCGAGCACGGAGCCGAGCGGGCGGCCCTCGACATACTCCATGACGATGTATGGCGTCGTCATGCCGTCGACGGTGTCCTCGCCGGTGTCGAAGACCGAGACGATGTTGGTGTGCGTGAGCTTGGCCACGGACTGCGCCTCGCGGCGGAACCGCTCGCGGAACGCCTGCTCCCGGCCGAGGTCGGTGTGCAGCGTCTTGATGGCGACCTGCCGGTCGAGCACGCTGTCGTACGCGAGGTGCACCGAGGCCATGCCGCCCTGGCCGAGCAGGTCGCGCAGCTGATAGCGGCCACCGGCGAGCGCCCGCCCCGTGTAATGGCCCTGTGCGCCGTCCTGGCTCATGTTCCCTGTCCCCCGTAGCCCCCGCGGGCGCCGCCGACCTGTCGCTGATCCGTCGTGATCCACACCGTGATTCCCGGCCAAGTCTGCCCCAGGGCAGTGACACGTCAAGCTCGGTGCCCGTTCCGTGACCGTACGCGAAAGAAGCGTCGCGGAAGCGTTACAGGGGGCGTACGGCCGGTACACGGAATTTGCACGACAGTACGGAGTGACGGTTTCATGGCCGGTCCGTCTCGTGCCGGTCCCTGGCACCCGTCTCGCACCTCAGGCTTGCGCGGAGGCTGTAGCGTGGCCGACGGAGACCGTAACAACACCGCGCGCACCGCGGGCAGAAACGACGGCGAGGACTGATGGCACAGCAGCAGCGCGCTCAGGGCCCGTCCGACCCCGAGGCGACTGGCGGCGGCATGTCGGACGCGCCGGACAACTGGGGCAACGGCGGGCTCGTCGGGGACGGCCGGTACCGGCTGACCCACAGGCTCGGCCGGGGCGGCATGGCCGAGGTGTTCGCTGCCGAGGACGTCCGGCTCGGGCGCACCGTCGCCGTCAAGCTGCTCCGCGCCGACCTCGCCGAGGACCCGGTGTCCAAGGCCCGCTTCACGCGCGAGGCGCAGTCGGTCGCCGGCCTCAACCACCACGCGATCGTCGCCGTGTACGACTCCGGCGAGGACGTCGTCGGCGGCCAGTCCGTGCCCTACATCGTGATGGAGCTGGTCGAGGGCCGCACCATCCGCGACCTGCTGCTCAACGCCGAGGCGCCCGGGCCCGAGCAGGCCCTGATCATCGTCTCCGGGGTGCTGGAGGCGCTCGCCTACTCGCACCAGCACGGCATCGTGCACCGCGACATCAAGCCGGCCAACGTCATCATCACGCACAACGGCGCGGTGAAGGTGATGGACTTCGGCATCGCCCGCGCCCTGCACGGCGCGTCGACGACGATGACGCAGACCGGCATGGTCATGGGCACCCCGCAGTACCTGTCCCCGGAGCAGGCGCTCGGCAAGGCCGTCGACCACCGCTCCGACCTGTACGCGACCGGCTGCCTGCTGTACGAACTCCTGTCGCTGCGCCCGCCGTTCACCGGGGAGACCCCGCTGTCGGTGGTCTACCAGCACGTCCAGGACATCCCGACCCCGCCCTCCGAGGCCTCCGACGCCTGCCCGCCGGAGCTGGACGGCCTGGTCATGCGCTCCCTGGCCAAGGAGCCCGACGACCGCTTCCAGACGGCCGAGGAGATGCGCGGCCTGGTCCAGTACGCGTTGCAGATGCTGTACGACCAGGGCGGCCACACCGGCACCTGGAACACCGGCCCCGTCGTCGCGCACGAGGGCCGCAACACCCCGTCGGGCGGCTTCGCGCAGACGGCCGTGATGGGCCACCCGGGGGACGCCTCCGGCACCACCCAGATCCCCTCGCCGATCCTGCCGGCCGGCTACGGCGGCGGGGACGACGGCGGTTTCGAGGGCCACGGCAACAAGGGCAGCGGCCGGGGCAAACTGTGGATCCTCGCCGTGCTCGCGGTCATCGCCGTGGTCGCGGGCGTCGCCCTGGCGCTGCAGAACACCGGCGGCGGCAAGGAGGAGCCGGGCAAGAAGCAGTCGCCGAGCTCCTCGCGCAGCAGCGAGGACAAGGAGCCCAGCAAGAAGCCGAGCGACGAGCCGACGGACGAGCCGACCGGCAGCACCACGGACGGCGGTACCGGCACGGGCAACGGCAACGGCGACTGGACGCCGTCGTACACGCCCTCCTACACGCCGTCCCAGAGCGCGCCGCAGTCGCCCACGGGCCGGCCGTCGAACCCGCCGACCTCCGCGGAGCCCACCGGCGAGCCCACGGGCGGCGAGGAGCCCACCGACCCGGAGACCCCGCCGGACGACACCGGTGGCACCGACGCGGGCGGCACCACCGCCGGTGACGCGGGCGGCGCCGGCGGCGACGGCGGCTGATCCGTCCGGCGGAAGACGGCTGACTGCCGGCCGAGGAGACACGATCCACGCGCGCGTGGGACCCGGGAACGGGCCCCACGCGCGCGTGCCGTTTCACCGCGCCCGGAAGTTGGCTCTTCCCGTGACCTGGGTCACCGGGTTAACGTGCGGTAGCTCCGGCCTCCTGCAAGGCTGTGACCAGGGCCCCTTCGCAGCCTTCCCGATTTACTTGGAAATCCAAGCAAAATCGCAGGTCAGATGGGGTTTCACAGAAATGTGGCGCACTGGGTAACGTGCTTTCTGCAGGGCGCTCGCCGGGGCACCTGTCACGCCTGTCTCCCGGCTGAGCGGCACCCACCCCGTGCCCGTGGTCGAGAACAGGTGAGCCGCTCCCCCAGGCTCTGAACGAGCAGGGGGAACCCCAGGCCCACCGGCAACCCCGGGAGCCGGACCGACGGAGGAGCACACGTGACCGTGGAGAGCACTGCCGCGCGCACACCGCGACGCAGCGCCGGAAGCAAGGCCGGCGCCACCGGCACCAAGCGCACCACCCGCACCACCGCCAAGAAGGACGCGGGCGCCACGGGCGGCGAGCCGCAGCTCGTGCAGCTGCTGACGCCCGAGGGCAAGCGGGTCAAGAACGCGGAGTTCGACAAGTACGTCGCCGGGGTCACCGCCGAGGAGCTGCGCGGCCTGTACCGCGACATGGTGCTCACCCGCCGCTTCGACGCCGAGGCCACCGCCCTTCAGCGCCAGGGCGAGCTGGGCCTGTGGGCGTCGCTGCTCGGCCAGGAGGCCGCCCAGATCGGCTCCGGCCGGGCCCTGCGCGACGACGACTACGTCTTCCCGACCTACCGCGAGCACGGCGTCGCCTGGTGCCGCGGGGTGGACCCGACCAACCTGCTCGGCATGTTCCGCGGGGTGAACAACGGCGGCTGGGACCCCAACGGCAACAACTTCCACCTCTACACGATCGTCATCGGCTCCCAGACGCTGCACGCCACCGGCTACGCGATGGGCGTCGCCAAGGACGGCGCGGACAGCGCGGTGATCGCCTACTTCGGCGACGGCGCCTCCAGCCAGGGCGACGTGGCCGAGTCGTTCACCTTCTCCGCGGTCTACAACGCCCCGGTCGTGTTCTTCTGCCAGAACAACCAGTGGGCCATCTCCGAGCCGACCGAGAAGCAGTCCCGCGTGCCGATCTACCAGCGCGCCCAGGGCTTCGGCTTCCCCGGTGTCCGGGTCGACGGCAACGACGTGCTCGGCTGCCTCGCGGTCACCCGCTGGGCGCTGGAGCGGGCCCGCAACGGCGAGGGGCCGACCCTCGTGGAGGCGTTCACCTACCGCATGGGCGCCCACACCACCTCCGACGACCCGACCCGCTACCGGGGCGACGAGGAGCGCCAGGCCTGGGAGGCCAAGGACCCCATCCTGCGCCTGCGCAGCTACCTGGAGGCCTCGAACCACGCGGACGAGGCGTTCTTCGCGGAACTGGAGACCGAGTCCGAGGCGTTGGGCAGGCGAGTGCGCGAGGCGGTCCGTGCCATGCCGGACCCGGACCACTTCGCGATCTTCGAGAACGCCTACGCGGACGGACACGCGCTGGTCGACGAGGAGCGCGCCCAGTTCGCCGCATACCAGGCGTCCTTCGCCGACGAGGGGGGTAACTGAGATGGCCGAGAAGATGGCACTGGCCAAGGCGATCAACGAGTCGCTGCGCCGCGCCCTGGATTCCGACCCCAAGGTCCTGATCATGGGTGAGGACGTCGGCAAGCTGGGCGGCGTGTTCCGGGTGACGGACGGCCTGCAGAAGGACTTCGGCGAGAGCCGCGTCATCGACACCCCGCTCGCCGAGTCGGGCATCGTCGGCACCGCGGTCGGCCTGGCCCTGCGCGGCTACCGACCGGTGGTGGAGATCCAGTTCGACGGCTTCGTCTTCCCGGCGTACGACCAGATCGTCACGCAGCTCGCGAAGATGCACGCCCGCTCGCTGGGCAAGGTCAAGATGCCCGTCGTGGTGCGCATCCCCTACGGCGGCGGCATCGGCGCGGTCGAGCACCACTCGGAGTCCCCCGAGTCGCTGTTCGCGCACGTGGCGGGCCTGAAGGTGGTCAGCCCGTCGAACGCCTCGGACGCGTACTGGATGATGCAGCAGGCCATCCAGAGCGACGACCCGGTGATCTTCTTCGAGCCCAAGCGCCGCTACTGGGACAAGGGCGAGGTCAACACGGAGGCCATCCCGGGCCCGCTGCACAAGGCCCAGGTGGTCCGCGAGGGCACCGACCTGACCCTGGCCGCCTACGGCCCGATGGTGAAGCTCTGCCAGGAGGCCGCCGACGCGGCCGCCGAGGAGGGCCGGAACCTGGAGGTCCTCGACCTGCGCTCGATCTCCCCGGTCGACTTCGACTCGATCCAGGCGTCGGTGGAGAAGACCCGCCGCCTGGTCGTGGTCCACGAGGCACCGGTGTTCTTCGGCTCGGGCGCGGAGATCGCCGCCCGGATCACGGAGCGCTGCTTCTACCACCTGGAGGCCCCGGTGCTCCGGGTCGGCGGCTACCACGCCCCGTACCCGCCGGCCCGCCTGGAGGAGGAGTACCTGCCGAACCTGGACCGGGTGCTGGACGCCGTCGACCGCGCCCTGGCGTACTGAGGAGAGGGTCGTGACGACGATGACGGAAGCGTCCGTGCGCGAGTTCAAGATGCCCGACGTGGGCGAGGGACTCACGGAGGCGGAGATCCTCAAGTGGTACGTCCAGCCCGGTGACACGGTCACCGACGGGCAGGTCGTGTGCGAGGTCGAGACGGCGAAGGCGGCCGTGGAGCTGCCCATCCCCTACGACGGAGTGGTCCGGGAGCTGCACTTCCCGGAGGGCACCACGGTCGACGTGGGCACGTCGATCATCGCCGTGGACGTGAGCGGCGGTGCCGCGTCCGCGCCCGCCGCCGAACAGCCCGCGGCCCAGGAGCCCGCCGCCCCGGCCCCGGCCGCCCCGCCGGCCGAGGAGCCGAAGGCCGAGGGCTCGGGCCGCCAGCCGGTCCTGGTCGGCTACGGGGTGGCAACCTCCTCCACCCGCCGCCGCCCCCGCAAGACCCAGGAGACCCCGGCCCGGCCGGCCTCCCCGGCGATCCAGTCCGAGCTGAACGGCCACGCCCCGGCGCCCGTCCCGGCTCCGGCCCCGGCGGCCCCCGCGGTGGGCGGGGACCGGCCGCTGGCCAAGCCCCCGGTGCGCAAGCTCGCCAAGGACCTGGGCATCGACCTGACGACGGTCACGCCGACGGGCCCGGACGGCATCATCACGCGTGAGGACGTGCACGCGGCGGTCGCCGCCGCCACGGCCGCGGCTCCCGCCCCGGCCGCCCCGGCCCCGGCCTCGACGGCCCCGGCCGCCGCCGCGACCGCCCCGGCCTCGTACGACACCGCGCGCGAGACCCGCGTGCCCGTCAAGGGCGTGCGCAAGGCCACGGCGGCCGCGATGGTCGGCTCGGCGTTCACCGCGCCGCATGTCACGGAGTTCGTCACGGTCGACGTGACGCGCACGATGAAGCTGGTCGAGGAGCTGAAGCAGGACAAGGAGTTCGCGGGCCTGCGCGTGAACCCGCTCCTGCTGATCGCCAAGGCCCTGCTGGTCGCGATCAAGCGCAACCCGGAGATCAACGCTTCCTGGGACGAGGCCGCCCAGGAGATCGTGGTCAAGCACTACGTGAACCTGGGCATCGCGGCCGCGACCCCGCGCGGCCTGATCGTGCCGAACATCAAGGACGCGCACGCCCAGACCCTGCCGCAGCTGGCCGGGTCGCTGGGCGAGCTGGTCGCGACGGCGCGCGAGGGCAAGACGTCCCCGTCGGCCATGCAGGGCGGCACGGTGACGATCACCAACGTCGGCGTCTTCGGCGTCGACACGGGCACGCCGATCCTGAACCCGGGCGAGTCCGCGATCCTCGCGGTCGGGGCGATCAAGCCGCAGCCCTGGGTCCACAAGGGCAAGGTGAAGCCCCGTCAGGTGACCACCCTGGCGCTGTCGTTCGACCACCGCCTGGTCGACGGCGAGCTGGGCTCGAAGGTCCTGGCCGACGTGGCCGCGGTGCTGGAGCAGCCCAAGCGCCTGATCACCTGGGCCTGACACACGGGAAGGGGGCTCGCCACCGGCTGTGGCGGGCCCCCTTCGCGTTGCGCGTCCGCGGCTCCTTGGCGGAGCCCGCGGCTACTTGGTGAAGCCGTAGTTCAGCAGCTTCGTCGCGTCCGACTGCCGCGCGGTCGCGCTGGTCGAGGCGAGGACCGTGCCGATGACGGTCTTGCCACTGCGCGTCGCCGCGAAGACCAGGCAGTACTTGGCCTCCGGACCCGAGCCCGTCTTCACACCGATCGCGCCGCTGTAGCTGCCGAGCAGCGGGTTGGTGTTCGTCCACGGCGCCATCGTCCGCGTGCCGCCGGACTTGGTGGTCGTCTTCGCCGTGTACTTCTTCGTCTTGACGACCGTGCGGAACGTGGAGTTCTTCATCGCGGCGCTGGCGAGCTTCGTCAGGTCGCGCGGCGTGGAGTAGTTGCTGCCCTTGCCAATGCCGTCGAACGAGTCGAAGTGGGTGTTCGTCAGACCCAGGCTCTTGGCGGTGGTGTTCATCTTGCCGATGAAGGACTTCACCCGCGCCGACCGCGTCGAGCCGGAGCCGTACTTGTCGGCCAGCGCGTATGCGGCGTCGCAGCCGGACGGCAGCATCAGCCCGTACAGCAGCTGGCGGACGGTGACCTTGTCGCCGACGATCAGCTTGGCGTTGGACGCCCAGTTGTTCGCGACGATGTAGTCGCTGTACGCCTTCTGGACGGTGACCTTGCTGTCCAGGTTGAGGTTCGACTGCTTCAGCACCACTAGGGCCGTCATGATCTTGGTGGTCGAGCCGGTCGAGCGACGGGTGTCGGCCGCCTTGGTGTAGAGCGACTTGCCGGTCGCGTTGTTCATCACGTAGCCGCCCTTGGCGGCGATGGAGGGCGCCGAGCCCGCGGCCTGCGCCGGCGCGACGGTGAGGGCACCGGTCGCGAGCATGGCGCCGGTGGTCACGGTGACGGCCGCGGCTCTGCGCAGACGAGTGCCCATAATGCCGGTTATCAAGTCAAGTACCCCGATTACGTCGAATGCCCCATCGGTGCGGCCGAGTTGAGGACGAGGGGAAAGGGGCCGCACGTGTCTGACTCGTAACTAGCACAGTTGGTTGTGCTGTTGCCGGGAGGGGTCCCTGCTTTGCCACGGATGTGTGACATCCGGGTCCGCATACTGGACGGATGCATCCATGCACACCTGATGTATCTATCCTGTTCGTATGACTGTGGCCGTGAAGCAACCCCCCGCCGCCGACCGGGTCTACACCCACGTCAAACAGGGCGTCCTCGAGCGCCGCTACGAAGGCGGGACCCTGCTCACGGAGGGCGAGCTCGCCGAGGCCGTCGGGGTCTCGCGCACGCCGGTGCGCGAGGCGCTGCTCCGGCTGGAGGCCGAGGGGCTGATCCGGCTCTACCCCAAGAAGGGCGCCCTCGTCCTGCCCGTCTCCGCGCAGGAGATCGCGGACGTGGTGGAGACCCGCCTGCTCGTCGAGGAACACGCGGCGCGCAAGGCCGTCCCCGCGCCCCACGGGCTCATCGAGCGCCTGGAGGAGCTGCTGGCCCGGCAGAAGAAGCAGGCCGCCGCCGGTGACCTCGCGGGCGCCGCCGTCACCGACCGCTGCTTCCACGCCGAGATCGTCCGCAGCGGCGGCAACGAGATCCTCTCGCGCCTCTACGACCAGCTGCGCGACCGCCAGCTGCGGATGGGCGTCGCCGTCATGCACTCCCACCCCGACCGCATCGCCAAGACCCTCGCCGAGCACGAGGAGATCCTGGACGCGCTGCGCGCCGGGGACGCCGAGGCCGCCGTCGGCATCGTCCACCGGCACGTCGGCTGGTTCTCCCACCTGGCCCGCGGGGAGGTCCGATGAGCTCGGCCGCGCTGCCGGAGGACCCCCCGGGCGGCCGCCGCGCCCTGGCCGTCTGGGGCATCGGCGTCTCGGTCTACTTCGTCGCGGTCATCTTCCGCACGTCCCTGGGCGTCGCCGGCCTCGACGCCGCCGACCGCTTCCACGTCAACGCCTCCGCGCTGTCCACCTTCTCCATCCTGCAACTGCTGGTCTACGCGGGCATGCAGATACCCGTGGGCCTGCTCGTGGACCGGCTCGGCACCAAGAAGGTGCTGACGCTGGGCGCGGTGCTGTTCACGGCCGGGCAGCTCGGCTTCGCGTTCTCCCCCTCCTACGGCACGGCCCTGGCCTCCCGGGCGCTGCTCGGCTGCGGTGACGCGCTGACCTTCATCAGCGTGCTGCGGCTGGGCAGCCGCTGGTTCCCCGCCCGGCGCGGGCCCCTCGTCGCCCAGTTCGCGGGGCTGATCGGCATGGCCGGCAACCTCGTCTCGACGCTCGTGCTGGCCCGGCTGCTGCACGGCGTCGGCTGGACGGCCGCCTTCGCGGGCAGCGCCGCGGCCGGGGCCGTGGTGTTCGTCCTGGTGGTGCTGTTCCTCAAGGACCACCCCGAAGGCCACGCGACCGCACCCGTCCCGCACCAGGGGACGGCCTACGTGCGCCGGCAGATCGCCGCGGCCTGGCGGGAGCCGGGGACCCGGCTGGGCCTGTGGGTGCACTTCACCACCCAGTTCCCCGCGATGGTCTTCCTGCTGCTGTGGGGCCTGCCGTTCCTGGTCGAGGCGCAGGGCCTCACCCGGGCCACCGCCGGCGAGCTGCTGACCCTGGTCGTGCTGTCCAACATGGTCGTCGGCCTGGTCTACGGCCAGATCGTCGCCCGGCACCACGGGGCGCGGCTGCCGCTCGCGCTCGGCACGGTCGGGGCCACGGCCCTGCTGTGGGCGGCGACCCTCGCCCACCCGGGCGCGCACGCCCCGATGTGGCTGCTGATCGTGCTGTGCACGGTCCTCGGCGCCTGCGGCCCGGCCTCCATGATCGGCTTCGACTTCGCCCGCCCGGCCAATCCGCCCGAGCGGCAGGGCACCGCCTCCGGCATCACCAACATGGGCGGCTTCGTGGCCTCGATGACCACGCTGTTCGCGATCGGTGTCCTGCTGGACGCCACCGGTGACGACTACCGCGTCGCCTTCTCCGTGGTCTTCGTGCTCCAGGCGGCCGGCGTCACGCAGATCCTGCGGCTGCGCCGGCAGGCGGCCCACCGGGAGCGGGAGCGGCTGGTGGCCAGCCGGGTGGAGACCGTGCACGTCCCGGCGTAAGCCGGACCGGCGGGTGCCGGGCACGGGCCGGCGTGGCCCGGACGGGCGGGTGCCGGGCACGGGCCGGCGTGGCCCGGACGGGCGGCTACCGGGCCCGCCCCCGCCCCCGCCCGCGTCAGGTCGCGGTCCGCACCGGCACGAGCGTGAGGTACGCCAGGCCCAGGACGCCGCGGTAGGCCAGCCAGGCCGCCCGGTGCCGGTCCGCCCGCTGCCGGACCTCCCCCGCCTCCGGGTGGCCGGGGTTCCCCGCGAGCCACACCTCCGTGTCCGCCAGGTACGCCGCCTCGAACTGCTCCCACTCGTCCGGGCTCGCCGTCTCGGTCCACTCGGGCCGGAAGCCCGCGCCGATCGCCGTGTCGACCAGACCCGCCAGATCGGGATGGTCGCCGGCGGTGGCACCCGGCCACATGCGCGACAACTCGCCCGGCTCCGGGGTGCGCTGCCAGAACCCCTCCCCGAGCAGCACCCGGCCGCCGTCGGTGACGAGGCGGCGCAGCTCGGCCAGGGCCTTCGGCAGCCCGCTGCCGAGCGCCTGGCTCGCGCCGACGCACAGCACGAGGTCGGCGGGGCCACGGGTGGTGCCGGTGGCGGACTCCTGGAGGAAGCGGACCCGGGACGCCAGGCCGCGCTCCTCGGCGGCCCGCCGCCCCCGCTCCAGGTCGCCGCCGTCCAGGTCGATCCCGGTGCCGGTCGCCTCCGGCGCGGCGGCCAGCACGCGCAGCATCAACTCGCCCCAGCCGCAGCCGATGTCCAGGACCGTCGCGGGGCCGTGGCGGGTGAGGCGCCGCGCGAGGGCGTCGGCCCGCTGCTCGGACAGCGGGCCGTGGAAGGTGAGGCGGGCGTGGCGGGAAGGCGTCATGCCCGGGACGCTACGGCGCGAGGCGGGAAAGCGGCACGCGGATTTCCGCCCGCGGCGCCGGCCCGGGGGTTGCCCGGGGGCTACTGCGTCACCGTGAAGTGCCGCAGGATCGCCGCCGTCAGGTCCGGGTCGCCCTCCGTCTTGACCCGGTCGGTCACCGCCTCCGGCGACACCCGGCCGCAGGCCAGGCGGACGTAGGTCTCCCAGTCCAGGGTGAGGGTCGCCGCCGGGCCGAGCGCCGGGGCCGTCTCCAGGGTGCCGCGGCCCTGGATGTCGACCCGGATCGTGCGCAGGAACTCCACGGGCCCGTGGACGTCGATGACGACCGCGGAGCTGCGCGGCGCCTGCGCGTCCTCGGCGACGACACGCGGGAGTTCGCCGAGCAGCACGTCGCGGGTGACGTGCGCGCCGGGGGAGTCCAGGTTGCCCGGGCGGCCCAGGGCCGTGCGCAGGTCCTGCTCGTGCACCCACACGGCGAACGCGTGCCGCCGCATCGACTCCTCCAGCGTCAGCTCGCTGCCCAGCGGGCCCCGCACCTTGGCGCCCGGGTCGCGCGACTCGTTGCGCAGCTGCCGGTTGCGGCGGATGATCACGTACTCCAGCTCGGAGGTCATCTCCGGCGCCGTGTGGTGGCGGCGGACGTCGACCTGCATCTCCATGTAGCGCTGGTGGTCGTTGGTGACGTGGAAGAGGTCGCGCGGCAGCGTGTGGATGGGGCGCGGGTCGCCGAGCATCTCGCAGTCCAGGCCGATGACATGGGAGACCACGTCCCGCACCGACCACCCCGGGCACGGCGTCCGCCCATTCCATTCGGCCTCCGCGAGCGGCTGGACCAGCTCGGATATCGCTTCGACGGAGTGGGTCCAGGCGTCGGCGTAGGGCTGGAGGGTGGGATGCAGACTCACGGAACGGGACCCCTCGGCGGTCGGTGCACGGGCAGGTGGTGGCGGCGTTGCCAGTGGGAGGTTGCGGCTGTCGGCGGGTGTCTTGCGAGCTAAGTTACGCTGCTGTGGGGCACCCCGGCAGTGCTTTCGTGTGACGATCGTAGGCCCGTGTGGACGGCTCGAATGCCAGGACGGTGGTAGTGTGCGCGCCTCTGTGATCCAGATCGCCGTGGATGAGGGCGAATCGGTCGAATCGCGCCGCCGGCGGGCCGCCGCGATGGTGCGCGAACAGGCCGGGAGCGACCTCGTCGTCCTCCCCGAGCTGTGGACCACCGGCGCCTTCGCCTACGACGCGTTCGCGACCGAGGCCGAACCGCTCGAAGGCCCGACCCACGAGGCCATGGCCAAGGCGGCGAGCGACGCGGGCGTCTGGCTGCACGCCGGCTCCATCCCCGAGCGGGACCCCGAGGGCCCCCTCTACAACACCTCCCTCGTCTTCTCGCCCTCCGGCGAGCTGGCCGCCGCCTACCGCAAGATCCACCGCTTCGGCTTCGACAAGGGCGAGGCCGTCCTGATGGGCGCCGGGTCGGAGCTGGTGACGGTCCGTCTGCCCGTCACCACCCTGGGCCTGTCGACCTGTTACGACCTCCGCTTCCCCGAACTCTTCCGCGGTCTCGTCGACGCCGGCGCCGAGACGCTCGTGGTGGCGGCGGGCTGGCCGGAGCGCCGCCGGTCCCACTGGACGCTGCTCGCGCAGGCACGGGCGGTGGAGAACCAGGCGTTCGTCGTCGCGTGCGCAACGGCCGGGACCCACGCCGGAGTTCCCCAGGCCGGTCACTCGATCGTGGTGGACCCGTGGGGCGAGGTCCTGGCCGAGGCCGGGGCCGGCGAGGAGGTCCTGACGGTGGAGTTCGACCCGGGCAAGGTCGCCGCCACCCGGGAGCAGTTCCCCGCGCTGAAGGACCGGCTGCTCGGCCTGGAGCCCCCGCGCCGGCGGCCGTGACGGCCCCGGCCGGCAGCGGGCTCAGTCCTCGCGCTCCTTCTCCGCCAGGTGGATCACGCACACCGCCACCGCGATGAGCAGGGCGGGATCCGCGTCCTCCCTGATGACGTCCACCCCGTAGGTGTCCCGCAGGGTCAGCCACCGGCGGGAGACCACCGCCAGCAGCTCCCCGTCGTACTCGACGGCGAACTCCCGGTCGAGGATCTTGCCGCTGACGTCCAGCTCGTTGCCGTCGGCCAGGGACACGCGGTAGTGGTTGCGCAGCAGGGACAGGCGCTTGCGGCGGATCGTCGCCAGCGGCTCCCCGGCCCGCTGGAGCACCATCGTGTCGCGCAGGGCGAGCATCTTCTGGTGGATGTCGACCAGGACGGTGCCCTGGGCGTCCTTCAGCTCCCAGGTGTCCCGCAGCCGCAGGGCCTTGCCGTCGACGAGGAACACCTTGGAGCCGTGCTCGTCCTCGATCCAGTAGTCGTCGCCGAAGCCGAGGAGCCGGTCGTACACGAGGAATCTCATGACACGAGGGCTTCCCCGTCGCCGCCCGGGCGACGCGGCCGCTAGGCCGACGGGCTGAGCCGGGCGGGCCGCGCCGGCCGGAGTGGCAAGCTGGACACATGGCCGATCCCGCACCCGCGCCCGTCCGCCGCCGGGCCCGCGTCCGCGCCCCCGAGCTCACCGGTGCGGGCGGCTGGATCAACACGGGCGGGCGGCGGTACAGCCTCGCCGAACTGCGCGGACGCATCGTCCTGCTCGACTTCTGGACCTCCTGCTGCATCAACTGCCTGCACGTCGTCGACGAGCTGCGGGAACTGGAGGACCGCCACCGGGACACCGTCGTCGTCATCGGGGTGCACTCGCCGAAGTTCCCGCACGAGGCCGAGCACCGCACGGTCGTGGACGCGGTGGAGCGCTACGGGGTGAGGCACCCGGTGCTCGACGACCCGGAGCTGACCACCTGGACGCAGTACGCCGTGCGGGCCTGGCCGACGCTGGTGGTGGTCGACCCCGAGGGGTACGTGGTCGCCCAGCACGCCGGGGAAGGGCACGTGCGCGCCATCGAGCGGCTGGTGGGGGAGCTGGAGGCGGAGCACGCGGCGAAGGGCACGCTCCGGCGCGGCGGCGTCCCGTACGTGGCACCGCCGCAGCGGCCCACGGCGCTGCGCTTCCCCGGCAAGGCACTCCTGCTGCCGGGCGGGAACCTCCTGGTGAGCGACACCGCCCGGCACCGGCTGGTGGAGCTGGCCGGGGACGGCGAGAGCGTGGTGCGCCGGTTCGGGACCGGTGCGCGGGGGTTCCGGGACGGCGGGGCGCAGGAGGCCGCGTTCGACGAGCCGCAGGGGCTCGCCCTGCTCGGCGACGGATCCGTGGCGGTCGCCGACACCGTCAACCACGCCCTGCGGCGGCTGGACCTCGCCAGCGGTGAGGTCACCACCCTCGCGGGCACCGGTCGGCAGTGGTGGCGGGGGGCACCGGTCTCGGGCCCGGCCCGGGAGGTGGACCTGTCCTCGCCCTGGGACGTCGCCCTGTGGCGGGGCCGCCTGTGGATCGCCATGGCCGGGGTGCACCAGCTGTGGGTGTACGACCCGGAGGACGGCACGGTCGCCGTCGCGGCCGGGACGAGGGAGGAGGGGCTGGTCGACGGGCCGGGCAGCCGGGCCCTGTTCGCGCAGCCGTCGGGACTGGCCGCCGCACCCGGGCGGCTGTGGGTGGCGGACGCCGAGACCTCGGCCCTGCGGTGGGTGGATCCGGACGGCTCCGTGCACACCGCCGTCGGCGCCGGCCTGTTCGCCTTCGGGCACCGCGACGGCCCCGCCGGACAGGCCCTGCTCCAGCACCCGTTGGGCGTCACCGCCCTGCCGGACGGCTCGGTGGCGATCGCCGACACCTACAACCACGCCCTGCGGCGCTACGACCCGGTGACGGACGAGGTGACGACCCTCGCCACGGACCTGCGCGAGGCCGGCGCCGCGGTGGTCGTGGGCGAGGAGGTCGTGGTCGTCGAGTCGGCCCGGCACCGGCTGACCCGGCTGCGGCTGCCCCGGGAGGTGACCGAAGCACCCGGCGCGGCCCGTCCTGGACGGCGGGAGGTGGCCGAAGTGGCCGCCGGGCGGCTCCGGTTGGACGTCGTGTTCGAGGTGCCGCCGGGGCAGAGGCCGGACACCGGGAACGGCCCGGCGACCCGGCTGGCCGTCTCGGCGACCCCGCCGGAGCTGCTGCGCGACGGGCAGGGCGCGGGGACGGATCTGTCCCGCACCCTCGCGCTCGACCCCGCCGTGCGGCAGGGCGTGCTGCATGTCTCCGCCCGGGCCGTCTCCTGCGACGACGACCCGGGCACCGCGCACCCCGCCTGCCATGTGCACCGGCGGGACTGGGACGTGCCCGTGCGCCTCGACGGCTCGGGAACGGACCGGTTGTCGCTGGTGCTGACCGGGACGGACACCGCCTGACCGGGTCCGACACCGCCTGAGCGGTTGTGTCAGACGCCGTATCCGCCGTGTTAGCCGTCGCGGCGGGCCGCCGGGTCGTCCACGACCTGAGCCGTGGGGGGCGGCACGACCACGCGCCTGCGCCGGTAAATGCTGCTGAACACCGTGACGCCAATCAGTCCGACGATCATGAAGATGATGCCGACCAGGTCGAGGTTGACCCCCTGCATGTCCCAGTCGGTCGCGAACGTGAGGATGGCTCCCACGGCGATGAGGATGATGCATCCGCCGAGGCCCATGAGTGTCGCCTCCCTGTACGGTCCGGACGTTCCGGTCCCGAACACCGGGTACCCCGGAGGCGAACACCCATGCGGTGAGGGGCCGTTCTACCTCTCCAGGAACGCCGTCAGCGCGTTGGCCAGCAGGAACGGGTCGTCGGCGCCGCAGAGTTCGCGGGCGCTGTGCATCGACAGGATGGCCACGCCGATGTCGACGGTGCGGATGCCGTGCCGGGCGGCGGTGATCGGGCCGATCGTGGTGCCGCAGGGCATGGAGTTGTTGGAGACGAACGACTGGAACGGCACGTCGGCCGCCTCGCAGGCCGCCGTGAACTCGGCGCGGCCCGAACCGTCGGTGGCGTAGCGGTTGTTGACGTTGACCTTGAGGATGGGCCCGCCGTTGACCCGCGGGTGGTGCGTCGGGTCGTGCCGCTCGGCGTAGTTGGGGTGGACGGCGTGGCCGGTGTCGGAGGACAGGCAGACGGTGCCGGCGAACGCGCGGGCCCGGTCCTCGTAGGTGCCGCCGCGGGCGAAGACCGACCGCTCCAGCACGTTGCCGAGGAGGGGCCCGTCGGCGCCGGTGTCGGACTGGGAGCCGTTCTCCTCGTGGTCGAAGGCGGCCAGGACGGGGATGGAGGCGGGCGCGGTCGCGGCCGTGGCCACGGCGGCGAGGGCGGCGGTCCCGGCGTGCACGGACAGCAGATTGTCCATGCGGGGCCCGGCGACGAGTTCGCGGTCGCGGCCGAGATGGGCGGGTGGCTCGACGGAGTGGGTCATGAGGTCCCAGCCGGTGACCTCGCCCGCCGGGATGCCGGCGCTCTCCTCCAGGAAGGCGATGAGGTCGCCGTCGCGCACGTCGTGGCCGAGGCCCCAGACGGGCTGGAGGTGCCGCTGCTTGTCGAGCTTGAGGCCGTCGGCGGTGACCGTGCGGTCCAGGTGGATGGCGAGCTGCGGGACGCGCAGCAGGGGCCGGTCGACGTTCACCAGGCGGGTGGAGCCGTCGCGCAGGGTCAGCCGGCCGGCGAGGCCGAGGTCGCGGTCCAGCCAGGAGTTGAGCAGCGGCCCGCCGTAGATCTCCACGGCGACCTGGCGCCAGCCGTGCGCCCCGCTGTCGGGCCGGGGCTTGACGCGCAGGTTGGGGGAGTCGGTGTGGGCGCCGACGATCCGGAACGGCGTGTGCGGTGCGGCGCCCTCCGGCACGAACCAGGCGACGATCGCGCCGCCGCGCAGCACGTACTTGCCGCCGCTCGTCCCGTCCCAGGCGTCCGTCTCGGCGACCTGCCGGAACCCGGCCTTCTCCAGCCGCTCGGCGGCGTTGGCCACGGCGTGGTACGGCGAGGGGCTCGCCGCGAGGAAGGCCATGAGGTCGTCGGTGTGGCCGCGGTCGAAGGGGCGGGTCGCGCGCGGGGCGCTCGCGGGGGAGGACGGGCGGGCAGGTTGGGTCATGGCTTCACCTTAACGACGGACGAGGGCCTGTTCCCCACGGTGGGGAACAGGCCCTCGTACACGGGACGGGAGCGAGGTCTAGAACGCGGCCTCGTCCAGCTCCATCAGGTCCAGCTCGACGCCCTCGGCGACCTTGCGGGCCAGGGTGACGCCCGGCAGGACGTTGGCGGCGAAGAACTTCGCGGCGGCGATCTTGCCGGTGTAGAAGGCCTTGTCCTTGGCGGTCGCGGTCTCCAGCTTCTCGGCGGCGATCGCGGCGCCCTTGAGCAGCAGGTACCCGACGACGACGTCACCGGAGGCCATCAGCAGGCGGGTGGTGTTGAGCCCGACCTTGTAGATGTTCTTGACGTCCTGCTCGGTGGCGGCGAGGTCGGTGAGCATCAGGCCGACGATGGCCTCCAGCTCGACGGCGGCCTTGGCGAGGTGCTCGCGGGCGCCGGCCAGCTCCTCGCCGCCCGTGCCGAGGGCGAGGAACTTCTTGATGTCCTCGGCCAGGCCGTTCAGCGCGGTGCCCTGGTTGCGGACGATCTTCCGGAAGAAGAAGTCCTGGCCCTGGATCGCCGTGGTGCCCTCGTAGAGGGTGTCGATCTTGGAGTCCCGGATGTACTGCTCGATCGGGTACTCCTGGAGGAAGCCGGAGCCGCCGAAGGTCTGCAGCGACTGGGCGAGCTGCTCGTAGCCCTTCTCGGAGCCGTAGCCCTTGACGATGGGCAGGAGCAGGTCGTTCAGCGCGTGCTCGGCGGTGGCGTCCTCGCCGGTGGCCTCCTTGATCTGGATGGCGTCCTGGATCGAGGCGGTGTACATCACCAGCGCGCGCATGCCCTCGGCGTACGCCTTCTGCGTCATGAGCGAGCGGCGGACGTCCGGGTGGTGGGTGACGGTGACCTTGGGCGCGGTCTTGTCCATGAAGTTCGCGAGGTCGGGGCCCTGGACGCGCTCCTTGGCGTACTCCAGCGCGTTCAGGTAGCCGGTCGACAGCGTGGAGATCGCCTTCGTGCCGACCATCATGCGGGCGAACTCGATGATGCGGAACATCTGGCGGATGCCGTCGTGCTTGTCGCCGATCAGCCAGCCCTTGGCGGGGTGCTTGTCGCCGAAGGTCATCTCGCACGTGTTGGAGGCCTTCAGGCCCATCTTGTGCTCGACGTTGGTGGCGTAGACGCCGTTGCGCTCGCCGAGCTCGCCGGTCTCGAAGTCGAAGAGGTACTTCGGGACGAGGAAGAGGGACAGGCCCTTGGTGCCGGGTCCGGCGCCCTCGGGGCGGGCCAGCACGTAGTGGAGGATGTTCTCCGACATGTCGTGCTCACCGGAGGTGATGAAGCGCTTCACGCCCTCGATGTGCCAGGAGCCGTCCTCCTGCTGCACGGCCTTGGTGCGGCCGGCGCCCACGTCGGAGCCCGCGTCGGGCTCGGTGAGCACCATCGTGGAGCCCCACTGCTTCTCCGTGGCGATCTTGGCTATGTGCTTCTGGACCTCGTTGCCCTCCTCGAAGAGGATGCCGGCGAAGGCGGGGCCCGAGGAGTACATCCACACGGCCGGGTTGGCGCCCAGGATCAGCTCGGCGTAGGCCCAGATCAGGGAGCGGGGCGAGGTGGTGCCGCCGATCTCCTCGGGCAGCCCGAGGCGCCAGTACTCGGAGTCCATGAAGGCCTGGTAGCTCTTCTTGAAGGAGGCCGGGACCGGCGCGGTGTTGGTCTCCGGGTCGAAGACCGGCGGGTTGCGGTCGGCGTCGGCGAAGGACTCGGCCAGCTCGTTCTCGGAGAGGCGGGTCAGCTCCTCCAGGATGCTCTTGGCGGTCTCGACGTCCATCTCCTCGAACGGGCCGGTGCCGTACACCTTGTCGCGCCCGAGTACTTCGAAGAGGTTGAACTCGATGTCGCGGAGATTCGACTTGTAGTGCCCCATGGCGACGGCTCCCGGCTCCGTAGAGAGATCGGCGAGGCACTGGATCCTCGCGCTAGTTCACGTACCAACAAGTAGCTACGATGATGCTACCCGTCAGTAATAAGACGCAACCCCACCCGGTCATCTGTGACAGGTCCCACCGGGACGGTCAAGGGCCCGGCGTACCGGCACCCCCGCGACGCCGCGCTCGGTACGCTTGCGCCCATGTACGGCTACGACCAGACAGCGGGCCCGCAAGCGCAGTACGCCCCTCCGCAGCAGCCGATGTCCGGCGGATACGGGCAGCAGCCGCCGTTGTACCCCGAGCCGTCCCCGCCCTCGCTCACGGACGCGGTGCGCGCCTTCACCACCGGGCAGATGGCCGCCGAGGACTTCCAGCAGGTCTTCGCCACCTCGAAGGTGTACTGCCCGCGCGGTGACAACCCCGGCTTCCTCGCGCTGCACAACACCCAGCAGCCGGTGATCCCCATGTTCAGCACCCTCAAGGAGCTGCGCCGGTACGCGGGCAAGGAGTCCAAGTACTTCGTGATCACCGGTGCCGAGGTGCTGGACCTGCTGCCGACCGGCTACGGGTTCGTCCTCGACATGGAGGGCGAGCACCGCATGGTGTTCGACGCGAAGGCCGTGGAGCAGATGGTGGAGTTCGCGATGCGGCGGATGTACGGCTAGAGGCCGCCGCTGCCGTGCACAGGCCCGGCCGCCGCGCCGGGCGGCCGGGTGTCCGGAGGCCGTCGTCCCGTTCAGGGGTGGCGGCCTTTCGTCGTGCAGGTCCCCCGTGGTTCGCTGCGCCGTCCCCCGGCCGGGAATGCGGTCCCGGGTTCCGTGGTTGGGGGTGGCAGAAAGTTCAACGCTCAACTAAACTGGGCGTACCCGAGGAGGAACCGACATGCCTGCTGTGACCGTCGAGAACCCGCTGACCCTGCCCCGCGTGACCGCGCCCGCCGACGCCGTGGCACGTCCCGTGCTCGCCGTCACGACCGCTCCGAGCGGTTTCGAGGGCGAGGGGTTCCCGGTGCGCCGGGCGTTCGCGGGCATCAACTACCGCTACCTGGACCCGTTCATCATGATGGACCAGATGGGCGAGGTGGAGTACGCGCCGGGCGAGCCCAAGGGCACCCCCTGGCACCCGCACCGCGGCTTCGAGACCGTCACCTACATCATCGACGGGATCTTCGACCACCAGGACTCCAACGGAGGCGGCGGCACGATCACCAACGGGGACACCCAGTGGATGACGGCCGGCTCGGGCCTGCTGCACATCGAGGCCCCTCCGGAGCACCTGGTGATGTCCGGCGGGCTCTTCCACGGCCTGCAGCTGTGGGTGAACCTCCCGGCCAAGGACAAGATGATGGCCCCGCGCTACCAGGACATCCGCGGCGGCTCGGTCCAGCTGCTCACCACCCCCGACGGCGGCGCGCTGCTGCGGGTCATCGCCGGTGAGCTGGACGGCCACCAGGGCCCCGGCATCACCCACACGCCGATCACGATGATCCACGCGACGGTGGCGGCGGGCGCGGAGCTGACCCTGCCGTGGCGCGAGGACTTCAACGGCCTGGCGTACGTCCTGGCCGGGCGCGGCAGCGTCGGCGCGGACCGCCGTCCGGTCCACGCCGGGCAGACCGCCGTCTTCGGCGCGGGCTCCTCGCTGACCGTCCGCGCGGACGCCACGCAGGACTCCCACACCCCGGACCTCGAGGTCGTCCTGCTCGGCGGGCAGCCCATCCGGGAGCCGATGGCCCACTACGGCCCGTTCGTGATGAACACCAAGGACGAGCTCATGCAGGCCTTCGAGGACTTCCAGAAGGGCCGGCTGGGCACGGTCCCCGCGGTGCACGGCATGACCGAGAGCGGCCCCCAGGGCTGACGGGCGTCATGGCGCCTCGGGCTTCTCCCACAGGGTGACGTCCATGGTGACCGACGACAGGCCGTTGTCGTCCTTCTGCCAGCCCAGGACGGTGATCGCCGCCACCCGGTTCTCGTCCGTGAGCACGCAGGCCGTGAGGCCCTTGGCGATGTTCTTCCGGTCGATGGTGAAGCCGAAGTCGGTGGCCGCCGCGCAGCTCTCGGCGGTCGCCGGGCCGTCGACGGTGGCGAGGTCGCCGCTGTCGCCGACCAGGGACCAGCCGTTGCCGCCGGACGGCATCGTGAAGGTGATGTCGGAGACCGCGTCGGCGAAGTCCAGGTCCATGTTGGACGCGGACCGCAGCACCACCTTGCGGTGCTCCCGGACGGCTCCCGCCGCCGGCCCGCCGTCGGCGGCGGGAGTGGCGCGGCCGGACCCGCCGGTGGCCGACGAGCCGGACGCGGGCGGTGCCGAGGTGGCGCCCGCGTCCGCGGCCTGCGGGCCCGGGCCCGCTCCGCCCGCGTCCGGCCCGCCGGTGTCCTTCGCCGCCTCGGGGCCCGAGGAGACGCTCGTCCCCGGCCCGGACCCCGTGCCGCCGGAGCCGTCCTGACCGGCGAGCAGCTGGTACCCGACCACGCCACCGGCCGCCACCACGGCCAGGGCCACCACGGCGGTGGCGGGGCCCTTGTAGGAGAGACGTCCGAGCTTGACGTGCGTGGAGGGGTCGCGCCGCCCGCCCTCGTACGACATCGAGAAGGAGGAACTCCTGCCCCGTTCCTCACGGGATGCGGACTTGCCCATGCGATTTCCTTGCCTGCGGTCGGAAGCGGCCAGGGCACACATCGTGCAGGTGGTGTGAAGGGCGTCGTCGTCACTCACCCGGTGGTCACACGAAAGGGTGTATCGGCGTCACTGGGTTGACGCCGGGGGGATCGTCACGGCGTCCACGCGCCCTCGCCCGAGCCGTTCACCGACTCGTAGAGCTCGAACCAGATGCTCTTGCCCTCGCCCCGCGGCTCCACCCCCCAGGCGTGCGCGAGCAGTTCGATCAGGACCAGGCCGCGGCCGGAGGACGCCAGTTCGCCCGGCCTGCGCTTGTGCGGCAGGTCGTCGCCGGCGTCCGTCACCTCGACGCGCAGCCGCCGCTCCCCCACGGCGCCGGTCAACTCCACGACCAGCAGCGCGTCGGAGTCCGTGTGCACCAGGACGTTCGTCAGCAGCTCCGACAGCAGCAGCACCGCCGAGTCCATCTGGTCCGGCGAGGACCAGTCGTGCAGCAGCTCCCGCAGCTGCTGCCGGGCGACCGCGACCCGCTCCGGTTCCGCCTGCGCCACCGTCAGCACCGAGCGCCGCACCGGCGGCGTCGCCGCCCGGGTGTCCCCGCAGCCGCAGCCCCCGCCCTCCCGGCTCAGCAGCAGCATGGCGATGTCGTCCTCGCGGCGGTCGGCCAGCGGGCCGATGGTGTGGTGCGAGGACGGCCCGTGCACGGCCTGCACCAGGGTGTCGGCCAGCTCCTCCAGGTCCCCCGTGTGCTCCTCCAGGATCGCCCGCAGCCGCCGCCAGCCGGTGTCCAGGTCGTGGCCGCCGGTCTCGATCAGGCCGTCCGTGCAGATCAGCATGGTCTCGCCGGGCTCCAGCACCAGCCGGGTCGTCGGGTAGTCGGCGTCCGGGTCGATGCCCAGCGGCAGCCCGCCCGAGGTCGGCCGGGTCAGCACCGTGCCGTCGGCCATCCGGATCGCCGGGTCCGGATGGCCCGCCCGGGCGATGTCCAGCACCCCCGACGACGGATCGACCTCGACGTAGACACAGGTCGCGAAGCGCGGGTCGTACGGGTCCTCGTCGCTGATGCCGTGCAGGAAGCGGGAGGCCCGGGACAGCACGGCGTCGGGGCGGTGCCCCTCGGAGGCGTAGGCGCGCAGGGCGATGCGCAGCTGCCCCATCAGGCCCGCCGCCCGGACGTCATGGCCCTGGACGTCCCCGATGACCAGCGCGAAGCGTCCGCTGGGCAGCGGGATCACGTCGTACCAGTCACCGCCCACCTGGAGGCCGCCGCCGGTGGGCACGTAACGGGCGGCGACGCTCATGCCCGGGATGCGCTGAGGTCCCAGCCTCGGCAGCATCGTGCGCTGGAGCCCGTCGGTCAGCGCCCGCTCGCTCTCCGCCAGCCCGGCCCGGGTCAGCGCCTGCGCCAGCATCCGCGCCACGGTCGCCAGCACGGACCGCTCGTCCGGCGTGAAGGCGACCGGATAGGCGAAGGCCGCCATCCACGCGCCCATCGTGCGGCCGGCCACGGTCAGCGGCAGGAACGCCCAGGAGCGGCGCCCGAACCGCTCGGCGAGCGGCCACGTCAGGGGGTAGCGGGCCTTGTACTCCTGGGCCGACGACAGGTACACCGCCCGGCCCGTGCGCACCACCTCCGCGGCCGGGTAGTCCGTGTCCAGCGGCATGTCCGAGAACGGGTTCTCGGTGCCCCGCTGCTGGCCGTGGTGGCCGATGACCGTCAGCCGGTCGCCCTCCACCCCGAACACCGCCAGCCCGTCCGGTGAGAAGCCCGGCATCGACAAATTGGCCGTGACCCGCAGGACCTCCTGGGTGGAGCGCGCCTCCGCCAGCGCCCGGCCCGCGTCCAGCAGGAAGGCCTCCCGCGAGCGCCGCCAGTCGCCGGTGACCGCGCTGCGCCCCGCTGGGGTGCCCGGCGTCGGCTCGGTGACCTCCTGGAGGGTGCCGATCAGCAGGTACGCCTTGCGGGCGCGGTCGAAGGTCGGCTTGGAGCGGCTGCGCACGACCCGGACCACCTGCCCCTGCTCGTCCATGATCCGGATGCGGACCTCGGCGAGGGTGGCCTCGGCGACGGCCAGCTGGACCACGCCGGTGATCTCGTTCCAGTCCACCGGGTGCAGCCGGGCCCGGGCCTGGGCCTCGGTGAGCGTGACCTGCTCGGCGGGCAGCCCGAGCAGCCGTGCCGCCTCGGCGTCGACCGTGACCAGCCCGGTGGCGGTGTCCCATTGCCACAGACCGGTCGCGAGGGCGGCCAGTGCCTCCCCCACGGCGGGCAGGGGCTCGCCAGTGCGCATTGCCCCACTTTAAGAAGAGGCGCTCGAAGACTGCCACCGAAGGCGGACCCGTGCGCGATGCACAACGGGGGAGAGCCGATCTTCACCTGCCCGGTACGCTGGGGACCAGTTTCACGTGAAACACAGACCCCGATCAGCGAAGACTGGATGAACGACGATGCATCGGTACAGGTCCCACACCTGCGGCGAGCTCCGCGCCTCTGACGTCGGCACCGACGTCCGGCTGAGTGGCTGGCTGCACAATCGGCGCGACCTGGGCGGCATCCTCTTCATCGATCTGCGCGATCACTACGGCATCACGCAGCTCGTGGCCCGTCCCGGCACCCCCGCCTACGAGGCCCTCGACAAGCTCTCCAAGGAGTCGACCGTCCGTGTGGACGGCAAGGTCGTCTCCCGCGGTGCCGAGAACATCAACCCCGAGCTGCCGACCGGTGAGGTCGAGGTCGAGGTCGGTGAGGTCGAGCTGCTCGGTGCGGCGGCCCCGCTGCCGTTCACGATCAACACCGAGGACGGCGTCAACGAGGAGCGGCGCCTGGAGTACCGCTTCCTCGACCTGCGGCGCGAGCGCATGCACAAGAACATCATGCTGCGGTCGTCGGTGATCGCCTCGATCCGCTCGAAGATGGTCGCCCTCGGGTTCAACGAGATGGCGACGCCGATCCTGTCCGCGACCTCCCCCGAGGGCGCCCGCGACTTCGTCGTCCCCTCCCGGCTGAACCCGGGCAAGTTCTACGCCCTGCCCCAGGCTCCGCAGCAGTTCAAGCAGCTGCTGATGATCTCGGGCTTCGACCGGTACTTCCAGATCGCGCCCTGCTTCCGTGACGAGGACGCCCGCGCCGACCGTTCGCCGGGCGAGTTCTACCAGCTCGACATCGAGATGAGCTTCGTCGAGCAGGAGGACGTCTTCCAGCCCGTCGAGAAGCTGATGACCGAGCTCTTCGAGGAGTTCGGCGGCGGCCGTCACGTCACCTCGCCGTTCCCGCGGATCCCGTTCCGCGAGGCGATGCTGAAGTACGGCTCCGACAAGCCCGACCTGCGCGCCCAGCTCGAACTCGTCGACATCACCGACATCTTCGAGGGCTCGGAGTTCAAGGCGTTCGCCGGCAAGCACGTCCGCGCCCTGCCGGTGCCGGACGTCTCCGGCCAGCCGCGCAAGTTCTTCGACCAGCTCGGCGACTACGCCGTCTCGCAGGGCGCCAAGGGCCTGGCCTGGGTCCGTGTCGCCGAGGACGGCTTGCTGACCGGTCCGATCGCGAAGTTCCTCACCGAGGACAACGTCGCGGAGCTCACCAAGCGGCTCTCGCTGGCCGCCGGTCACGCGGTGTTCTTCGGCGCGGGCGAGTTCGACGAGGTCTCCAAGATCATGGGCGCGGTCCGGGTCGAGGCCGCCAAGCGCGCCGGGCAGTTCGAGGACGGCGTCTTCCGGTTCTGCTGGATCGTCGACTTCCCGATGTACGAGAAGGACGAGGAGACCGGCGCGATCGACTTCTCGCACAACCCCTTCTCGATGCCGCAGGGTGGTCTGGAAGCCCTCCGGACCCAGGACCCGCTGGACATCCTGGGCTGGCAGTACGACATCGTCTGCAACGGCGTCGAGCTGTCCTCCGGCGCGATCCGGAACCACGAGCCGGAGATCATGCTGAAGGCGTTCGAGATCGCCGGCTACGACCGGGAGACCGTCGAGGAGAAGTTCGCCGGCATGCTGCGCGCCTTCCGCTTCGGCGCCCCGCCGCACGGCGGCATCGCGCCGGGCGTCGACCGCATCGTCATGCTCCTCGCGGACGAGCCCAACATCCGCGAGACGATCGCCTTCCCGCTCAACGGCAACGCCCAGGACCTGATGATGGGCGCGCCGACGGAGCTGGAGGAGGCCCGGCTGAAGGAACTGCACCTGTCGGTGCGGAAGCCGCAGCCGAAGTAGCCCGCGGAGCACCAGCACGCCGAGCAGCGCAGCGGCCCGGAACCGGAAACGGTCCCGGGCCGCTGTGCTGTCCGCGCCCCGCGCTCACTCCGCGGAGAAGACCTCGTGCGCACCGACGGCGGTCAGCGACCGGTCGAACCATCGGGTGAGGGTGTCGAGGTCGGTGCAGGTGGTGATGCGTGCGCGGTCGTCGGGGGTGAGGGGGACGCCTCGCTTCTGGAGCACGCGGAGGATGAGCTCGGCCTGATTCTCGGCTTTGGCTTCCGCCTTCCCGTCGGCTTTGCCTTCGAGGTAGGTCTGCTCGAAGAGGGTTCCCCTGCCCGGGAAGTAGGTGGCGACCATGCTCGGCTCAGTCTTCGGCGTCGGCGAAGAGGTCGGCCGCCGACGCGGCCGTGAGGGACCGGTCGAACCATCGGGTGAGGGTGTCGAGGTCGGTGCAGGTGGTGATGCGTGCGCGGTCGTCGGGGGTGAGGGGGATTCCTCGCTTCTGGAGCACGCGGAGGATGAGCTCGGCCTGATTCTCGGCTTTGGCTTCCGCCTTCCCGTCGGCTTTGCCTTCGAGGTAGGTCTGCTCG